>CAIOPG010000020.1 GCA_903860135.1 Candidatus Omnitrophota bacterium | reverse complement strand
GTCTAAAGAATCATCAGGCGCAGGATAAAAAACAACTTGGGCGGTTGGTTGTTGGAGCGCTGAGAAGTATGCAGAAAAGGCCTGAATTGACTAAAAAGTTCTTCGAGAATTATTTAACATAATCAATGCAACGATCTATAGCTTGCAGAAATAGCGCACGCTGTTCGAATACCGTACGTTCCACCTTCTCCGCCGCATCCGTCTTTTTTGGTTCTTCACGAGGACCTATATTAAATTGGTCAACGCTAATTCTATTCGTAGACTTCTTCAGCTCCACAGCTACAGCCTCCACCAGAGGTCCATTCTGAGCAACTTCCTTCACTTCTTCTGTGTTATCTGCCTGACTGAAATCTCTTTCTTCACCACGCGTCCACCCCCCCGAGAAATACTTGCGGGGGATGGTTTCCTGGGAATAGGCGTCGACGTCTTCTTTGATCATGTTGAAGACACCCTTCTGGAATGCCCGGACGTACTGATCGTAAATTTCCTGGTTCTTTTTCGGGTCCTGGTCAACCCCTTTGACCTTGGACTTGTCCGCGTACAACTTCCCGAGGATCGATTCTTTCAGGGCGCGTTTGTACCAGGTGGCCAGGAGCATGCCGCTGTAGATCTGGCGCAGTGGCGCGAAGCTTTTGCCTTCATTGACTTCCTTCTCGATGGCCGGGATAATGACCTCTTTCATGACCTGCGACGAAATATCTGCCACCACGACGTCATCTGCCGATATCCCGTCTTCCACATTATGCTTCTTGGCCAGATAATCCTTGTCGGTCATGACCTTCAGGTTATGCGCCACAATGTTCACCGTATTATTCTTTTCAAACACACTGGCCTTGTCGGGCATGATCCAGACCTTGTTGAACACATCGGTCGGCACATCGGTTGTGCCAAAACGCGCGTACGCCTCTGCATAAATATTGTCCCAGAACTTCTTGCCGAGCTGAGTCTCCGGGTCGGTCAATGAAGATGCCAGCTGTTTCAACAGGTAATCCTGCGCCAGCACATCGCGGCCCATTTCCGTCAGGCCAAAGTTGTCGGGGATCACGCGCTCTTTTTCATACGGGCTCAGGTTGACCCACTGGTCCGTATCGGGCACGGCCAAGGCCGCGAGGAAATATTTGATCAACTTGGTATATTCCGCATTCTTCTCATCGGCCGTCATGGGCGTATCCCCGCGGTGGATGAGAAAATCGAACTTGAACGGATCATTAGGGTGCATGGACATCCCCCACAAATGAGCCGGCGTATACGCCGCAGTCAACCCGATCTTGTTCCCCAACGGCGGCATAAGTTCAACGGCCGAAAGGGTTTGTGTAAAACCCTGCGGCGGCACGATGCAACTGAACAAAAACGCCGTCAGAACGAAAAATGCTGTGATCTTCCTCATGGCAAAACCCCCGCCTGTAAATAATATTATAAAAATGATGCTGATGACAACCCAACCTTATTAACCATACAATATATAAAAGGGAAAATCAAGGAGGGGGCGGAGAAAATCTTTAGGCGTAATACCGCCGGAAATCTTCCTGTAGAACTTTGAGCGGGATCTGGCCGGGGGCGGTGGGTTGGCTGATGTAACTGTAAGTCAAAAGCGAGCCCATGGCCGGAAAGGCCAGCCGGGTGATCGCGCCCTGCGGGCCTAAGGCCACCGTGATGATATGATCGTTCTGATGCCTCAAGGCGAACGCCGTCAAGCGCCGGACATCATCTGGCGCGTTGGCCTGCATGGCGAGCTTGACAATATCCGCGCCTGCGATCCGTGCAGCCATGAAGGTCGATTCCAAGGCCTCATCCGCCAGGGTCTGGTTAAAATCATGCCTGGACACAATGACCAGCTTGCCATTATCCCTGGCAAGCTTGATGACATCCGCCTTGATCGGTGATGACAGTTCAATGTCCACCGCATCGACCAGCGCGATAGCGGCGACAAAGAGGCTACGTTTTATTACGTCTTCCATCGCCAAACGGGCTCCCTCGGCAGGGTCATTGCGCACGGTCAGGATCATCGGCAAGCCGGCGTCACGGATACGCCGAACCTGTTCCGTCACATACGCCTCTTCCCTATTGGAAAATTCATCAACGCGCACCTCGAGCACATCCGCCCCCGATGCCAGAATGACATCATTAGCATCTTTATCCGTGATCGCCGCCGCGATGCGCGGCTTCCCATCAAGAAGCAACCGACCTGAATGTATCATATTTTTATCCCTTACTGATTAAACCCCGTTCTGCCACATCGAATATCTTGATAACCCCGTACTCCCCGTCATAGCCAGGCGTTACAGAAACTTTCCCTGCCCGAACGCGTCGCACGGCTTCGGCCAACATATCCCCGCCGGCGATCGCAATATCCTTCAGTGAAACAGTCATAAGAATCGGTAACTCAGGGCCTAGTTTTTCGATCAATTCCATATAGACGCGCGCCACTTGCGCAGACTGAACCCCGACCCCGCGCACCTCGGCAATGATCTCGGCCAACGGGATCAGGCTGTGATACGGGCGTGCGCGTGAGCCCTTGGCACCAGCCACGCGATCAGCCAGCATTGCGACCCGGGATAAAACGCCTTCGGTCACTTCCTTGCCGCACACCGGACACAATGTGTTATGCTGCGATTCCGCCGGCGTCAGACGCATACCACAATCCCGATGGCCAGCGGCATGATATTTGCCTTCTTCAGGAAAGAACTCGATCGTCCCGACAAAGCCTTTGTCCAACGTGTCTGCCAATGCCCGGTACATCCCGGCATAAGAAAATTCCGTATCAAACATATTCGCCTCACGCCCGAGCTTTGACGCCGAATGCGCGTCAGAATTGGAAACCAGGATAAAATCATCGAGCTGTTTCAAGCGCCAGTTCATCAGTGGATCCGACGACAGCCCCGTCTCAACGGCAAAAATATGACGTGTCAGATCACCAAAACATTCTTTGATGCTGTCAAAGCCACTGCGGGCACCGAGCACGGAAAACCACGGCGTCCAAATATGCGCCGGGATAAAAAGAACCTGCGGGTCACACTCAAGGGCTATCGCCAGAAGGTCTCGGGCATCTAGCCCAAGGATCGGCCGCCCGTCAGACCTGATATTCCCGATCGCCTCCAGCCGGTGTTGGAACGCCCGCGCCGCCGCCAGTGATGAAAGGATGACCACACAATGCACCTTGCGGATCTTGCCATTTTTCTTGTAAATGCAGGAGATCTCCGTCGACAGGACAAACCGCACATCAGCCCGGCACAGCACGGGTATCTCCGGCCGCAATGCCTTCTCAAACAAAGGGCCAAGACGAAGAAAGCCCGCTTCGGCGGGCTCCAGCTTCGCTTCAATGTCCTTTAACCACGCCGGATGGATGCAATCCCCGGTGCCAATGACAGCAATCCCTTTAAACTGCCCCCAGCGCCACAAGTTCTCGAGCGTTAGCTCAGGCGATGTCGCGCGCGAATACCGGGAATGAATATGCAGATCCGCAATAAATTTCATAATCCCAACATCTGGGTATCCGATGAACCCATGCGACGTAGGGGCGGGTTCTAAACCCGCCCTATTAACCGTTTATTTTTTCCCCAACAACGCGAACATTTTCTTTTTGTACGCCTCAACCCCGGGCTGATCGAACGGATTAACGCCCAGGATATACCCGGAAACGCCAACGCCCTTCTCAAAGAAATAATATAACTGACCAATATGGAACGCATCCGCCCGGTCAAGGGTCAGGAGCATGTTCGGCACGCCGCCCTCGTAATGGGCATCGGCAGTGGCATGATAGGCCTGCTTGTTGACCCAGTCCAGGTCTTTGCCCGCCACACAGTTGAACTTGTCGGTATCTTCAGCCTGCGCCGGAACAATAATGCTGTCCTCGGCCTTGTCGATCATGATGAACGTCTCGAAAATATTGCGCATCCCGTCCTGCATGAGCTGTCCCATGGAATGCAGGTCCGTTGACAAGATGGTTGACGCCGGGAATATCCCCTTGCCGCCCTTGCCTTCGCTCTCGCCGTAGAGCTGTTTCCACCACTCGGCGACATACTGCACATTCGGATAAAAAGACGCCATCATCTCGATGACCTTGCCCTGGCGGTAAAGGACATTGCGCAAGGCGGCATAACGGTAACAGGTATTGGCCGCGAGATCTTCACAGGCATATTCTTTCTCACCCGCGCGAAACCCGTCGACAAAAGCCCGGATATCCACCCCTGCCAACGCCAGCGGCACAAGCCCCACCGGTGTCAGCACCGAAAAACGCCCGCCCACATCATCAGGGATAACATAGGAACGATACCCCGACTTGTCGGCCAGCTGGCGCAAGGCACCTTTCTTCTCGTCAGTCACACAAATGACGCGCTTCTTCATCTCGGCGTCGTTATACTTGCGGCGCATGGCTTCATCAATGATGCGCAAGGCCAGGGCCGGTTCCGTTGTAGCCCCCGATTTTGAGATCGCCACCACCGTGACATCCTCGGCGGCAATAAGCTTCACGAGGCGGGCCATATCCTGTGTGGACATGTTGTGCCCGGCATAATACACCGGCAAAGCCGGCGCACCGCCCAAGAACTCAAGCGTCGAACGGATCCCCAGATACGACCCGCCGATACCGATGGAAATGATCGCCCGGGAATGCCCGCGCACTTCTTTGGCCAGTGCCGTCAGTTCAGCGACCAGGGAGTCCGGTGTTTTCGACGGCAGATCAACCCAGCCCAAAAACTCATTGCCCGCGCCGGTCTTCTGGTGCAGGTCCTGATGCGCCCGTCGCACCGCCGGAGCCAGGGCATTCAATTCAGCTTCAGTGACAAAATCCTTCAAATACTTAGTATTAAGTGTAATACCCATAATGATGTAGTTCCCTTACTTCTTTGTTTCAGTTGTGGGGGTTGAAGCAGGCTTGGCTGCCGCATCCTTGACCGCTGCTGTCTTGGCCTCGGGAGCTTTCACCACAGGTGCTTTGGTCGCATCCATCTTGCCGGGCGCAAGCGCCCCGGGAACCTGCTTTTTGGTCGTCAGATCCGCAGTGGCATAGGTCGAACGGCTTTCCCTGACACCATCGCGATAGAACTCCTGCGCGACAAGTTTACCGCTCTCATCATATTCCAAGCCTGGCCCGTCGAGGACAGCATTTCTGTAAGACAGCTGTTTCTTGACCGCGCCCGAAGGATAATACTGCGCCATCGGCCCATTGAGGACGCCGGCTTCATACGTTTCTTCGCTGGACAAGAGCCCGTCCTTGTCGTAATTCTTCGCAATGCCCTGCAGTTCATTGTCTTTGTAAACACCCGATGTCTTGCTGACCCCGCTCTCGTAATATGTCATGGCTGCCCCTGTCCGCAAGCCGCTAATGTAATTGGCCACAGACTTCAGCTTGCCGTTCTCGTAATACTCCTTGACCGTCCCCTCAAGGACGGTATTCTTGTACCCCTCTTCCTTCTGAATCAGTCCGCCGGGATAATATGTCCGGTAAACTCCGTCTGGCATCGACGCCGTTTTGGCCTGCGCCATCCCGGCGCACACCAATAACGCGCCCAGGATAATAATTAATGTCCTCATGTCCCCTCCCTAAGTTTTAACAATTCAGAAAGCCTTGTCAATCACCGCGCCGCCCAACACTAGATCCCCATTATAAAAGACCACCGACTGTCCGGGGGCCACGGCTTTCTGCGGCTCCTTAAACCAGACAATCATACGATCCTGCCCTGCCAATTCCACCCGGGCAGGAATATCGGTTTGATTATACCTTATCTTCACCGAGGCTTCGATGGTTTCTTGGAAAAAATTACCGGAAAGCCTGTTCAACCCCGACGCTTCTAGTCCCCGGCTCAATAAGAACTCCTGCGGGCCGACATAAACCTTGTTCGCCGCAGGGTCAATGCGGTTCACATACGCCGGATACCCCAGGGCGATCCCAAGCCCTTCGCGCTGGCCGATCGTATAGCGCCACACCCCCTGATGCACCCCCACGACCCGCCCCGTATGGTCGATGAAATCACCGGGGCCACCCGCCGCCTGACCCCGCGCCACCAGAAACTCCTGATACTTCCCGTCGGGCACAAAACAAATATCCTGGCTCTCCTTCTTCGCGGCTACTGGCAAATCAAAGCGCCGCGCCAAGCCGCGCACCTCATCCTTGGTGTACCCGCCGAGTGGAAACATCAGGCGTTCAAGGCGATCCAACGGCGTGCCATACAGAAAATACGACTGATCTTTACGGGTATCAACCGCCTTGCGCAATTCATAGGTGCCGGTGGCAGGGTTACAGCTATTTTGCACATAATGCCCCGTCGCCAGATGGGTCGCCCCCAGTGCCACGGCATCCCGGAAAAGCCGGTCGAACTTGAGGTGCGTATTGCAGCGCACGCAAGGATTGGGTGTGCGGCCAAGGCCATATTCACGGGCAAAATCCCTGATAACCAGCGCTTCCATCACATCCCCGTAATTCAGGACATGGTGCGCGATCCCCAGCGCCCGGCAAACCCGGCGGGCATCTTCAATGGACGCAAGCCCACAGCAACTCGGGCGCCGCTCATCTCCCGACGGAGGCAGTTCAAAGCACATGGTAACCCCGGCGACATCAAACCCCTGTTCCTGCAAGAGGGCCGCGGCCACCGATGAATCCACCCCGCCGGACATAGCCACCATGACTTTCTTCATGTTGTCTGCCCCACCACATGGTCAATCGCTTTCTCGACGGCGCCGACCATCGTGGCCAACTCGGCGCAGGTCATCGATAACGGCGGCATCAAAACAATCACATTCCCCAAAGGCCGCAACAGCACGCCGTATTGACGGGCAGCCTCACAGACCCGCGCTCCGATACGTTCCTGCCACGGGAAAGGCGTTTTCTTCTGCCGGTCAACGACCAACTCAACCCCGACCATAAACCCGCGCTGACGGATATCGCCGACGCAAGGATACGCCTTGAGGCATTCAAGCCGCCGCGACAAAAACGCGATCTTCGGCTGAAGTTTCTCAAGGACGCGTGCTTGCTTGAAAAGATCAATATTGGCGATTGCCACCGCGCACGCCAGGGGATTGCCTGTATACGTATGACCGTGAAAAAAAGTTTTCATCTCTTGGTATGAAAAAAGAAAACCGTCAAATACACGCCGCGTCGTCAAGGTTGCGGCCAACGGCAAATACCCACCGGTAATACCCTTGGCGACACATAGGAAATCCGGATGCACCGCCTCCTGTTCACAGGCGAACATCGTGCCTGTGCGGCCGAACCCCGTCGCCACCTCATCGGCGATCAGAAAAACATCATACTTGCGGCAAAGCTGTTCAAAACACCTGAGCACGCCCGCCGGCCACATGATCATGCCCGCCGCCCCCTGAACGATCGGCTCGACCACCAGCGCCGCGATCTCCGCATGCTTTTTCTTTAACAGCTCCTCAAAACGCGCGACCGCCTCAAAGGCATGGTCCGGATACTGCTTCCCCGCCGGAGCGCGGTAACAATCAGGCATATCCAACTCGATGGTCTTGAATACAAGTTTACGGTAAACCTGATGGAAAAGATCAATGCCACCCACACTCACACTGCCGAGCGTGTCGCCATGATAAGAGTTCGCCAGATGGACCAGGGCTGTTTTCTTCTTCTGCCCGGTGTTCTGCCAATACTGGTACGCCATCTTGAGCGCGATCTCAACCGACGTCGAGCCATTGTCAGAATAAAAAACCTTTTCAAGACCTTGCGGCGCGATGCCGACAAGCTTGGCCGCAAGCTCCACCGCCGGGCGATTGGCCAGGCCCAGCATCGTCGAATGCGCGATCTTGTCAGCCTGCCGTTGCAACGCTTCATCGAGAACAGGGTGACGATGCCCGTGCACCGTAACCCACAAGCTAGAGGACCCGTCGAGGTAACGCTTACCATCGCTATCAATCAAATAGGAGCCTGCACCGCGATCGATCACCAGCGGCTTCCCGGGAACATCCGCCAGCCAATCCTGCATCTGCGTGAATGGATGCCACACATATTGCTTGTCGAGCGCCAGCAACCGTGCCGTATCCGGTGGTGGCTCTGCCAGCAAGACCTTCAGATCGATCTGCCCACGGCAACAGCGCGCCACACGGGCCATATCTGTTTGCTTCAGGAACGGGATCGTCCCCAGCACCGGGACATCCGCAAGCTCTTGGACTGCCTGAGGATTGGTCTGTTCCGCGATCCCCTTGCGCCCGCCGGTCGTATCACAAAAGATGATCCCGGCCACAGTCAAGCCCTGGCGCCGGGCCTCGCGCACGGTCAGCAAGGTGTGATTGATCGTCCCCAGCCCCAGCCGCGCCACAATAACAAGCCGCCCCCCCAGATCACGGGCAAGATCCGCCATGCCGTAACCCTTGACCAGCGGAACCAGAAGCCCCCCCGCGCCTTCGACCAGCATGATCTCATGGCGCGCGGCAACCTTATCGAAAGCGGCGATGATCTTTGCCGGAACAAGCTTGATCCCTGCCCGGGGAAAAGCAATGTGCGGCGACAATGGCTCTTTGGCACAATACGGGTTGATCTCACGCAGGTTATCCGCAAGGCCCAAACGGTCTTTTAGAAACTCGGCATCACCGACCCCCGACTGCACCGGCTTGAACACCCCCGCATCAAGCCCGGCTTCACGCAAGAGCGCGCCCAAGGCCAGCGTTGTGTAAGTTTTCCCGACGCCGGTATCTGTGCCCGTGATAAAGAAGGTCTTCATGCCGTAGCCTCGATCCACACCAGGTCAAACGTCGCGCGCAGTTTATCTCCCTGCGCAAACCTTGCCCTGTATTCTTTCTCGGTTAAAGCCAAAAGGCCCTTGCCCCAGTAAAATTGCCGCGCCAGGCTGTTGGCCCCGATGCCCTTGAGCCAGCCCAGGAGTGCCGTTACCGTGGAAAAAGCAGTCGTACGCTTTTCTGTCGATAACTTAAAAGCCTTAAAACCGGCTGACATCATCGCCGCGCGAACCTCTGCCTCCGCCGGCAGATACCTTAAGAAAGGCAACGGTTTCTCCAACACAGCCGCCGCCCGCTCAAGGCTTTGGAAGAATTCCATCAATGTCCCCCGGGAGAACATGACCGCCGAAAGGATACCACCCGGTTTAAGCACGCGCCGGGCCTCGCTAAAAGCACACGGCAGATCGTGGACCCACTGATAAGCCGACGCGGATGCCACAACATCAAGGCATCCGGAGCGCAACGGCAAGGCACAGGCATCAGCCTGGATCCAGGCGGCCTGCGGCAACCGTAATCTCCCAGCGTCGATCATGCCCCGCGCCACATCGAGCGCCACCACCCGCCCGCCCGCCCTCAGCAGGTCTTCGGCAACCGCGCCATTGCCTGCCCCCACATCGAGCACGCAAGCACCGCGCACATCCAGCTTTTGCGTCAACCCGCGCGCAATGGCCGCCTGAATGTCCGCCAGCTCCGCATACCGCAGGGCCGCCGCTGAAAAACGCTGCCGGATCATCCGGCGGTCATCATCTATCATAAGCCATGGAACTCCGCAACAAGGGCATTAAACTCGTCTGGCCGCGATAAAAATGGCAGATGCCCACACCCGGCCATCACATCGATCTGCACCGACGGACAAATATCTTTAACAGCCTCCACCAGCGGCTTCGGGCAAATATAATCCTCCGCCCCCCGGATCAACTGCACCGGCACCGTCATCCGCGCCAAAATATCCCGCAAATCAGCCTCTGCCAGAATATCGAGATACGCCTGAAGTGTTGCTTTCGCCGGAACAGGCATCGCCTTATGCCAAAGCTTGCCCGTCGCATACGCCAGGCTTTCCCGTTCCTGCCGCGTAAAAAGAGAACGGAAAAACATCTCGAGGATCACAGGTGCATCCCCCTCCAGCTGGGCACGCAACGTGCGGATACGTTCGACACTAAGGCCACAAGATGTCTTCTCACCGGCGGTGAAACAGGGCACCGCACCTGCCAGCGTCATGGACCTAAATAATTCAGGACGCACCTGGAACAAAGCAAGCGCCACAAGCCCACCGAAAGAACTCGCTACAAATACGGCCTTGCGGATATCCAGCGCGTCGAGCGTCTCGCCAACCTCCAGTGCCATATCCGCCAGCCTTTCGCCGTTCCACGGCGCAGCCCCGTGCCCGGGCAGGTCAACCAGATGAACGCGCCCGAGGCGCGCAAAATAATCTTTCTGCGCACGCCACAACGCTCCGTACCCGCCAAAACCGTGGATGAACACATAGGCCGTTGGGGTGTCAGGACACATCTTTGAGCGCCTCCACGCACCGCGCGATATCCGCATCCGTATGTGCCGCTGTTACGGTGATGCGCAAACGTGCCGTAGCCACCGGCACCGTCGGCGGGCGGATCGCGGCCGCAAAGATCCCGCGCAACAAAAGCTTGCAGGATATATCCTTGGCACGACAGGCATCGCCCACCATGACCGGAATGATGGGCGTAGAACTTGCCAGGGTGTCAAACCCCGCCCCCTGCAACGCCGTACGCATCTTGCGGGCATTCTCCAATAACACCGTGCGCCGCCAGGGCTCATGCGCCATGAGCTTCAGCGCCATGCGCGACGCCGCTGACACCGCCGGCGGCAAGCCCGTCGTATAAATAAAACTACGGGCTGTATTGATCAGAAAATCCCTGAGATCACGCGATCCGGCAACATACGCGCCGTAACTCCCTGCCGCCTTCGACAATGTCCCCATCTGCACAGCCACCCTATCGCCGGTGCCTGTGGCTTCAACAAGGCCTCCGCCCGTCGGGCCAAGGACACCGAAAGCGTGCGCCTCATCGACCATCAGCCACGCCTCATATTTGCGGGCGAGAACCACAAGCTCTGCCAGCGGCGCAACATCCCCGTCCATGCTGAAAACCGTATCGGTCACGATCAGCTTCCGGCGGACATCGCCAGTCTTTTTAAGCATAGCCTCAAGGACATCCATCCGCCCGTGAGGGTAGCGATAAAAATCCGCCCGGCTCAGGACAGCCCCGTCGACCAACGACGCATGATTCAATTTATCCGCAAAGATCGCATCGCCACGCCCAACCAACGACGGAATGATCCCGGTATTGGCCATATACCCGCAATTAAAAAGCAACGCCGCTTCCGTATGCTTGACCTGGGCCAGTTCACGTTCAAGCGCCTCATGCTCCCCGGCATTCCCGCACACCAGGCGCGCCGCCCCGGCCCCGAAACCGTAACCTTGCGCCGCCCCGGCAGCTGCCTCTGCCAGGCGTGGATCACCGGCCAACGCCAAATAATCATTCGAACAAAAATTCAGGACTTTCGCCCCATCGATCACGATCTCCCGCCCCTGCGGTGAGGTCAGCGGATGCAATGCACGCCGCAATCCAGCCGCCTCAACGGCTTCAAGCGCCTCACGCAGGAAAGCTTTCATAACAGCACATCCCCCGCAATGCGCTTGATGACCGTCCCGTCAGAAAGACGCACCATCAGCCCGCCATCATCTGCCAACGCCTCGGCGATGCCCACAAAAGAAATACCCCGTTCCACAAAACGCACCCGGCACCCTAGGGTGGCCGAACGCGCCTTCCATTCGGCTAAAACTTCGGCAGGACCCAGGCGCAGGAACGCCGCATATCTTTTTTCAAAAGCCGCTAATACCGCCTGCAACAAAAGCACACGCGGGCACGACATCCCTGTTGCGGCCTTCAGCGATGTCGCCTCGGGCAATAACTGCGGCGCGGTGTTATTCACATTAATGCCAATACCAACGACGACAAACTGCACCCGGTCAGTTTCCGCGCGCAATTCCGTAAGGATGCCGCACAATTTCTTGCCCGCAACCAGGATGTCATTCGGCCATTTGATGCGCGGCACAACAGCCGGCACAACCGCCTCGACAGCCTCACACAAAGCCACGGCCGCCAAAAGCGTCAGCATCGACGCCTGCGCCGGCGGTAGCCCCGGGCGCAATATCAGAGAAAAATAGATCCCCTTGCCCTTGGGCGACGACCAGTTCCGCCCCAGGCGTCCGCGCCCTTTGGACTGAGACTCGGCAATGACCACCGTGCCTTCGGGCGCCCCGTCGAGCGCGAACCGAAACGCCTCATCCATGGTCGAACCCGTCGTATCAAAATGATGCACCACGCCGCCAAACTTGCGCGCCTTTAACCCGTCCTGGACTTCCACAGGCAAAAGCTTGTCCGGCACCGCCATCAGCCGATACCCCCGGTGCGGGAACGCCTCGATCTCATACCCTAGCGCGCGCAGCTGATCCATATATTTCCATATGGCCGCACGGCTGATATTAA
This sequence comes from Candidatus Omnitrophota bacterium, assembly GCA_903860135.1. GTDB lineage: Bacteria > Omnitrophota > Gorgyraeia > Zapsychrales > Fredricksoniimonadaceae > Fredricksoniimonas > Fredricksoniimonas aquilentivivens. Next base: position 5,755 of record CAIOPG010000020.1, on the reverse strand, counting down.
GCGCCCGGCTGATCTCCTCACCCGAGAGATAACCGTCATGTCCTTTAAGGGAACGCAGGATACTGGTTTGCATGGATCTGATTTTACTGAAGGGAAAAAGAATTGTCAACCATTTGCAGAAATCTGGTTAACGATGTAGGAAAGAAAAATGCTGGAGGTGGGACTTGAACCCACACGCCCTTGCGAACATCGGTTTTTGAGACCGACGCGTATACCATTCCGCCACTCCAGCAATAATGTAACAAAATACTGTGCAAGGTAACTGGTGTGTCGGGTGCCCTGTCTTTTCTGAAAAGAACAGAGGAAGACAGGTGATCCGCCACTCCAGCAATAATGTAACAAAATACTGTGCAAGGTAACTGGTGTGTCGGGTGCCCTGTCTTTTCTGAAAAGAACAGAGGAAGACAGGTGATCCGCCACTCCAGCAATAATGTCACAAAATAAAGTGGAGCCGATGGGGGTCGAACCCACGACCTCCTGCATGCCATGCAGGCGCTCTCCCAAACTGAGCTACGGCCCCATAATTCATTTCTTGTTCAAAGAACAGACAACGTGAATACTACGCTTTCGCCTCGGCGGCAGCTGCGGCAGCTGCGGCGGCAGTTTCTTTTTGCTTCGTCACAAACGCCTGCCAGGAAGCCTTGTTGAGAAAATATTTGCCGTTACGGTAATAACGCTTGCGGCGCTTGATCGCCTTGCCACTGCTGGCGCACTTGAACTTCCACTCATTCTCCGGTTTGACCTTACCCATAATTCCCACTTCTCCTTTTAACTATCCTCTAACGCCACAAACGTGCCGACCGGCACCGAGGGCTTAAGATGAGACGCGCATTATAGTGAAGTCGATGACTTCATGCAACTTTATTTTTTTATCACTGTCAGAAGACAAAATTTACAGAATATGCTAAGCTTTATTATATGAAAAAAATACTCCTTTCACTCCCTGTTCTCTGCGCCCTCATCTCCGGCGCCTTGGCCGCTGACGGCAAAGTCATCACCCTCAAAGATGGCTCTCACGTCAGAGGTGAACTCACGGGCATCCGCAACGGCTACTACGAAGTGCAGAGTGCTTCCATGGGCAATATCCGTGTCGCGCCAGAGGATATTGTATCGATCACAACAGCATCAGCCGCCGAACAACCTGCCGCGGCAGCATCCAATACGCCTGCGCCTCAAGCAACCATGCCGGCCGACATCAAGTCCACACCCGAATTTCAGGCCATCCAGAACAAAATAATAAGCGATCCCGCCCTCATGAGTAACATCCAGTCACTCATGCAGGATCCGGAGATCATGGCCATTATCAGTGACCCGGCACTGCTTGCCGCCATCCAGTCAGGCAACACCGCCGCCCTGCAATCCGACCCCCGCCTCAAACGCCTCTCCGAAAATCCCAAGATCAAAGCCCTTACCGAAAAGATCAAGCCGTAGCCGTAGTAATTAATAAACCATGCGTTACGGCGTCGACGGACTCAACCCCAGCGCCGCCAACGGGTCTTTGACGGATGTAATACTCAGGATCACCGGCACCACCCCGGCAAAATCGCCCTGCTTGAACTGTGCCGCCATAGCAGGATCAAACGCCAGCTCAACGCCATTGCCGTCCTTGGCAATATCCATCCCCATGGCCTGGGGATTAAGGTTGATACCACCATGTAAGTTCTTAGGATCCTTAACGCGACCATCAAAAGCATTATCTGTAACAACAACCAAACTCCCCAATGGACGACCATCAGGGAAGTTTTTAGCAGTTGCAGACCCTTCCCTACCTGGCGCATTAACTTTTATTTCCACACCATTCTTATCTTTGTAATATGTCTGAACATCCATGCTGCTACCCAACAATAACGCATTAACAACATCTTGCTTTTTTAGCTCAGAGACAAGATCATCGATCTGTGGCCCCTGGCGTGTCGCATCATTGGGATTACCTACAAGCGCAAGATAAACAAGTTTCCCCTCTTTAGTATAACCAATAGCCGACATCGACATCCGCTGATCCCTCGGCCAGTTAACATGATTTCCCGCCGACTCAGGCCGTTGATTGAATTGGACTTGGTCAATCATGCTCTTACCATCCTGCATTAAAGGCGGACCCAATAAGCCATTGCGCACATGAAAATCGGCCGGAAGATTTCCATCGACAATCGTGACTTTATAAATCCCCGAAGTATCCTGATCTAAAGAAAATACCCAATAGTCTCCATTCAAAGGAACATATTCATCATTTTGAAAGATCGCCCTAACCCCCGCAGGCTTACTGATCAAACGGCCATCAACAATAACCCCGCTATCTGCTGTCCAAAAATTACCCTGAACACCATTAAACGCCAATAAAATCGAATCTTTATCTGAACTGCTGCCTACCACTTGATCAATTGTTTTTCCTAACCCATCCAGTTTATCCGGCTCAACAGGTCTTTCAATGAAATCCCTTGAAACAACATCCGACTGCGTAATGATTTTAATTTTCACCACATCAGGATCGATTGTATAACTATGAATGGCCGCGTAATTCGGTCCTTCAAGAGAAGCCACCGTATGGGCAACAGGATACTCTTTCTTCTCAACACCCTTCTTCTTAGCAATCACATACCAGTAATCCATATATATCTTTTCTCTGCTCTTTTGCTTTGTTTCTGCCGCGTAGATCTCAACAGGTTTCTTCTCGATGGATGCAACTTCAAGATCAAATAATTGTAATAACGATTCAAGAAAGTGCTCGTTCACATATACAGCCCCTCGGCCGTCTTGTTTGGCTATATATGTGTTATCCCCGGCATTCCAGCGGATCGCCAACTTACCATCTTGGGTTAATGCGTCATGAAATTTTTGCATGACCTTGGCTAATTCTTCAGGTGACAAATACAGCAACACATCACTCGCCATAATGACATCCCATTTATCTTTACCCAGATCAACGTCTTTAATATTACCCTGCTGTAACTTTTCTTGAGGTATCTTGTTAACCTCACGCGCCCTCTCCAACACGCCTGCAGATATATCAAATCCAAAGAAATTCTTAAAGAATATATTCACATAAGACAAGAATGATCCCTCACCTGTGGCGACATCAAGGATCTGACTTTCAGGTGGAAGTTGATCTAACACTGCCTTATAAAAATCAACCGGCACAGGATCCCCTTTTTTCTTTTCAGCAAATGACTTCGCAGCCTCCGTCCAATGGGCATCATTCTGACTAGGTGTTTCCGACGGGTAATCAAGATAAAGCGCTTTGACTTTCTCAATCTTTGATGAATCATCTTTCTGTGAAATTTGTGCATTACTCACTTCAGGCTCACCTTGAAATTGAACTAAACTCGAATTTCTAAAAGACTTCCGTGGCTTCTCTACACTATTAAACTCAGGAAGAACCAAAAGAGCCCCGCCCGAAAAATACTTCCGCGGAATAGTTTCGCGTGCCACAGGGTCGTATTCTTCTTTAATGAAATTATACGTGCCTTTTTTAAACGCCTCGACGTAGCGCCCCCAAATCTTTTTTTTCTCATTCTTGTCACTAATATCAATGCCCAGGATCTTCTTTTGATCGAGGTACAGCTGCCCCATGAGGCTCGCCTTGACTTTGCGCTTGTACCATGTGGCAAGGATCAAGGAGTGATAGACTTGGCGGAGGATGGTGAAATTCTTGCCTTCGTTGACTTCTTTCTCGAGGATAGGGATGATGATCTCGCGGAGGACGTTCTTGGCGATGTCGGATGACAAACGGTCGGTTCCCTGGGATGTTGGGGTATCCTGCCAAAAAGGGCGGGTCACGGACCCGCCCCTACGTGCGAATTCTTCATTTTCTATAGTGGCCTTGTAGTCGGATTCGAGCATGACTTTTAATGTGGAATCTACGACGACGGCGGCGTCCTTGTTTTCGTAGACGGATACTTTGGCAGGGGTGATCCAGACTTTGTTGAAGGTATCAACAGGAATATCCGTGGTGCCGTAGCGTTGGAATGATGCCGCATAAACCTTATCCCAGAATTCCTTACCCACCTTGGTCTCTGGATCAATCACCGAAGCGGTGATCTGCTTGAGGATATAATCCTGCGCCAATAGGTCGCGGCCCATCTCGGTCTGACCAAAGGCTTCCGGGATAATACGGTCTTTTTCATACGGGGATAAGTTGACCCAAAGGTCTTGTTCAGGAATCGTAAGCGATGCCAGAAAATATTTGATCAGGCGCAAAGAATCACTTGAGCCCGCCCCATCGCCTTCATCGAGGATAAAATCAAACTTAAACGGTGCCTCACGATAAACCTTGATACCCTTCAGCAGAGGCGGCTCAAAGGCAGGGCTTAACGCCAACCGCGTCCCCGGCACCGGCAAACTCACCCCCTGCGCCGCAACGCGCACATCCGGCAGGATCAAAGCCAGGCTCAGCACACCCGCAACAACCCTACATACCCCTTGCCTTACGTCCATACCTGCCCTCCTCTTATGCCAGATGCTTCTCTATCAAAATAACGGGCCCTGGGTGGGCTTTGCCGCGTCCCCACGCGGCCACAGGGTTACCGGCTGAGGCCCGCCTACAGGCACCGGCACGAAGCCGCGCAGGTCTTTCTGCAACTGCATCAGCTGGGCCGGATCAAATTGCGGCATCCCCGCCGCGTCTGTGCCCACCACCTTAAGATAATCCCCCTGGCCCAGGTCAATACCACCCGTGGTCTTTCTTGGGACTTCCGTTGCCGGAGCATCCACCTTTTGCTTAACCACCACTCTTAATGCTATTAATGCCTTAACCAAAGGATCCGTTGTTGCTGACATATGCTCGGGTGTATTGGAGCCCTCCTGACCCAACAACTTATTCTCAATCTTAGTCAATATGAATTTCAATTCCCACTTGTTTCCTATGACAGCACTCTCAACATTATGCATAACAACTTGAATAGCCGTCACGTCCTTTAAGATATCATGATCCAGCTTCTCATGAACCAATGCCTGCAATTTCAATATTTCAACAGTCAATGGATCCTTCCCAGAATCATTAATATTGCCATCTATCGGAAAGCCAATCTTCTGAAAGATTTCTCCCTTCAATTTATTCAAATCTGATAAATCCATACCTTGATTAACAATTGCCGTTAGCCTTCGCACCTTGGCCAAGGTCGCTAGGCGGTCTGCGCTTAACTCATCAACAATTAACAATCTCAATCCCATAATCGCCTTTTCCAACGGCGTTGCTTGATCACTAATCTTGTCTTGCCTTAATAGAGTGATTGAAATGCCAAATTTCTGATCAATCATGTTCATCAATGCTTGCAAATGTTCTCGATCCAACCGGCCGTTTCTAACATCCGCGGCCAAGACCTTCACCCTGACAACAGTCCTGAGATGATTCCTGACAAGCTCCCTTGTTAATCGTACAGACGCATACGGCAAATGTCGGGACTGTGGTACCAGCCTATATTGTCTATTGTGAACGCTTCTCGAAGAAATCGGAAAAGAATCGCGCCGTGCGAACTTCGGATGCATCATTTGCGCCGCATCAAGCCCCCCCGAAAAATACTTGCGCGGTAAGGTTTCCTGGGTTGTGCGGTCGAATTCTTCTTTCACATAGTTATACACGCCTTTCTGATAGGCCTGCAGGTACTGACTGTATACCTTTTCCTTGGCGTTCTTCTCGGCAATGTCGATCCCGTCCACCTTGTTGGTGCCTGCATAGACTTGGTTCAACAGGCTGTCCTTTAACGCCCCCTTGTACCACCCCGCGAGGATCAGCGAATGGAACAGCTGGCGCAGGGGCGCG
>CAIOPG010000019.1 GCA_903860135.1 Candidatus Omnitrophota bacterium | reverse complement strand
GTCTAAAGAATCATCAGGCGCAGGATAAAAAACAACTTGGGCGGTTGGTTGTTGGAGCGCTGAGAAGTATGCAGAAAAGGCCTGAATTGACTAAAAAGTTCTTCGAGAATTATTTAACATAATCAATGCAACGATCTATAGTTTCTATGGAGATGTTATGTATGAAGAAGATGTTGAGGCTGTAAGAAGTTTGAAGAATAATTTACCATTACGTTTAATTGCCCAAGACAATTGTGCGGCAGTTTATGATGTGCCATGGTCTTATGGAAAGAAATCAAATGAATGAATTCATATTCTTACAGAAGAGTCCGAAGCATATCCCCCGTGCTTGACAACACCATCCCTTTATTTTACGGCTTGCATCAAGATGTCCGCTGTTGTTGCATTACCGCAAAACCATTCAGCTGGAGCCGGAGCCGGGCGGGGGTGTTGGCATTTTTCTTGAATAGCCTTTGCCAAGGTTTTGGGCGTTAGCTTCAGGTAGGAGATAACCGTGCTTTGGAAATGACGTTGCATCAGATGCGCGCGGGCCAATTGATCGTTAGTTGTCTTTTGGGTGTGATGGCGTTGATAGGGGATGATGATGGTGCGTGCGCCGGCCTGCATGAGTTGAACCGAGGTGTTGTAGCCGCACAGGCTGATGGAGACAGCACAGTCTTGAAAGAGAGTATCCAGCCGTGGGATATGGTCGAATAGAAAGACATGACCTGTATTATATTTCTTTTGGAAAGAGGTGAAGAGCTCTTTTTCCTTAGAGGAAGATGCTGGGCCGCAGGCAATGATGAAGCGGTAGCGGTCACCCAGGATGGCTTGGGTCTGAATGGCATTAACGATGATTTTAGGGTACACCGTGCCGCTGCCCCGGCTGACAATAATGGTGTGTTGCCGTTGGCTGATTGTGGTGGGCGGTATTGAAAAAGGCACCGCCGTCCTTGAGGGCACAACATACCCCGTGTAAATGGTCTTGCTTTTGATCGAAGCAAAGAAGCTTTGGTATTCTTTTTTCAGGTTTTGTGAAGCGAAGAGTTTCGCGAATGATTTGTTTTCCAGTTCTGGCGGTGTGTGGATCAGGATATTGTCGTAAAGCTTGATGATATTATTGAACAGGGTGCTGAAATCTTTTTCATGGATGGCGGCAAGGTTTTGAAAATAGGGATAGCCCACGCTGGCATAAATACGTGTTTTTCTTTGAGACAGATATTTTAGCGTTGGTAATAGTTCAGGCATATAATCCATGCGTCCGAGCGGGAAGAATTCTGTGATGAAAATATCCGGCAGGATTATTCGTGCCTGATCGAGGACGAATTTGGCACGGATGGCATGGTGGCGTGTGCCGTTGATCCCTTTGAAGCTGGCACGTGAGTCAAAGGGGTGCGGAATGTTTATAATATGGGCTGCGGGTGGAAAATCAACATAGGACTGCGGAATGCCGCCCTGCAGGACGTGCAGGCTGACCGTATGGCCATACTTTTCTATGAGGGCGTTGACGATGGCGATAATACGGGTTGTGTGCCCGAGGGTTTCTTTATGGGTATAGTGAATAAGGATTTTTATTTTCTTGATCATGAAAAAATATTAACACAACAAAGGATAAGCGTGGTTAATTTTGCAAGACTATTTGCCCGATGGTATAGAATGTGGGTGCTATTGACAGGGGCTGACATTTTAGGAGAAGCAGATGGCGTTTGTTCGAAATAAGATTCTTGTCGTGGGTTCTGGATGCCTCGGTTCGGCTCTTGCGGTTAAGCTTGCGGCAAGGCATGAGGTTGCCTGTTGTGATACAGATGACGGACAGGTGCGTGCGCTTACCCGCCAGGGGATCGTCTGCGTTGACGGCCGCCGGCGATGGACGCGGCGCGTGCGCATTGAAGCGCGGATGAGCGCTTACAGGGGGTGTCCATTTGATGCGGTGATATTTACGGTCAAGTGTGCGGATCTGCCGGCCGCGTGTGCGGCGGTGGCAAAGGATGGTGATGTGCGGCGGGTGCTCTTCCTGCAGAATGGGGTGTTCAGCCTGGAATCGTTTAGGGATATCTTTCCCGGCGTGGAAATGTGCCGCGCGGTGACAACCATGGCCGTTGGGCGCCGGGGCGATGGGGCGGTTGAGATATTTTTCAAGGGGCGTCTGTGGATCGGGGGGCATCCGGAGGGGGCGCAGTGGTTCGGCCGGCTTTTTAAGCCGGCGGGTCTTGATGTTGCGGTTACGGTGGATCCCCGGGGAGCGGTCTGGGCGAAACTGATCTTCAGCGCGATCATGAATCCGCTGCCGATCATTCTTGGGCGGGATTATATGTCTATCCATCAGGACAAGGATGTCTATGACCTGGTGGTTGCCGCCATTGCCGAGGGAAAGGCTGTGGCGCGGGCCTGCCGCATCAGGTTGGCGTTTGATCCTGTGTCTATTGTTAACGGGATACGCTCAGGTAAATACGGGCCGTTATTGCACACGGGATCCATGGCTGCCGATTTTCTGCAGGGGCAGCCGTCTGAGATAGAATATTTGACAGGAGCCCTTACCGCTGAAGCCCGGCGGCAGGGTGTTAGGACGCCGGTCCTTGATACGGTCTTGGTCTTGATCAGAGGAATGGAGGGTGCCCGTGACCGCACGTGATAAGGGTGTGTTGAACAAGGTGAATGTTTTGCTGCGGAAGTTTCGCCGGCTGGATGCACGGTACAAGGCGCTCGGGCTGCCTTTGAAAAGAATAGAAAGCTTTCAGGATATTCCTGTCTCTCGCCGGGACGACATGGTTGCTTTTGTGCAGGCCCATGCGTTGAAAGGGGCTTTTAATATTACGGCGACGTCGGGCAGTTCTGCCGCGCGGCTGTTGATCGCGCATTCGAGGAAAAGCCATGCCGCGCATCTGCGGCGGCTGGCTATGATCTATCAAAGCATCGGTCTGACAACCCAAGACCTTTGTTTGAACCTTTGTTCCTATAGCCTCAATAGCGGCGGACGTTTGATGGAGGCGGCGTTCAAGTCTGCGGGCATTGGGGTGATTCCGCTGGGCGAGTTGCAGGGGCCAGACAAGGTTGCCGAAGCGGTGTCGCTGATCAGGCATTTGCGTCCGACGGTGATCAATTCGTATACGAACCAGCTTTATCCTTTGTTCCGGGCACTGGGCAAGGGGCATGGTGTGCGGGCCTGCATTGTCAACGGAGAGCCGTTGTATCCATTCTTTAAAGAACAGATCGAGGTCATGTCGGGGGTACGTATTTACAATCATTATGGAGCCATGGAGTTTTCGGGTTTTGCCATTGTGCAGAAACCGGATGATGCGTATATGCGTGTTTTTGATGGCGGCTTATATTTGGAAGTGCGCGGTGACGACGGGCGCATTGCCAGGACTGGCCGCGGGGCTTTGCTGGTGACAGATTTGGACAATGACATCATGCCGTTTATCCGTTATGAGCTCGGCGACAGGGTGGAGCTGGTTCGGCGGAAGGGTATTTTGTTTCTTAAGGTGTTGGGCCGGTTGGCGGATTCCATTCTTCTCAACGGTGAAGTTTATTCCTGCCGGGATATTGTCGGGCTTTTTCAGGCAGCGCTGGGGCATCCGGATTTTTTTCTTCTGGTTGAGAAAGATGCCGTGACCTATCAGGATCGGATCATGTTGAATGTATTATCTGAGAATGAAGGGCTCTGGCAGAAGGTTCAACTGTTTCTTCGAGATCAAAGCGCGTTGGCGGGCATGACCCGGTTCAAGCTTTATCGGGGAGAAATGCCAAGAACGTCGACCGGAAAGTTCAGGCATCTGGTCGATGGGCGTGCGCAGATGATGGGTGAAAGTGTTGCCAGGCCAGCATTGCCGCTTGTGTAAAGATTTCCACAGGGTTGGATGTTGGCGGGGTCTTTTTCAGCAAGGCCTTGAGCGGGAGGAGAAAGTTGAGTGGTATTATGGAATGCGCCGGCGTTCGGTTGCGCATAAGCTCAAGGAGTGGCGGGTGATCTTTGAAAATAGCCAGCAGGGCTTTCTTGCCCTGACGCGCTTTTAGTGGGGTTGACAGGGCGTGATCCAACATTGGCTTTTCGAGGAAAGGGCACACGAAGGTGATGTCATGAAGTTTTGCGATGTCAGCGTGGACCTTCAAGCTTGAGATGCCTTCGGAGCGTATGAATGTTGTTAACTGTTTCTTGGGCAGGTTGAATATGTTGTCGCTGCCCATGCCGCTCAGGGCGGTGTTAAGGCCGAGGTCCCGGGCTTTTTGAAAAAGCAGGGCGGCGGCGGGCAGGTCAGTGTCGGTCATGGGGGTCTTGAGTGTTTGGGCGAGGTGAAGGAAGCTTTTCAGCCAAGCTTTGCCGGTGATCGGAACGACGGTCAGGTTCAGCTCAAGCAGGGTGCTGATCTTCTGGCACGCGTTGATGGCCGAGGTGGTGTAGTTATGCTGGCCACTGTCTTGCACGGCACCGAATATTAACTGCGGCTGTGACGCCCTGATCAGGCAGGCAAGCGCGGTTGAGTCAAGGCCTCCGGTAGCAAAAACAGCTGTTCGCCCGCGAGGGCAGCGTTGGTTCAGCGTTGTGGCTAATATGGCTTTAGTTGTGGGCATGATGGTGAACATAGCATAACCTGCGCTGTGCTGCAAGCAGGGCAAGCCTTTTCCACCCCTTTTCTATTGCGTTTCTGCCCCAGATGTTGGACAATAGCGGCAATTATGACAATGCTTCTGGGGTTTATAATAATTTTTATGATGCTGGCGTTGAACGGTGTCCTGGCGGCCTATGAGATGGCCCTGGTATCTGTGTCGCGGCCGCGGCTGCATCTGCTGGAATTGCGCCATCTCAAGGGGGCGGCTGAAGCGTCGTTCATGAAAGATCACATGGAAGCCAGCCTGGCGGTCATTCAGCTGGGCTTGACGCTGGTCAGTGCTGTTGCCGCCGCGACCGGCGGCCTGAGCGCATCAGATCAGGTGGCGCCGTGGCTGGCGGCCCATTGGGGGCTTTCGTCGGCGGTTGCGGATGTGATGGCCCTGGTCTTGATTGTTATCCCGTTAAGCAGTGTGACGATTATTTTTGCTGAACTTGTACCCAAGATGGCGGCACTCAATGACCGGGAACGTGTGTGCCTGATGCTGTCGCCTTTCATGAAAGGCCTTTTTATCGCTTTGTCACCTGTGGTTCGCCTTTTTGAAATGGTCGTCAAGGCGCTGGTCGGCAGGCTTTTCAGGAAGCCGGCACACGATGATGCCAATGCGCATTTGCATGAACTTCAGGCCGCGGCGGCCCTTGCCCGTACATCGCGCCTTATTGGCGCGCGCGAAGAAAAGATCGTGGTGGCGGCGGCGCAGTTATCGACCCGGCGGGTGCGTGAGATCATGATACTGAAGGCGGATATATGCACGATCCCGGTGGGAAGTTCTCTGAACGACGCCCTCATCCGGGCGCACATGGATATGCATACCCGTTTTCCGGTGTGTGGCGCCGAGCCAGGTCAGCAGGATATTTTTGGGTATGTGAATTTTAAGGACATCATTGCGGCCCTGCGCCTTAATCCGTCGGATCCGACGATCAATGGGATATTACGGCCGATCGCCTCGCTTGAATCAGATGTGACGATCGCTTCGGCCCTCGAAAAAATGATCCAGGAAAACTTGCACATCATGCTCGTGGCTCAGAAAGAGCGCGGTGTTGTCGGCATGATCACGATGGAAGATATCATTGAAGAGTTGGTGGGTGATATTGAGGACGAGTTTGACCGTTTTCCGGCGCATATTCATCCTTATGGCGGCGGTTGGATCGTGGGTGGCGGTGTGACGCTCGGCGCCCTGGCGCAGGCTATCCGCTGGGAAATGCCGTCTGAGATGCCCGCCGGGATGCGCTTGACGGAATGGTGCGCCAGGTATAAAGCAATGCCTTTTGAAGGTGGTACCACGATCGCGGCCGACGGGATCGTGGTGACGATCAGGAAGCTGCGCCGCCGCAAAGTGGGTGAGGCGGCGGTGATGCTGGCGGGAACATAGAGAGGGGTTTGAGGTATGGGGATCGCGCTTTTATTTCTTTTACTGAGCCTGGGGATGATCCTGCTGGCGGCTGAGGGTTTCACCAACGGGATCGAGATCGTCGGGCGGCGCCTGTCTTTCTCTCAGGCCGTTGTCGGGAGCATCCTGGCGGCGGTGGGCACGGCTCTGCCGGAAACAATACTGCCTTTGGTGGCGATCTTCGCACACAACGGCAGTGCGTCCAAGGAGATCGGCGTTGGCGCGATCCTCGGGGCGCCGTTCATGCTGGCAACGATAGGTTTCTTTCTGATAGGGGTCAGCGCGTGGGTGGCTTCTCTCCGGGCCGGCCGCGTGCCTGAAGTCCGTGCGGACCGCCGTACGTTGCGGCGCGACCTTTTCTTCTTTCTTTTGATGTATGGGGCGGCCGTATTTTTACCTATCCTTTTCCCCTACGCGCCCCGTTGGCCGCTGGCGTGTTTGCTGGTAGCGGGATATATTTTCTATGTTTTTAGGACAGCGGCCAGCGATAGCGCGCCACTCGAGCATTTTGAAGGCCTGCATATCGTGAAGTTTCCCGAAAAGATGGGATGGATTGAAAAGAAAGACGCACCTTTGCGTTGGTCGCTCTTACAGATCGCGGGCTCCCTGGGGGTGATGGTTTTCGCGGCGCAGATCTTTGTGCGGCACCTTGAGGTTGTATCAGTGGCGTTCGGGATGGATCCGCTGCTGTTTGCCCTGCTCCTGGCCCCCATTGCCACGGAATTGCCGGAAAAGTTCAACAGTGTCACCTGGACATTGAAAGGTAAAGACACCCTGGCGGTTGGCAACATGACCGGCGCCATGGTGTTCCAATCGACATTTCCGGTCAGTGTCGGCCTGCTTTTTACGCCGTGGAAAGTCGAAGGGATGGCCCTTGTTTCCGCGGTCTTGGCGCTTTCTTCGGCGGCGGTGCTGCTTTATGTTACCGTGACACGCCCGAAGATCAGCCCTTGGGTGATGATGCTCGGCGGCGGCCTTTATGCGGCTTATGCGGTGGTCGTGATCGGGATGAAATAGTGGTTGTTTAAGAAATCGAAGCGCCGACGCGTTTCGGGAAAGGGCTTATGCCTGGGATCCTTGTGCGTATCAAACGTCTTTGCCGCTTGCGTTTCGCGGTGCTTTATCCTTTGGGTATTTATCTTGTTTTCTTCACCGCGCCTGATGATATGTCGTTGCGGGCGGGAGGAAGCTTCCTTCTGGCGGGCTTGCTGATGCGCCTGTGGTCGAATGGTTACGCCATCAAGCTTGGCCGTCTGACAACGTCGGGGCCGTATGCTTTCGTGCGCAACCCGCTTTATCTGGGGACGGCGCTGATCTTGCTGGGGGTTTTTGTGATGCTCAAGGTGATCCTTCTGGGCGTGATCTTTTTCGGGGTCATGGCCGCGGTTTATACGCGCACGATCCGCAACGAGGAAAAGATGTTGGCCGATAAGTTTGGTGCTGCCTACCTGGATTACCGTGCGCGGGTTCCTGCGATGTGGCCGGCACTCAGGCCGTACGTGACCGGCGAGAAATGGCCGTTCAGCCTAGAGCGCCTGTGGTTCAGCCGTGAACACAAAGTGGTCTTGTGGGTCACGATCGGCGTGATCGCGTTTTATTTAAAGAAAGAATTCCTGGTTGGCCATGTTGTTTTCGGGATGCAGAATGCGGGCCTTATCATCCTGATGTTCGTCCTTGTCCTGCTCGATGTGTGCGGAGAATATATCCGGTACCGTCAGTCCAGGGCATGAAGCATTCTTAACAAGGAGGCGTTTTATGTTGTTGCGCGGGGGAAGCTGGGTTTTAGGGGGGATATTGGCGGCGGTGCTGACGGTATCTCCGGGGCTGGCGGCTGAGCTTAAGGCGTCGGTCGAGTCTTTGGTGGTGGCCGATGAGGACCTGGGCCTTTCGTCGGAGCAGAAGAACGGGATTAAGGTTGTGCGGGACGCTTTTAAGACCAGCCAGCAGGTGCTCCGCGAGGATTTGAGCCGCAAGAATGAGGCCCTCCTGCAGGAAATGGATGCGGACAAGCCGGACCGCGCCAAAGCGGACGCCATTGTTGTTGAGATCAAGGCCCTTCAGGGGCGGCTGGTCGAAAACAGGGTTGATGTGGTTTTCAAGCTCCGGCAGATTTATACCCCCGCACAAATGAAGCTCATGAAGCACCGCCTTGAAGAGCGCCCGCAGGCGATAGCGCCGCGCAAGGCGTTGAAGGTCAAGGGGGGAAAGGTCAGGAAACAGGACCTAAAAAAGAAGCCGTCACTTTAAAGAAAGGTTTTTATGCGCTCCGACCGGATCAAAAAAGGCCTTGAACGTATGCCCAACCGTGCGCTCCTTTACGCGACGGGCCTGCATGCTTCTCATATGGATCGCCCTTTTATCGGCATTGCCTCAGCGTTCACGGACGTTGTGCCGGGGCATACGCAGATGCGCACGCTCGAGCGTTACATTGAGCGCGGCATCGAGAATGCCGGCGGGACACCGTTCATTTTTGGCGTTCCGGCGGTGTGTGACGGTATCGCCATGGGTCATTCCGGGATGGGTTTTTCCCTGCCTTCGCGCGAGTTGATCGCCGATGTTGTGGAAACGGTGGTGTCGGCCAACGCCTTTGACGGGATCGTGCTGTTGACCAATTGCGACAAGATCACGCCAGGCATGATCATGGGAGCCTTGCGTGTTAATGCGCCGGCGGTGGTTGTGACAGCCGGGCCGATGATGGCCGGGCATCATGCTAAACGGCGGTTAAATCTTATTACGGATACATTCGAGGCTGTGGGGAAATTCAAGAAGGGTGATATCACCGAGGAGGAGCGTCAGTCGCTTGAAGTTGAAGCTTGTCCCACATGCGGTTCGTGCCAGGGCATGTACACCGCCAATACCATGGCGTGCCTGGCTGAAGCCATGGGGTTATCTTTGCCGTATTGCGCGACGACCATGGCGGTGTTGACGGCTAAGCAGCGCCTGGCTTACGAGAGCGGGCAGAGGGTGGTGGATCTTGTCCGTAAAGATATCAAGCCGCGTGATATTGTGACCATGCAGGCGCTGGAGAATGCCGTGCGCGCGGATATGGCGCTCGGTGGTTCATCGAATACGGTGTTGCATCTCATGGCCATTGCCCATGAGGCAGGGGTGCCGTTGACACTCAAGGATTTTGATCGTTTGAGCCATTCGACCCCGCATCTGTGCAGCATGAACCCGGCTGGCAAGTGGTATATGGAAGACCTGCATCATGCCGGCGGTATTCCGGCGGTCCTGCGCCTGCTGGGCAAGATGATCCATGACCTGCCCGGTGTTTCTGGCCGCACGACCCATCAGATCATGTCCGCGGTCCGTTATTATGATCCTGAAGTCATTAAAACAGTCGATGCCCCTGAACATGCCGAAGGTGGCATTGCGGTATTGCACGGCAACCTCGCCCCCGAAGGTGCCATTGTCAAGCAGTCGGCCGTTGAGCCGGCGATGATGGTGTTTAGCGGAACGGCTAAGGTTTTTAATTCGGAAGAAAATGCCATGACCGCTATTCTTGGCGGGAAGATCGTCAAAGGCGATGTGGTGGTGATCCGTTATGAAGGCCCTGCCGGCGGCCCTGGCATGCGTGAAATGCTGTCGCCCACCGCGGCGATCGTGGGGCTCGGCCTGCACAAGCATGTCGCCCTTATCACCGACGGCCGTTTCTCAGGCGGCACCCGCGGCCCTTGCATCGGCCATATTTCCCCCGAAGCCGCTGCCGGCGGACTTATTGCGTATCTTAAAGATGGCGACGCGATCGAGATCAATATCCCGGCAAAAACCATCCAAGCCGTATTGACCGATGAAGAAATTGCCCGGCGCCAAGCGACCGAACCTCTCTTGCCGCCCAAAGAAACCAAAGGCTACCTCGCCCGCTACGCCCGCCAGGTAACCTCCGCGTCCACCGGGGCTGTTTTTAAGTAACAATCAGGAATCGGAGCGCACACTATTTGGGTTTTTTGTTGACGGTTTCAGGGGTTTGCGTATAATCTTCCTTTGAGATGTAACTTCTTTTTGACCAAGCATTTATCTCGTTACACAGCACTCTATTTGAAGGGGTTTTCATGTTCGGTTCCAAAAAGGTTTCGGATGCCAGTGCTGATCTGAGTAAAGAGGACATAAAGTCCTCTCTGCAGGATATCCGCCGCTTTTATCTGGCCAAGAATGCTGATACAGCGACGGTGCTCGACAATTTTCATGCCCTTGCCCTGACCGTGCGCCACCGCATTGTTGACCGCTGGATGAAGACGCAGACAGCCTATCATGCGCAGGACCGGCGCCGCGTTTATTATCTTTCCATGGAATTTCTCATTGGCCGCTTGCTCGGGAATTATATGTTTAACCTAGGCAAGGAAAAAGATATTGAAGCCGCGATGCGGGAGCTGGATATCAATCTTGAAGATTTGCGTGACCAGGAAATGGATGCCGGGCTGGGCAATGGCGGCCTTGGGCGACTGGCCGCGTGCTTTCTTGATTCGATGGCTACCCTCGGAATCCCGGCGCATGGTTATGGCATCCGTTATGATTACGGTATTTTTAATCAGAAGATTAAGGATGGCTGGCAGGTGGAATTGCCCGATGAGTGGATGCGCAATGGTAATTCCTGGGAGATCCCTCGTCCTGAATACCAGGTGAAGGTGAATTTTTATGGCCGCATTGATCCGGCGGCACCGTTTGCCGCGCGCTGGACAGGCACGGAAGCGGTTGTTGCCATGCCTTATGACATTCCTATTCCGGGTTACAAGAATGACGTGGTCAATACCCTGCGCCTGTGGTCAGCCCGGGCCAATGATGAGTTTGATTTTGATTATTTCAATCACGGTGATTACGAGCGCGCCGTTCAGAAAAAGATCTTTTCTGAAAGCATTTCCAAGGTGCTTTATCCCAACGACAACGTAAGTCAGGGCAAAGAACTGCGCCTCAAACAGGAGTATTTCTTCACAGCGGCATCGATCGCGGATATCATCCGCCGCCACAAGAAAGACGGGATAGACCTGCACCGTTTTTATGAAAAAGTTTGCATTCAGCTGAATGATACACATCCGACCATGGCCGTGTTGGAGCTCATGCGCGTGTTGATGGACCTCGAGGGGTTTGGCTGGGAAGAAGCCTGGCAGGTGACAGGCAAGACCTTTGCTTACACCAACCACACCTTGATGCCAGAAGCACTCGAGTGTTGGAGCGTTGATCTGATGCGGCTTGTCCTGCCGCGGCATCTGGAGATCGCTTTTGAGATGAACAAGCGTTTTCTCGAAGAGGTTGCCCGCAAGTTCCTGGGTGAAAATGACCGCTTGGGTAGGATGTCGATCGTTCAGGAGGGTGCTCCTCAACGCTTGCGCATGGCGCACATTGCTATTGTCGGAAGTTTTTCGATCAACGGTGTTTCGGCCCTGCATACGGATCTCCTGAAGGCCCAGCTTTTCCGAGACTTTTATGAGATGTACCCGGAACGCTTTAATAATAAAACCAACGGCATCACGCCGCGCCGTTGGCTGTTAAAGGCCAATCCGCGCCTGTCTGATCTTGTCACTGAAACGATCGGCGACGGATGGGTGCGGGATCTGGATCAGCTGGAACGCCTTTTGCCGCAGAAGGATAATCATGAATTCCAGCGCCGGTGGCGCGCGATCAAGCAGGCCAACAAGGCCGTGCTGGCCGATTATATTCAGAAAACCATGGGCATTGCGGTCAACCGCCAGTCGCTTTTTGACGTGCAGGTCAAGCGCATCCATGAATACAAGCGCCAGTTCCTCTTCGGGCTTTATATCATGTCGCAGTACCTTCAGATCAAGAATAATCCGCATGCCTTTATCCTGCCGCGCACTTTTATTATCGGCGGCAAGGCGGCACCGGGTTATTATATTGCGAAGCTTGTGATCCGCTTTCTCAACGGGGTTTCGGCGCTCCTCGGTGAGGATCGTCTGGTGCGCGACAAGCTGCGCCTGATCTTCCTTGAGAATTACCGCGTGTCCCTGGCGGAAAAGATCATTCCGGCGGCGGATCTTTCCGAACAGATATCTACCGCCGGGATGGAGGCGTCAGGTACCGGGAACATGAAGTTCATGTTGAATGGTGCGCTCACCATTGGTACCTACGACGGGGCCAATATCGAGATGGCGCAAAGCCTTGGCGGCAAGGACATCTTTATTTTTGGTCTCAAGGCCGATGAGGTGGCAGCCCTGCGCGCCAAGGGGTATGATCCGCGCGCGTATATCAAGGAGTCGGCGCCTTTGAAAGAGGTCTTCCGCCTGCTTGAGAATGATTTCTTCGCGCCCGGAGAGCCGGGGCTTTTTGATCCGTTGCTCAACACGATCTACAATGGTGATTTCTTCATGCTCTGTGCGGATTTTGAGGCTTATTGCCGTACCCAGCAGGAGGTGTCGGTGCTTTATCAGGATGAACAGGCGTGGACGCGGGCGTCTATTGTCAATGTGGCCAAGGCCGGTCCGTTCTCGAGCGACCGGACGATCAGGGAATATGCCAGAGACATCTGGAAGGTGTAGTGTTGTCAGAAAATTAGGGGGGATGTATGGAAAAGAAGAGTCGTGCAGCAAAGGTTGTGGCGGCGTCAAAGAAGGCTGTGGAGAAAGCGCCGGTAGCAGAGAAAAAAGCAGTGGCCAAGCCCGTCGCGGCCAAGGTGGCTGTCAGTGTTCCTGTAGCAGTAAAAGCGGCTGCGCGCAAAGCGGTGGTCAGTCAGGAAGAATTGTCCCGCCGTATTCAGGACAAGGCGTATGAACTGTACCATGGGCGCGGATTAGATCATGGTGATGACCAGGCGGATTGGTTCGTGGCCGAACGCATGGTGCGCGCTGAATTGGGGATTTAAACCTTATTTTTGCCGGATTTCCAACCATTGGAGGGGCTCATGGATACAACGCTTGTTCCTTCACGCAGAGTTTCCAAGGCGCCAGTAAACATGACCTCTCAGGAGAGGGAGTGCCTTATTATGGATGCCACAGGACAACAATCGCAGGGTTTTCCTGATAAATATGCGTTCACTGATTTTGATGCCTATCTCCTTAAACAAGGGAATCATTTTCGGCTTTACGACAAGCTTGGCGCGCACTTGACGGAACGTGATGGGGTCAAGGGTGTGCTTTTTGCCGTATGGGCACCCAATGCCACCTATGTTTCGGTTATCGGTGATTTCAATAGTTGGAACAAGAAAGCAGCACCGCTTGTGCCTCGCCGTGATGGGACGGGAATATGGGAGGGGTTTATTCCCTTTGTTGGCCATGGGCAGGCGTATAAATATGCGCTCACGACCCGTCAGGGCTGGGAACTGGAAAAGGCCGACCCTGTGGGCTTTCATTCGGAGATCCCGCCGAAATCAGCGTCGATCGTTTGGGATCTCGGTCATGCCTGGCAGGATGAAAAGTGGATGCGCACCCGCGGCGAGCGCAATGGCCTGGATAAGCCTTTTTCTGTTTATGAAGTGCATCCGGGTTCATGGATGCGGGCGCCAGGGGACCGCGCGCTCACCTACATGGAAATGGCCGATAAGTTGACCGCCTATGTCAAGGATATGGGCTATACCCACGTGGAGCTGATGCCAGTGATGGCGCATCCTTTTCAGGGTTCGTGGGGGTATCAAACCGTCGGGTATTTTGCGCCGGCGTCTTTCTTCGGGGCACCGCAGGAATTGATGCACCTCATTGACCGGCTGCACCAGGCGGATATTGGTGTTATCCTCGACTGGGTGCCGTCGCATTTTCCCAATGACGGCCATGGGTTGTGGCAGTTTGATGGCACAGCGTTGTACGAGCATGAAGATATGCGCAAGGGGTTCCATCCCGACTGGAAGAGTTCTATTTTTAATTATGGGCGCGTCGAAGTTTTGAGCTATCTCATTTCCAGCGCGATGTTCTGGCTCGACACGTATCATGCTGATGGCTTGCGTGTCGATGGGGTAGCGTCGATGCTGTACCTTGACTATTCGCGCCAGGAAGGCGAGTGGATCCCCAATTGTTATGGCGGCCGCGAGAATTTCGAGGCGATCCATTTCATCAAGACGCTGAATCAGACGGTGAACGCGGCGCACCCGGATGTGCAGATGGTGGCCGAGGAATCGACCGCCTGGACCAAGGTGTCAAAGCCTGTGGCTGACGGCGGGCTCGGCTTTGGTATGAAATGGAACATGGGCTGGATGCATGACACCCTTGAATATTTCAGTAAAGACCCGATCTACCGCAAGCATCACCATAATCAGCTGACCTTCGGGTTGTTGTATGCGTTCACCGAGAATTTTATGTTGTCTTTGTCACATGACGAGGTGGTGCACGGCAAGGGTTCGCTCCTGCGCAAGATGCCCGGCTATGATGAGGAGAAATTCGCGAACCTGAGGCTTCTGTTCGGGTATATGTTTGGTCAGCCCGGTAAGAAGTTGCACTTTATGGGCGGCGAGATCGGGCAATGGGACGAGTGGGATTATCAGAAGAGCGTTGACTGGCATCTGTTGCAGTGGGCGCCGCATCAGGGCATTCAGCAGTGGGTGCGCGATCTTAATGCGACCTACCGCCGTGAGACGGCTTTGCATGTGGATGATTTCACGCACCATGGCTTTGAATGGATCGACTGTGGCGACTGGCAGGGGAGCCTTTTGTTGTTCCTCCGTAAAACGCACGACCGGTACCAGGATGTGGCGGTCATGTGCAATTTTACACCGGTGGCGCGCAACGCTTACCGGGTGGGTGTCCCCTGGGGCGGGCAGTGGCGTGAATTGCTCAATTCCGATGCGAAGGAATACGGTGGTAGCGGGATTGGCAATGCCGGCATGGTTCATGCCGAAGCGGTTCCCGCGCATGGCCGCGAGTTCTCGTTGCTTGTTAATTTGCCCCCCTTGGGAGTGATCTTTTTGAAACGTGCGTGAAGGGACCAATGAACCGATTCGTATGTGTGCATGGGCATTTTTATCAGCCGCCGCGCGAAAACCCCTGGCTTGAAGAAGTTGAGCCACAGGAATCGGCACTGCCCTACCATGACTGGAATGAGCGCATTTCTGCCGAGTGCTATGCCCGCAACGGGGCTTCGCGCGTGCTCGACGCTGAAGGGCGCATCCGTGAGATCGTCAATAATTATTCCAAGATAAGTTTCAATATCGGACCGACCCTTTTGTCCTGGATGGAAAAAAAGGATCCGGATGCCTACAAGGCGATCCTCGAGGCTGACCGCCTGAGCCGGGAACGGTTTTCCGGGCATGGCGCGGCCATGGCCCAGGTTTACAATCATATGATCATGCCGCTGGCCAATGCCCGCGATAAGCGCACGCAGATTGTGTGGGGCCTGCGGGATTTTGAGCACCGTTATGGCCGCAAGCCCGAGGGGATGTGGCTCGCCGAGGCAGCCGTTGACCTTGAGAGCCTGGACATTATGGCGCAGAATGGGCTTCTTTTTACGGTGCTCGCGCCGCACCAGGCCAGGCGTGCCCGAAAGCTTCAGGGTGTCGCGCGTCCGTGGGGAGCCAAGGATGACGGCCCTGTTGATCTTCGACGTCCTTACCTGTGTCGTTTGCCGTCGGGTCGGAGTATCGCCATATTTTTCTATGACGGCCCTGTTTCGCGTGCTGTTGCTTTCGAGGGGCTATTGCATAACGGGGAAGCGTTCGCCAAACGTATTCTGGGGGCATTTAACCCGCAGGACACGGCCGACCAGCTGGTGCACCTTGCCACCGACGGGGAGTCGTACGGGCATCATCATAAGTTCGGGGATATGGCGTTGGCGTATGCCTTGCAGTATATAGAAGAAAACGACCGGGCTAAATTGACGGTTTACGGTGAGTATCTGGTCAGCCATCCGCCGGAACATGAGGTTGAGATCGTCGAGAATTCCTCTTGGAGTTGCGCCCACGGCATTGAGCGCTGGCGTGGTGATTGCGGCTGTAATTCCGGCGGTAAGCCCGGATGGAACCAGCAGTGGCGTGCGCCGCTGCGGCAGGCACTGGATTTTCTGCGCGAAAGGGCGGCCAAGGTTTATGCCAGGGAAATGGTGGCGTATGGCGTTGACCCGTGGGTTGTCAGGGATGCTTATATTGCTGTTATCCTTGACCGCAGCCGGTACAGCGCCGATCGTTTTCTTTTTCGTGCCTTTGGCCGTGAACTTTCTTTTGTCGATAAGAACAGGGTTTTACGGTGCCTCGAGATCCAGCGCAATGCTCTCCTGATGTATACGAGCTGTGGCTGGTTCTTCGACGATATTTCAGGAATTGAGACGGTTCAGATCATCAAGTACGCGGCGCGCGTGATCCAGCTGGTGCAGCGTGTTGCCGACGAGGATCTCGAGTTGGCGTTTTTGGAGATCCTGGGCAAGGCCAAAAGCAATACGCCCGAGGCAGCCAATGGCGCGCGCATTTACAAGATCTATGTGGAGCCATCCATTGTGGATATCCTGCGGGTCGGCGCGCATTACGCGATGAGCTCGCTGTACGAGGATTTCGGCAAGGAGGCGCGCCTTTATTGTTTTACCGTCAGGAACAAGGTGTACGAGCGGCAGTCGGTGGGCAAGCTCACGCTGGTCATCGGTAGGGCGGAGATCTTTTCTGATGTGACCTGGACGAGTTTCGAGGTGCATTTTGCGCTTTTGCATCTCGGCGACCAGAATTTTATTTGCGGGGTTGATTATTTCAGGGATGACGCGCTTTTTGCGCGAATGCGGCGTGATGTGGCCGGCTTTTTTGGCGACGGGGATATTCCCGGCGCCATCGGGGCGGTCAATCGTTATTTTGGGGCCAGGAATTATTCACTCTGGCATCTCTTCAAGCAGGAACAGCAAGTGATCCTGGACCGTATTTTTGATAAAACGATGTGCGAGGTCGAGTCATCCTTCCGGCAGATCTACGATGATCATGTGTCATTGATCCGTATGCTCTCCGATCATCATGGCACGATCCCCAAGATGCTGGCGAATGTGGTGGAATTTGTCCTCAATCGCGACCTCACGCGCCTCCTCGAGGAAAAGGAGCTTTCGGTCGACCGCTTGCAGCGCGTAGCGGCAGAAAGCCGGCGCTGGCCTTTTAAGCGTAATAAGGAGAACCTCGATTTCATGGCGTCGCATAAAGTCAATGCTATTCTCCAGCGTATCGCCGGCAATCCGGCTGACACGGAATTCCTCGAGCAGGGCATGCAGACCATAGAGCTTCTACTGGGACTTGGCCTGGAAATTGATTTTTGGAAAGCACAGAACATTTTCTACGGTTTGGTGAAGACCGAGCTGTTGCCGCGACACAAGGAGGCTGCCCGCGACGAGAATGCCGGGCGCTGGGTGCGCGCGTTTATGGCGCTTGCCGAAATCCTCAAAGTAAGGCTTGCCTAGGATGGCGGCCGGGGTCATTGATATAGGGTCCAATTCGATCAAGCTCCTGATCGGCGAGCCGGCAGACGGGGATATCATGATCCTCGAGGCCCTGAAGAATGTCGTGCCCATCGGGCGCTCTACGTTCTTGAAGGGGCACATATCCCAGGAACCGATCAATCTCACCATCAGTATCCTCGAGAAATACAAGAAGATCCTCAAGGATTACAACATCACCCAGGTTTTCGTTATTGCCACGACGGCCGTGCGCGAGGCGGCCAACCGGCATATTTTTGTGGATACCGTGCGGCGCAAGACCGGGCTCGAGATCGAGGTCTTGAACGTTGGTGATATTGTTTATTACATTGATGCCTATATTTCCCACAAGCTGAAAGATACCTATCCGGTCCACAACAAGAATCTGCTGATCGCCGAGATGGGCGCGGGCAGCCTGGACATTTCACTCCTCAAGAAAGGTTTTACGCTCACCCATATGGGGCTTGCTCTGGGGGGGTTGCGTTTCAGGCAGATCCTCAGCCGCATTGACGGGAGCCGCGAGGAAATGGCCGAGGCGCTTCAGGAATATATTGCTAATGAGTTCTCTCATTTTCGTGCCAGCCTGCCGCGTGGGCATGTGGATGATGTGTTTCTGATCGACGAGAACCAAGAATACCTCAAGGCGATCTTGCCCAACAGGAAGGTGTCGACGAATTTCTTCCAGTTTTCGCTTGTTGATGTCGAGCGGATCATTGGCGAGCTTGCGGTGAAGGGGCCGGAGGAGATCGCGCGCGATTATGATCTTCCGCTGGAAAATGCTGACACGCTGCTGCCGTGCATGATCATCCTGAAGATGTTCTTTTCGCTCACCCAGAATTCCCAGGTGTATATCATGGAAACATCCCTGGCCGAGGCTGTGATGGCCAACAAGGTGCTCGGGCTGGAGTTGTCCAAGCGGTATAATAAAACCAATCAGCTGATTTCGGTGGCGCACGCGATCTGCGAGCAGTACAACGTGAACCTTGAGCACGCGAAGAATGTGGCCTATATCGCGCGTGTCCTTTTTGAAGGACTCGCCGCCCAGCTCGGCCTCGAGGAGAGCGAGCTCCTGTACCTGTCGCTGGCGGCGTACTTGCATGATATTGGGAAATTCATTTCCAACCGTTCGCACCACAAGCATTCGGAATATATTATCAATGCCCTGAATCTTTTTCGGCTGACGGATGAAGAGATCCGGGTGATCGCCTGCGCCGCGCGGTATCATCGCCGGGGCGATCCTTCGAAATCGCATCTGCTCTACAACAGCCTCGCGGGTGACAAGCAGATCGTGGTCCAGAAGCTGGCGGCACTGTTGCGCATTGCCAATGCGCTCGATCATGCGCATCTTCAAAAAGTGAAGGCCTTGAAGGTGCTGAATCCGGGAACCGGCGAGATCACGCTCGAAGTCAGCACGCGCGACAACTTTTTGCTGGAGAGGACGGATTTCAACGAGAAGAAAGAACTGTTCGAGAAGATCTCGGGCAGTCGCCTCAAACTGAGCATCAATGGAAACTTTTAGGACAGGAACTCATGGCCGCCGCATCGCTTGAAGACCGCGACAAATTCATTCACCGGGATATCAGCTGGCTTCTTTTCAACGAGCGGGTGCTCGAAGAGGCCAGGGATCTGGATAATCCCCTGCTGGAGCGAGCTAGGTTTGTAGCGATCTTTATGAGTAATCTGGATGAGTTTCTCATGGTGCGTTATGCGGGGTTGAAGCGTTTGCTCGATGCCCAGTATAACCGCCTAGATAATTATGGGTATTATCCGCAGGATGTGCAGCGTGACGTGCGCGGGCGCGTGGCAGAGCTGATGCGCAAGGCGTATGCTATTTATGAGGAAGAACTGAAGCCGGGCCTCGCCAGGGAAAAGATTTGCCTGAAGCGTGCCGGTGACCTTAATGCGGATCAGCTGAAATTCGTGAAGCGCTTCTTCGATGCCACGCTGTATCCGATCGTTACCCCCATGGCCATTGATCAGGGGCATCCCTTCCCTGTGCTTGTTTCCAAGACGATATCGTTTGCCGTGCACCTGGAGCGCAAGGGCGTGATGCACCTGGCGGTGATCCCGGTGCCAGCCAATGTGGCGCGGCTGGTCAAATTACCGTCTGCCAAGGATGGGCACGAGTTTATCCTTGTCGATGAGATCTTGCGTGAAAATTTGAAGATTTTCTTTAGGGGCTATGAGATCAGAAGTGCGACGGTGTTTCGCCTGATCCGGGACAGCGAGCTTTCCGTGGATGAGGAGTTTTCGCCCAACCTGCTCATGTCGATCGAGGATGAGATCAAGAAGCGGCCGCGCGCGAAAGTGGTGACCTTGAGTGTTGAGACCGGCTGCGCGGATAGCCTGCTTGACGTGCTCACGCAGGCCCTGGCGTTCCCTAAGGATGAGGTTGACTTTGTGCAGGGCGGCATGGACCTGACATTTTTGTTTCAGCTTGCCACAGCGGTGCCTGACGCCAGGCTGATGTATCCCGTGCACGTTCCGGCCAAGATCGCCTATGACAATATTTTTGACCGCATCAGGGAGGGCGACATGCTGGTGCATGTGCCGTTCCAGTCTTTTCAGCCGACGATGGACCTGCTGCAATCAGCGGCTGTTGATCCAGGGGTGATGGCCATCAAGATGACCCTGTACCGGGCGAGTGATGATTCCGGGATCGTGGCGGCCCTGAAACTCGCGGCCAAGAATCGTAAGCAGGTGACGGTGTTGGTCGAGATCAAGGCGCGGTTTGACGAGGAGCGCAATATCGGCTGGGCGCGCCAGCTCGAGGAGTCCGGCTGCCATGTCATTTACGGGATGCCGGGCATGAAGATCCATTCCAAGGTTACCCTCATTGTTCGCCGCGAAGAGGGGCGGACGCGGCGCTATGTGCACCTGTCGACGGGGAACTACAACGAGAAAACCGCGCGCCTGTATACGGATTTCGGATATTTTACGGCCAATGATGATTTTGCCCGTGATGTGTCGGATGTTTTCAATGTTATTACCGGTTATTCCCAGCCGGCCCGCTGGAAGCGCGTTATTTCCGCGCCCTATGACCTGCGGGAGTATTTCTTTGAGCTTATCGACAAGGAGATTGCCTTTCAGAAAGAACATAAGAACGGCTATATATTCGCGAAAATGAATTCTCTCGAAGACACCAAGATCGTTGAGAAACTTTATGAGGCTTCGTGCGCGGGTGTTAAAGTGCGGCTATTGGTGCGCGGCATCTGCATCCTTGTTCCTGGCGTGCCGGGCATGAGCGAGCATATCACGGTGAAAAGCCTGGTCGGGCGTTTCCTCGAACATTCGCGTGTTTTTCTTTTCCACAACAATTCGGACTTTCGGGTCTTTCTTTCTTCGGCCGACTGGATGAGCCGCAATTTCGACAAAAGGATCGAACTTTTGTTTGAGATCAATCGTCAGGAATTGAAGGATCATTTGCGCCAGGTCCTTGACTTGTCTTGGAAGGATAATCAGAAAACACGTGTTCTCCTGCCCCAGCGCAATTACACCTTCACCAAGGCGGCGAAGGAAAAGTTTAATGTACAGGCGGCACTCTTGAGGCAATACGACTGATGCTCGACGAAAAAATATTCTTTTCCCAGGTCATCCAGGGCCATTTGACAACCGCGTTAGCCGAGGAAAAGGCTCTGCGCCGCCCTGGGGCGGATAGCGAGGCCCTTCACCGTGCGCGTGTTGCCCTGCGGCGTTTAAAGAGTGTTTTAGCGGATTTGAAGGATGTGGTTCCTTGCCGTCAGCTTGACCGGCCTTTGCTGGCGGTGAAGTCCCTGCTGGGGATTATGGGGCATGCGCGCGACATGGATACCAAGGTCGCGTTCCTTGAAACCCTGGTCGTGGCACCCCATGCCAAACCGTATGCCGCCGGTATCCAGGAGATCATGGACGAACTCACCGAGGACCGTGCCGAGATCCAGCCTAAGATCCTGAAAGCGTTCGACCGTGTCCGCCGCGAAAACGGCTTCCGCTTGGTTGAAAAGCTTCATCCTGACCTTGAGAGTGCTGATATCACGCTCGACGAATGGGCCAAGAACAGGATGACGGTCAGGCTCGAGAAAATGTTGCGCTGGGAGCCCTATGTCAAGAAGCCTCGCCGCGAGAAAGAACTGCACCAGATGCGGATCGCCGCCCGTAATTTGCGCTACACCCTTGAGAATTTCGACCCACTTTATCCGGTGCTTCAGCCGTATATCAAGGCCGCCACGGTGCTTCAGGCGTCTTTGGGGCAGGTGCACAACTACGATGTGTGGCTTGGCCTCCTGGGTATTCTGCGTGCCAGTGCCGGGCGCAGTAATCGTTTTTCGGAAGCATTGCGTTTCCTGCGCCGGGAATGTGAGGCGTCGCGCGCGACGGCTTATGCTGCTTTCGTGAAGTTGTGGCAGGGGCAGAAGAGCTCCCGTCTCTGGATCAAACTTGACCGGTTTGCCGACGCCTGACACATGAGGATCCTTTTACTGGCGGACATCCACGCCAATCTTCCCGCTTTGAACGCTGTCCTTGAAGCTGGCGAGTCTCTGGATTGTGATGCTGTCTGGTGCCTGGGCGATATTGTCGGCTATGGCCCTTTTCCCAATGAATGCGCGCGGTTGATCCAGAAAAGGGCGGCGCATGTGATCCGGGGCAATCACGATG
This sequence comes from Candidatus Omnitrophota bacterium, assembly GCA_903860135.1. Taxonomy (GTDB): domain Bacteria; phylum Omnitrophota; class Gorgyraeia; order Zapsychrales; family Fredricksoniimonadaceae; genus Fredricksoniimonas; species Fredricksoniimonas aquilentivivens. The sequence goes on along the minus strand of CAIOPG010000019.1, from coordinate 8,427 downwards.
TCAGAGCCATGGTTGAATATCCCCGCCAGGAAAAAGGTGGCCGCAAGAAAGAAGAATATAAGGTTTTCGTTTTCAAGTGGACGCATGGGGCTTTCACGCCGGATGTCAGGCAGTATTTGGGCAATCTGCCGCTTGAGATACGCCTTGAGATCGGTGGGAAGAACGTGCTTATGGTGCATGGCAGTCCGCATGGCATTCGCGACGGGATCACGCCGTACACATCGCCCGAGCGCCTGCTGGAATTGTCCCTTGCCGCTAAGGCTGATATTGTTCTTGTCGGGCATACCCACGACGCGTTCTTGCGCCAGGCGGGGTCGGTTACTTTTATTAATCCTGGTTCTGTGGGGCGTCCGTTTGACACGGATCCACGGGCGTCCTTCATGGTGCTTGATATTTCCGCGCGCGGCGTACAGGCCAAGGCGCACCGCATCCCGTATGATATGGCAGCTGTTGAATTTGAAATGCGTCGGCAGAATTTTCCCGAGGTTTTGATCCTGGCTTTTGCGGAAGCGAGAAGCCCGGCTGATGTTGTCCTGCCCGGTATCAGGGGCGATATGGCGGGGGCGGCACTGGCGGCGGGAGAACACCATGCGGTTGATCGGGCGCATGCGCGTCATGTGGCCATGCTTGCTCTCCGGCTTTTTGATGCCCTGCAGGCCTTGCATGGGTACGGTTTGCGTGAACGCGGGCTCCTGCAGGCGGGGGCACTCTTGCATGATGCGGGCATGGCGCGCGGCGGCGATGACCACCACAAGTCTTCGCGGGATATTATCCTGGAAGATACCCTGTTGCCGGTATCCGAGCGCGAGCGCATTGTTGTCGCTCTGATCGCGCGTTATCATCGCCGGTCTTTACCGCGCCCGGGGCATAAATATTTCAGTGAACTTCCCGATCATCATAAACTGATCGTTGAACGCCTGGGCGGCATGGTGCGTCTGGCCGACGGGCTTGACCGGTCGCATCAGGGGCTGGTGAAAGACATTGAGGTGGAGATGTTCCCCGAGGTTGTGTGTTTGAAGCTTCGGGCGGAGGGGCCTGTCGATCATGAGGTCGCGGCGGGGAAAATGAAGGGCGACCTTTTTACCCGCGCCTTTGGAAAAGCAGTACAATTAATCTCAGTTGGTATTGGCGTGTAGGGGTGGGTTCTAAACCCGCCCTGCGGAATGGTTCCCAACCTACCCATTATATGGGGTATAATTTAAGGGGCATTATGCAAAGCAAGAGTGATAAATATTTCATCGGCATCGACGTGGGCGGAACCAAGGTTTACGGGGGGCTTGTGACGCCCTCGGGCATGATCGCGGCTCAGCACAAGGAGCCAACCCCGCCGCGCGCGGGTGCCCGGGATGTGCTGCGCGTCATCGGGCTCTTGATCAAGGAACTCCTCAAGGCCGGCGGCGCGGTGCGCGGGAATATCCTGGGTATCGGCGTGGCTATTCCCGGTATTGTGGACAATACGGGCAAGGTGGTTATCACGCCCAATATCAACTTGAGCGGCACGGACTTGAAGCGTATCCTTGAAAAGAAATACAAGGTCAGGATCGTTGTCGGCAATGACGTGAACCTCGGCGTTCTCGGCGAGCAGTGGCTGGGCGCGGGGCGTAAGGCGCAGAATATCATCGGCCTTTTCCCAGGCACGGGCGTTGGCGGCGGTGTTATTGTGAAGGGCGAATTTTTGACCGGGCATCAGGGCGCGGCGGCGGAGCTGGGGCATATCTGCATTGATCCGGCGGGTCCGCTATGTACCTGCGGGAACACCGGATGCCTTGAAGCGGTGGCCGGGCGCTGGGCGATTGAGCGCGACATCCGTGCCGCGGTCAAGAATGGTGAAAAGACCATCATCACCGACCTTGTGGGCGAGAAGCTTGCACAGATCAAGAGCGGCACCCTGGCCAAGGCGATCCTGGCCAAGGATCCGGTGGTCACGCGCATCATGACACGTGCGGCCGATGCGCTGGCTGAAGCTTGCGTGACGCTCAACCATGTGTTCAATACGGAAATGTTCATCTTGGGTGGCGGGGTGGTCGAGGCTTGTGGCGATTTCTTCCTGCCGCGCATTGAGCGGGCGCTCAAGAAAGACCCGTTCTTCAGGAAATTACAGGCACCGGTGGTCGTGGCCGCCAAGCTGGGCGACGATGCTGTTATGCTCGGTGCCGTGGCCGCGGTGCGCCAGGGCACCGACCTGAGCGCGGCTGCCTCAGCCTATTATCCGAAACTCAGGCATATGCCTTCGGGTAAGGTGTTTGTCAACGCGACCCCGATCGAGCGCCCCCTGTATGTCCGCGCCGACGGGAAGCTCAAAGATCCCGAGGAATTCGTTCCGCCGCACATCACCCACGACCTGGTCGAGGAATTGACCAAGAAAGGTCCCGACACCCTTTTCATTGCCATTGGCAAGGACAAACGCCTCGCCTTTTCCGCCAAGGCCGAGCATTACCTCAAGAAAAAGCACATCCATATCCACATCCTCCCCACCGGCGAAGCCGTCAAGGCCTATAACGCCTGCGAGGAGCGTAAAGCCATCTTCATTTACCCCGCGCTGGTGGCGGCAAAGACATAGGGCGCTGAGGATTTACGCTTCATGGACGTCCTTCCCGACCCCATGATACACGCCATCGAACGCGCATTGGCTCTGCATCTTGGGTTTGACGGGGATGAATAGCAGACATATAAAGATAGTGTCAAAAGTTTTATGAAGAATGTGCATAAAAAAGGATTTTGATATGAATTCCCCTCCCCGCTTCAGCGTGGGGGCAGGGGGAGGGCGTCTCAAGTTAAGCAAGCTATTCAGATACAAGGGTTTTGCGAGTTGGAAGCTAGAACTTTTGACAGAACCCATATAAAAGAAAGGATATTCTATGCGCGTCCAGATACAAAGGGTGTTGATCCTGGCTTCGATATTCGTGTGTGGCTGTTTATTCAGTCAAGATGCACGCTGTTCTTCGCTGGCGACACCTGTCTTAACGGCTTCAAGCTCAGCGTACACATACCCATCCAGCATTGCTTTTACAGTAAGCTTACGACTTGACGGTTTTGTCCCGATTACGGTTCAGATTCTTAATGGCACTACAGTATTATATTCTACAAATAACACAAACTATACGAGTGCCGCATATACATACACGTGGGTGAATCCTCTGCCGGGAACGTATAGTTTGACCGCGAAGGCCTTTTATTCTGCAGGTTCGAAAGTTTCTGCGCCGATCACTGTGACGATCAATGTTCCCAATCCTACCGTAACACTCACTTCGCCCGCGAACAATGCATCATGTCTTTCACCCGCCGTGATAAGTTTGGCAGCTACGGCGTTGGCTGGTTATGGTTCGATCAGCAAGGTTGAATTCTATAACGGAACAACATTGATCGCCACGACGACATCAAGCCCGTACACGTATGCCTGGAGCAATGTCGGAGGTGGCTGTTATGCTGTGATGGCTAAAGTGTATAACAGCAGTGGGAAGGTTGCGACATCTGTTGTTTCCAATGTCTCGGTTTATGCCAATCCGCAATTTATTAGTTTTGACAGTCAATGTGCCACCAATATCAAGAAATAGCCAAAGGGAGATAGGAATTATGAAGATAATAAATATCCGGTCTTTATTTGGCGCGATGGGTTTCTTGGCAGTTTTCCAATTAGGCGGAATATCTTTTGCCGCAGGTCAGCCATCGGGCAATGGGGGTGGATCGCAAAATATGTCAGCGGCTGTTTCAGTTGATCCATTTACCGGCAGTGCTGGATTAGCATTGCCTCTTCTTGTTCCGGCGGGACGTGGCGGGATACAGCCGAATTTGTTGCTTACTTATAATTCAGGCTTTCGTCAGATGGGACTAGTCGGGCTGGGTTGGAATCTTGATTTGGGGTCTATTCAGATATCGACCAAGAAAGGTACGCCTAAATATGATGCAACGGACATCTTCGTTCTCATCCAGAACGGCAGTGTTCAGTCATTGATCTATGATACGGCGGCCGGTTTTTATCGCACCGAAAAAGAAGGTGCTTTTGCCAGAATCCAGAAGCAAGCCAATGGGTGGATTGTTACGGATAAGAAAGGAACGATCTATACTTTTGGTGGTACTGATGATGCGCGGCAATACGATCCGTTTAACACGACGCGGGCATTTTCATGGGCGTTGAATCGCGCGGAGGATATCAGCGGTAATTATATGACGGTTGTTTATACGCGTGATCAGGGGCAGATTTATCCGCAAACGATCAGTTATACAGGTAACAGTCAGACAGTTTTGGCGCCGTATGCGCAGGTAAGTTTTACTTATGTTGCAGCCAATGCCCCCGGGATATCGTATATCCAGGGATTCAAGGTTGTAACAGGCAAGAAAATAAGTGCCGTTAATATATCTGCCGGCGGAAATCTTGTATCTCAATTTAAGTTGAATTATAAACAAAGTACGGGAACCAATCGGGATCTACTGCAGTCGGTTGCCCAGGTCGGTGCTGATGGCGTAACGTCATTGCCGCCGGTGACTTTCACCTATAATGATAGCGGGATGCCGCAGTTTCAGTTGTCCTCCGGCTGGTCTATTCCTTCTGATTTTATTTTAAATACGTCGTTCGCTGGACAAACCATTGACTCCGGGGTGCGGGTGGTGGATTTAAACGGCGACGGATATCCTGATTTCATCCGCAGTTTCTTTTCATCGGCTACACTTTCCAATCCCAAAGCCTTCACAGCTATCAATTCAAAAGCAAAGGGCTGGGCGTCTAATAGCGGCTGGGCATTAAATCCTAATGCGATCCCTTTCAATTATACGATCAATATGGGAAATCCGCGGGTGTTCGCCGGTGCTGTTATGGCAGACGTTGACGGTGATGGTTTGGTGGATCTGATTGGTTCGGAATCGGTGTTTAATAGTAGCGGGGTCAAGGTGTGTGGTGGCACGGGGTATTTCGGGAAGAATACCAACAATACGTTCACGCAAGACACCGGCTGGTCCATGCCTTCCAATGTCAGCATCTATAAGAAAGCGGCTAACGGTGTTTGTGTTTATGATTGCCCGCAGACATTCAACGGCGTTCTTCTGGGCGACGTTAATGGCGACGGGCTTTCTGATGTGGTTCAGTCTCAAACAGGCGCGCAAGGGGCGTATATCAACCAGTCGGGCCAAGGGATAAAGACGTTCACCCAGAATACAGCCTTGAAAATACCGGCGGGCATTTATACCGACTTTACGCAGGGCGCCATGTTGATCGATCTCAACGGTGACGGTCTTCAGGATATTTTTTTTCGTAAGGGTGGCGTCTCGCATGTGTTTCTTAATAACAGCAGTGGCTGGGTTGAGGATACAACCTCAGGATGGAATTCTAATGCTCAGTACGGAGATTTCACCAACAGAAGCACCCAGATGGTCGATGTCAATGGCGATGGCCTTGTGGATATGGTTGTAACGGTCAGCACGGACAAGGTGAACGCCAAAATACTTCTTAATACGGGCAACGGCTGGAGTTTGGTTCAGGGTGTTATGGGGGATGTGGATTTTTTTAATTTTGCTACTCAATTCCTCGATGCCAATGCTGACGGCATGACGGGTTATTTGACATACCGGGCCGGCGGGGTGCCAGAGTTGTATTTGAACACCGGCAAGCCGGCGGATCTTTTAACCGGAGTCGATAATGGGGTTGGGGCAACGACGACGATCCTGTATGATTCTTCGGCGCATTTTTCAAACAAATATCTTCCGTTTGTGATGCCGGTTGTTAAAGCAATCACGGTGGCGGATGCGCTTTCAGCCAGTAGTTATGTGACAAATTATTCTTATGCCAACGGGAATTGGGATGTCGTCAACAAGGAATTTCAGGGGTTCGGGACGGTTAAAGTGATCGATGCCGACGGGAATTATTCCCAAACGACATTTTTACAGGATCATTGGCTGAACGGGTATCCTGTTGAAACAGCGGTTTATGATGCCAAAGGAACTTTGTATAATAAAACAGTCAATCAATGGCAAACGCTGAATGTGGTGACCAATGGCACCCAGATATCCAAGTTTGCTTACTTAGCTCGAACTGATAATTATGTTTATGAAGGCACGTCAACGCCTGTGCGCACGGCCAAGGAATTTACATACGCCGAAGCACTTCAGTATGGGAATCCAACACAGGTTATAGATTATGGTGAAGTGAACCCGACAACAGGGGTTGATATCGGGCAGGACAAACTCGTCACTCAGCCACAATATGCATATAACACAACGCGATGGCTTTTGGGTTTGCCCAAGACAACGGTAACAAAGGATATTGCCGGCAATATTGTCAGTCAGATGTGGTTTTATTATGACGGGTCAGCGGATAATAATGCTATCCCGACGGCTGGTCGCCTTACATCAAAGACTGACTGGCTGGGTATCACAGGACAGGCAGATCCCAAAACAACATATACGTATGATGCTTGGGGCAACTTGCTGACGACGAAGGATGCCAATGGGAATGTTTCCTCTGTGATATACGACACGGCATATCAGGGCTTCCCGCTGACCACAACCAACAGCCTGAACCAGAAGGTGATCAAAGAATATTACGGCGTTAATGGCGTAGCCGTGACCGGCGGCCTCTGGGGGATGACAAAGAGTGTGACTGATGCTAACAATCAAAAAGTGTTGTACATTTATGATACATTCGGCCGGGTCATATCAGAGGTAGGGCCGCTGGATTCTATTATTAACCCAACCACGTCGTATGAGTATCAGAATAAAACAAATTACCGTGTGGTGATCACGCACAAGCGTCTTGAGAACGGCTTGGCGGCCACACTTGATGCGTATGCTTATATCGACGGGCTTGGACGAACAATCGGTGGTAAGGTTCCGTCAGCAACTGCCGGGACATATGTTGTTTCAGGCCAGGTAACGTATAATAGCCGCGGGCTTCCCGTTAAAGCCTATCCGCCGTATTGCTCATCGAAAGATTATAGCGTTGCGGAATTGCCTGTTGCCACCAGTTCAGGAACCAGCTATGAATACGACGCCCTTGGACGTAAAGCCAAGGTGATTTTCAGTGATGCCACTTACATGACATTCACCTACACACCAACAACAACGACGGTGGTTGATCCCAACGGGCATAAGACCGTGTCAGTTTCCGATGCCCGGGGACGCATGATCAGTATGCAATATTGGAACGGGGCGACAGGGCAGACTGCCCTGTATCCGGCTCTGGCATGGTCATTGTACGCCACAGCGACTTATAATTATGATGTGCTTGGTCGCCTGTTATCGACGGTGGATGCCAAGGGCAATACCACGACCATGACCTATGATAATCTCGGGCAGAAAACAGCCATGAAAGACCCCGACATGGGTTCTGTGCGTTATCAATACGATATTTTAGGGCAACTGACACAACAAACCGATGCGAAGAATGTGGCACAGGCTTTCACGTACGATGCCCTGGGGCGCGTGCTCACCAAAGGGCGGGCGGATAATGCCACGGAAAAAGTAGCGTACACCTACGATAATTCACCGAACTTCGGGCAGGGAAGGTTGGCGCAAGCTGCCTATACTTCCGGGACAACAGCATTCACCTATGATGCCAATGGTACAGAATTATCCGCGTCTAAAAGTATTGGTTCCAGCCTGTACAATGTTTCCCGCACTTATGACGCCCTGGGGCGTGTCAAGGCGATCGTTTATCCCGACGGCAAGTCTACGGTTGTGTATGGCTTCAATGCGGCAGGGGCGGTTAATACTGTTCAACTGAATGTGAAGTCCGGGGCAGTTACGACCACGCAGAATATTGTTACCGGGGTTGATTATACCGCCAGCGGGAAGATCCAGAAGATCACTTACGGCAACGGCGCTGTGGCCACATATGTGTATGATCCAGGCACCCAGCGCCTGATAAGTCAGGTTGTGACCGATAAGAACAGCGTTGCCCTGCAGTATAATGTTTACACCTACGACCCTGCCGGCAATCAGATATTGCTTAATGACAAAGTCAAGAACACCACAAAAACATTCACCTTCGATGCCCTGAACCGGATGATCACTTCCAATGATGGTACGGGCGTGATCAGTTATCAGTACGATGCGATCGGGAATATCATTCAAAAAGGAAACTTGACCTACACCTATGCCCAGAACGGTGCTGGGCCACAAGCCGTGACCGCCATCAGCGACGGGTCGGTTATGACCTATGACGCCAATGGCAATATGGTCAGTTATAAGACAGCCGTAAAGACGCAATATTATACGTACGACGCCAGCAATCGCCTGGTCAAGATCGAGGCTGTTGATACCGGGACCGTGTTACGGTATGCCGTGGCCGCATATGTTTACGACGGCGACGGCGGGCGTACGCAGAAGACGGTGTACACCAAGGTCGGCACAACGCTCACGTCGGCGACAACGGACATGGTCGGATCATTGTACGAGAAAACCGGATCAACCCAGACAGATTACATTTTCCTGGGCAAG
>CAIOPG010000018.1 GCA_903860135.1 Candidatus Omnitrophota bacterium | reverse complement strand
TCCCGAAGGTGAAGTCGGCAAGAGATTCTGGACCAGGATCTACGCCGAAGCCGCCAAGCGTTACGGCACCACCGACATTCCCGTCGACACCTTCAACAAAGTCTGGATCATCCCCGAGAAAGCCGTTGTCTACGAAACCCCAAACGCCGCCTATGTCGTTGAGTCCCGGTTAAAGGTCATGTTGGAATCCGATTATAAGGCCATCGCAGCAAATGAGGCATTCGCACGTAGGGGCGGGTCCGTGACCCGCCCTATTTTATCAGATACGCCAACCGAGGGCATCGCCCCATTATCACCCGCCCCCGCGATAGCGTGGGGAGGGAATGGGAGGGGGCAGGACATTGCCAAACAAATCCTTCGTGAGATCATCATCCCCATCCTCGAGCAAGAAGTCAACGAAGGCCAAAACTTCGCCCAATTACGCCAGGTCTACAATTCCCTGATCCTCGCCATCTGGTTCAAGGATAAAATCAAAGCCAGTATCTTTGGCCAAGCCTATGTCGACCAGGATAAGATCGCCGGCGTCAACATCGCCGACAAAACCGCCAAAGACAAGATCTGGGCGCAGTACGTCGAATCCTTCAAGAAAGGCGCGTATAACTTGATTCGTGAAGAAAAGGATGCTGTTTCGGGCGAGATGATACCGCGGAAGTATTTCTCGGGAGGAAATGATTTTTCTCAAAGTCGTAAAGCAATGAAGACATATAACAACGAAACATACCGTGGGCGTTCGTTAAGTAACATTTTGGATAATAGTTCAATTATTCAGATTGCAATTAATGTAATGACGGATGCAGTTGGAAAAACGGACAATACACAGACGCCGGGCAAGATACAAGTGCCTGAGAGACTAACAACTATTCTTCCTGCTTTTATGTCAGGGGATCATGTCGTGGCATATAAAGCGCTCCAGATATTCTTACGACTTCCTATTGATCTTGAGAGTCGGGAATTGTTATTTAAGTTGATGCTAGATGCGGGACCTTATAACGAGATCATGGCTGCTTTTATGATGGTACACGTTAAACTTTTTGGAATTAAAGCCTTGTTGTTGCACGGTCGTTCGCATGATGTTCCGGATATTCTTATGAGCCCTTTTTTTTGCAAGACGAAGAATAGTTTTTATTATCTTATGAAGATGCGCGCTTTATTCAAACAGGGCGGTGTTGCTGACGACAAAATTGATCGCAGGATTGTTCAGAGTGCGATTGCTTTGGATGGGTTCGCAGATATTCCTGGAGGGGGGGATGCACACACATGGTTTACGGCATTAAGGGTATCAATTCATCGTTCATTTTCGCGAAAAAGCCTTGATCTTGTCAGAGATGTGCTGAAGTTTTGGAAGAATCTGGATTCGATGGTTATGCCCAGGATACATGTGCCTGATGATCTTCAAAATGATTTTTCTCGTATTACACGCGATCGCCGTAATGTTGTTTATTCCGTCATTTTAAACAACACTTTAAATGGTCTCGAACATATTGACGGCAAAGATCCCATCGAGCAGCTAACACTATCGCCAGAAGATGATGTTATCAAGGTATTGAAAGATCAAAATCCTGACGCTGATCCGTATGCCCTTAATCAAGTTGAATTTATGATTCGTTTATATTTTGCCTTAACGGAGAAATTCACTATTAATTTACCAATGGCCGTTAAAGCTATTAAGAATACAGATATCTTTAATGTTGTCATCAATCGGGAAACAGACGATACCCTAGCTCCTGTACGATCTGCATATGAGAATTTGAATAAAATTATAGGTGGCATGGATGAAACTGAAATCTTGGGAAGGATAGGGGTACTCCGTCAGGAAATAAGAAAGTACTTATTACAGTACAAGGAAGACTTAAAGAATAATAAAAATAGGATACGGTTGGCTGACCTAGAGCATCATCTTCATGTCGTGGGCAGGGATCATGTGAACAATGTCTTTAATAAACACCGGACAACGGCGAGCGCCTTGACGGATATGCCTGCTTTGATCGGCGATTTGATTGCCATGGCGCGGTTTATTCAGTCTGAAGGCCTTGGGGGTGTTGATTTTGAAGAGTTGCTGGATGAATTACAGTACGGTAAATCGACTTATTCACAGGCGTATGACCTGGTGCGGGCTTTACAGTTCGAGGTGCTAAAGATTACGCAACATTTGAGAGATAATATTCGATTCATTATTGAGAATTCTTTTCAATATCGACGTGATCGCCTTGATGCTCGCTGGTATAAGTTGCTGCGCGATGACGTGCTTCAGAATCAACGATTGGATGTGGACACCTTAGCGTTGAATACAAAGGCATCGATAGAAAATATTTTGATCGATGATACGATCCGGAACTCCGGACTTGATGTATTTAAATTGGCATTGACGCAGATTGACAGGGAGCTTGAGGCTAGATGGAAAGATAGGAAAGATGAAATTCTTCAACAGGGATCTTTTACGGATGAAGTATCATCAACAGTGAATAATGGTTTCCTTGAGTTTGGCCCGGGGCAGGTTATGCCCGCCAACGTGCTCCGATCATTATCACGCTGGGGCAAGAAAGGCTTGAATCTTCTCCGCATGAGTGAAGAAGGCTTGCCGGTTTCTCCGGGGGTAATTATTAGTCCCAGATTGTTGGCGCAGGACGGGATGATTGATTCACCTGGTTTCAGGCAAAAGATCATCAAAGAAATTAAATATATATCGGCACATGCCGTGAATCCCGGTCAGCCATTGTCTTTATATATCCGGAGTGGGACAGCGTTTATGTTGCCGGGACTTTTATTGACGATAGGAGATATTTCAGCGGGCTTTGAAGATGACATGGTTGATCGGGTCATTGACGCCATTAAGAAAGTTTACGCTTCATGGGATTCCCCTGAGGCAACGCAGGCTCGTCAGGAACAGCATCTGTCGGAACGTTGGGGAACGACTGTAATCTTGCATGAAGCCGTGGATCAACTTGCCTTGGGCGCTGGTAGCGCGGCATTGCTGATGTCACCTGACGGAAAATACTTCCTTGATGGTGAATTTCTTTACGGGGGAAAGGGTCATCAAATCATGAGCGAGCCAAGTAAACTTGCTGTCCCGATAAGCCGAATGGAGTCATTAGCAGGGGAGAAAAAGGTCTTTGAGGAATTAAATCCTGAACTTTATGGACAACTTCTGGCGCAGGCCTTGAAGGTCAAGGATATTTTTGGGTATAACCCTTTGGTTGAATTTGTTGTTGATCGTAACGGCAAGATTTGGTTAACTCAAAGTAATGATGATTCTATTGAGGAAGGTCTTTCGGAATTCAATTTAGAGGCAGCCCCTCAACCGCTGGCAAGCGGTAAAGGGTTAAGCGGTGGGGCTTTTCGTGGATGGGTTGCGGATTCCATTGCTAAGGCAGGTACGCTTCAGACGAAATATCTTGCCATGAAGCAGGCTGATCCTCGATCTGTAACGGGTATTGATGGGGTGATTTTGGTATTGGATCATGAGGTCCCTGAAATGCTCAGCCTTATTCCCAAAGGAGTCAGCATCCTGACCAGGAAACTTTCTGTGCATACTGTTTCCCGGACACAAAAAGCCGGCATTACGGTGGTGGCGGAAGTCCCGGATGAATATATGTCGCTGAATGCTGATGGTCAATGGGTCCTCGGAGGGCAGGTGTTAACCAATGGTGATGTTATCAGCATCGACGGGCATCGCAATCCCTTTTATCCTACAAGCGGGAATATTTATTGGGGTAGTATTCCGATTAAACAGGAACAGAAAAATAATTCCGATCAGGCACAGCAGTACCACAACACGCCCAGTGATAATGGTGCCGTTAATGCCCCGGTCACCTGGGAAGACAGCAATAATTCTGTAAAGCAATTATTCGAGGAGCTTGATCGAAAAAGTCCCAGCGAGCTTTTTTCCCGAACTATTGCGAGGAATGGGCAATCTGTAAGGTTTGTGATGAATTTTCATGCGGGCATGCGGTATGATGTTGACCTTAAAGACGGGCATCTGCAAATGAATGAACTTCAGGATGCGCTGCCTGGGGCCGGGTTGATAAGGGCCACGGTCTTTACGGAGGGGCCTGGCGGCCAGCAAGATCACTTCGCCGGGTATATGATAGCCAATGTCAATGTGGACGGGCCGGGGGTGGTGAGTCAGGTTTTTGGTAGCTGGGATGAGTATGTTCAATCTTCAGGGTTGGAGTTGGATTTTTGGAGTGATTTTGGGCGGTCGTTGCCGGTCGAAGTTAACACATTAAAAGTGCCTGGATTGGATGATGAAAGTCTTGTCGGGCGGGCTGAAGCCGCATTAAAGATATATCCGGACGAGGAGGGTGTGCTGAAGATAGCGGCATTAAGTAAACAACCAGCTTCAATGGCCAAAAGTGTTGCCTTGCGAAATCTTTTAGGGGCTTTGCTTGAAGAAAAAAGAAAAAATGTAGATAAAGAATATATTAATTTGGCAATGGCGTTTGCGCGTATCACCATGGCATCTAATGATTTTCTTACTCTTACAGGCTTCGGTGAGTTCGCCATTATACCAATGAGCAGTGACGTTGTTGGCAGACGGCTGGCATCGTTGGACAAGGCTTGGCATATTAATTCTATAAGAAATAATGCGGCGCAACAAAGAAGTGGATCGGCATTACAGTTTTATCTTACTGAACAAAGAAATACTAAAGAAGATGTTGGTAGGTTTGAAGCGCAATTACAGTCAGGCAAGCCGATCATCCTTGAGATAGGTGCGGGCAATACAAAGAATGCGCTTGCATTGGCGGCAGCTAATCCGGATGCCGTTGTGGTGGCTGTAGATCTTTATGCTTCGGAAGATCCCGGCGATCAAGAAGGTGTGCGTGCCACAGCGTTCGATGCCCGAAAATTGCCGGCGCAGGCTTCTGGGTTGGGTAATCTTTTTGTATTTAGAAGTAATAGCGACATCATTGCTTTCTTGCCTGACGATTCGATCCAAGATATTGTTATCGTGAGGCCGCCGCCGATGCCAATATCAGATTTATATGAGATGTTGCATGCGTGTGGGGCCACGACTAAATTGCGCGCTGGATTTCGTTTGACGGCAGTCACTTTTAAAGCCAATCAATCAATGTTGGTATATTTGAAGGAATATTTAAGTTTTAAAGCGCAAGAGGTGGGCATTGAAACCTTGGGGGTGGATCTTACAAAAGGTTCGGATTACATAACCCCGGACAATCTGCTTCGAACAAAAACATTTGTTGGCCAGATGAAAGATGATTCCAGTCAGGCCGGCGGTATTGACCTCACCCGCGACAGGATGAACGTCAAGGTCAGCAGTTCCGGTCAAGGCGTTCAGTTTAATTTCGACCCCGCCATGATCCAGCGGTTGAAGGATGCCGGGGGAATCACGCCGGTTATTCTGGATATTCGCCCGATGACAATGACCCTGACGACTTTTCTGGGGGTGGAATAAAGCCCTGGAATGGGGTATTGGCAATCTTTTGGTGCTGTGCTATAATCTGCACCCTATGACCAAACAGATGATCCGTATTTATCAGAGCATTGATTTTGACGACGTGAAGGCGCACCTTTTGGAATATGGGGTCCTGTCCGGGATCTGCGCGAGTTGCAAGGCTTTGGACGTCAAATTGAATGAGCATACGTGCCCGGCTTGCGGTACAACCTTCAAGTATGTCGCTTTTCAGAATATCCGGGAACATCTTCCAAAAATGATAAAGCTTCACGCCGAACGTCCGGGGATGGTCTTTGTGGATCATCAGGATTTCAAACGGATCGAGGGCGAAACGCGGGCCAGGAATATTTTCAGTCAACCTTCACCAGGCACCCGCGACGGGTTGCCATCCCTATGATCAATAAAGACCGTCTCGTCAAGCTTACCCAGAAAGTCCTTGCCATTGATTCGCAGAATCCTCCGGGCAACGAGGTCGAAATTGCGGACCTGGTTGTCAAAGATATGAAGTCGCTGGGATTGAACGTCGAGGTTGTGACGTACAAGCTCAACAGGCCCAATGTCATCGCCACACTTAAAGGTTCATGGCCGCGCGCGCAGGCCGCCAAAGAAGCGCTCTTGATCACCCCGCATACCGATGTTGTACCGATCGGGACCGGGTGGAAGCATGACCCTTTCGGCAAAGATATTGTCGGCGGCAAGATCTATGGCCGAGGGGCTTCGGATGATAAAGGAAATCTCGCCTGTTCCATGGAGGCGATCCGGTCTTTGGTTGAAGCCGGGTTCCGTCCGCGCAAAGATATTATCCTGGCGGCAACAGCCGATGAAGAAACAGGCAGTCATCACGGGATCAAGCCGCTGCTCGACAAAGGCGTGCTGAATCCGCGCCTGGCCCTTGTGCTGGATTCGGTTGATTTTGATACGGTCATCGCGCAGAAAGGGCTTTTTCATTCACGTTTCCAGATTTCTGGCAAGAAAGCGCACGGCGCGACCAACTGGATCGGTGTCAATGCCATTGAACAGGCCGCCGAGATCATCCGCCGGCTGAAGGCGTATCCATTCAAGTTCAAGAAGCATGACCTCCTGAACCACCCGACGGTGAACATCGGTACCATCCGGGGCGGCGACAAGGTCAACATGGTCGCTGATTTCTGTGAGTTTTCGGTCGATATCCGTTATATGCCCGGCATGGACCCCAAGGCGCTCATCAGTCAGGTCAAGGCACTCGTCGGTTCAGTCACGCCCAAGTTCAAGATGATCATCGATGACCTGCAGCTGCCCTATGAGGTCAGCGCCAAGAATCCTTTTGTGCAGGCCTTCCTCAAGTCAGCTCAGGCCGAGAAGCAGAAAGCCAGGCTCAAAGGTTCTGATGGGGCGACGGTCATTTCATTCTTTCAGCATCATGGCATCAACGCTTTTGCGACCGGGTTCGGCAAGGCCGGGACCCTTCATGCCAACGACGAGTATGCCGAGGTCAAGACACTTTATTACGGCGCGCGCGTCCTGGAAAGATTCATTAAAGATTATGATCAAATGTAAGCTGGCGGCCGCTCTGGCCATTTTTTCTTTTGTTGTTTCCATGGCCACGGTGGTCATGGCCCGCCCGGTGCCGTTCAAACCCGGTGAAACCATCCGCTATTCGATCAAGCAGGCAGGCGTCAAGGTTGGTGCGGCGTCTCTTGTTTTTATAGGTGAGCAATTGCTCGCTGGCCAGAAAGCCGTGCTCATTGTTTTTACCTCCAAAGGGTTTAATTTCTTTGATGAAGAGCGCATTTTCATGGATCCGGATACTTTCCTGCCGCGCACGATCGTACGCGACCTGAATATTTTTGGGAACCGGGAAAAGATAACCGAAGATTATGATCCCACAGGTGCCGGCATTAAAGTGACCAAGGTCGCCGACGGTAAAACAACGGTGGCTACCCTCACAAAGAAGGGGGCGGTCGACAATATATACGGTTTTATCTACCGTTATCGCGCCCAGGGTGAATTTATCAAAGGCGAAAAGCTGGCCTTGCGCCTGCCTACGCTCGATGTGATGATGGAGAATGCCGGGGATGTTACTTTTCATGCGGCAGGGAAAACATATACGTCGGCCTTGATGCGCAGTGTCCCGGCGAAATATTCCGTATGGATGGATAAAAGTGATCGACGCCTGCCGTTACGTATCGCGGGCGCGGTGGGTATTGCCAATACGGTCATGACCATGATCGGCTATGAACCCTGATGAGGAGCGTATGAATTTTCCTGACAAGAACGGGCATTACGGGCAATTTGGCGGCAGGTTTGTGCCTGAAACGCTGATGGCCCTGCTCATTGACCTTGAGGCAGAATTTAAGAAAGCCAGAAAAGATCCGGCATTCAGGAAAGAATTTGATTTTTATCTGCGGACATACGCCGGACGTCCGACCATGCTTTATGCGGCGGAGCGTCTAAGCCGTCATCTAAAGACGCTCAAGGTTTATCTCAAACGTGAAGACCTCCTGCATACCGGCGCGCACAAGGTCAACAATACGCTCGGCCAGATATTGATCGCGCGGCGTATGGGAAAAAAGCGCATTATCGCTGAAACGGGCGCGGGCCAGCACGGGGTCGCGACAGCTACGGTGTGCGCCCTTTTTGGGTTGACGTGCGTGATCTATATGGGCGCGGAAGATATCAAACGCCAGTCGCTGAACGTGGTGCGCATGCGCCTCCTGGGGGCTACGGTTGTGCCGGTGGAAAGTGGCACCAAGACGCTCAAGGATGCCATGAACGAGGCCATCCGGGACTGGGTCACCAATGTCAGCGATACTTTTTATTTGATCGGAACAGTGGCGGGGCCGCATCCGTATCCCTGGATGGTCCGGGAATTCCAGTCCGTGATCGGACACGAAGCCCGCCGGCAGTTTTTGTCCAAGGAGAAGAGACTGCCTGATTACCTGGTGGCTTGTGTCGGCGGCGGCAGTAATGCCATGGGGCTTTTTCATGCGTTCTACAAGGATGCGCCTGTGCGCATGGTGGGTGTTGAAGCCGCCGGGCACGGGATCGATACCCCGTTTCATGCCGCGGCACTCGGCAAAGGTTCGCCGGGCGTACTGCACGGTTGTAAAAGTGCCCTGTTGCAAGACGACAATGGCCAGGTGATGCCGGCACATTCGATCTCCGCCGGGCTGGATTATCCGGGCGTCGGCCCCGAGCATGCTTATTATAAGGAATCTGGCCGTGCGGTGTATGCTGCGGTGACAGATAACGAGGCCTTGGATGCCGCGCGTTTATTGGCGCGCACCGAGGGGATCATCCCGGCGCTTGAATCAGCTCATGCCCTGGCTTATTTGTCGACGCTGGCGGCCAAGGTCAAAGGTAAAAAAAGTGTTATTGTCTGCCTGTCCGGCCGTGGTGATAAGGATATGGGCACGATCAAGGATCTTTTATTTCCATAATGCCTGGTGAAAGATAATCATATGAACCGTATTGATCAAAAATTCATGGCCTTGCGCAAGGCCAACAAGAAAGCGTTCATTCCGTATATTACCGCCGGGGATCCTGACCTTGCCGTGACCGAACAACTGGTCCTGGCACTGGAGAAAGCAGGGGCGGATATCATTGAGCTGGGGGTGCCATTCTCGGATCCCATGGCTGACGGGCCGGTGATCCAGGCGGCTTCTTTCCGGGCGCTGGAGAAAGGCACGAATTTGAGGCAGATCCTTGATCTTGTCGGGCGTATCCGCCGGGTTTCGGATGTGCCGATCGCGCTCATGAGTTATTACAATCCAGTTTTTCATTTTGGGGATCAAGCGTTTGCCGCGGCAGCTTCAGCCGCCGGGGTAGACGGGGTTATTATCCCGGATCTTCCTGTTGATGAGGCGGATGTGCTTCGCCGTGAAGCGGCGGCCAAAGGGTTGGCGGTGATATTCTTTATGGCGCCAACGACGCCGCCGGCACGCATGCAGGCCATCGCGGATGCGGCCACGGGTTTCATTTATTATGTAGCTGTGGCAGGCGTGACCGGAGCCCGGCGCGCGGAGGCGTCGGACATTGCCCAAAAGCTCCGGCAGATCAAGCAGGTGACCGACAAGCCGGTTTGCGTGGGTTTTGGTGTGTCTACGCCCGCGCAGGCGCAGGAGATAGCACGCGGTGCCGATGGTGTCATTGTCGGCAGTGCCCTTGTCCGCCTGATCCATGAACATGCGGGACAGGCAGATCTTGGGGCGCATGTGGGTAACTTCGCGGCCGCCCTTGCCGCAGCGGTGCATTAAGCCATGTACCAGAAAATATCCCTTTCCAATAATCTCAGGGTTGTTTCCAATGATCAGAAAGACCGCGAGAGCGTGTCCGTAGGTTTGTGGGCCGGTGTGGGCGGGCGTTTCGAGGCCGAGGCTGAAAAAGGCGCCGCGCATTTCCTGGAGCATATTCTTTTCCGGGGAAGCCTCAAGTATTCCTGCAACGAGATCAAGGGGTGCATTGAAGGTGTCGGCGGAACGCTCAATGCCTTTACCGGTGAGGAACAGACCTGTTATTACGCCAAAGTACCAGCCCGGCATTTTGAACAGACACTCGATATCCTTTGCGACATGGTCTTTTTTCCGCTTATCCAGAAGAATGACGTGGAGCGCGAGCGCACTATTATTTTGGAAGAGATCAAGATGTACAACGATCTTCCGCAATATCACGTCCTTGAATTGCTCGACGGGTTGGTATGGCCGGATCATCCTCTGGGTAAAACGCTGGCCGGAACGAAAGAAACCGTCGGTGCCTTGACCCAGCGCGCCCTGCACGGGTTTCATCGGCGTTATTATACCCCTGATAATGTGGTGGTTTCGGTGTGCGGTAATTTTTCGCATCCCTGGCTTGTTGATTTCCTCGGGCAGAAGCTCGGAAATTTTCCAAGTCAGCAACGTCACACCTACCTTGACTTTAAGGGCAAACAGCGTGCCCCGCGCGTCAGTTTTTTCCGTAAACAGATCGAGCAGATGCATGTGGCGCTGGGCTTCCCGTCCCTGCGGGCCAATGACCCTGATATTTATGCCCAGGCCGTGCTTAACGTCATCCTCGGCGGGAATATGTCCAGCCGCCTGTTCGACGAACTGCGTGAAAAGCGGGGTCTGGCTTATTCGGTGTACAGCACAACGAAGTCCTTTGATGATACCGGGCTTTTCATGATCAAGGCGGGTGTGGATAATCATAAGTTGGTGGAAGCGGTTGAGCTCATCATGAAAGTCCTCAAGCAATTGCGGTGCCAGGGGGCCAAGCCGCGCGAATTCACGCGCGCCAAGGAATATTTCATGGGTCAGTTTATCCTCGGGCTTGAGGATACCATGGACCACATGATGTGGATGGGTGAATCGGTGATCAAACGTGACCGTGTCCGCACGCTCGCGGAAGTGGTTTGCCGTGTCAATGCCCTGACAGTGGATGATATCCGCCGGGTTGCGGCGGACATTTTGAAAGTTAAAAAACTCAACCTTGCGGTTGTGGGGAATATAACCGATGATCAGGAGAAGCACCTGCGCACGGTTGCGGCGGTGTAGGAAATACTTTTATTTGACACACAGAAGGTTCTTGGCTAAACTCAATCAATTATTTTACTGCTACAGGAGGTGTTTATGGAAAAGTTGTCTTTCTATGATGTGAAGTCCAAGGCCAAGTTTGAGTCAGCAGATTACAGGGTCGAAGAAAAAGGCGGTCGTTTCTTCGCGGTTGTCAAGTCTCCGGCCGGCACCCATGAGTGCTGGCGCGTCCTCGGCAAGGAACAGGCGCAAAAGCTTAAGAAGTAATACTTAACCATTTTCAATATATTCAACGGACCATTTGAAATCATTAGAAACCGCCAAGAAATCAGCCCGGTTTGCGCATGACAAACAAGCCGAGAATATTGTTGTCCTTGATATGCGCGAGGCCGCCAATTTTTGTGACTATTTTGTCATTTGTAACGCCACCAGTTCCAGGCATATCAAAGCTGTGGCGCAAGGTATCGACGAGGGGTTGCACCTTCTGGGGATCAAGGTGCGGCTCAAACAGGGGCTTGACCGGGCTGGACGTCAGCGCAGTTTCAGCTTTTCCAACGCCGCCAACGTGACGCCCGAAGATTCTAACGGCCGCTGGGTCCTTCTGGACATGGGGGATGTCGTGGTGCATGTTTTTGACAATGAGTCCCGCGCATTCTATGGCCTCGATCATCTCTGGCAGGGCGCGGTTCCCGTCGTCTGGCAATAACAGGATCTTTCAAACTTCCTCCAGATCATATGTTCACACAATTACGTACCCGATTAAGTGATGTGATACGTTCGGCGGCGGCCGCGACGATGCCCGGCGTGGCTTTGCCGGAGATCGTCCTCGACACGCCCTTGCACAAGGATCATGGTGATCTGGCCTGCAATATCGCCCTGCAGCTTTCCAAGGTCATGCGGCGCAATCCCATGGAGATAGCAGAAAGCCTTCGCGCTGAGATCACGCGCCAGCTCGAGGCATCACCGCTGAAAGACAGGGTTGCCGGCATTGATGTTTTTCGCCCGGGGTTCGTTAATATCCGTCTGACGCCTGCGGCGTATCATGATGTGCTGGCTGATATTTTTACCCGGCGTGAAACTTATGGAAGTACCGGGTTTGGCCATGGCAAAAAAGTTTTGGTGGAATTTGTTTCCGCTAACCCCACGGGGCCGCTGACGGTGGCGCATGCGCGGCAGGCAGCGGTGGGGGATGTGCTGGTCAATGTCCTTAATTTTACAGGTCATCAGGCCGAGCGTGAATTTTATGTCAACGACGGCGGCAATCAGATCCGCACGCTGGGGCTTTCCGTCCAGTTGCGCGCCCGTGAGCTTAAGGGCGCGCAGATAGAATTTCCGGAAGATTGTTACCAGGGTGATTATATCCGGGATATGGCGGCAACGTTCATCGCCCAGCGCCATTTTGATTCTCTCGATGCTGTCAACGCGTGTGCCTATGAAGATTTTTGCACTTTTGCCAAAGATTATCTGATGGGTGTTATCCGTGAAGATCTGCGGATATTCCGCGTGAAATTTGATCACTGGTCGTTTGAGTCGGAAGTTTCCAGCCAGGAAAAGATCGCGGCAGTTCTCGAGGGTCTGCGGCAGAAAGGCTTTATTTACGAACAGGACGGGGCCTTGTGGTTTAAGTCAACGCTGTTTGGTGACGACAAGGACCGTGTTGTTAAAAAGAGTGACGGTTTTTATACCTATCTGGCGCCGGATATTGTTTATCACAAATACAAATATGACCGCGGTTTTGATCTTCTGGTCGATATCCTCGGGCCGGATCATCATGGCTATATCCCGCGCATCAAGGCAGCGGCGCAGGCCTTGGGCAAAGATGTCAAAGCGCTCGAAGGCCTTATCATTCAGCTGGCGACGATCTTCCGCGACGGTAAACAATTGCGCATGTCGACCCGGGCCGGTGAGTTCATCACCTTGCGCGAAGTGGCGCTAGAAGTGGGAACGGACGCTGCCCGTTATTTCATGCTCATGCGCCAGGTCAATCAGCCGCTGGAATTTGACATAGACCTTGCCCGCAAGCAGGCATCGGACAACCCTGTCTTTTATATTCAGTACGCGCATGCCCGGTGCCATAGCGTGATCCGCAAAGCCCGTGAAGAAGCGTCCTTGGTACCCGCGTCGCAGTTTGATCTTTTGACCGACGAGGCGGAGATCGAACTGATCAAGAAAATGGCGCAGTTGCCGGATTACCTGAACATTTGCGCCGAGCAACTTGATCCTTTCACCTTGACTCGCTATATGCAGGAATTGGCCGCGGCCTATCACAAATTTTACGACCGTTGCCGTATCATCGATGCCGGCATGGACACTGCCTTGTCTGCCCAGCGGCTGGCGCTGGTCGATGCCGCCCGTATTGTTTTTGCCAATGGTTTGCGCCTTCTGGGTATCTCCTCGCCGGAAAAAATGTAAATATGTTCACTAAATGGCGTTTGAAAGCCTCCCAGCCCGGGATAGAGCAGGTCCTTGTCCGGGAATCGGGGCTGTCGCCTTTGGTGGCTCGCCTGCTGGTTAATCGCGGGATCACAACGCCTGTACAGTCGGTGTCTTTCCTCAAGCCTTCCCTTCAAGATCTTCATGATCCTTTTTTGTTTAAAGATATGGCACAAGCGGTCGCCCGCATCAGATTGGCGCGAGAACGTGCCGAGACGGTCCTTGTTTACGGGGATTATGATGTGGATGGTGTTACCTCGACTGCCGTAGTGTCATCGCTTTTGAATAAACTTGGTATCAAGGTCCTCCGTTATATACCCCACCGGATGGATGAAGGTTATGGGCTTAACCATGACATTGTGCCTTTGGCCAAAGAGTGGGGTGTGAAGCTGTTGATAACTGTTGATTGCGGGGTCACGGCTGTGGCTGAGGTTGAGGCCTTGCGCTCAGTCGGGATCGACGTGATCGTGACAGACCACCACGAACCCGAAGGACAGGTGCCTGCGGCTGCTTGTGCGGTCATCAATCCCAGGCAACCGGGGTGCGGCTATCCGTTCCGTGATCTTGCGGGGGTCGGGTTGGCGGCAAAGCTGGTGCAGGCTGTTATGGGCGAGTTCCCGCGCCATGACCTTGATCTGGTGGCTCTGGGGACGATTGCGGATGTTGTGCCCTTAAGAGGCGAGAACCGGATCATTGCCCGGCATGGCCTGCCCGTGATCGGGAACAGCTCCAAGGCCGGCATGCAGGCGCTTATAGAGGCCGCACGCGTGCGTGGCAAGGTCATGACGCCGCACCTTGTCGGGTTTTCCCTTGGCCCGAGGCTTAATGCCGCAGGGCGGATGGGCAGTGCCAGTACCGCGCTGGAATTATTGTTGTGTGATGATCCGGCGGTGGCGGCAAGCCTTGTGGATGTCCTGGAAATACATAATCGTGAACGTCAGCGCCAGCAGGGTGCGGTCGTTGACGAGGCGGTGGAGATCATTGAGGCGGAAGGTGACCTGCCGGCACACCGGATCATTGTTGTGCACAAGGACGGGTGGCATAAAGGAGTGTTGGGCATTGCCGCGTCGAGGATCGTGGAGAAGTACGGACGCCCGGCCTTTGTTATTTCATTTGAGAATGGGCTGGGGGTCGGGTCGGCGCGTTCAGTCGACGGGTTTCACCTGAATGAGGCATTGGCCTCGTGTGCGGCGCTGCTCGAAGGTTATGGCGGGCACAAGCGCGCGGCGGGATTAAGGGTGCGGCAGGAATCGGTGGCGGCCTTAAGGGAAGGCCTCAATCTTTTTGCGGCGGATGTATTTGGGGCTGGTGTGCCTGATTCTGTGCTTGAGATCGACAGCCAGATCACTTTGCCAGAGGTTAATATGGATCTTGTGGCCATGCTGGGGGATCTTGAGCCTTTTGGCGAGGGCAATCCGGCACCTGTTTTTGCCACACGCCGGTTGATGATCAAAAGCCGTCCCCAGGAGCTGGGCAGGGGCACGTTAAAGTTGTGGGTGACAGACGGCCGTTGCAGTGTATCAGCCGTGGGTTTTGGGATGGCGGATGAATGCCGCGGGTTGCGTATGGGGCAGGCGGTGGATATTGCTTTTACGTTAGGCATTGATGACTGGAATAAGGCACCGGTGGCGCAGATCATGCTCAAGGACATTCGTCCTGCCAAATAAAAAACCCCGGAAATATCCGGGGTTTTTTATTACACCTTAATGTTACGTTAAGCTTTGGCGGCAGCCTTGGCGCGTGCGAGTTTCGCGTTGGGCGCTTTGGTGACCTTACCGGCCTTGAGCATGCGGGCAGCAACAAAGACGTGCTTGGTTGTGCCGTTTTCATCAATGATCTTCACGCGCTGCAGGTTGGGTTTGATAACGCGCAGTGTTTTGCCGACGATCTTCGAACCGGCACCACCCTTGCGGCGGATCATACCGCGTCTTTTATATTTGCGGCCTGATGTGGGGCGCGCGCCGGATACAGAACAAACTCTTGCCATGACCTTTACCTCGTTAATGATGCCTGTTGACTTAAATTGAGATTTAAATTTTAAACCAGAACCCCTTTTTGTCAAGGGAATTCTCGGCAGATGCCGCTAACGCACAGCGCGACACAGGCCTAACACATTAAATAGCCCAATTTAATTTGGCAACCTAAATATTTATATGTTATCTTTTATTTATTAACGGTGTATCGTCTTTCAACAAAGAGAGCGAAAATTGAATGCAAGCCGCATGATTCATAAATTTCTGGCGTGCATCCTGACATTGACCTTTGTCATGTCCGATGTGCGTGCGTATGCCCAGGGCGTGATCCAGTTGCCCGCTCCCGGCACACGCCTGGCGTTAAGCCCGACATTCACGCCGCCTCTGCTTAAAGGCATCAAGGTTTACCGCAACGACCCGTTCCGGTTTGATTTCATCCTCGATAAAGGCGATGACAAAGCCACTGATGACCAGGTCAAGATCGATTCAACGCGCCTGATCAAATATTTCCTCGCCTCATTAACGGTGCCCGAGAAAGACCTGTGGGTCAATTTAAGTCCTTACGAAAAAGACCGCATCGTCCCCGAAGCCTTTGGCCAGACCGAAATGGGCCGCGATTTGTTGGCGCAGGATTACATCCTCAAACAGATAACCGCGTCGGTGATCTATCCTGATGAGAAAGTGGGCAAGGAATTCTGGGCTAAAGTCTACGCCGAAGCCTTGAAGCGTTACGGTACCACCGATATCCCCGTCGACACCTTCAACAAAGTCTGGATCGTCCCGCAGAAAGCCACCGTCTACGAACACCAAGACGCCGCCTATGTTGTCGAATCCAGGTTAAAGGTCATGTTGGAGTCCGATTACAAAGCCACCGAAGAAAATGAGGAATTCGCACGTAGGGGCGGGTCCATGACCCGTCCTCTTATATTGGATACGCCAACAAGCCAAGGCGCCGACCGCGTGTCCTCCGACATCGCCAAACAAGTCCTCCGCGACATCATCATCCCCATCCTCGACAAAGAAGTCAACCAAGGTCAAAACTTCGCCACATTGCGCCAGGTCTACAATTCCCTTATCTTGGCCACCTGGTATAAACGCACAGTCAAAGCCAGCATCATGGGTCAGGCCTACGTTGATCAGAAGAAAACTGGTGGTATTGATATTGCTGACAAGAACGAGAAGGAAAAGATCTGGGCACAGTACGTCGAGGCGTTTAAAAAGGGGGCGTACAACCTGATCAAAGAAGAGGTTGATCCAGCGACGCGGGAAGTGATACCGAGGAAGTATTTTTCGGGGGGGATGTTATTTGATCCAGCGCAGGCTTTTAAAGTAACCGCAAATGCCGCGATGTTGTTGCAGGGTGTTCCTGATAACGCCATGTTGATTGTGCGTTTTGATTTTAAGACTGCCAAGGCAATTGACCGCTCGATGGGAGTATTCAAAGAGCGATTGAGGATGGCATGGATTAAGCTTTTAAATAAGATACGAAGGCAAGGGGTTAAGTCGCGAATAATTGAGCAAGAAAACATCGGAACTGATAACGTTGACGAAATTGGTGGGGGGGGGGGAGATTTACCGGAGAATCGCAATTTCAAGGTGACGGGCTGAAGGTTGTTTCTTATCAAGAAACTGACCCGAACATTTTATATACATTGACGCAGATGGGGACAAGGATTCGGGCTCTGGGGACGGTTCATGGGAATCCGTTGGCGCTGATAGTCACAAATAATGTCTTGCAAGAAATATCGTCGACGACAAAAGATAGTTGGTTGTTTCTTGTCGAAGGGGTGCCTTCTGATGAAGAGTGGACATCAACTCCGGAAATTGACAAGGTCTATGAGGTTGCGTTGAAAAATAGTATCGCGCTTGAACAGGCCATTGTCAGCAGTGTTGCCGAAGAAGTAACTCGGGAATTATTGCATCGTAGTTTAGCAACGGAAGAAGAGGTGTTTGTTGAAGGGATTGTTAGCGATCTTCCAAGGAGTCCGTCGTTGGTTGAAACCATACAGTTTATTTTATATTGTGCTAATAAGATCACGGTTCCTGAAGTTATGCATGAGAAGGTTGAACGGATACTTCGTTACATGGTGTCGGCTATTAATAATGGTGATTGGGAGAAGGAAAGCCGCCGCTTGGCTCAGGTTCACACACAAGCAAGAATCATCAGCAACCAACTGACAACGAAAAAGATTAAGGAAGCGTTGATGAAATATCCAGAGAAGAAAGAGGTATTTGTACAAATGGGTCGATCGCATTTGCCTTCAATTGTGAAGGATTATGTGTTACCGGATTCAACCGTGCACAAGCCGAAGGAACTTGAGGCTACCTATCGTACTGTAGTTAAGGGTCTTTTTCGTCTGCTTTCCGTTGTGAGACCGGGCTTAATGCAAGAACTTGACGTTAAGGATAGCAAGAATGGGCGCAAGCCAGAAACGTTTTTTGGGAGCCTTTCTGGTGCTGTAGATTTTATTCAGCAACAGCCCTTACTCAAGAGCGTGTTCGGTGGTTTATCGAATAAGTATAGGAAAGGTATATTTATTAGTGAGATCATCCCCTGTCTGTTGGCGGCTATTGGGAAAGACGCCAAATTATGGAATATTATATATAAGATTAAAGAACGACAAGATAATCCAGCCTATAATTATTTTGATTTACTTAGTTCGGTTGTCGGTGAAATACAGGGAACCTATGGTAAAGATGTGGCGGTGATGAAGCGGTTTTTAGATATGTTGGATGAATACAGCAAAGCAAATACAAAAGTTGCGGTTTTCTTGGAGGATATTGTTTCTCCTATAGTTGGAATGGCGAAGGATGCGGATGCTTTCTTTTACGGATTAAATAAGGCGGTTGTCGAAGTTAAGTCTAAAGGTATAGACAAAGTTAACAAAGAGTATAGAAGCAGGTTTTATGCAGGGGATTCCATTAAAGTTCCGTCGGATTCTTCCTCGTATCAAGAAGGGGGTTCTACCCAGTCCGTGATGGGGACACGCAACAAAGGCGGCATTGATGTTAATCTAAATAATATCGACTTTAAGTCGCAAGGCAATGGCGAAGAAATTAAATTCGACATCAATCCTGTCCTGCTGGCGCGCTTGCAAAATGCTTCGGGTGTAACGCCAGTCGTTGTTGGCATTCAACCTCTTGATAGCCTGCAACAGTTTATGGGGGTTTCCAAGTAGTGGGGATCAATTTTATTATGTTAAGAAGTCTTTCATGATTGACTAAATGACAGAACTGGTGCGTTTTATGCCTGACTTTGTGTTATAATTCAATAAAGTTATGGCTTACTTTATGACAGAACGAGGGGGCAACATGTTTAAAAGAAATATAGAAATCCTTCTCAAGCAGTGGTCACAGCGCAAGGATCGCAAGGCACTCGTATTGCGTGGGGCACGTCAGGTGGGCAAGACGACGGCAGTACGGCATTTCGCGAAGAATTTTGATATGTTTCTTTATTTCAATCTTGAGCTACCCGAGGAACGGGCTCTTTTTGATGGCGCGCAAAGTTTTGAGGATCTTGCGGGGAGTATGTTTTTGTTCAAGAATGTCGCACGTTCCCAGGCATCTGTGTTGATCTTTATTGATGAAATACAGTGCTCGCCCAAAGCTGTGGGATGGATGCGCTATTTTCATGAATGTGCACCGCAATGGCATGTGGTTGCCGCAGGATCTTTGCTGGAGTCGGCCATGGATGTTGACCTGCATTTTCCTGTTGGTCGTGTGGAGTATCTTTTTTTGAAACCAGCGACGTTCAAGGAATTCCTGGGGGCTTGTCGGGAGGATCAATTGCTGGGGGTGTTGCACGATAAAGGTATTCCTGATTATGCGCATAAGCGCCTGATGAAGCTGTTTATGCAATATACGCTGGTGGGCGGTATGCCTGAGGCGGTCAGCCAATATGCTGTGACAAGGGATATTGTCAGTGTTAATGCTGTGTACGAGCGTCTTCTGCGAGCTTATATTGATGATGCCGCCAAATATGCTTCGAGGAAATCGCTGGTGATCCCAATGCAGACAGCCATTGAAAATGCTTTTTTGTACGCCGGGCAACGCATTGTTTTCTCAAAGTTTGGAGATACACATTACGGTTCCCGTGAAATGGGCGAGGCGCTGCGCATGATTGAAAAAGCCATGCTGGCGACATTGATGTACCCGACCACAGCGGTTGGCCTGCCGATGGTTATTGACAGGAAAAAGTCGCCGCGCTTGCATGTGCTCGACACAGGCATGTTGAACTTCTTTGCCGGTGTCCAGAAAGAATTTATTCAGGTGCATGATCTGAATGCCATTTACCGCGGTGTTGTCGCCGAGCATATGGTGGGGCAGGAATTGGCCGCTATCCATACAGGGATTGCTGACAGAACAGCTTTTTGGGTGCGGGAGAAGAAACAGTCCAATGCCCAGGTGGATTATGTGATCCAGCATGAGGGTCGCATCATTCCGATCGAGGTAAAATCCGGCGAATCCGGGCGGTTGCGGTCACTGCATGCATTTATGGATGCCTGTTCTCATGATATGGCTGTGCGGATTTCCGGAGCGCCCTGGCGTGTTGATCAGGTAAAAACGATCGCCGGAAAGACATACACATTAATGAATATTCCATTTTATGCTGTGGCGGACATACACACTTATTTGGGTTGCAGATAGGGGATAAAAATGTGCAGGGCTTAGACCTGTGAATCTGAGTGAGCTCCATTTTCAAGAAAGAGAGTAAAAAATTGAGTGCAAGCCGCATGGTCCATAAATTCCTGGCGTGCCTGTGGATCCCGTCCTGCTGGCGCGTTTGCAAAATGCTTCGGGTGTAACGCCAGTCATTGTGGGCATTCAACCTCTTGATAGCCTGCAACAGTTTATGGGGGTTTCCAAACCCTGACACCCTCACGCCAAAGGCGCACGGGTGGGTGTTCAAACTGCACGCCCTCCTTCGTTTGGAATAATTCAAGGTTACAGGATTTGTATGGTTTGAGTCAGAAATAGTGTTATATTCTTCTTCATACAAAAAATATAACAAAATTACAGGTCACATGAAATATTGGCGCGCGGGATTAATGGGAGGGGGGATCGGGGGGGTGATGCTCCTTGTGTTTTGGTCTGTTTTTACGGCGCAATATTTGAATTATGACGATCCGGTCCATGTGGTGAATGATCTTTTTGCCACACCCTGGCGGATCTTTTTCACGCCTGACAGCGCCTGCACCATTTATGTTCCTCTGAGCATGATCAGTTTTTATATTGAGCAGATTATTTTTAAAAGCAATCCTTACGCGGCGCATGTTATCAATTTTCTTATCCATGCGGGGGTTGTGTTGCTGGTATACAGGCTGGCGTGTCGTCTGGGACTTAAAAAGGCGGCGGCTTATATCGCGGCCTTGATCTTTGCGGTTCATCCCATGCATGTGGAGTCGGTGGCATGGGTTTCCGAAAGGAAGGACCTGCTTTATTCTGTTTTTTATCTGGGCGCTGTCTTGTTTTATTGTTCCTATGTGGAGCAACAGAATCGCAGGGCGTATTTCTTTGCGCTCGTGTGCGGTTTGGCCAGTGCCTTGTCCAAGCCCATGGCCCTGAGCCTGCCGCTGGTGCTTTTCCTGATCGATCATATCAAGGGCAGAAAATTCACGTGGGCCAGTGTGCTGGATAAATTGCCGTTCTTTGTGATCATTGAGCCGCTGGTGTTGATCACGTATGTTTTGAACAGCCGTGATATGGCGGCGGTGGTTCCCGGGGGATTGGCGCTGTGGGCGTGGTGCGGGGCTTTTTATATCAACACCTTCTTTTGGCCTGTGCATCTTTTGCCTGTGTACGGGGCACCGGCATTGACGGGGTTCCCTCTGGCCGTTTATATAATTTTGCCGGCGGCCGGCGGTGTCGTCGCCTGGATGATCGGTGGCGCACGCGCGCGTCCGTGGCTGGTATTTGCTTTTCTGTTTTATATTTTGTCAACGTTCTTTGTGTGGCGTTTTGATACCCAAGACTTGAACGTTGTCGCTGATCGGTATATGTACCTGCCCAGTCTCGGGTTTTGCCTGCTGGCAGGTTTTGTGCTGAACGCGTGGCTGGAGATGTCGACGACGGTTATCAGGAAATATATTTTCTTTGGGTTTGCGGCCGTGCTGTTACTTCTGCTCGCGGGCAGGGCTTGCCAGCAGGTGCAGGTGTGGGACAACGGGTTTCGTTTCTGGGGTAATATTCTTAAAGACAGACCTGATGCGGCTTTTGCGCTGAAAGGCCGTATACGGGCGGCCCTGCTGTTTGATCCGCTCTTTGATCGCGGCGTGGAAGAGGATATCAAAAAGACGGTGGATCAACGGTATTGGAAAAGGCTGGCAGGAAGTCCGGAGGCAACGGAGCTTGCGGGGCGCAAGGTGTTTTATCTTCGTCAGCTCTCTGCGCTGAGGGACCTTAAAGCCCTGGGCAGGGCCAAAGGAGACAAAAAAGATTATTATCATTTTCTGGCGGTGGCACACGAAAATCTGGACCGGCGCAGGCATATCATGTCCCAGAGGATATTCAATGAATATTCCCTGGCGATCAACTTGGATGCCAAGGATTCTCTATTATATTTCAGCAGGGGCTTGGCGGCTTTGCGAATGAAAAATGACGCGGCGGCCTTGAAAGATGCGCTCATGGCCGTTAAACTCGAACCTAAAGAACCGACTTATTATGACCTTGCTGTCTTTTGTGCCGTACGATCAGGTAACTATAGGTTGGCAATGGCACTTCTCGATATTGAAGCTGTTTTATTTCCGGACAAAGTTTCGGTGCCTCGTGATCGTGTCAAAATTGATCGTTGGATGTCGGGTGTACAAATAGAAAAATAGTGAGTTTTTGGTTTATGGAGGTGTTGTGCGCAAGTTGACCCATGAAGAAATACTCCTCCGGCAACATGAGCGTTCAGCCGCGGTGCGTATGCCAGTTGCCGTTGTGCTCGATAATATCCGGAGCCTCAATAATGTCGGGGCTATTTTTCGCACCGCCGATGGTGCCGGGGTTGAAAAGTTGTGGCTTTGCGGCATTACGGGTTATCCTCCCCGAGGCGAGATAACGCGCACGGCGCTTGGTGCGGAAGAAAACGTGCCGTGGGAATACGCCGGCAATGCGCTGACGGTCATTGAGCGTTACAAGGCGCTGGGGTATCAGATCGTTCTACTCGAACAGGCGGAAGGTGCTCGTGTGTGCGATGATTTTATTCCTGCCGGTCCGGTTTGCCTGATCTTAGGCAACGAGATCGAGGGCGTGTCCGATGCGCTGGCGGCAGTGGCACACGCCGCGATTGAAATCCCAATGGTGGGGATTAAAAATTCACTGAATGTGGCGGCGGCTTTTGCCGTGGCGATCTTTCACTTAAGGCGGGTTATAAAAAATTAATAAAGTCAAAATTTGGAAAAGAGATACTAATGGATAAGACACGTGTGGCACTTAATAAATTATCACCGTATATCGCTCGAACGTTTGTCCCGCTGACGGCTGATCTGGCTGATCCGGCGGTGATCACGGCCCTGTATCAGCAGTTGATCGATCGCCCGGTGGCTTCGGGCGGGGAGTTTGAACGCTGGTTGATCGATCGTTCGGAACTCGATGCCGCGCTCGGGCAGGCCGGGAGTATCCTTTATATCGGGATGACGTGCGCGACGGATGATCCGGCCAGGGCGAAAGCCTATCAGGATTTTGTGGAGCATATTGAGCCTGCGGTGAAACCCCTGGCGCATGCCCTTAATGAACGGTTCCTGGTTTTAAATGTCCGGTATCCGCTCGATGCTGACCGTTACGGGGTTTATCTGCGTTCGGTCCGTGCCGAGGTCGAGATATTTGTTGACAAGAATATTTCTTTCCAGACGGAAGTGAGCCTTCTGGATCAGGAATACCAGGCTGTGAGCGGCGCCATGATGGTGGGCTTCGACGGCAAGGAACGCACCTTACCTGAAATGGGGAAGTACCTGCTCGAGACTGACCGGGATCTGCGTGAACGTGCCTGGAAAGCTGTTGCGGCGCGGCGGTTGCAAGACAAGGATAAACTCGAAGATATTTTTGATAAATTACGCGACCTGCGCGGGCGTATCGCGGGCAATGCGGGGTTTGCGAATTTCAGGGATTATCAGTTCAAGGCGTACCAGCGCTTCGACTATACGCCCGATGACTGCAAGGCGTATCACCGGGCGGTCAAAGATCTCATTGTCCCTTTGCGCCATGCCATTGATCAGCGCCGAGCGCGTGATATGAAGCTCGCGCAATTGCGCCCGTGGGACGTGGCGGTCGATCCTTTGGGGCGGGCACCGCTCAAGCCGTTCGACAAGGTCCCTGAACTTGTTGCCGGTGTGGGCAGGATCATGACCGACCTTGATCCGCTCCTGCATGAACGTTATGAGGATATGAAAGGCCTTGGCCTTCTGGACTTAGACAGCCGCAAAGGCAAGGCCCCGGGGGGTTATCAGAATACGCTGACTGAAGCCCGCAAACCCTTCATTTTCATGAATGCTGTCGGGGTGGATGATGATGTGCGGACATTACTGCACGAGTCCGGGCATGCCTTTCATGCGTACCTTTGCGCGGATGACCCCATCGACGGCTATCGCCATGCGCCCATGGAATTCTGTGAAGTGGCGTCGATGAGCATGGAGCTGATGGGCAGTGACGGCATGAATGTTTTTTATGATGATGCGGCCATGCGCCGGTCCAATGTGGAACACCTAGAAGGCGTTATTTCGGTCCTGGCATGGGTGGCAACGGTCGATGCCTTTCAGCACTGGCTGTATGAGAATCCGGGGCATTCCCGTGCCGAACGCATGAAGGAATGGATCCGCCTGCACGCGGAATACGGCGGGGGCATGGTTGACTGGTCGGGCCTCGATGAAGAGCGCGGGTACCTTTGGCATCGGCAATTGCATATTTTTGAAGTCCCGTTTTATTATATCGAATACGGCATTGCCCAGCTGGGGGCCCTGCAATTATGGCAGAAATTCCGCCGGGATAAGAAAGCGGCGCTGGCAGGTTATAAGAAGGGACTGGCTCTCGGCGGTTCGCGCCCCTTGCCGGAACTCTTTACAGCCGCCGGCCTGCGCCTTGATTTCTCAAGGGAGATCATCGCCCCCTTGATGGATGATGTTTACCGCGAGTGGGAAAAGTTGAACAGATTTTCCGCCTAATGTCCAATAATCTGCGATAATGCTTTCATTCATTTTTTAATGATGAGGGAACAATATGTATTATTTTGCTTATGGGTCAAATATGGAACATCAGCAGATGCTTGTGGCCGGGTGTCCCGGGGCGGTGTTTGTGGGGGCGGCGGTGCTCGAAAATTACTGTTTATTTTTTGATGGGTTTTCCGCCCTATGGGGCGGGCCTGTGGCGAATGTTGAGGTTTCCGAAGGCGATGAGGTTTGCGGAGGGGTGTTCAAGCTCACGGAGCAAGATATGGTGGCGCTTGATGCGCGTGAAGGGTATCCCCGGTATTATGAGCGGCGGCAGGTGGATGTTTTGATCGCCGGCCAAGCGCAGAAATGTCCGGTGTGGATCTATTGCCGGGAGCCTCAGCCGACGGGGACACCGGCAAAAATGTATATGGCCACGTTGATCAAGGGGGCGCGCGATTGCGGCTTGCGTGAAGATTATATCCATGCTGAATTTGATCATTACATGAGGTTATACCGCTGATGGCGCAACCAGGTATCCTTGTTTCCGATTTCGACGGGACGATCACGCGTTTTGATTTTTATGATCTTGTTTGCCGGGAATTCCCCGGTGTGGCTGGTGATCATTGGCACGCCTATGAGGCCGGCACGATCACGCATTTTGAAGCGCTACGGCGGATCTTTGCCGGCATCCGTGCCTCTGAAGCGCAGATGGCGGCGATCATCGAGCGGATGGAAATAGATCCGGCCTTGCGGGATTCTGTAACGGCGCTTGACCGTCAGGGGTGGCAGGTGGTGGTGGCGTCTGCGGGCTGTGGCTGGTATATCGAACGGCTGTTGGCGGCTCAAGGCGTTGCCTTGACGGTGTATACCAATCCTGGTGTTTTTACCGCTGAAGAAGGGCTGGTCATGCGCTTGCCCGAAGGGTCGCCGTTCTTTTCTCCGGATATAGGGGTAGACAAGGCGGCTGTTGTCCGTGAGGCGTTGCGCACGTCCTCGCGCGTTGCTTTTGCCGGCGACGGCAGGCCGGACCTTGCCCCTGCCCTGATGGTGCCGCCGGCGCGGCGTTTTGCCAGGAATTGGTTAGCCCATAAATTGCTCGCCATGGGTGAGGGGTTTCATCCATTCGAGCGTTGGTCAGATATCCCGCCGATCCTTATGGCGGCCAAGGAGCTGTGATGCGCAATACATCCGTTGTTATCCCGACACTCGTCCGCATCAAGGCAGGTGCCCTTGACAGGATCGGTGTTTATGCCCGGCGTGGCCAATTTGCCAGGGCGGTACTTTTGCACAACAAGGAATTGGATCAGACTCTGGTGGATCGGGTCAATCAAAGCCTCGCGGAGAATGACATCGGTGTCCTGTCGCGGGTCGAAGTGCTTTCGTCAAGCTTTGAGCATGCGCAGGAAATCTTTCAGTCATTGCCTCCCAAGACAGATGTGATCATCGGCATGGGCGGCGGTAAAGCGCTGGATGTGGCCAAGTACGCGGCTTTTTTGACGCGCCTGCCGTATATCGCGGTGCCGACGGCATTGTCCAACGACGGCTTTTGCAGTCCCCAGTCGAGCCTGGATTTCAAAGGGAAACGCCGTTCTTTTGCGTCGGCGATGCCCTACGGGGTTGTGGTTGATACTGAGGTCTGCCTCAATGCGCCGCGCATCCTCTGGCTGGCAGGTATTGGTGACTCGGTGGCCAAGATCACGTCGGTGTACGACTGGAAACTGGCTTTCCGTATCAAAGGGACGCAGGTGGATGATTTCGCGGCTTTGCTTTCGGATGCGACGGTCTTTCAGTTGATGGCCAAGCCCGATCATGATTTAGAAGGCATGCGCCTGTTGGCCACAGCGTTGATGTTGAATGGCATCGCGATGGAAATATGCGGCTCATCGCGCCCGGCCAGCGGCAGTGAACATTTGATCTCACATGCGCTCGATCTTATTTGTGAGAAGCCGCGGTTGCATGGGCTTCAGGTCGGGGTTGCGACCTACATGGTCAGTCAACTGCAGGGCAGGGGGACCGACCGTATCGCGGCGTTACTCGAGGCCACAGGTTTTTTTGACGGGTTGCGTCAGGATCCGTTTATCCGTAAGGAATGGGAGGCGGCATTCAAGGCCGCGCCAGCGATCAAGTCTGACTTTTATACAATTTTATCCGAGAATGACAAGACCGAAGAGCTCGTGCGCATCATGATGACAGATCCCCGTTTGCAGGGTGTTTTCATCTAATAATTGGAGAAATCGGTATGGCTGTGTTATGGAACAGTTTTCAGGGCAAGGTTACGACGGTCCTGATCGGAGCGACCTTGATCCTCTTGGCGCTCAACAGTGTTTTTGTGCATCAGATGGCGTTGAACGCCCAGTTCCAGCAATTACGCCATCAGCTTACAGTCGTGGCGCGCACCGCGGCGGCATCGGTTGATGTGGATGCTTTGACGTCGATCCCTATGGGACGTGAAGGGGTTAATACACCTGGCTATATTTCCATCCGTACGAAACTGGAACAGATCCGCAGGGATAATCCGGAGATCGCTTTCATTTATACCATGGCACCGACAACGCGCAGTGGTATCTGGCAGTTTATCGTTGATGCGGATCCTATACAAAAAAGGCGCGAAGGCATTACGGCCTTTCCCGGTGACAAATATGATGCTTCCCGTTTCCCTGAGATGATGCGTGCCTTATCGGAAGCTTCGGCCGACACGCGCCTTCTGCGTGATGAGTGGGGTTTTACCTTGTCTGGGTATGCGCCAATCCGGGCTAAAGACGGTAAAACTGTGGCGATCTTGGGCGTCGATATGCTGGCCCAGGATGTTTACAATACCCAGCGGGCGGTGCATTTTTCCACGTTGGCTTTGCTTTTATTCGGTCTGGTAATGTCGGTTCTGATGGGGCTGTTCATTTCACGCCGCATTACCGGCCCCGTCAAGGAACTTGCTGATGGCACGCGCCGTGTCAGCGAGGGGGACCTGACGCACAAGGTGATCGTTTCCGGCACCGATGAGATCGCCCGGCTGGCGGCGGACTTCAATGCCATGGCTGACGGTCTGCGTGAGGCCCGGCAAAAGAACAATGCGTATTTTTATGCGGTTATCCAGTCGATGGTACGTATCGTTGAAGCCAAAGATGAGTACACCCGTGGCCATTCCGAGCGTGTGGCCGAGTATGCCGTCAAGATCGCCCGGCGGATGGGCTTCCCCCCGAAGGAACTGGATACCCTGCGTCATGTGGCGGTATTGCATGATATCGGCAAGCTCGGGATCAGGGATGTCATCCTCAACAAGCCCGAGAAATTGACCGCTGAAGAATGGGAGATTGTGCGGATGCACCCTGTGACTGGCGAGGATATCCTCAGACCTGTTTTTCTGGATCCGCGGATGCTTGAGATCGTTCGTAGTCATCATGAACGACCTGACGGTAAGGGCTATCCTGACGGCCTGGTGGCTGATGCTATCCATGTCTTTGCGCAGATCATTTCTGTGGCCGATTCTTATGATGCCATGACATCGTCCCGATCCTACCGTTCGTTACCGTTAAGTCATAAGGCCGCTGTGCAGGAATTGCTTAAATATAAGGGTGCTCAGTTTAGTGCTAACGTGGTGGATATATTCTGTCAGATCCTCAAAGAAGACAATAATTAGGCGGTATAATTATGCCAGTATTTTTTACGTTATTGAGCAAGGATCAAAGAACAAAGGCCCGTCGCGGGGTTATCCATACCGCCCATGGCGATATTCAGAGCCCGTTCTTTATGCCTGTGGGGACGCGTGCGACGGTGAAAACCCTGTCGCAGGAAGATCTTCACGCCATCGGCGCCCAGATCGAGTTGTCCAACACGTATCATCTGTTCTTGCGACCGGGTTTGGAGATCATTGGAGCCGCTGGCGGCCTGCACAATTTCATGAGCTGGCAGAAGCCGATCCTGACTGACAGTGGCGGATACCAGGTGTTTAGCCTGACAGATTGGCGCAAGCTTAGCGATGAAGGGGTGGAGTTCAGGTCACACCTCGACGGTGACAAACATTTCCTGACGCCCGAACGTGTGATGGATATCCAGGCTGTGCTGGGTTCCGATATGGTGATGCCGCTCGATGAATGTTCCCCGTTCCCGTGCCCTGTGGCCGATGCGGCGGCGGCGGTGCGCCGCACAACCCAGTGGCTGCAGCGGACGCATGCGTATTTTCACACGTCCGGGATGCATGCCAAGGGCCAGAGGCTTTTTTGCATTGTTCAGGGTTCGGTATACCGCGACCTGCGCGAACGTTCGGCGGCTGAATTGACCGCCATTGATACCGATGGCTGTGCTATCGGCGGGGTTTCCGTGGGAGAACCGGTCAAGGAAATGTTCGAAGTGCTGGGCTGGACCGTTGATCTTTTGCCGGAACACAAGCCGCGTTATTTCATGGGCATTGGCATGCCTGATCAGATCGTCAAGGCGGTGGGCATGGGCATTGACATGTTCGATACGGTTGTGCCGACGCGCTATGGCCGTTACGGCACCTGTTTTACGGACAGGGGAACCGTGGTGATCCGCAATGGCAAGTACAAGGCCGATTTTTCTCCGCTGGACCCGGATTGCAGTTGTCACGCCTGCCGGAATTATTCCCGGGCGTATATCCGGCATTTGTTTAATACCGGCGAGATGCTTGGGTTGAGGCTTGCCGCGTATCATAATGTGCATTACTATATCAATCTCACGCGCCGCATCCGTGCGGCCATAGACGCGGGAGATTATGCCGCGTTTGAAAAGGATTTCCTTGCCCGTTACGGTTCGCCGTTGGCGGATATGCCTATAAACGATAAATAAGGTGAACACTATGCGCATTCTTTTTATAGCCGGGGTATTTGTTTCTCTTCTAATGGTTCCTGCTGTTCAGGCGGAGAACGGTGTTTACACGCTTCAGGCGTGTTACACGCTGGCCCTTGAGCGCAGTGAAAGTATCGGTATCCGCAAGGAAGCCATTGCCGAGACCGAGGCCTTGATGCTGCAGGCCTTGAGCACAGCGTTGCCGACTGTCACGTACGCGTATTCCCAGAAACTGCAGGATACAGCAGGCCAGCGGTCGTTGCCGGGGGCAGTGCCCGAAGGTAAATTCACATTTTCCCAGCCGCTTTTCACGGGGTTCAAAGAATTCGCCGCCATTGCCGCCAGCCGTCATACCGGTGAAAGCCGC
Source organism: Candidatus Omnitrophota bacterium (assembly GCA_903860135.1). GTDB lineage: Bacteria > Omnitrophota > Gorgyraeia > Zapsychrales > Fredricksoniimonadaceae > Fredricksoniimonas > Fredricksoniimonas aquilentivivens. Next base: position 9,200 of record CAIOPG010000018.1, on the reverse strand, counting down.
CGGCAGGCCTTGAAGAGGGCGCGGGAATTATTGTACAAGGATGTGTCCGATGCTTTCTTTTATCAGCTGAGTTATCAGGAAGACCTGAGCGTGTTGACAGCGACCAGGGACATCCTGCTCGAGCGTTGCGCCGAACTTCAAAAGCGCCAGTCTATCGGGAAATCACGCCCGGGCGAGATCGCCAGTGCCCAAGCCAAATTGCGCCGTACGGAAGCATTGATGGAAGGCGTCCTGGCGGCGAAGGCAACAGCTGGTCAGCTCCTGGAGTTCTTGACCGGTGTTATCATCGAAAGGCTGGTCGATGAAGCGATGCCTGCCGTAACGCCTGCTTTAGCAGATTATGACCTTAAGGTGGATGCGCGCGCGGATGTGGTGGCGGCCCGTGCGAATGTTGAGGCCTACCGCAGTAATGTCAGGGCAGTGCGCGGGGATTTTCTGCCGGCGGTTACTTTAAGCGGCAACAGTTATACCCAGCGCGGCGCGGCCTATGACGGCAATCATTGGGATGTGACGCTCGGGGTTGCGGTGCCCCTCTTTAGAGGGACGAGCGACTGGGGCCGTTTGCGCCTGGCGCAGTCACAGGCCAGGGCGGCCGACCTTGATTTGAGCCAAACACGCCGCCGGGCTGTCCTGGATATCCGTCAGGCGTTGACATGGGTAACGTCGAGCCAGAAACGCGTTATGGCTTTGCAGAAAGCTGTAGCGGCTTCCGAAGAAAATTATAAGTTTCAGGCGGATGATTTTCAGCGCAGTCTGGTGAGTAACCTGGATGTGCTCCAGGCCCTGGAAGACCTTCAGTCATCGCGGCGAGACCTTGTGGCGGCGCAGGCTGACGCCCGGCGTGCCTATGTGTCGCTGCAGGTCGCCGCGGGGGGGATCTAAGTCATGTCGCTGTCCGATATAGCCATACGCCGTTATGTTTTTGCCTGGATGCTCATGCTGGGCCTGATGTTCTTTGGTCTTATCAGTTTTAACCGCATGGGGGTGAGCCAGTTGCCCAATGTGGATTTCCCGACCATTAATGTAAGCCTCGGCTGGCTGGGTGCCGCACCGGAGGTCATGGAAACGGATGTGGTCAACGAGGTGGAGCAGGCCCTGATGACCGTGCAAGGGGTCAAGGAATTGTCGTCGACGATCCGTCAGGGAACGGCCACCATCACCATTGAGCTTGAGCTGGGCCGGGATCTCAATGCCTCGGTGCAGGAGATCCAGTCCAAGGTTAATGAGATCCAGCGTAAACTTCCCAAAGATATTGACCCTCCGATCATCCGGAAGTCCAATCCTTCAGATCAGCCCATCATGTTCATCGGGATCACGGGTGACCGGCCGCGCCGTCAGCTGATGGAGTACGTGGAACAGCATCTGCGCGACCGTTTCACGACGATCGACGGGGTTGGGGAAGTCCTGTTGGGCGGGTATGTTGACCCCAACCTGCGGGTATGGCTGGATGTGAAGAAACTGAATGCATATGAGTTGACCATCCAGGATATCAAGGCCGCCATCGCCGCAGGCCATACGGAAGTGCCTGCCGGACGCATTGAAACCGTGGCCAGTGAACAGAATGTTCGCGTGATGGGAGAGGCCAGAACACCCGAAGATTTTGGCAATATTCCTATCACCTTGCGCGGCGGGAAGCCCGTTTATGTGCCGATCTATTTGAAGGATGTGGCCCGGATCGAAGATGGTCTCGATGACATCCGCCGCATTTCCCGTGTTAATGGCCAACAGTCCATTGGCCTGGGGATTAAAAAGCAAAGTGGGTCGAATGAAGTGGCTGTGGCCCATTTGGTTAAAGCGCGTTTGGAACAGGTTCAAAAAGAACTGCCCCCGGACCTTAAAGCCCAGGTTGTTTTCGACCGAACAAAGTTCATTGAAGATTCGATCCATGAGTTGAATTTTACACTATTTTTATCGGCGATCGTTACATCTTTAGTCTGTTGGATATTCCTCGGTGGCTGGAGTGCCACGTTGAATATTCTTTTGGCGATCCCGACTTCAATTCTCGGGACGTTCATTGTTATTAATTTTCTGGGATTCACGCTGAACACCTTTACGGTACTGGGGCTGTCGTTGGCGGTCGGGATCGTTGTGGATGATTCGATCATGGTGCTTGAGAATATCGTGCGTTTCAGGGAACACGGTGATAATAAAGCTGCCGCGGCGCATAAAGGGGCCAACCAGATTGCAGGTGCCGCTTTTGCCACAACAGCGGCCATTACAGCCATTTTTATCCCGGTTATTTTCATTTCCGGGATTATGGGTAAATTCTTTTTTGAATTTGGCGTGACGATTTCTGTGGCCGTGTGGCTGTCGTTGATGGAAGCGCTCATGCTGACACCCATGCGCTGTTCCCAGTTCCTGCAGGTGGGCCGTATGTCAGCGTTCGGTCGCGGCGTGGATGAACTTTTTAACCGTATTGCCACAGGCTACAAGGCGGCTCTTGCGTTCGCCCTGCGACATGCTGTCCTTGTCATTATAGCGTCATTGCTTGTTTTTGCCGCGTCGCTGGGCATATCAAAATGGCTTCCGAAGGAGTTTGTTCCCGCACAGGATCAGAGCATGTTCATGTGTTCCTTGCAGACACCGCCAGGCTCATCCCTGCAGTTTACGGATGAACGGGTGCGTGAGGCCGAAGCTTTTGTGAAATCCCGTGGTGAAACCTTGCGCTTCTTCGTCGCTGTGGGAGGTTTCTCGGGCGGCGATGTGACGGGAGCCAATATGTTTGTCACGCTCAAAGCACCCAAAGAAAGGCCATTGGTCAACGGGCGTCATTTGTCGCAAAAAGAACTGATGGATATTTTTCGCAAGGAATTGAACAAGATCAAAGGTGTGAAGACCAGGATACAGGATCTTTCGCTCAGCGGTTTTTCATCACAAAGGGGCTTTCCGATCGAGTTCAGTATTCGTGGGCCGGAATGGGACAAACTGGTGGAATATGAGGCGGTGCTCGAAGATAAGATGGAAAAAAGCGGACTGATGGTTGACGTCGACAGTGATTATAAGCCTGGTGCGTCAGAAATCCAGGTTGTGCCCGACCGTCGGAAAGCCGAAGCGCGCGGGGTCGGCATGGATGTCATCGGCGAAGCGGTCAATGTGATGATCGGCGGCGTGGCGGTGGCGAAATATTCCAGCGGCGCCAGCCGTTATGATGTGCGCCTGCGCCTCGATGCCGGCCAGCGCGGCAAGCCTGAAGACATTGACAATATCTTTGTTATCAACAACCGCGGTGAACGTGTGGCGTTGCGTGAGGTCATCACGATCACCGAGAAGGCAACGGCCCAGAGCATCACGCGCCGCGGGCGTGAACGTGCGATCTCGATGTTTGCCAATGTGGCACCGGGCAAGGCGCAGGCGGAGGCGATCGCCGCGGCCGAGAAGATCACCCGAGAAACCTTGCCGGAGCCTTACCGGGCTGTGCTCGGCGGAAGCGCGCAGACCTTCAAGGATTCTTCTGCCGGTATAGGGATTGTTTTTCTACTGGGTATTATTGTGGCCTACATGGTGCTGGGGTCGCAGTACAACAGTTTCCTGCATCCCTTCATTGTCCTTTTGGCGTTGCCTTTCAGTATTTCAGGTGCTTTCATGGGGTTACTTATCGGCGGGCAGTCGCTTAATTTGTACAGTATGATCGGGCTGATCCTCTTGATGGGGATCGTGAAAAAGAATTCCATTATGCTCGTTGATTTCACCAATCAGGTGCGTGCCGAAGGAAAAGGGGTGCACGAGGCCCTTGAAACAGCCTGCCCCATCCGTTTGCGCCCGATCCTGATGACGTCCTTGGCAACCATTGCGGCCGCGATCCCGCCGGCCCTGGCCATCGGTCCCGGTGCCGAGGTACGTATCCCGATGTCGGTGACGGTCATCGGCGGGGTCATTGTATCGACGTTCTTTACCCTGTTTGTGGTGCCATGCGTGTATCGTTTAACCGTGAAGGATACAGCCAGATGATCCGCTTTGATATCATCACCATTTTTCCGGGGATGTTCACGGGGGTTCTCGGTGAGTCGATCATGAAACGCGCCCAGGCGGCGCGCAAGGTTGTTTTTAATGTCCATGACCTGCGCGATTACACGCTTGACCCGCACCGCAAGGTCGATGACCGGCCTTTTGGCGGAGGTCCCGGCATGGTGATGACGCCCCAGCCGCTCGTTGATGCGGTTAAAAAGATCAAGGGGCGCCGCAAGGCCAGGGTCATCGAGATGTCACCGGCCGGAGCGGTGTTCACCCAAAAGAAGGCGCGTGCACTGGCCGGTGAAAAAAATATTATTCTTATCTGCGGGCATTATGAGGGCATGGATGAACGCGTGCGCGAGATGGTCGTGGACGAAAGCCTTTCCGTCGGGGATTATGTGCTGACAGGCGGCGAGATCCCGGCGATGACGGTGGTCGATGCCGTAACCCGGTTGATCCCGGGCGTGCTGGGTAAAGAGGCATCGCTGACAGATGAATCGTTTGAAAACAATCTTCTGGAATACCCGCATTACACACGTCCAGCAGATTTTTGTGGTAAAAAGGTGCCCGCTGTGTTATTATCCGGCAATCATCGGGCCGTAAAAGAGTGGCGGATGGCCCAGGCGCTCACGCGCACAAGGAAATATCGCCCTGATCTAATCAAGGTGTAAAGGGAGTCAGACAACATGGCAGGTCGTTTAGCAAAACTCAAGCTGGTCGAAGACAAACAAACGCGCAACGATATTCCGGCGTTCAATATCGGTGATACCATCAAGATGAAGATCAAGGTGCTGGAAGCGGACAAGATCCGCCTGCATTCCTGGGAAGGTATTGTGATTTCCAGGGGCGGCAGTGGCAGTAAGTCGACCTTTACGGTCCGCAAGAATTCTTTCGGCGAAGGTGTGGAAAAAATATTCCCCCTGCATTCACCGGTCATCGCGAGCCTCAAGGTTGTCAGCCGCGGCAATGTGCATCGTGCCAAGTTGCTTTATTTGCGCGGTAAAACCGGCAAGGGTGCCCGCGTTGAGACTGAAGCCGTGCATGAATCTGCCCAGACGACCCAGGTGGCGTCCGCGCAGTAAGTGGGGAAGTTGTTGTTGGGGCATCTAGAATTTATTGTGTTTGATCAAGGGAAAGCCGTTGGCTTTCCCTTTCTTTTTGGGGTCGATGAAGCCGGGCGTGGCCCGCTCGCCGGGCCAGTGGTGGCGGCGGCCGTATGGCTGAAGGACACGGGCTTCACCTGCCGCATCGGCGATTCGAAGGCCTTGCATGCGCGTCAGCGTGACACGGCTTTTGCCGAGATCCATGCCCGCGGACTTGTGGGCGTGGGGATCGTCAGTGAGACGGTGATCGACACAATCAATATCCTCTGTGCCACCCATCAGGCCATGACGCGCGCCGTCCATGCGCTGGCCGCCCAGATGCCATGCCCTCCCGATGCCGTAAAAGTGATCATTGACGGTAATGCCTACCGCGGCGATATCCCGTTTGCCCATGAATGCGTGGTCAAGGGGGATGCCCAAAGCCTGGCCATTGCCTGTGCCAGCATTGTAGCCAAGGTGACCCGCGACCGCATCATGGATGACTATGACCGCCTCTATCCCGCTTACGGTTTCAAGGCCCATAAAGGCTATCCAACACAAGCACATCGCGATGCCGTCAAAGCATTCGGATTTTCTCCCATTCACCGCAAAACGTTCAGGGTCCGATGAAATCCCACCGCCTGGGCAAAGATGGGGAAGCTTTCGCCGCTGAATTTTTGGCCCGTGAAGGTTATCGCATCATCGCCACCAATTACCGCGCCCCCATGGGCGAGATCGACATTGTTGCCAGGGATGGCGAGACCGTTGTCTTCATTGAAGTCAAAACCCGCCAGGATGAAACCTGGGACGCCTTTGAAGCCGTCGACCGCCGCAAGCAACGCACCATGATCCTCGTCGCCCGCACCTTCCTCATCCAATTTTTCGGCACCGAAGATATCGCCGCCCGTTTCGACGTCATGGCCGTCCGTCCGTGTGAGGGAGGTACGTTTGAAGGGGAACTCCTGAAGGATGCGTTTGGGGTGTGAATTTTTTCAAAAAATATTTCAAAAATTTGATTTTATTATAAATATATTGCATACTTACTTTTGAACATCGGGTTTGGTGAATTTATTTTAATAAGAATTAGAGAGAAACAGTTTATGGCATGGATGCCATGGAACAGGTATATGTTGAAATCACAAAGAATAGTGGCTTTCCTTGTTTTGATAGCGTTCCTTGTTAATAGCTTGGGCGTCTATCTTCCGTCTGCTTATGCTCAGGAGTTGTTAGGGCTTCCGGAGCCTGGGGTGCGGGTGGCGTTGAGTCCGCGGTTTATGCCTGTTCAGTTAAAAGGGATTGTGATACATCCTGAAAACCCGTTGCGATTTGATTTTATCATCAATGATGGGGATGCTGTCTTGAATCCGCAGGACAAGCGGCAGGAATATAAGAAATTGATCAAGTATTTTCTGGCTTCCCTAGCGGTGCCGGACAAGAATCAGTGGGTTAACCTGAGCCCTTATGAAAAAGACCGAATCATCAATGATGATTTTGGAAAGACGTTCTTGTCAAGCTCCAACTCATCATAATGTATATTAAAAATGGTGGCAAGAATATAACGCATCTTTTAGGGCATGTTGTGTGTGTATATCGTAATAACATATCCTAATAGAAGCGTAATATTTGACATATTCTTAGGAAAATGGTATAGTTTTTTCAGGAAACGGAGAGAACTATGGACTATTATTCGATGAACGATGAAGGTATTTTGAACGAACTCGGTAGCAGGATCCGCGACAAACGATTGTCTTCCAATATCTCTCAAGACACGCTTGCTTCCCGAGCTGGAGTGTCCTTAAAAGTCATTCAAAACATTGAGTACGGCAAAACGGCCACGATAACTGGTTTCTTGCGCGTAATGCGGGCTCTTAATGCTCTGGAACACCTTGATGGGTTTCTTCCCAAAGTTCGTTCTCGGCCTAGCGAGCTCATTAAGTTGGAAGGGAAACGCCGTAAACGGGCATCCAGGGTGATTTTGACAGAAGGAAATTAAATATGGCCAATGATCAGAAAAGCATCCTGGGTGCAACTGTCCTTCTTTGGGGAGAAACGCTTGGTACAGTCTTTTGGAATGACCAGACCAATGCGGCCGAATTTGAGTATGACGTTAAGTTCATCAAGAAGGGGTTTCAGGTTGCGCCTATAAAGATGCCGCTGTCGAATGAGGTCTATTCTTTCCCAGCGCATTTAAATCACAGTTTAAACGGTCTCCCGGGTCTACTTGCCGACTCATTGCCTGATAAATTCGGACACGCCTTAATGGATGCCTGGCTAAGGATGAACGGCCGGCCGGCTGGCTCGTTAAATCCCGTAGAACAACTTTGTTATGTGGGGACGCGGGGGATGGGGGCTCTTGAGTACCGCCCAGCGATCAATAGTGGCTCTTTGGATTCTACACCATTGGTTATTGCTGAGTTGACCAGGATCGCGGCCTCTGTGCTCGACCAGAAAAATGAACTATCTGTAAATATTCTCAATAATCCTACAGATGCTTTATTGTCAATGATCCAGATCGGGTCATCTGCCGGCGGGAACCGTGCCAAGGCTATTATTGCTTTAAATCCGTTGACGGGAGAAGTGCGATCGGGACAAGCAAATGTTCCGGAAGGTTTTGAACACTGGATCCTTAAGTTCGATGGGGCCAATGAACGATCGTTGGGCGATCCTGTTGGTACCGGAAGAATTGAATACGCGTATCATTTAATGGCGCTTGAAGCCGGTATTAAAATGACGCCGTGCCGTTTATTGGAGGAGAACGGTCGGGCTCACTTTATGACCAAGAGATTTGATCGTCTTCTAGGGAATGATAAGCTCCATGTGCAGTCATTATGTGCGCTGCAACATTATGACCATAGTTTAATTCAAGCGTATAGTTACGAACAGGTCTTTTCTACGATCCAGCAATTACGCCAGGGCAATGAGACCAGTCAGGAAATGTATCGGCGTATGGTTTTTAATGTCTTGGCACGGAATCAGGATGATCATACGAAAAATATAGCCTTTATGATGAATAAAGCAGGGGAGTGGCAACTTACCCCGGCTTTTGATATGGTCTGGCAATATAGCCCTCAAGGGCTCTATACCAGTGTTCATCAGTTGAGCGTCAATGGAAAGCGGGATAATTTTTCTGTTATAGACCTAGAGAAAGTTGCGGATTCTTGGGGCATCTATAATGCAAAAAAAATCCGCGAACAAGTAGCGGCTGCAGTAGCGTTGTGGCCTAAGTTTGCTAAGAAAACTGGTGTGAGTGCAGAGATCATTCGTGATCTTAAGCGTACGTATCGCCTTCAAATGATGAATAAAGCATCTATACCCGTTGTTGGCGACGATGGCTAGAAAACAATGCTTATGAAATAGAAGAGACCGCTAGGAATGGCGGTTTCTTTTTATTCGTCCAACTTTATCATAATGTATATTTTCATCGATAGCTGGCTCTGTTTTGTCTTCCAAAGGCTAACTGTGGGATTTCCCACTTGTTTTATTCCCTTGAATAAACAAGATGAAGGAAAGAGACGTTCCGCAAGCAACGCACCATGATCCTCGTCGCCCGCACCTTCCTCATCCAATTTTTCGGCACCGAAGATATCGCCGCCCGTTTCGACGTCATGGCTGTCCGCCCCCAGGAAGGCGGTACCTTTGAAGGCGAACTTCTGAAGGATGCCTTTGGGGTGTAATGTTTTTATTGACGTACAATTTGACAATTCATCAAACTAATGGTACCATCTAAAAATATGAATAATTTAAAAAATAAAAACATAGTCCTTGTCGGTTTCATGGCCTGCGGAAAGACGTTTACATCGCGGGAGTTGGCCTTGCGTTTAGGGTGGGCGCGGGTGTCGACGGATGAGCTGATCGAGGCGCGTGAAGGCCGGTCGATCAAGGATATTTTTGCGCAATCGGGTGAGCCGTATTTCCGTCAGGTTGAACGTGAGGTTGTCCTGGAATGTGCCGGGCACCAGGGGCTTGTGGTGGACTGCGGTGGCGGTGTGGCCGCTAATGAAGCTAATTTCAATGCCCTTAAAGCCACGGGCATCAGTTTTTATTTGTGCGCTTCCCCCGAAGCGATCTTCCGCCGAACGCAGGGCAGGACGGACCGTCCCTTGCTCCATGTTCCTGATCCGATGGCTAAGATCAGGGAACTCCTGGCCGTGCGCGACCCCCATTACC
>CAIOPG010000017.1 GCA_903860135.1 Candidatus Omnitrophota bacterium | reverse complement strand
TGATCGGGATCGTGTGCGCCAGGGGCTTGCTCGAGGAGGAATTCAAGGCCGACGGGATCACGATCGAATGGAATCCGTTCCGCGGGGCAGGGCCTGCCGTGGGAGAGGGGATCGCCAACGGGACGCTGGATTTTGCCAGTTACGGCGATTTCCCGGCGGTCATCACACGCGCCGGAGGGATAAGGACGCGGTTTATTTCGCCGAGCTATTCCCGGACCAATACGTACATTGCAGTCAAGAAAGATTCGCCCATCAAGTCGGTGGCTGATCTTAAGGGCAAGAAAGTCAGCGTCGGCAAGGGCGGGAATGCGCATCTGGCCATCAGCATGATCCTCGCCGACCATGGCCTGACGGAAAAAGATGTGCAGCTGCTTAACCTGGCCGGCGCGGATGCAGATGCCGCCCTGACAGCCGGGCAGATCGACGCGGAGGTGAGCGGGATCAATGCCTTCAAGCTGCGCGACCTGGGGATCGCGAAGATTATTTTTTCGACAAAGGTTGAACACGATGTCTGGAAGAGCGGCGGACAGCTGGTCGTTGGGGAAGCGTTTGCGCAAAAGTATCCGGACATTGTCCAGCGGGTTATTAATGTTTATGTGAAGGCGGCCTGGTGGGCATCACAACCTGAAAATCGTGATGAGGTGATCAAGATCCTCACACGCGCCGGGATCCCGCAGGAATATTACCGTGAAGATTATGAAGGGGTTTCATTCAAGAAGGTGTACTCGCCGCTCTTTGATCCGTATGTGATCGATCATTACAAGACGATCGTGGCGTTCTCCAAGGAAAGGGGATTCATCCGCAAGGTATTTGACGTCGAGGAGTGGATCGACAGGCGTTATCTTGAGAAAGCCCTTAAAGCCAACGGGCTTGAGGATTATTGGCAGCCGACAGACATTCACGGAAATGCCGCCGGAGAGGCAGGAGCCAGGGCATTGCCATGAGAAAGTCAGAAACAACCCAACGGCATGATTTTGTGATCCGTTTGATGCTCCTGGCCGCGCTCAACAGTTCGGCGGTGGGGATATGCAATGTCACGATGAATATCTATGCGGTGCATCTGGGAGCCAATCCGACGGAAATCGGCCTTGTGGGCGGGATCTCGGGTCTGGGGATCATCCTGACTGTTTTACCGACGGGATATTTGATCGACCAGTGGGGGGCCAGGAAGATCTATTTCTGGGGGGCGCTCGTGGGGATTCTCATTAATGCGTTCTTGCCCCTTGTTAAGACGCCGTCGGCCTTGATCGCGGCGGCCACGGTCACCGGGCTTTTTATGTCGTTCCGTTTTGTGTCGATGAACACGGTCTTTCTGGAAAACCTTAAGGTTATCGGCGTAGCCAAAGGCGGGTGGTATCGGGGTTCCATGGCGGTGGGTTATGCCTTGCTTGGGCCATTGCTGGGGGCCTGGATCATCCGGGTGTTGGGATATACGTGGGCGTTCTGGACAGCAGGCGCCTTTTTTCTGGCGGCGCTTCTTGTGTCGCGTTTGGTCCTGCCGCGACAGGGTGGGGTGCGGATCAGAACCAAAGATGCGCTTATCGATACCGTGGCTCAATGGCGTGGTTTGCTCAAGAATAAAAATGTCATTGAAGCTTCTTGCGCGGAGGGTTTGGCTGTGGCGTCAACGGCATGTTTTAGCACGTTTGCTGTTGCTATCACGGTGCGGGTGCATCATTTACCGCAGGAGATCGGCGTGGCACTGGTTTCTGTTCAGGGTGTTTTGCTGGTCTTGACAGTATTTCTTCTTGGCAAGTCACTGGTGAAACTGGGCCAGAGAAATGCGTATGCGATCGGTATTGGAGCTCTGTTGATCGGGCTTTTATCAGCGGCAAATGCCGGAGGAGTGGGGGTATGGATCGGGGCAGTCCTCATCGGAACAGGCGCGGGAATACTCAATATTATTAATATGAATCGCCTGGCATCGACCGAGGGGAAGAAGGGAAGGCTCGCCGGATTCTTTACGTTGCTGACGACAACCGGCTCATTGCTGGGCCCAGTGGCTGGCGGGTTGGTGGCCAATATTGCGGGCTATCAGGCGGTTTTCTGGATGCTGGTGCCTCTGTTCATTGTCCTGGGGGTACGGCTTTTTATCCAACAAGGAAAGGCGGGAGAAGAAGTTTATGCGGTGGCGTGAAAAGATCAAGGATGCCGGATTGGCCATGATCCTGCCGGTGTTGCTTGTTATGTTGTGGATCTATGCGGCAGAGAAGGAATGGTGCCCGCCTCAATTGCTGGTCCCTCCGCAACAGGTGATGGCGACGTTCATTGACCTTTTTAAGACCGGAGAACTGACCGGGCATTTGCAGGCGAGCTTTTTAAGGGTCGTGGAGGGCTTCGCGGCCGGGGCTGCGGCAGGCTTGTCGCTGGGTGTTCTTTTGGGGCTTTCCCGTCGTGCGGATACCTACATGGGACCGCTCTTTCACGGTATGCGTCAGGTCCCGATCATGGGCTGGGTGCCGATCTTCATGGTTTGGTTCGGGATCGGGGAAGTGTTCAAGATCGTGTTCATCGCCCTTGGCGTTTTTTATATCCTGACGATCAATACCTATGAAGGTATTCGCGGAGTGCCGCAAGTTTATGTCGAGGTCGCTCGGGTTTTTGAGTACAGCCGTTGCCGCCTTTTGTGGCGGGTGATCCTTCCGGCGGCATCCCCGTCAATTTTTACCGGCATCAGGTTTGCCCTCGGCATGGCGTGGATGTCGGTCGTCGGCGCTGAGTTGATCGCTTCCGAGACCGGGATCGGGTACATGATGACCTGGGGCCGGCAATTGTTCCAGATCGATGTGGTGATGGTGGGTATCCTGGTCATTGGTTTTGTCGGGTTGGTGATGGATGCAGGGATGGGGCTCCTCGAGAAATATGTTCTGCGCTGGCGGCGGGTTTATTAACGAATGGAAGGTTTATGGCACAAGGCGATAAATTAAAAGGGCTCAAGGGGGCGGTTGTCCCTTTGCTGATGATCTCTATCTGGTGGGGGCTGGCGCACGCGAAGTTTTTTCCTGACTATCTGTGTCCTATGCCGGAAAAGGTCATCGGAACCGCGATCCGCCTGTATGCTAGCGGCGAGCTTGTGTTCAATGTCAAGATGAGCCTGTTCCGCGTGATCAGCGGGTTTGCTATTGGCGCCGGCATAGGGTTTATTCTGGGCGCGGGCATGGGTTTTTTTCGTATCATTGAAAAGACCGTCGGGCCATTCTTTCATGCGTTCAGGCAGGTGCCGTTATTGGGATGGGTGCCCTTGATCGTCTTGTGGGCCGGGATCGGCGAAGCCGGCAAGATCGTTCTGATCGCTCTGGGCGCCAGTTATCCGGTGGCGATGAACACATTCCAGGGCATCCGCAGTGTAAAAAAAGAATTCATCGAAGTGGCACGGGTATTTGAATTCTCAAATCGTCGCCTATTGGCGGCTGTGATCCTGCCTTCGGCTTTGCCCGAGATATTGACCGGCTTGCGTTTAGCTTTGAGCAAGTCATGGATGATGGTCGTCGGCGCGGAGATATTCATCGCCGCCAACGGCGGTATCGGAGACATGATGTGGGATGCGCGCGACCGTTTTCATATGGATATTGTTATGGTCGGGTTTATTCTGATCGGATGTATCGGGTTTTTGCTGAATCAGGGCATCCTGTGGGTAGAGGAATATTCTTTGGGCTGGAGAAAAACATTTGAAAAGGGGTGAGGGTATGTGTGCGGCGGGTATATTAAAGATAGAAAAGCTGAGCAAGTCGTTTAACGTTGATGAGAAGGAGCTCAAGGTCCTTGAGGCCATTAACCTTGACGTGGTGCCCGGCGAATTTGTGAGCATGGTGGGGACCAGCGGCTGCGGCAAGACAACGCTCTTGCGCCTTATCGTCGGGCTCGACGGGCAATATGAGGGCGATATCCTGCTTGACGGCAAGCGTTTGAGCGGACCGTCGATCGATCGCGGCATGGTTTTTCAGGACCATCGCCTGCTGCCGTGGTTGACCGTGGAACAGAATATCGGCTTTGGCCTGCATGACAGGAAGAAGGCTGACAGAAAGGCCATTGTTCAGCAGCATATCAATCTCGTCGGGCTCAAAGGGTTCGAGCAGGCGTTCCCGTACAAACTTTCCGGCGGCATGGCCCAGCGCGCGGCAATCGCCCGAGCCCTGGTCAACAGGCCCGCTATCCTGGCCCTCGATGAGCCCCTGGGGGCATTGGATGCCCTGACCCGCATGTACATGCAGGCGGAATTGGAGAAGATATGGAAAGAGGAAAAGATCGCCATGATCATGGTGACCCATGATATCGAGGAAGCGATCTATTTGAGCGACCGCGTGGTCATTATGTCGCCGAGGCCCGGCCGGATCAAGCGGGTCATCCCTGTGCCGCTCGCCCGGCCCCGTGACAGGGACAGTTTTGACTTTGTCCAGATTAAGGAAGAGATCCTCAAGGAATTCCATCTTGAAGCTGAAAAATATTTTGCATATTCAATCTAGGGGGTGCCATCCCTCTTGATAAGGCGATCGCTGTCGGTAGCACCGGCAAACGCGGCGGCGGGGCAGACACCGCCCTGGTCGTCCTCCCGGCGCATGTGAACAACTTTTTCGACTTCAAAGTCCTCGAGATCCTTGCCAAGCCATACGCGGATCAGGGGTAGAGATTTGGGTGAAGTAGCGGGTGTTCCATAAGCAGGGGGACTCCTATCTGTACTTATCAAAAGTTTTTGTTGGAACAAGTAGGTGCAGGAAAAGTTGACACTACAACCTCTAGGTTGTATACTTCAATTAGTTGACGGAGAAAGTAATAGGTCAGGGGGGGGTAACATTGGCTAAAATTACTGCGAAGTATTATGCGTCGTCGACGGGTAAAAAGCCTGTTTATGAACATATATGTTCTTTAGATTCTCGGACGCGACAGAAATTCTTTGATGTGGTAGAACTTCTTGAATATAAAGGGCATATGTTGCCGGAGCCACATGCCAAGTATTTGGGTAATGATGTTTTTGAACTTCGTTTTGCAGGTGTTGAAGGTGCTGTAAGGGTGTTGTATTTCTTCTTTCATCGCGATTCAGCGGTGTTGACGAACAGCTTTTTGAAGAAGACGCCCAAGACACCAATCAATGAGTTGGATTTAGCGATTGCTCGCAGAAAAGATTATTTAGAAAGAAATAAATAGGAGCCCACCATGAAGTCAGACTTAGTCAAAGATCATTTAAAAGAAGAGTTGCGTGATCCTCACTTTAAAGAACTCTATGAACTGCATCAACAAAAGCTGTCCATAGTGAAAAAAATTGTGGACTATCGTGTGAAGCATGATTTAACGCAGGGTGAGCTTGCTCAAAAGGTGGGCGTTTCCCAGCAATATATTTCCCGTATTGAGACGGGGGATTTTTGTACCGTTGAGGTATTGGAAAAGGTTTTAACGTCGATAGGGTATGCCGTCAGGATGCAAGTCGTCCCGTTGAGATCGCAGCCTGTTTCACATGCCCAAAAACAGGCAGCGTTGCAAACAGTTTGAGTTCTGGTGTCATATCCAGATGGCGTTTGACACGCTTTCCCCGGGTTGAAGTAAATGCCGGTCTTTTCCAGATGATCGTATCCAAGTCAACCTCCTTGACAAATATGCTGCTATGGAGTATACTCCTGATTAGTTGAACCAAACAGGAGTATGTTCCTTTATGGAAAATATCAAGCGGTTGTTAAAGATCGATCTTCCTCAGCGTCAATCGGCCTTTCTTTGGGGCGCGCGCAAGACGGGGAAGACGACGTATTTGCGCCAATTTTATCCGGCGAGCCAAGTCTATAACTTTCTCGATACCGATCTTTTCTTTGAAGTCAGTAAAACTCCTTCCATATTACGTCAACGCATACTGGCGCTTGAGCCTGCCCTGTTGCGGCGGCCGATCATTTTGGATGAGGTTCAGAAAGTGCCGGCGGTCATGGATGAAGTGCATTATTTGATCGAAGAGAAGGGCTTGAAGTTCATCCTGTGCGGTTCAAGCGCGCGGCAACTTAAGCGACGCCATGCGAATTTGCTGGGCGGAAGAGCCTGGCGTTTTGAAATGTTCCCTTTCACGGCCGGGGAGCTGGCGGATTTTGATCTTCTGCGGGCCTTGCAGCACGGGCTTATCCCGTCGCATTATTTACAGGATGATCCGTCGATGTCCTTGCGGGCGTATGTCATGGATTATCTGAAGGAAGAAGTTTTCAGTGAAGGTTTGGTGAGGAATATGCCGGCTTTCTCAAGATTTTTTGATGCCATGGGGTATTCGCACGGCGAGATGGTGAATTTTGCCAATATTGCCCGGGATTGCGGGGTGGACGCTAAAACCGTCAGAGAATATTATCATATCCTTGTTGATACTTTATTGGGGCGTTTTGTTGAGCCATTTAAGCGTCAGCAAGATAGAGGGGTGATCACGCGGGCGGCAAAGTTTTATCTGTTTGACGTTGGTGTTGCCGGTGCTGTGATGAAACGCCATATTCCCGAGGCCAAGGGGGAAGTTTTCGGCAGGGCGTTTGAGCATTTTATATTTATGGAACTGGTGGCTTATCGCGGGTACGCGCAAAAGGATTTTGAGGTTAATTATTGGAGGACGAAGTCCGGGCAGGAAGTGGATTTTGTTCTGGCAGGCGGAGAGGTTGCGATCGAGGTCAAGGGTGCGGCGCGGGTGGATAGTGCGGATACGCGTGGCATAAGGGCGTTTGTGGATCAGTATAAGCCGCGGCGGGCGATCATTGTATGCCATGAACGCTCACACCGTATTGTTGACGGCCTCAGCATCATGCCATGGCAGGAGTTTTTGCAGGAATTATGGGCGGGCAAGGTTGTGTGACGGCATGATTTTTGCTAAAATAAACGTATGATACTTCTCATCACAGGCATTCTTTCCGGGATCCATGGGGCCGCAGTTAATGGGGTCGTATGCGCGGGTCATGCTCCTCTATTATCCTGTGGCGCTGTTTTATTTTTTTGCCGCGTTTTCTTTGTACGTTTACTGGGCGGCATCGGGCGCAGGGTTAAAAGCGTTCTGGTGGAATATCCCGTCAACGGCGCTCACGGCATTTGCCACCGGCAGTAGTGTGGCGACGATCCCGGCCAATCTTGAAGCGGCACGCAGGACAGGTGTGAGCGATGAGGTGCGCGAGGTGATCATCCCGCTGGGAGCCACGATCCACATGGAAGGCTCGTGCCTAGCGGCGATCGTGAAGATCGCATTCCTGTTCGGTCTTTTTCAGATGCCGTTCACGGGCTGGGATGTCTGGCTGACTGCCATCGGTATTGCTGTCTTGTCCGGGACGGTGATCAGCGGTATTCCTGCCGGGGGCATGATCGGCGAGCTGTTGATCGTGACCCTGTATGGCTTTCCTATCGCCGCCTTGCCGCTCATCACCATGATCGGAACGATCGTTGATCCGCCGGCCACCGCGCTCAATGCCGTTGGCGATAATGTGACCTGCATGATGGTGTCCCGCGCCCTGCACGGCCCGCGCTGGTTTTTAAAATCACATTAAGGTTGATCTTGACCTCATGTCGCCCGATGCTCAGGTACGTTAGATTGCATGAATCCTAAATTAAAAATATTGCGTTTTGGTCTCCGATTGGCTATACTTTCAGCACGGGGGAAGTAGATATGAGTGCACGCACAGAGCTTGAAAAACATTTGAAATCGGGGCAGGTTTATCGCAGGGCAGATCTTGAACCATGGTCTACGGCTGTTGACCGGCATCTTAAGGAGCTTGTTGATGAAGGGGTCTTGGAAAGAATGTCGCAAGGACTATATTACCATTCAGCCAAAGTTTCTTTTGGAAATATTCCCCCGGAAGACGAAAAGCTCGTGAGTGCTTTCTTAAGGAGTGATGACTTCCTTTTAACTTCACCGAATCTTTATAATTCTCTTGGCGTCGGAACAACTCAAATGTACAACACGTGTATTGTGTATAACCACAAACGGCATGGACGGTTTGAGCTTGGCGGGAAGGTGTTTGATTTTCGCTTAAAGCATAAATTCCCCGAAGAACTTTCCGAAGATTTCTTGCTGATCGATCTGTTGAATAATCTGAATCACTTGGCAGAAGACAGAAAGAGTATTCTCAATAATATTAAAGTCAAAGTGTTGGGGCGGCTGAAGGCAGGGTTGACGCGCGTCGTTAATCTTTATGCGGGGGAAAGAACAAAGAAACTGCTCAATGAATGGGTGTCCGAGGGATCATTCGCTTATGCCTGATTATCTTCATCATCACCCGGAGTTTGGCGAGCTTTTGCGGGCTGTAGATCGGGAGAAAAAGATCGACCGTAGTCTCGTTGAAAAAGACTACTGGATCATGCATGTGCTTTATGGGCTTCAGCAAGGTGGTTTTAAATTTGAGTTAAAGGGTGGGACTTCGTTGTCCAAAGGGTATCAGATCATCCATCGATTTTCCGAGGATATTGATATTCGGATAGAGCCTCCTGCGGGCGGCATGGTTGTCAAGACGGGTCGGAATCACATAAAGCCGGCGCATTGTGAGGGGCGTAAGCTGTATTACGATTGGTTGACGAGGAGAATTAAGATCAACGGGATTGAAAAATTTGTGCGTGATGAGAAGTTTGATAATGACAAATATTTCAGTGGCGGTATCAGGGGGTTTTACAAAACAGCACTGACGCTTCCGGTGGGTATTAAACAGGGCGTGTTGCTTGAGGTTGGATTTGATGATGTGACGCCCAATAGTGCCAGGGACATCAGTTCCTGGGCTCTGGATTTTGCGTTGCACCGAGGCGTTAAGGTCAAAGATAACAGGGCCCTTGGTGTTGTGTGTTACCATCCAGGGTATACGCTCGTTGAAAAATTGCAAACGATCGTCACCAAGTTCCGCAAGCAACAGGAAACGGGGGAGATGCCAGTAAATTTCTTAAGACATTATTATGATGTGTTTTGTCTTTTGAACAATGAGCTGGTTCAAGAGTTTATTGGTTCGCCTGAATACCATCAGCATAAGGCAAAGAGATTTCCAGCGGTTGATCGGCAGATCCCTCTGGCGGCGCACGAGGCATTTTTATTAAGGGATCCGAAGGTTAGACAAATCTTTGAGGAGGGGTATCAAAAGACTTCTTCTTTGTATTATCAAGGCCAGCTACCGTTTGATGAGATCATGACAGGATTGAAGACCAAGCTAAGCATATTATAGCTCCGGCGAACGTGCAAGGGGCTAAACAGCTACAAAAATTTCATCAAGGTTGATCATGACTTCTTTGCGACTGGTCCTCATCGTGTTGTATAGCGCATTGGCCGTGTGTGGTTGTGCCGGTATCGTGCGCCCGGTAGAGCCTTTTGCTGTTGCATCCATTTCTGTTAATCCGTCTATCATGCGCCAGGTCATTGAAGTGACGCCTTCGGGGCAGGGTGTATTTTCTGCCACCTTAACAGCATGGCTTTATGACAAGGGCGTTTGGTATCGCAAGCTGGGTCCCTGGCCGGCGGTCATTGGCCGCCATGGTTTTGCCGCAGTGGATGCCAAGAGAGAAGGCGATGGCTGTACCCCCTCGGGTATTTATGCGTTAGAACTGGCCTTTGGCAAAGAGAACAAACTTCATACCGGCTTGCCGTATCGCCAGACCTTGGATGATGATATCTGGGTGGATGACGCGGCCGCAACGGATTATAATCGCTGGGTCAAAATGCCCTCTACCGCAGGATCTTACGAAAAGATGCGTCGTTCGGACGGCTTATATGACCTTGGCGCGGTGATCGCCTACAATACCAACCCTGTGGTCCCCGGCAACGGCAGTGCCATTTTCCTTCACATCTGGCGCGACAAAGGCCGTAAACCTACCTCTGGCTGCGTGGCCCTCCATCATCGCCATGTGCGTCACCTGCTGGTCTGGCTCAAGCAAGACCTCGAACCTCTGATTGTCCTTGGCATGACGGGGAATAAGAAATAGCGAGGCGTGTTTTTCTTACAGGCAAGACCCCTGTTACATGGTTGAACGTTCGGAAGTTGCATATGTAACAAGGTTGTAATAACTGGAATGCCTTCAGGGGTGGTGGGCAGGTAATTTCCGAAGTGGATGGAAGTGCCGGGCTATTGCCAACGTGCATGAGCGGTTATCACGCAAGATCAAGGTAGGTGTCATGAACCTCAAATGAACTTTTAAACAAGATTTGACACAGGTCTTATTTCGTGGGATAAATTAACTATCATTCCGGCTTGCCCCATTGTTTAATCGATTCAGAATCCCGGCGGGTTCGGTTTATTATATTTCGGGGGGATGTGGTGGACTATAATTTTGAATGGGATCCTTTTAAAGCGAAGCTGAACCAGAAAAAGCATGGTATTAGTTTCGAGGTCTCTTCAGATGTATTCAAAGATCCAAGGGCGCTTACATTACTTGATACGGAACACGCTGAGGTTGAAGAACGATGGGTTACCATGGGTATGATCGGGGCACTTTGTGTTTGTGTGGTGCATCATACTTTTAAAGAGACATCCGGTGTTTCTGTGGGGATACGGATATTTTCGGCCCGTAAAGCCACCAGAAAAGAACAACAGCAATATTGGGAGAAATAAAGACTATGAAGAAAGAGTACGATTTTTCAATAGCACAGAGAGGAAAGTTTTTCAGTAAAAGCGCAAAGTCGAATTTACCGGTTTATTTGAATCAGGAATCATCGTCCTTTGTTGTTCGGTTGGCGCGCCAGCGTAAGACAGACATATCTTCGGTCGTTAATGACTTGATCAAAGGAGATATGCAGTTAGCCCGGGTCATGCGTTAAGAATGCCGTTGGCTTTTTTATACTTATTAGTTATCCTTCCTTAAATTTTCTGATTTCGATCCCACAGATTGCAATATTGCCCCCTTGGCTATGTGTAGATTTATGGATATGCCATATCCAAAATGGATGGAAAAATGGATATGGGCCGAAGCTTTGCAGGCAAGACCCCTGTTGCATGGTTGAACCTCGGTAGTCGCATACGTAACAAGGTTGTAACAACTGGAATACTTTTCAGGGATGATGTGCAGGTAATTTCGCGAAATAAGAACACGCTTGCACACATAGCGTTAATGTGTTAAGCTTTCAGGAAAAGGATGGCAGGATGATCATCGGTTTTCATACAGATACGGCGCGGGATATTTACGACGGGGAAGAGTCACGGGACGCAAGGCGCATTCCCCAGACGATTTGGAAAGTGTCGCAACGGAAGCTGGATCTTTTAAATTCTGCTCATGCTCTGCAAGATCTTAAAGCTCCGCCGGCTAATCGGCTGGAGGCATTAAAAGGTAACTTCAAAGGCAAGTACAGCATCAGGATTAACGATCAATACCGGCTTGTATTTGAGTTCCATGACGGTAACGCTTATGATGTGGACATTGTTGATTATCATTGAAAGAGGTGACGTATGATTCCTAAAAATCGTATCCCAAGCCATCCCGGGGAAGTGCTTCTTGAGGAATTTCTTGTCCCCATGAAAATGTCTCAGGTCGATCTGGCCCGGAAGATGCATGTCTCGATCCAGCGGATCAACACGCTGATCAATGCCAAACGGGATGTGTCTCCCGAGACGGCGATCCTTTTGTCCCGGGTTCTGGGCACGACTCCCGAGTTTTGGATGAATCTGCAAATGACAAGAGACCTTTCCCTGGCTCAGCAGAGCATGGCGCTTGTGGCTTGAAAATTAAGCAATAAGAAGTAGTATGTAATTTATATCATATCTAAACCTTAAAAAAATCCCCCCCTTGTTTTTCCTATAATTATAAGGCATACTTACGTTAAGTTTGGTGCAACTAACACGGGAATTATGGCTTATGGGATCACAGCTGTTGCGCGATATGCGGCAATGGGTGAGCGGGGTTATGGTGATCGTTTTCACCCTGACCTCGGTCTGGCCGTCGTATGTTGTGCAACGTCAGATTGGCACGGCATGAAAATGGATAGGAGAAAGCTTAGGATGAAGAAAATTACGGCATACATTATTTTATTAGTGTTTTCTTTTTGTTGTGTGACGCCGTCACAAGGCTTTGCGCAGGCATTTACTGCTGTTGGATTGATGCCCGAACCTGGCACCATGGTGTCTTTGACGGCCAAATTTGTTCCGGCGCATTTGCGGGGTATTGTGATCTATCCGGATGATCCGTTTAAATTTGATTTTATGATTCATCGCGGGGACGTCGGGCTTACGTACGAGCAGAAGCAGGTTGAGTACACCAGGCTTATCAAGTATTTCTTGGCCTCATTGGCTGTTCCGGATAAGGATCAATGGGTTAACCTTTCTCCCTATGAGAAAGATCGAATCATCCCGGACAATTATGGGTTGACTGAAATGGGGCGAGATGTGCTGGCTCAGGATTATCTGCTTAAACAGATCGCTTCTTCGTTGAGCAATCCCGATACGGATCTGGGTAAAAAGTTTTGGGATAAGATATACGCCAAGGCGTATGAGAAATTTGGGATCACAACAGATATTCCGATAGATATGTTTCATAAGGTTTGGATCATGCCAGATAAGGCCGTGATCTTTGAAAAAGGGAATTCGGTGGTCGTGCTTGAACAGCATTTGAAGATTATGCTAGATAGTGATTATCAGGCCATGAAGGTGAATCGTGACGTTAATGTTGTTGCTGAAACGGGCAGTGAAGCGGTTAAGATATCCAGGGATGTCATGCGTGAAGTTATGCTTCCGGTGATCGAAAAAGAGGTCAATGAAGGTAAGAATTTTGCGCCTTTACGTCAAATCCATAACAGTATGCTTTTGGCAGCATGGTATAAACGCGCACTTAAAGAGTCGATCTTAAATAAGATTTATACGGATAAGGACAAGGTTAAAGGGATCGACTCAGATCCGAAGATGAATCAGGCGATTTTTGAAAAATACGTTGCGGCATTTCGCAAGGGTGCTTTTAACATGATCAGGGAAGATGTGGACCGGTATTCACAGGAAGTGATTCCTCGTAAATATTTTTCAGGTGGAGATCATGCTTCTGCCATTTTATTTGATAATGGTGATGTTACAAAATTGTCAGACACAAGTGATACGTAACAAAGGGTTGACGATGCCAATCTCAGTACGGATGTTGTTCCAATTAAACTGGAACGTCCTTCCGTCGTTGATTTTTCAGCCCAAAATAATAAGGATGTTCAATCAATAATAGAGGAGATCAAACAAGAGCTTTTGACTGTAAAAGATAGCTTTCAGAGTCAACCTGAAGTTCAACAAAAGCTTAACGGGATTGTATCTGATCTAACGAATAAAAAACATTTCTTAGATCCGAGAAGTGATTTCTTTGAAAAATATCAATTGCAGACTGTAAGTAAGAATATAGCGGAGGTGTTAGAAAAGTGTTTCATGGTACTTCGGTATAATGGGATCATGCGGGATATGAACCTACGAGACTGGGGGTACTTTAAAGACGATATGGTTCTTTTCGAACACCGTTATGCGTCACCGGGGGATGCCCCGCAAGGACGAACTCTGTATGATAATTTATGCCTGAGATATATAGAAGTACGGTTTGAGGATGGCAAGCAAGCTTTAAGTGAAAATAACAAGGACATATCGGGGTGTTGCAGATAAGGTATTTGTTGATCTATCTCTGTTTAAGGATACGCAAGCCGGGGAATATTATTATCTTGAATTAGAGAAGTTATATATGAAGGCCGAGTATGATGCGATCATGAGGCAAATAGAGGGACGATATTGGCATTATTTAAAAGACGATATCGCTAATTTTAAGAAAAGTTATGCACCAACGGGGGAGTCCACTTTGGGGGGGAATCTGTATAATAATTTATGGTTTAGATATATAGAAGTGCGGTTTGATGATGGCTGGAAAGCGATACTCGAGAGAAAATGGGATCTTGCTGATGAGATATTACGGGATCTGTCAGGATTTAGGTCTACGAAAGTCGGCAAGTTTAATTATGATATCTTGAACGAATTGTATATGTATGCCAAATTTGATGAGATCAAATCAGGTATAAACGAAAAAGCGTTTTTCTTTGTCTACAATAAATATATGACACCATTTTATAATAATTATGTTGATGGGAAGAAAGGTGCAGGGAGGGGCTTATATCAGGAATTAGGGTTTCTTTTAGCTCAGCAACATATACTGCAGGATGAAGATTATAAAGCAACAAGGATTCTTGATACATGGGATTTAACGAAACAAGGGAATCCCTTTGAGCATGTTTTACAACAAGCAAGGAGAAGTGCAGAGAGATCAGATGATACCTCATCACATCAAGATCAGGACAAGCCGATTGATCAGGCGGCTAAAGGCGGTATTGATTTTACTTCATCGAATCTTGATATGCAGATTAAGCGTGATGGTACTGGGATGATATTGCCGGTGAGTCAACAGAATCTTGATGGTATTATTATTGACGGACTTGTGCCGGTAATCTTGGATATTAAACCGGCTGTAAGGTGACCTATAATCTGTTCGTTACCTGTGATTAAGTAACCTCCCGGCGTATCTGTGGGTATCGGCGGGTATAGAAATCCTGTAGGGGCAGACCTATGTGTCTACCCTGTTTTATCGCTACAAATTATAATCCATCAAGATCGCATCATCCTTAAGCAGGCGGCAGATCCTGGCGACGGCTTCGGTGGGTGTTTCTGTTGAAGTGATGGTCAAGCGGGCGTCGGTGGTATGGGGGCCGGCCTGGATGATGAACACTTCAAATGGTTGGAGCAGTGCTTTCAGTTTTTCGATATCGTAGGCGTCGTGGCGGTTTAAGTCGGTGATGAGGATCTGGCCGGCGTCGGTGAGGACGCGGCCGAGTTCGCCCAACAGACGGATCTCTTCTTCAGCGGTGTCCGGGACTTCGCCGGATTCAGCCCCCAGACCGCTATTCAAATTAGCCATATTCAGGTAATAAGCTTTGCAGGCATGGCGGAAAAGTTCCTTTTCAAGGAGCCGCGCAATGGTGCTGTTCTGTGCGGCGTCAGAGCCGGTGATGACAATGAATTTGCCTTTGTGCCCATAGGCCAGCGTACGTTCAGCGGCAGATACCGGCCCGCTGACCCATTGCTTTTCGCGCGCGCTGACATGATCGTGCAGGGTCGATGCACCCTCGCTCAGGGCTTCGATAATGATGCCGCCGCCGGTGATCTCGAAATGGTCCACGATCACAAAACGGCTTAAGGTCTCGATGTCCTGGGCCAGGTCATAGGCGATGGGGCGTGTGGTTTCAAGGATGCACGTGGCGACATCGTGGCGATTGACGCTCTTTTGGCTGGCGGTTGAGCTTAAGTCGCGGGCATCGAGGATGCGCACGATGGCGACGAGTTTGACCGGGACCTGGGCCGTGCCGAGCTTCAGTTTGTACGTTTTGTCCTCTACGAGCGGCGCATGGCCGACCCAGAATATGTTCGCCTTGAAACGTACGGATGTTTGCGGCGGAAGATCAGCGGCCAGGGCCATGATCTCGCCGGGCTTGAGGTAGAGTTCGTCGGTCAGCGTGAAGCCGACAGATTCACCGCTCTGGGCGGTCCGGCGCGCCGGGGCATTGAATTCCTCGATGGATTTCACGTGCGATTTTTTTCCCGAAGGATAAAAGGTTACGGCATCGCCCGCCTTGATCTTGCCGGTCTCAATGGTGCCGGCGATGATGCGGCGGTCGTCGTTGTTCTCCGTGAATTTGTAAATGTCGTGCACCGGCAGGCGGAACGGCAGGTTGACCGGCTGTTCCTTGACCGTGAGCGTATCCAGTTCTTCAAGGAGCGGGCGGCCTTTGTACCAGGGCATTTTGGCCGAGGCGGCGATCAGGTTCTCGCCGTAAAAAGCACTGACCGGGATGAAGGCGATGGGCTGGACGTCGATCTCGTGAAGGAACCGGCCGTATTCGGCTTTGACACGTTCAAAGGCGTCGGCGTCGAAATGGACAAGGTCCATCTTGTTGACGAGCACAATGATGCGCTTGACGCCGATCATGGACACCACCATGCCGTGGCGCCTGGAATTTTCCTGGATGCCCTGCTTGGCGTCGATGACCAGGATCGCGGTTTCAGCGCGCGAAGCGCCGGTCACCATATTCTTTAAGAATTCGATATGGCCGGGCGCGTCGAGGATGATGTATTCCCGTTTAGCGGTCGTAAAGAAACAGCGCGCGGTATCGATGGTGATGCCTTGGCTGCGTTCATCTTTTAAGGCGTCGAGTAAAAAGGCGTATTCAAAGGGTTTGGCATTCCTGGCGCAGGTGGCTTTGACCTGTTCCAGTTTGCCTTCGGGCAGGGAGCCGGTGTCGGCGAGGAGCCGGCCGATCACGGTGCTTTTGCCGTGGTCCACGTGCCCGACGATGACAACAGTCATATGCTGGCGTTTCATCACATGTATCCTTCCCGGCGCAGGGTTTCAAGCCCGCCCGCATCTTCCTTGTCCTGGGCGCGTCCGGCGCGTTCGGCAATGTTGGCGAATTTACCTGTCTTTAATTCCTTGATGATATCGGCCGGCGTTCGCGCGGTAGAAGCAACCGGCGTGGTGCACGGGTAGCAGCCCAGCGAGCGGTAGCGTCGGCCGTCGCCCTGGTCGTAATACAAGGACGTCATCGGGATCTTTTCGCGTTCGATGTATTCCCAGATGTTGAGCTCCGTCCAGTCGAGCAGGGGATGGATGCGCACATGCGTGCCGGGCGCGAAATCTGTTTTGAACTGGTTCCAGAACTCCGGCGGCTGGTCGCCGATATTCCATTCGCTGTATTTGTCGCGCGGGGAGAAATAGCGTTCCTTGGAACGACTGCCTTCCTCATCCGCCCGGACCCCGACGATGACGCCGGTGTAGGGCTCGCGGTTGGTATCGGGTTCGTAATTGCCGGAGGTGTGATTCAAACGGTAACGCGGCCATTCGCCCGAGAGTGTGTGGCGCAGGGCTTCGCTCTTGAGGAACTTGCAGCACTGGAGGCGTTCAATATTCCCGTCAGGAAAAGTCTGTTTGGCGTCGATGGCCGCTGTGTTCTCGCCGTAGATCATGTTCAGGTGCCATTGGCGGGCGAGGGCGTCGCGGTAGGTGATCATTTCCGGGATCTTGAAATGGGTGTCGATGTGGACTAAAGGGATCGGGACATGGCTGAAAAAAGCTTTGCGGGCCAGCCACAGGAGCACGGTGCTGTCCTTGCCGATCGACCAGAGCATGCACAGGCTTTTGAAACTGCGGTAGGCCTCGCGCAGGATGTAGACGCTGTGGGCTTCGAGTTTTTGCAAAGAGTCCATGGGTCAGGTGTCCTTGTGGCCGGGGTTGGTGCGGCGGTTATGAAGTCCGCATTCCTTGTGTTGTGGCTGTTCCCACCACCAGCGGCCCGCGCGGATATCTTCACCGGCGGTGACAGCGCGGGTGCACGGGGCACAGCCGATGGAGGCGTAGCCTTTGTCGTGGAGCGCGTTATAAGGGACCTTGTGCCGGCGGAGATAGTCCCACACCTGCGCTTCGGTCCAGTCCGCCAGCGGATTGATCTTCACAAGGCCGTTGGCCGCATCCCATTCCAGTTTTTTAATATCCGTGCGTGTGACCGATTGGCTGCGCCTTAAGCCGCAGATCCAGGCCTTGAGCGTCCCAAGCTTGCGCTTGAGTGGTTCAACCTTCCTTATATGACAGCAGAGGCTCCGGTTCTCCCGGCTGGCATAGAAAAGATTGGGCCCGTGGAGCGCGGTCAGCGCTTCGATCTTGGCGCCATCAGGGCAGAGGACGTCATAGTGAAGGTTGTAATGCGCCATGCTGGCGGCCATGACATCATAGGATTCCTGGGGCAGGCGTCCTGTATCAAGTGTGAATACCTTGGCTTGCGGGTGCCGGGACAGCAACATAGCGGTCAGCACCTGATCTTCAGCGGCAAGGCTTGACGCCAGCGCGATGTCGGCTGTGCCGAACCATTCCATGGCTTTTGTCAGAACGTCTTCAGCAGAAAGAGGTTCAACAAGGGCCGCAAGCGTGAGTACATCATGTTGGTTCATAAAAGTGGTGTCATGTTGATCGCCAGCTGATCCGGCAAGATTTGGCAATTATCATCAGGAGGTATACTTTTGTCAAGAGCAAATTTCTTCAATGCCTAAGTATTTGTACGGCTAAGAATTATATGTTTGTCCCAACAACCATCAAAATATTTGCTTGACAATGAATAGCGTTAGCATATACTCTATCGAGTAAGTATAGATTATGCCAATGTGTTCCGCGCAAAACCATGTTTCGCCTGCTTATTGAAAGGGAATTGTTATGTTATTGAAAAAATTGTATAACCTTGTTATTGTTTTGGCCGCAGGGTTGGCCTTGGCCGCGCCGGTGGCGGCGGCTTCCAAGGTGACGTTATTGAATGTGTCGTATGATCCGACCCGTGAGCTGTACCAGTCGTTCAACAAGTCCTTTGCTGATTACTGGTTTAAAACGACCGGCACGGCGCTGGAAATAAACCAGTCGCATGGCGGCAGCGGCAAGCAGGGGCGCGCGGTGATCGACGGCCTGCAGGCGGATGTGGTCACCCTGGCCTTGGCGTATGATATTGATGTCATTGCGGCCAAGACTGATCTGCTTCCCGGGAACTGGCAGTCGCGCCTGCCGCATAACAGCACGCCGTACACATCGACGATCGTTTTTCTGGTGCGCAAGGGGAATCCCAAGGGGATCAAGGATTGGGATGACCTCGTAAAGCCCGGCGTTGCTGTGATCACGCCCAACCCCAAGACATCCGGCGGGGCGCGCTGGAATTACCTGGCGGCCTGGGGGTATGCGCTGAAACATTGGAATAATGATGAAGGCCAAGCCAGGGAGTTTCTAACCGCGCTCTTTAAAAATGTTCCGGTGCTCGATACAGGCGCGCGCGGCTCAACGACCACGTTCGTCGAGCGCAAGATCGGCGATGTCCTGCTCGCCTGGGAGAATGAGGCTTACCTGGTCGTGGATCAGCTGGGCAAGGGGGATTATGAAATTGTTACGCCTTCGTTGAGTATCCTTGCGGAGCCGCCGGTGGCGCTGGTTGACCGCAATGTCGACCGTCACGGGACACGCAAGGTGGCGCAGGCGTACCTGGAATATTTATATACGGAAGAAGGCCAGGAGATTGCGGCACAGCATTATTACCGCCCGCGCCTTGAGGCGGTCGCGCAGAAATACGCGGCACAGTTCCCGTCGCTGAACCTGATCACGATTGATGCGGTTTTTGGCGGATGGAAGAAAGCCCAGGAGGCGCATTTTGCCGACAAGGGTATTTTTGATCAGATAACACAGTCCAATTAGAGCTGATATGTCCAGACGCTTTGTGCAACCGAGTATATTGCCGGGTTTTTCTCTGTCCCTGGGATTCACCGTCTTTTATCTCAGCCTTATTGTTTTGATCCCCCTGTCCATGCTCTTTGTCAAGACCGCCACCCTGAGCCTGTCCGGTTTCTGGGAAGTCGTGACATCGGCCCGGACATTGGCGGCGTATCGTTTGAGTTTCGGGACGGCGTTGGTGAGCGCCCTGGTCAACGCTGTTTTCGGGCTTGTCGTTGCCTGGGTTCTGGTGCGGTATTCCTTTCCCGGGAAAAGGATCGTGGATGCCCTGGTGGATTTTCCGCTGGCCCTTCCGACGGCGGTGGCGGGCATCGCGCTGACCGAGCTTTACGCGCCGACAGGATGGGTGGGGCGTTATCTGGCGCTCGTCGGGATCAAGGGGGCATTTAGCCCGCTGGGGATCACGATCGCCCTCACGTTCATCGGCTTGCCCTTTGTGGTCAGGACGGTCCAGCCAGTGCTCGAAGAACTGGATCCCCAGCTTGAGGAAGCGGCGGCATCTCTGGGGGCCAACCGCTGGCAGACCTTGCGCAAGGTGGTTTTCCCTGTTATCTTTCCGTCGCTGCTGACAGGTTTTACGCTGGCTTTTGCCAGGGCCATCGGTGAATATGGCTCGGTGATCTTCATCGCCGGGAATATGCCCATGAAAACCGAGATCGCGCCGCTCCTTATCATGACCAAACTTGAGCAGTATGATTACGCGGGCGCAACAGCCATTGCGGTGGGGATGCTGTTGATCTCTTTTGTGCTGTTGGCGTCGGGGAATTTCCTGCAGTGGCATATTTCCAAGAAACTCGGAAAGGCCTAGCCTGTATGCGCACACGCACGGAACCGCGCTTTGTCAGGATCATGCTGGTCACCACGGCCCTGGTTTTTCTAGGTATCTTTCTTGTCCTGCCGCTGGCCTGTGTTTTCCATAATGCTTTTGCCAAAGGGTGGGGTTACTATCTGGGAACTTTGCGTCATCCGGATGCGTTGGCGGCGATGCGCATGACCATGATCACGGCGCTGGTGGCGGTACCGTTGAATCTTGTTTTTGGTGTTGCGGCGTCATGGGCAATCGTCAAGTTTGATTTCAAGGGCAGGGATTTCCTTTTGTCACTCATAGACCTTCCCTTGTCGGTATCGCCGGTGATCTCCGGGCTTGTTTTTGTGCTTTTCTTCGGGGCGCAGGGGGTTATGGGCCCGTGGCTGACGGCGCATAATATCCAGATCCTTTTTGCTCCGCCCGCCATTATCCTGGCCACGATCTTTGTGACGTTTCCGATGGTGGCGCGCGAGCTGATCCCCGTGATGCGCGCCCAGGGCAGTGAGGAAGAAGAGGCGGCGTTGACCCTGGGCGCCAGCGGTTGGAAAACATTTTGGCGGGTGACCATCCCCAATATCCGCTGGGGCATCCTGTACGGGATCATCTTGTGTAATGCGCGCGCCATGGGCGAATTTGGCGCGGTATCGGTTGTTTCCGGGCATATCAGGGGCTTGACCAACACCTTGCCCCTGCACGTCGAGATCTTGTATAATGAATATCAGTTCACGGCCGCTTTTGCGGCGGCGTCGGTATTGGCGTTGCTGGCGATCGTGACGTTGATCGCCAAGACGTTCGTTGAAGCGGCTATTAGATCCGGGCGTTGACCGGGAAAAGCGGCAGGAGTTTTTTCTATGAGCATTGAGATCAAAAATATCCGCAAGGATTTCGGGGCATTCAGGGCGCTCGATGACATCAGCCTCAACGTAGAAACCGGAGAGCTGGTGGCACTGCTGGGGCCTTCGGGGTCGGGCAAGACAACGTTATTGCGTATTGTCGCCGGCCTAGAGTCGTTTGACCAGGGCCAGGTTTTATTTGCCGGGGAAGATGCCTCCACCCAGAAAGTGCGTGAGCGCGGGGTCGGGTTTGTATTCCAGCATTATGCCCTGTTCCGCCACATGAGTGTTTTTGATAATATCGCTTTCGGATTAACCGTGAAACCAAAGCGTCAGCGCCCCGGCAAGGAAGAGATCCGCGGCCGGGTCATGGAGCTGTTGAAACTGGTTCAGCTGGAGTGGGTGGCGGATCGTTTTCCGGCACAGCTTTCCGGCGGCCAGCGGCAGAGGATCGCCCTGGCGCGGGCGTTGGCGGTCCGGCCCAAGGTATTGCTGCTCGATGAACCGTTCGGTTCGCTCGATGCCCAGGTCAGGAAAGAATTGCGCCACTGGTTGCGGCGTTTCCATGATGAATTCCGGATCACGACTTTGTTCGTGACCCATGACCAGGAAGAGGCACTCGAAGTTGCTGACCGCATTGTGGTCATGAACAAGGGCCGCATCGAGCAGGTCGGGACACCCGAAGAGGTTTATCACGGCCCGGCGAATGTGTTTGTGCTTAACTTCCTGGGGAATGTGAATCTTTTTCACTGCCGCGTCGATGATGGCAAGACGTATTTTGGCAATACGGCCCTGGAGATCCCCGGGCTTTCTTCGGGCAAGGCCGGAGCCGCCAATGTTTATGTCCGGCCGCATCAGTTTGCGATCTCGCGCATCCCCTCGGGCGCAACCGCGATCGCGGCCGTTGTCATGTATGTGAACCAGGCGGGCCCTGTGGTCAAAGTGGACTTAAAGACCGATGCCGGCGAGAGGATCTATGCCGAGATCTCCCGGGAAGAGTATGGCGCCGAGCGTTTTGTCAGGTCAGACCATGTGTTTGTCAGCCTGAAAGATGTGACGTATTCTGAATATGTTATTTGACCAGCCGCAGGAGGTATGTTGATGCCTTTAAATGAAGAACAGGTCGAACGTTACAGCCGGCATATCATCCTGGGGGATGTGGGCGTTGAGGGGCAGGAGAAAATCCTGTCCGGCAAGGTGCTCATCATCGGCGCTGGCGGGCTAGGGGCGCCGGTGGCATTGTATCTGGCGGCTGCCGGGGTAGGTACCATCGGGCTTGTTGACGGTGACACGGTGGACGTGTCAAACCTCCAGCGGCAGGTGATCCATTTCACGGCGGATGTGGGCCGGCCGAAAGTTGTTTCGGCGCAAGAGAAAATAACGGCTATTAATCCTGATGTCAAGGTTGTTGCCTATCATACCCGTGTGGATGCGTCCAATATCATGGGGATCATCAAGGATTATGATTTTATTGTCGACGGGACGGATAATTTTGCCGCGAAATTCCTGATCAATGATGCGTGTGTCCTGGGTGGCAAGCCTTTTTCGCATGGAGGTATCCTGCGTTTTGACGGCCAGACGTTGACCCATGTGCCGGGGCAGGCCTGTTATCGCTGCCTTTTTAAAGCACCGCCACCGACGGGCGTGGTGCCGACCTGTGCCCAAGCGGGCATCCTGGGGGCGGTGGCTGGCATGCTGGGTACGATCCAGGCCGCAGAAGTCCTGCGCTTCTTGATCGGTAAAGGCGAGCTTTTGACCAACAGGATATTGATCTTCAATGCCCTGGATATGAAATTCCGTCAGGTTGCTTTCAGGCGTGATCCGCACTGTGCGGTGTGCGGCGATCATCCGTCGATCACCACACTTGTTGATGCGGCGCCGGCGGTATGTGACCTTAAATCCAGGGGGAGTCATTAGGATGAAGATCCGACGCGATGTCTACGGGCAGATCATTGACCATGCGCGGCGGGCATTGCCCCATGAAGCTTGCGGTTACCTGGCAGGGACTGACGGCGTGTTTACCTTGGCCTATGCGCTTTCCAATATGGATCAAAGCCCGGAGCATTTTTCATTTGATCCTCAAGAGCAGTTTGCGGCGGTCAAGGCGGCTCGCGTCAAGGGGCTTGAGATCAATGCGGTCTATCACAGCCATCCGGCCACTCCGGCGCGCCCGTCGGTCGAAGATATACGCCTGGCCTTTGACCCGGATAAACTTTATGTGATCGTTTCACTGGCTGATGGCCAGAATGATGTCAAGGCGTTCTGGATCAAGGGCGGCCAAGTTACAATCGAAAATCTGGAGGTTGTGGATGCTACGCTATAAATTACCGTCCAATTTGGGCGATGAAATTGACCAGCTCGAAGCGTCGATCGCGCAGTTTAAGGCCGGACAGCTACCGGCGGCGGAACTTAAAGCGCAACGCGTCCCCTTTGGCGTGTATGAACAGCGCGAACCTGATACGTATATGGTGCGCCTCCGGTGCGCGGCGGGATCCATTGCCGTAGCCCAGCTCGCAGGGGTGGCGACGATCGCGGGGCAATACGGGGTGGGGGATCTGCATATCACCTCGCGTCAGGAAATGCAGATCCATTATGTGAAACTTGATGATCTGGTGACAGTGATGCGCCGTTTGCAGGCGATCGGCCTGTCAACGCGCGGCGGCGGCGGGAATACCGTCAGGAATATCGTTGTTCCTGTGGACGCGGGCATTGACCCGGAGGAAGTCTTTGATGTGACGCCGTATGCGGTGGCGCTGACGGACCGCTTTATTGCTGAGCCCGATTCCTGGAATCTGCCGCGCAAGTTCAAGGTTTCTTTCTCCGGTTCGTCACAGGACAAGGGTTATGCCAGTTTGTCCGATGCGGGATTTCTGGCGCAGGTTAAGGGTGGCCGCAAGGGTTTCAAGGTTTACGCGGCGGGCGGCCTGGGCGGCAAGCCCGAGGCCAGTCATCTCCTGCTGGATTTTATTGATGCCGACGACGTCTATCCGGTGGCCAGGGCCCTGAGGAATGTTTTTTGGAAATACGGCAACCGCCAGAACAAACATGCCGCGCGCCTGCGTTTTCTGTGGCATACGCTCGGCGAGGCGGATTTCAGGAAGCATTTCCATGAAGAATTGTCGGTCCTTAAAGAAGCAGGGTACGTCCCGCTCGAGATCAACGCCGGGACCAATACGGGTGCCTTGCCTCAGGGGTATGTCCCTGTTTTTCCTGCTGATCCGCAGGCTTTGGCCGTGTGGCAAAAGCGTTATGTGAAAGCTCAGCCGCAGGCTGGACTTTTTTCCGTTCTTGTTCCGGTCGAGCTTGGTTTTGTGGGCTGTGCCGCGACAGGGCGGCTGGCGGCGTTCTTATCGTCTATCGGCAATGAGGATGTGCGCCTGACCAAAGATCAGAATTTCTTTTTAAGGAATATCCCGGCACCGGCGCTTGGGGGGCTTTTCGAGATCCTGAAAGCTGATTTTCCCTCCGCGCTCAAGCCGGCATTGTACGGTTCCTTACTGTCGTGCGCCGGGGCATCGACGTGCCAGCTGGGGATATGCCTGTCACGTTCGCTCGCCAAGGCCTTGCTACGGACGTTTGATACGGCGAAACTTGACCTTGATCGTGTGGGTGGCATGAAGCTGAACATTTCAGGCTGTCCGAATTCTTGCGGCCATCATCAGGCCGCTGACCTTGGCTTTGCCGGCAAGACCCTGCGCAAGGACGGGCACATGCTCCCGGCATATACTGTCTTTACCGGCGCGGTGATCAAGGACACCGGCACCGCATTGGCGCAAGCACTTGGGGATATACCGGCGAAGGCCGTACCGGGGGTGGTCAAGGAATTATTGACGGGATATATTCTTAAATCAGGTAATTATGCGTCCTTTCGCGCCTATATGCACGGTGACGGGCGCGAAGATCTGCGCCTGATCGTTGAGCGCAGCCAGGATGTGCCGGACTTCGAGTTGGATAAGAATTATTATTTTGACTGGGGCGCGGACAAGATCTTTTCACTTGAAGGGCGCGGGGCGGGGGAATGTTCGGCGGGCAAAGAGTTCACGGTCGTGGTCAAGGACTTGCGGGGGGTGCTGTGCCCGCTCAATTTTGTGAAGACCAAGGTCGAGCTCGCCAAACTTAAGGCTGGTGATGTGCTGGAAGTGTGGCTCGACGAGGGCGCGCCGATCGAGAATGTCCCTGGCTCTGTCAACGCCGAAGGGCACAAGATCCTGTCGCAGGAAAAAGCCGGAACTTACTGGAAAGTGCTCATCGAGAAGAAATAGTTTTGGCAAAACGTTCTGTTGAAGTTATGATTGATAAGGAAAAATAGCATGCGCTAAACTTCCATAAGTTGTACATGTAACTATGGAAGCTTGCGGCATGCCTGTCTGCTCAGACAGCAGAAACAGCTTTTTCTTGAAAGGTTTTAAGGAAAGCTTGGTTTCTGAACTCGCATCCGAGGCATGCCTCCAGCTTCTGTCACGTACGTGTATCAAAGCTGAAGCATCTACATTATAGAAAGAGTTAAGAACACGATGCCTAAACGAAACTTAAAAGATCAGAAATTGGCGGTTGAAACATTCCTTGCCCAGGCGGGGTCTGATTGGGATGAGCGTACAGGCGCGGTGGCGGTGCCTATTTATCAGACGGCGACGTTCGGGCATCCACAGCTGGGGAAGAGCACGGGGTTTGATTATTCCCGCTCGTCGAATCCCACGCGGCTTGTCCTTGAAGAAACGCTTGCGCGGCTCGAGGGCGGGGTGCGCGGGTTTGCTTTTGCATCAGGCCTGGCGGCCATTGATACGGTATTCCGGCTTTTTTCCCCCGGCGACAGCGTCATTGTTACCGAAGATCTTTATGGCGGAACGCATCGGCTGTTTGAGAAAGTGATCGCGCCTCACGGGATCAAGGTCATCCCTGTTGATACATCGGATATCCATGCGGTGCGTGCGGCGGTCAATCCGTCGGTCAAAGGGCTTTTTGTGGAATCCCTGACCAATCCCATGTTGCGCGTGGCTGATCTTCCAGCGCTGGGGGCGCTGGCCAAGGCGCAGGGCTGGACGTTCATCGTCGATAATACATTTCTTACGCCGCTTTTTTTAAAGCCTTTTGATTTTGGTGCGGACATCACGGTCTACAGTGCCACGAAATATCTCGGCGGGCACAATGATGTATTGGCCGGGGCAGTGATGGTTAAGGATCATGCACTGGCTGAAAAATTGGCGTTCTTGCAGAATGCGGTTGGGGCGGTGCTGGGGCCGCACGATGCCTGGCTGGTGTTGCGCGGTTTAAAGACCTTGTCGCTTCGCTTGCATCGTCAGGAGCAGAATGCCCTGCGTGTGGCGGCCTGGCTGGTGAAGAATCCTCGGGTTAAAGCGGTGCATTATCCGGGCTTGAGTGCGCATCCGGGGCACGCGCGCCTAGTGGCGATCGGCAAGGGGTTCGGCGGGATCATTTCGTTTGAAGTCGCCGACGGTGTTTCGGTTGAGGACGTCCTGTCGCGTGTCCGGGTGTTCATTTTCGCCGAAAGCCTGGGTGGTGTGGAATCGCTGATCACATACCCGTCGGTGCAGACGCACGCGGACATTGACCCGGCCCAGCGCCTGAAGCTTGGCATCAGCGACCGGCTTTTCAGGCTTTCTATCGGTATTGAGGACGCGGATGATCTGATCGCGGACCTTCAACAGGCATTGGAGCAGGCATAATGAGTCACAAAGACCTTGAATTCACGTCACGCCTCGTCCATTCCGGGCAGGATCGCGACCCGTTCACCGGCGCCTCGAGCGTGCCCATTTATCAGGCGTCGACCTTTGCCCAGCCCGACCCAGATCATCCGGGTGCCTATGATTACAGCCGCAGTGGCAACCCGACCCGTGAGGCGCTCGAAAAGTCGATCGCTGAACTTGAGGGGGGCACCCATGGTTTTGCCTTTGCGTCGGGCATGGCCGCGATATCGGCGGCGTTCTTCATGCTCAAGGCCGGCGACCATGTGATCGCGCCTGAGGATGTTTACGGCGGAACGTACCGGATATTGACGAGCCTCCTGAAGCAGTGGGGCCTGGCAACGACCTTTGTGGATATGACGTATCCCGAGCGCATCGACCAAGCTGTATTGCCCAACACCCGGGCGATCTTTGTCGAGACCCCGTCGAATCCACTCCTTAAGATCACGGACCTTGACGCGGTGGTGGCGATCGCGCGCCGGCATGATCTTCTGACGATCATTGACAATACGTTCCCGACACCTTTTTTACAGCGCCCTATCGCGCATGGCTTTGATATTGTCCTGCACAGCGCCACGAAATTTATCGGCGGGCACAGCGACGTAATTGCGGGGCTTGGCGTGACGCGCACCGCAGAACTTGGCCGGCGCATGAAAGCCGTGCAGAATTCGGTGGGTTCGATCCTTGGCCCCCAGGATTCATGGATCACCTTGCGCGGCCTACGGACGCTTGCCGTACGCATGGAAGCCCAACAGCGCACCGCCCAGACCGTTGCCGAGGCATTAATCACTTGGCCGCAGGTCGTCAAAGTCCATTATCCAGGCCTTAAAGATCATCCGAGCCGCACGCTCCATGAACGCCAGAGCTCCGGCCCCGGCGCCGTACTGTCCTTTGAATTAAAAGACGCCCCTGCCGCCCTGCGCACGCTCGCCGGTGTCAAACTCTGTTTTCCCGGCGTCAGCCTCGGCGGTGTTGAAAGCATCCTTTCCTATCCCGCCCGCATGTCCCACGCCGCCATGCCCCCCGAAGAACGCCACGCCCGCGGCATCACCCCCGGCCTCCTCCGCCTCTCCACCGGCCTCGAAGATCCCAGGGACATCCTTAATGACCTCAAGCAGGCGCTGGGCTAGATAATGTCGAAAATAGTGCGGGGACATGTACCAAATACGCCCTTTGTATTTGGTACGTGTCCCCGGCCTTTTAAGAATTTTGTGTTTTGTATTTATTCTATGTATTGTGCTAAACTGCGTAGAGTTATTGGAAGAATATGGTTTTTATGTATTTATTAATAAAAAAGGGGGTGTTGTGTGATTAAAAAAGTAGGGTCTTTGACAGTCGTGGCGTTGATGCTTCTTTCTGTATCAGGGTGTGCTGTTCGATTGGTGGATTTTACTATTATTTCTACCAAGAATATTGATTTATCACGAGGGGCTGATTTTAAAAGAGGGGCAGTGAGGGTCACGGGCGAAGATCAAGTCAATATTATTATCATTATCCCGACGGGGACGCCGAATATTAAACAGGCGATTGACAAGGCTATTCAGAGTGTGCCTGGTGCCGTTGCTTTACTTGATGGTGTTATTACTTCAAAATGTTGGTATATTCCCTATATTTTTGGTCAATCTTCGTACGTCGTAGAAGGTACGCCATTAATTGATCCGAAACTTGTTGTTGCGAAATTAGAGTCTAATTACATTATTAGTAAGTTAGATCGGGATGGAAAAGTTTTACAAACGAAGTTTGTAAATAAAGCTGAGTATGAATCAATTAAGAAGCAAATTGGTCTTGCCAAAGTTAAGAAGTTGGACAGTAGAAGTTAAGATTTTTTGATGGACGAGCAATCGGAAATCGGGACACACTATTTTCTTATTTGCGCGAAATAGTGTGTCCCGATCTTATTTGCCTAATAATATATCTGCCCCCGCACCAGCGTGGGGCGGCATGGAGGTTTAATGATGATGGATAAATTCCCGGTAGTCTTCATGGTAGACATGATAGTTTTAACGATAGCCGCCGTGATAGTTTATTGTGCTTGTTTTAAGAAAAGATTGAATCCTGTATTTGCGGGAGTGGGTTATTTGATTCTTTTCATCTATATGGTTTTTTGCCTGATCCGTGGTTAATGCTGGAGCAATCGGGACACGCTATTTTCTAATCTGTATGATATAATTTCATCCTATGCTCGACTTAAGCGGCTTATTACGTGCTATATCTGAAAAGTTCACGGCAGTTGGTGTGCGGTATGCGGGGATCCATGCTTAGTGCGCAAGATAAAGAAGAGATGCTTGCGGATGCGGCCAGCACTGAACGCCGGGGAAGTTTTCGCCGCTTGCGGCAGATCCAGGAATCCCGGCGCATGACCCTTGATGAATATTGCCAGTTTTGTGAAAGCGCCGCCCGATTATTTCCTTCCCAACGCCCTTTTAAGCCCCCAACAGCTGGTTCCGATTTTCGTCTATAACGCGCGGGCATGAAGCGCCCTGGGCGATCCGTTTTTTCCTGTATATAAGTGAATAGGCTGAAGGCATGAACAGACAAAAAAGACACTTGACAATTCTTTCTGTCATGGTATAGTTAATTATCTCTAGAGGGATAGTAGTGATTAGTTATTCCTCAAGGAAAACGGTCATGAAGGTTGTTGCTGGAGATGATGCGGTAGATAAATTATTGATGTGATGAAGGTTTTAAGCGTATAGGATAAACGGACTGCCAGACATCTGGAAGCCCAAAATATTCCCGGAAGGCCGGGGGTGTTTTGGGCTTTTTTATTTTACTAACACAACGAGGAAAGGAAAAGGTATGAGTACAACATCGAAATCGCAACAGGCAGTGAATCGCGGAGGACATTCTTACGGATTAAAGTCTGCCGCCCTGAGCCCGCTCGAGACGCTGGGGCAGTCGATCGCTAACATTGCGCCCACGGCTACGCCCACGGTTGTTATCCCGCTGGTCTTTGCGGTATCGGGCGCGGGCACATGGTTGGCGTATCTGATCGCCACTATCAGCATTTTGCTGGTAGCGTCGAGCATCAATCAGTTTGCGCGGCGTTCGGCATCACCGGGATCGTTCTACTCTTATATCATTACCGGCTTGGGGCCGTTCTGGGGGGCGGTGACAGGATGGGCGCTGCTCATTGCGTATATCGGTTGCGCTGCGGCGGTGACAACCGGATTCTCGAATTACGCGAATGTTTTTCTGTCGAGTTTATTCGGGTTTAAGGTGCCGGCGGTATTGTTGATCGGCGTAAGCGTGTTCGGCGCGTGGTATGTGGCGTATAAGGACATCAAGCTTTCAGCACGGCTGTCTCTGGCGCTCGAATTTGCATCGGTGTCCTTGATTCTTTTATTGGTCGGGGTGACCTTGTACCGTCATGGGTTTAATCTTGACTGGGATCAGCTGACCTTAAAAGGCACGACGCTGGATGCGTTGCGCGGCGGGCTTGTGTTGGCGATTTTCAGTTTCGCGGGGTTTGAGAGCGCGGCCACACTTGGTTCAGAAGCCAAGGAACCGTTGCGCAGTATTCCCAAGGCGATCGTGCGCAGTGCCTTGATCGTCGGGGCATTGTTCGTGGTTTCCTCGTATGCGCAGGTCGTAGGGTTTCAGGGGCACACAGAAACGCTCGACAAGAGCACGGCGCCGCTCAATGTATTGGCAGATAGGGCCGGGCTTTCTGCGATCGGGCTTTTCATCGATATCGGCGCGGTCATCAGTTTCTTTGCCTGTGTCCTGGCGAGCATCAACGCCGGCGCGCGGGTCCTTTTCCTGATGGGCCGCCATGGTATTTTCCATGCGTCT
Organism: Candidatus Omnitrophota bacterium; assembly: GCA_903860135.1. GTDB lineage: Bacteria > Omnitrophota > Gorgyraeia > Zapsychrales > Fredricksoniimonadaceae > Fredricksoniimonas > Fredricksoniimonas aquilentivivens. The sequence goes on along the minus strand of CAIOPG010000017.1, from coordinate 269,108 downwards.
ACCGGCGATGCGCATCACCGTAATGAAACGCCGCATATTGCCATCACCATTGCGTCGTTACTGGCGTTCATTCCGGCAGCGTTCCTGTCCGTGCGCGGGGTGGGTGATTTTGATATTTACGGCTGGGTCGGTACCATTGCCACCCTTGGGTTCATTGTGACGTACATCATCATCTCGATCGCGGCACCGGTTTATCTCAAACAGCGTGGTGAATTGAAGATCCAGCATGTGCTGACATCGGCGGTGGCCGTTGTCGCGCTGGGCCTGGCGATCCTGGGGAATATTTACCCTGTGCCGCCGGCACCGTACAATCTACTGCCGTATATCTTTCTGGGTATATGGCTGGCGGGTGTGGCCTGGATCGCGCTTATCCATAAATTCAGCCCGCATGTTGTTGAGGATATCCGTCAGGATTCGCTGGCGATCAATGCGCGTTTTAATAAATAACGCATTCCCCCTCCTCGCCCTCCCCACGCACAAGGCGCGGGGGAGGGGGGCTAGTTTTGCAGGTTGGAAATACGAAATACGTAAAGAAAGGAATTATATGAGCCGTGGATCAGCTAATGGAAAACCGGCGCTGGTTCAGCGTGATCATCATCACCTGATCCATCCCCAGCATCACCCCAGTGACCACCAGGATCCGCAGGTTTGGGTCGCTGGCAAGGGTGTGACGCTGAAGAATATTGAGGGCAAGTCGTACATCGACGGGTTGAGCAGCATGTGGAATGTTTACCTCGGTCATGGCCGTAAGGAGCTTGTGGCGGCAGGGGCGGGACAGTTGAAGAAGCTGGCGTTTGCGACAGCGTATGCCGGTGCCACGAATGAGCCGGCGATCGCGCTGGCCCAATTATTAAAGAAGCTGGTTTATCCGAATATCGAGGCATTTTATTTCACCCTCGGCGGGTCTGATGCGACCGATACGTCCATCCGGACCGCGCGGTTTTACTGGGATGCCAAAGGCCAGCCGAAAAAACAGAAGATCATTGCCCGCAAGCTGAGCTATCACGGTTCTACGGTCGGCGCGGCATCAGCGACGGGTGTTGAAGAATTCTCGCAGGGTTTTGGGCCAAGGCTGCCAGGCTTTTTGCATATTGAATCACCCAATCCGTACCGTTTCACGACGAAACGCAAGGATGTGACGCCCGGTGTCGCCGCGGCGGATCTTCTCGAAGAGCTCATCGTGCGTGAAGGGCCTGATACGGTGGCGGCGTTTATTGCCGAGCCGATCCAGGGGGGCGGCGGTGGCATTTTGATCCCGCCGGAAGATTATTTCCCGCGCATCAGGCATATCTGCGACCGTTATAATGTCCTTTTTATCAGCGACGAGGTTATTACCGGGTTCGGGCGCACCGGGCGCTGGTTTGCGCTCGAACATTGGGGGGTTCAGCCGGATATCGTGCAGTTTGCCAAGGGCATTACAAGCGGCTATTTTCCGCTCGGTGGCATTGGTGTTTCGAAAGAGATCAAGGCCACGCTCGATACGGTTGAATCCGGCAAGCGCTGGTGGCATGGCTATACATGCTCGGCGCATCCTGTTGGTTGTGCCATTGCCCTGGCCAATCTGCGGATCATTGAGCGAGAAAAGCTTGTGGCGCGTTCAGCCAGGCTGGGAGCCAGGTTGTTGAAGAAGTTAAAGCCCCTCGAGGCGCATGCACATATCGGGCAGGTGCGCGGCATCGGCCTGCTGGTCGGGGTTGAGCTGGTGGCGGATAAAACAACCCAAGCACGTTTCCCGTCGGATGTAGGGATCGGCAAACGCGTGCGGCAGGAGCTTTTTCAGCGCGGCCTTTATACGCGTGTGCTCGATGATGTGATCTGCCTGGCGCCGCCGTTGGTGATCAGTGCTGAGGATATTGACCGCATCGCGGCAATTGTCATTGAGGCTGTTGGCGCGGCGGTTAAAGCGGTTAAGGCATCAGCAATAAAGAAATAAGGAGATCCTATGGGACGTATACCGCTCATTCAATATGAGAGCGCATCGCCGGAGCTTCAGGCGGAATATAACAAGGTCGTTGCCAAACACGGGGCTGTGTCGAATATGAAAGCCACGCTCCTGCATTCACCGGCGGCATTAAAGGCTGTGCTTGAATGGTACACCCTTTACGACAAGGTCAAGCCGGTGCTCGGCGAGCGCCGCACCATCCTTTTTTGCGACGCGATCTCACGCGAGAATGCCTGCACCCTGTGCGCGACGTACATGAACCGCGCGATCTTAAAAGGCGGCGAAGATCCGCGTGATCTGAAGCTCGACGAGAAAGACCAAGCTGTTGTCGCTTTTGGCCGTCAGCTGGCGGCGGATCCCAATCGCGTGAAGGATGCCCTTTTTCAGTCATTGCAGGCATTCCTGACGCCCGCCCAGATCGTTGAGTTGACGGTTTTGGGCGCGCTCATGATCGTGAATAATGTTTTTAACAGCGCGTTGCAGGTGGATCTTGATGAAGCACTCGATGCGTATCAAATCCAGCCGGAAGTGGCATTCGCCGGGTCATCACACTACACAGGTAAGGAGAAAATATGAGCGAGAGAAAATTACATTTTGACACCCTGCAGGTCCATGCCGGGCAGGTGCCTGATCCTGTGACCGGAGCGCGGGCGGTGCCGATCTATCAGACCACCTCTTTCGTGTTCAAGAATTTTGAGCAGGCCAGGCTGATCAGCTCCGTCGAGGAATTCGGTTTTGATTACAGCCGTATCACCAATCCGACCTGCGAGGTCCTGGAAAACCGCATTGCGGCACTTGAAGGCGGCACAGGAGCCCTCGCGGTTGCGTCCGGTTCAGCGGCTACCGCCTATGCGATCCTCAATATCACCCATACCGGTGATGAGATCGTTGCGGCGAAAACCCTTTACGGCGGGAGTTTCAACCTGTTCCAGAACACCCTGCCCAAGCACGGGGTCAAGACGCGCCTCGTGGATCCGGTCGATCCCGAGAATTTCCGTCGGGCGATCAATGAAAAGACCAAGGCGATCTTCATTGAGACCATTGGCAACCCTGATATTAACATCATTGATTTTGAAAAGGTCGCGCGCATCGCCGCCGAGCATGGCATCCCGCTGATCGTTGATAACACCTTCGGCACGCCGTATCTTTTTAAGCCTTTTGATCATGGCGCCAATATCATTGTGCATTCTGCCACAAAGTATATCGGCGGGCACGGCACCAGCATCGGCGGATTGATCGTCGATGGCGGTAACTTTGACTGGGCCAAGAGCGGCAAGTTTCCGGATTTCACGACGCCTGATCCGGCGTACAGCGGGTTCATTCACTGGGATCGCTGGGGCAATTATCCCGGTGTCGGCAATATCGCTTATATCATCAAGGTGCGCCTGCATTACCTGCGTGATTTTGGCGCGTGCATGAGCCCGTTCAATGCGTTTCTTTTCCTTCAGGGGATTGAAACGTTATCTTTCCGCGTTGCGCGTCAGGTGGCCAGTGCCCAGCGGATCGCTGAATATCTGGCGGCACATCCTGAGGTCGCCTGGATCAATTATCCCGGGCTTAAGACCAGCCCGTATTATGCGTTAGCGAAGAAGTACCTGCCCAAGGGACCGGGGGCGATCCTGGCTTTCGGCGTCAAGGGTGGCTTTGCGCGTGCAAAAAAATTCATCGAGAGCATGAAGGTTTTTTCATTCCTGGCTAATGTCGGGGATTCAAAGTCGCTCGTTGTGCATCCGGCCACCGTCACGCACGGCCAGTTGACCGAAGCCGAACAACGCCTCGCCGGTGTCAAACCCGAACAGATCCGGTTCTCGATCGGTACTGAGAATGTCGACGATCTATTGTGGGATATCGGACAGGCGTTTGAACGATCAGCGTTGTAATTAGAACGGGGACATGTACCCCATACGCCCTTTGTATTGGGTACGTGTCCCCGCACTGTAAATATCAAATCGAGTAAGTAGGTATATTCTCGGAAGCCTTGACTTCCCGGGCCAGTGTTTCAAAGGTAACGTGATCGACAATGGCCGATGTTGCCTGAAATACTTTTTGCCAGACGGGCCGAAAGACGCAGGTGTGCAGGTCGTGGCAGTCCGCGTAACCTTTATTGACACAGGCAATGGGCTCAAGTGGCCCATCGACGAAGCGTATGATCTCTCCAAGCGTGATATCCTGGGGAGGTTTGGACAACATATAGCCGCCGATCTTCCCCCTGCGGCTCTCGATAAACCCGCCGCGTTTTAATTCCAATAAAACTTGTTCAAGGAATTTGGAAGGCGCATCAATGCGTTTGGCGATCGCCTGGATAGTGACAACCCCTTCGTCGTAGTGGACAGCCAGATCCAAGACCGCCTTCAATGCGTAATCGCCCTTGTGTGTGATTTTCATATACTATCCTATTATGTCTATTGATTTTATATACTTTAGATCGTTTTTTAAGCTTGTCAAGAAGATATTAGCAGGTATTAAAAAAATATCGATAGTCAACCCCGGATAATCATCGATCGGATTTCCAAAGAGTTATAGTCGAATGTTGTGGTTTGGATTCCCAAACTCGCGTGGAGCTCAGGGAAAGAGTTAATTTTGACAGAACCTGCGGTTGGTCGAGGAGTGGTCACCGTTGTTGGTTGCCCTCCACCCATGTTTCATTCGATTGATCTGTTGACGGTCCTTCCACGAGCTGAGTTATTACTATTTGCCATTAGCAGCTTGGGGCATCTTGACAGGCGCACGAACTTCGTGTACATTTCATTGAGGAGGATGCCTATGTTGACGAATGTAACATTTACAGTTGAACCTTTGTTGTTACGTAAAGCGCGCGAGAAAGCGGTGCAGGAGCGGAAGGTGTTGAATGTCCTTTTTCGTGAATGGATCACGGGCTATGTCCGTCAGGGGCGCGATGGAAAATACCGCGACCTGATGAAGAAATTGTCCTATGCCTCGCCGGGGAAGAAATTTACGCGGGAAGAATTAAATGAGCGCTAAGTATTTTCTGGACACCAATATTCTTGTTTACAGCTTTGATCATGCGGCTCCGGACAAGCAGAAGAAGGCGGTGAGACTCATCGACGATGCCATGGAGCATGATGCAGGATTGATCAGTTCACAGGTAGTCCAGGAGTTTTTGAATGTCGCTATCAAGAAATTTGCGGTCAAGTTGAACCGACGGGATATACATATGTATCTGGAGGATGTTCTGCTGCCTTTATGCGCTGTTTATCCCACAGCTGCCAGTTATACCCGCGCGCTGAATATGAGTGAAGAAACCGGTTTTTCATTTTATGATGCGCTGATCCTTGTTGCTGCCGGTGAAGCCGGATGCCGTGTCGTTTATTCTGAAGATATGCAACACGACCGATGTATAGACGGGGTTAGGATCATTGATCCGTTTAAGTAATTATTGGCAAGGAATGTACGCTACGCAGAAAATTATCTCACAGTTGTTGATGGGCAGGTTTTTTGGGGTTGATACGATTCCCAGAATAATTTTTTGATGCCAAAGGCCGTCACAGTTTAATGTGGCGGCTTTTTTGTGTTGGCATTGACAGGGGCGTGTCATCGCTATATCTTATATAATATCAGTTAATGAATATATCAGGAGACTGCTGTATGAAAAAAGAATTACGCGAGAAATTTACAGCTTACAAAAATGGTAAATCCCTGAGCGGGACTGAAACGGAAAAGAATTTGCTGAAGGCGTTTGCGGGGGAGTCGCAGGCACGTAACAGGTACAAGATGTTCGCCGGGGTTGCCAAAGAGGACGGTTTTGACCAGATCGCGGCGATCTTTCTGGAAACAGCACACAATGAAGAACATCATGCGGAGGTCTTCTTTGCGTTCCTCGAAGGTGGTGCGGTTGAGATCACGGCGGTTTATCCGGCGGGGATCGTGGCAGGGACATTCGATAATCTTGTGGCCGCGGCCAATGGAGAGCATGAGGAATTTGTGGATATTTACCCGCATTTTGCTGATGTCGCCGAGAAGGAAGGATTTGTCAAGATCGCCAATCAGTTTCGCATGGTGGCCAAGGTCGAGAAAGAGCACGAAGATCGTTTTCGGAAGCTGGCGGTGAATGTGAAGGAAGGCCAGGTGTTTGCGAAGGATACCGAGGCCGCGTGGGTTTGCCGCGAATGCGGTTATATTCATATTGGCAAACAGGCGCCCCGGGCGTGTCCGGTGTGCCAGAATCCGCAGTCTGTGTTTGAACTCAGGGTCGAGAATTATTAATCCGCAGGAGGCGTGATGAGTTATTTAAGGAAATCAGACGAGCAGCGACTGGAGTCGCGCGTCGGCGTGGAGCTTCCGGCGAAGATCAGCGTCGGTTCGCAGTTGACGATCGACGGGTTGTTAAAAGATCTGTCATCGAAGAGTGCTTTTATTACGATGAAAAGTACTGTTTATCTTAAACTCAATGATGAAGTTGGTTTTTCTATCCAGTGTTCTCCTGTTCATGCCGAGCCTGCTGTTCATGGCCAAGCACGCATTTCACGCATCGTTGTGGGGGAGGGTCTTGCCATTTATTTCACGGCCATGGATGATTCCTCGACGCGGCGTTTGAACGGTCTTCTTAAATAAAAAAAATCAGGTATTGGTAAGGCTGGTATCCTTGGGTGGCAAGGGTTGACAAGCGCACGCAATAAATGTATTATCCAGATATTACGATGGATGAAGGGTGTTAGAGATTTTCTTGATATTCAATTTTCGGGGGGAAGGCCATGGTGATCTTTAAAAGGATGTGCTTTTTGTGGGCAGGCTTGTTGCTGGTGTTGATGCCGGCAGTTCACGCCGACGGGATGACGCCTGTTGCGGCGCAGGCTGAAAGCCTGACACTCGAGCGTTTCTGTGAAAAGGTTGTGGCCTATTATCCGGCACTTCAAGCCGCGCATGCTGATGTGGAGGTTGCGTTGGGGCGGCAGATGCAGGCCAAGGCGGGGTTTTGGCCGTCGCTGAATTTATCTGCCGGGTATCAGGTCAGTGAGGAACCGGTCAATGTGTTCGGGATGCTTTTACGCCAGGAGCGGTTTACAGCGTCGGATTTTGATCTCAAGCATTTGAATACGCCGCGCCGTCATCAGGATATTGCCGCCGGGGTGCACGCCGAGATCCCTTTGTGGGATGCCATGCAGACGATCTACCGTGCGCGTTCTGCGGCGGCAGAGGTCAAGGCGGGGGGCATGGCCGAGGTATTTACGCGCATGGAGGCGCTGCTTGTGGCCCAGGATGCTTTTGTGAATGCCTTGACGCTCGACAGGTTGTCGCTCGTTCTCGAGGAGGTCTTGCGCCGTGCTGCTGCTGATATGCACAAGGCCGTGGAACTCAAGGAGCGCGGCATGATCCTCGGGGCTGATTATTATGCGGCACGGGTCATGCACGGTGAGCTCATGCGTCTCAGCCATGATATGGAGCGCCAGAAGCACGCCATGGCGGTGCTTGTGAATATTTTGATGGGAGAATCAGGAAATCGGGTTTGGAGCTATGTTCCTTTGGCCGGTGATGGGCACGTGCCCGATGGTGAAGCGCGTGATGGGGCCGTCGGGGGGGTCGATCGGCGCCCGGATATATTGGCGCTCGAAGCCCGCCTGGAGGCACTGGATAGCGATCTTCGCCGGGAACGTTCAACGGCATGGCCGAGCCTTGGCGCTTTCGCGAGCGCGGTCAATGACCGTGACAGGCTCGCGGTGCCCGGCGGGAATAATTTCACGGTGGGTGTCAGGGCACAGATGCCGTTGTTTGATCCCGGCCGTTCCGGTCGCCTGAAAGAAGCCGTTGCCCAAAGGGCCCGTCTGGCATCAGAAATTCAAACGGTCAAGGATGATCTGCGCCGTGCGCAGGCTGAAGAGCATGCGCGTTACGCCGCATTGCGCGATAACAGGGGTGTTTTTCAGGCGATGGCCGATGACGCCCGGGAGGCGGCTTTGCTGATGGAGCCGCTTTATAATGAAGGGCGTAAATCGATCGTGGATCTTATGGAGATGCGCATGGCTTATTGGCAGGCAGTCCAGGCCAATGAAAAGGCCATGGCCGGGTTACGCCTCGCGCGCGCCCGCCTGTTATTTTTATCCGGAGAATTGAGCGTGGATAATGTTGTTCTCTTAAAGGAGGTCGCACGTTGAGTCCTTACCAGGAAAGTTTTATCGGCCGGGTCGTGGGGGTTTTTGTTAGGTCAAAGGTAACGCCGCTGATCATCGGTTTTGCCGTTTTCCTCGGTGTCCTTTCGGTTATTAATTTACCCCGGGAAGAAGAGCCGCAGATCTCGGTTCCGATGTTTGATGTGCTTGTTGCTTACCCTGGCGCGACGGCCGAGGAAGTGGAGCGGCGCATTGTCAACGTGGGTGAGCGCAAGCTTTGGGAGATCGGCGGGGTGGAGTATGTCTATTCCATGACCCAGGCGGAGGGCGCTGTGATTACGGTGCGCTTCCGTGTGGGGGAAGACATGGAAAAGAGCCTCATCAAATTATATACCAAGGTGGCTTCGAACCTTGATGTCCTGGCCAAGGGCGGGTCTCAGCCGCTGATCAAGGTGCGCTCCATTGATGACGTTCCGGTGCTGACTCTCACATTTCACAGTTCTATGCCAGATCCTGTGCGCTTGCGCAAGTTGGTAACGGATGTTCAGGCGAGCGTTAATGTGATCCCCGATATTTCCCAGACCATGATCACCGGCGGGCGCAAACGCCAGTTCCAGGTTTTCTTTGACGCGGACAAGCTCAAGGCAAGATTCCTGAATCCTTTGGATCTAAGCCGGTTGATCCGCCAGGCCAATGTCAAAGCTTCTGCCGGGCATCTGGAAAGCGTTCCGGAACTTGTGAATGTGGAAGCCGACGGGTTTTTTCGTTCGAGAGAAGACCTTGAAAATCTTGTGATCAGCGTAAGCCAGGGGGCGGAGGTTTATCTCAAGGATGTGGCGCGCGTGGTGGACGGCGCCGATGAAGAAGAGTCGGCCGTGAATATCCGTTTTGGTGCTATCGGGGCGGCCAGTGCTCCCGGGCCGGTGGATGCTGTAACATTGGCTGTTTCAAAACGCAAGGGGGCCAATGCTTCACGCCTGTGCGCGCAGATCCTTAAAAAAGTGGAGGGCTTGCGCGGGAGCGTGATCCCGGCAGATGTCAGCTGGACCGTGACCCGCGATTACGGAGCCACGGCCGACGAGAAATCAAACGAGCTCCTTTTTCATATGGGGCTGGCTGTGCTGGGCGTGACGCTCCTTATGGGGTTGGTGCTCGGATGGCGCGAATCAGCGGTGGTGGCCATCGCGATCCCGATGACGCTGTCATTGACCCTGGCCGGATTCTATTTCCTTGGGTTCACCCTGAACCGCATCACGCTTTTCGCGCTTATATTTTCCATCGGGATCCTTGTGGATGACCCGATCGTCGGTGTTGAGAACATTGTCCGCCATTTGCGCATGTCCAGGAATAAGGGGCGGGACCTTCTGGAGGTTACGGTTGAAGCCTTCAAGGAAGTCCAGAGCCCGCTCATCCTTGCGACCTTGACGGTCATTGCCGCCATCCTGCCCATGGCTTTTGTCAGCGGGCTTATGGGTCCGTACATGCGCCCTATCCCTATCGGCGCCAGCATGGCCATGGTGTTTTCCATGATCGTGGCTTTCGTGGCCACACCGTGGGCTGCTTACAGGATCCTCGGGGGCGCCTGGCAGAAGGGGTCGCTCAAGGATCACGGGGCGGAGGGGGAAAAAGATGATCTGCTGACGCGCATATACCGTTCGTACATGCAGCCGCTTATTTATCAGGCGCGGGTACGCAAGATATTTATCATGGTGATGCTGGTCCTTCTGTCGGGGTCGATCCTTCTGGTGCCGCTGAAACTTGTGAAGGCCAAGATGCTGCCGTTTGATAACAAGGATGAATTTCAGGTTGTCCTGAATATGCCCGAAGGAACGCCGCTGGCAGAGACGCGGGTTGTGATCGAGGAGCTCGCCGCCTACATTGTGGCCACCCCCGAGGTGAAGAATATCACGGCCTATATTGGCACGAGCGCGCCTTATAATTTTAACGGCCTGGTGCGCCATTATTTCCTGCGCGACAAGCCATGGCAGGCGGATCTTCAGGTCAATCTTGCCGGGAAGAAAGAACGCCGTCGCCAGAGCCATGCGATCGCCGCCGCGTTACGCCCGGGGATCCACGCGATCGTCCTCAAGCATGGCGGCCATGTCCAGGTAGCGGAAGTGCCACCCGGGCCGCCGGTCCTTTCCACCCTGGTGCTCGAAGTTTATGGGCCGACGCTCGCAGGCCAGCGTCATCTGGCGGCGCATGTAGAAAAGCTGTTGAACAGCGACCCTGGTGTCACGGATGTGGACAGTTATGTCGGGCGTCAGGAAAAGCTTTACAGCTTGAGGATCAATGCGCAGGCCTGTTTCCTTAATGGGATCGCTGTGAATGCGGTAGCTGAGATCATTGCCGGTGCTATTCAGGGTGAGACGGCGGACCTGGCCCATTTATCGAACGAAAATGAGCCGCTCGAGATCGTGTTGCGCCTGCCCAGGGAAAAACGCATGACCCTCGATGCTGTTCTTGATCTTACCGTGCTGGCGCGTTCGGGAAGCCGCATCCCTGTCAAGGATTTGGTCACGGTTGATCCGGTCATGAAAGAGCATGTCATTTATCACAAGAACCTGGAACGTGTAACATACGTGATCGGTGATGTGCAGGGTCGGTTTGACAGTCCGGTGTACGGTATGCTTGGCTTAAACGCCGGGCTCGACAGGCTGCCTTTGCCAGCGTTGAATCCCAAAGCACAGGTTCACCCGGATGTCCTTTTTATGGGACAGCCTGAAACCGATGACCGCTGGTCGATCAAATGGGACGGGGAATGGCAGATCACGTTCGAGGTTTTCAGGGACCTGGGGATAGCGTTTGCCATTGTGCTTATTCTGATTTTCACGCTGGTCGTGGGCTGGTTTAAATCGTTCAAGACGCCGTTGATCATCATGCTGCCGATCCCCTTGACCTTGATAGGCATACTGCCGGCGCACTGGATGAGCGGGATGTTCTTTACGGCAACCTCGATGATCGGCATGATCGCCGGGGCAGGGATCGTGGTGCGTAACTCGATCATCCTTGTTGATTTCATTGAACTGCGGATCAAGGAAGGGGTGCCGCTCGAGGAAGCGGTCATTGACGCAGGGGCCAAGCGTTTTCGGCCTATGCTCCTGACGGCGGCTGCCGTGGTTGTTGGGGCGTCGGTCATTTTATTCGATCCTATTTTCCAGGGGCTGGCATTATCGTTGATGGCCGGCGAGATCGCCTCGACGCTACTTTCACGCACAGCGATCCCGGTGATCTATTATATGGTCATGAAGCCGAAAGTTGTTTCAAGTGTAATTATAAAAAGGGGGAAGAAATGATCGAAAGAAAATTACGTGGCATTGCCGGTGTTTTTGTCCTCATCAGCCTTTTGCTGGCGCATTTTGTGCATCCGGGGTGGCTCTGGTTCACGGCTTTTGTCGGCGCGAATCTGCTGCAGTCGGCATTCACCAACTGGTGCCCGATGATATCAATTCTAAAAAAGGCAGAATGTAAATCTTGATTATGGTATATTGCTGGCAATAGTGAATTGTTGTTAGAGAAATAAGGGATGATTTTATGGCAGAGATCAAGAAACCTGAAAAGTCAAAGATCGTCAAAGAACCCGATCTTGTCGAAGATCCGGCGGAGCTTGTGGGGATGTTTGATTTCTTCAAGGTTGTTTCTATCACCGATTTTGGTGCTTTTCTTGACTGGGGTTTTGCCAAGGATCTTTTCGTGCCATGGGTGGAACAACAGCGGCGCATGAAAGAGGGTGAGTCATACATTGTTTACATCTATTGTGATGAAGCCGGACGTTTTGCGGCTTCAGCCCGTCTGGACAAGTGCATGGGCAATGCGGCGGTTGATGTCCATGACGGCGACACCGTCGACCTTTTGATCTGTGATCCTACCCCACTGGGGTACAAGGCCATTGTGAACAATGCCTACTGGGGGCTTTTATACAAGCCCGAGATATTTCAGCCCTTGACGTACGGTCAACGGATCCAAGGTTTTGTCAAAAAGGTCAGGGAAGACGGCAAGATCGATCTTTGCTTGCAGAAACCTGGCTATGCGGCGGTCGATGCCTTGTCGGACAAGATCGTGGCTTTTCTCAAGAAGTCCGGCGGATCCATGGAGCTAACGGATAAAACCCCGCCTGAAGAGATCTACCGTTTATTCGGCGTGAGCAAAAAGAAATTCAAGATGGCCATCGGCCTCCTCTATAAAGAACGTCAGATCGCCATCGAGCACGGCGGGATTAGCCTTACAATGGGTAAGTCGGGATAAACAAAAAAAGTTTGTTCAAGTTTGCTGAAAGGTATGTTATGCATTCACTCAAGGAAAATTATGCGCAAATGATTGCTGCCCAGAAGGATCCTCGGCGTGCCTCCTGGGGCAGTGCCCCGGCTGTCAGCGGAGCTACCCTGGCCAGCGACGTCCTTAATGCCATTTTTACGGAAGCGATCCAGTCTAGGGCGAGCGATATACATCTTGAGCCTTTCCAGGAATGGTTGCGCGTGAGGTTTCGCGTGGATGGTCTTCTTTATGAAGTCTTGCGTATTCCGCATATTCATAATGTTACTGTTATCGCGCGCATCAAGATTTCGGCCAATATGTCCACGGATGCCATGAGTGCCCGCAAGGCGATGGATGGCAGGTTTTCGATGACGATCGGGAAGAATGAATATGATTTTCGTGTGGCTACGTTTCCAACCTTGCTTGGCGAAAAGTTAGCCATCCGTATCCTTAATAAAGATCATGGGCTTGTGGATTTAAACAAGATCGGGCTGGGGACCACTGATCTGGCTTGCCTTGAGAAGATTCTTCAGCGTAAGAACGGGCTTTTGATCGTGAGTGGACCGACAGGTAGTGGTAAAACAACCACGCTCTATGCCATCCTCAATCGTATTCATACGTCTCAGGTTAATATTGTAACGCTTGAAGATCCTGTGGAATACCAGATCGACGGGATCAATCAGTGCGACATCGATAAAAAGGATGATGAAGCTTTTGCGTCGGGGTTGAAGGCCATTCTGCGCCAGGATCCCAATGTTATCTTGATTGGCGAGATCCGTGATTTAGAAACGGCTGATATTGCTATCCGTGCGGCTATTACCGGGCATTTGGTCTTGACAAGTCTGCATGCCAACAGCGCCATTGGCACCGTGATCCGCCTTGTGAATATGGGGTTGGAGCGTTATATGGTTTCGTATGCCGTCATTGGGGCTGTAACGCAAAGGCTTGTGCCCCAATTATGTAATAGTTGCCGTATCCCCTATGTTCTTGATGAAAGTGTTTTGAAGGTGCTTTGTGAACAGTGCGGACTTGACATCCAGTTGTTTTCATCTGACAAAGCCGATCATTCGGGTAAAGGCATGCAATATCTCGATGAAAGTGATCAAAATAAGATCAAGCCGATCAAGGTCACATTCTACAAGAAAGCGGGTTGCAAAAATTGCAATAATACCGGCTATCATGGGCGCGTCGGTATTTTTGAGGTTGTTTTCTTCAGTGAAGATTTGCGCGACGCGATTATCCGTAATGCGTCCATTACCGAGCTTGAAACGATCGCCCGTCAGAAAGGCTTTCGTTCTATTGCTATGGATGCGATCGAAAAAGCCAAACAGGGGCTTGTAACAGTTGAAGATATTTATCCGATCTTGCTGGAAAAAGGTTCCTGACCAACAAGGGTTTGATAATTCTTATAAATGACAGGACAGGGTATGGCGGTGACGATCCGTGTTCCAAATGATTTAAATCCTTTTATTGGCAAGTCGGTCGCGCGCGTATCTATGTCGGCCTATGATATTGGTGTGCATTTTCTCCAGGACAGTGCTTTTCTTGTCGAGGGTACGTGGTCGTTGAAGGATGTACAGCAGCAAGAGGTTGACAGGAGTTTTGGTCTCAAGCTCAGGCAGACAGCCTGTAGCTTGTTTTTGACAGGGCAGAAACTGAACAAGGTTGATTTAAAAAGCGGATGCATGGAGCTTGTTTTTGATAAGCATACGCTCCAGCTTCCGTTAGCAGAGGATCAGCCGCGTTTGACTGACGGGATCACGAGTCGTTGGGCGGTTTTATGGGATCCTCTGGCGTTAACGACCCCGGGTTCTTTGTTGGGGAAAAAAGATAAGAAGAAGATGCTTGTTCACAGGGTTAATGTCTTGGCTAAAGATATCGCGCGTTTAACTGCGATATGTGGTCAATCGGTGAGCAGGGTTTTCTGGTCGAAAGATGAAGTCGGAATTTATTTTTATGGCCATGAGCTTCTGATGATAGAGAAGAGCTGGGTGCTTCTAGACAGTAAAGGCACAGCAATTGATCGTGCCCAGCCCTTCATGCAACGGCAGGGTACGGCGTTGTTCCGGTTGATCGGGCTTGCGTTGAACGCGGTTGACAGGACGGGTTCGGTATTGAAATTTAATTTTGAAGGTGGCATGGTTTTATCCCTCGGATGATTTAAGCTGGCGCGTTATTTTGAATATGTTCGCCGCATTCGGTTTTCCTTCCTTTTCATTCATTCGTTTATTTATTCAGATCAAGGAACGGTTGTAAACCGTTTCCTACCTGTTATATCCGTATATGTTATGAATATTTCATGATATTTTCTCGCTATTTTCTCGCCCTACCCTTGACAATGGTGTATTGGTGTATTATACTTCTAATGCAGTAGCGTTATCAGAGGAGAATTATGGATCATAATGCCAGGTTATATTTTCAGATCAGTCCCGCATCGGGGGTGCCGATCTACCGTCAGATCTATGATCAGGTGAAGATCGGGATCGCGCTGGGGAAGTTTGTGGCGGGTGAATTCCTGCCATCGATCCGGGATGTTTCCAAAAGCCTTGAGGTCAATCCCATGACCGTGTCGAAGGCGTATTCATCATTGGAAAAGAGCGGGATCATTGAATTGGTGCGCGGGCAGGGGATGCGCATTCCGGTGAAGGCAGAGGGAATTACCATGCCGGACAGGGATCAGGAGCGTTTGACCCTGCTTATAAAGGAAGTGATCAACAGCGCACAGCAGTTGTCCCTGGATGAGGCAAGTGTTGTGCAAAAACTGAGGGCTATCTGGGAGGAAGATCGTCATGCGTAATATTATTTATCTTCAGGATGTCAGCAAAGGGTATGGCCGCAAGGTTGTCCTCGATGGGGTTTCACTGGCTGTGCCCGAGGGTATGGTGATCGGACTGCTGGGCACAAACGGAGCCGGCAAGACGACACTGCTCAAATGCCTCTTGGGCCTGCTTAAAGTGGATGCGGGGAAAGCATCTATTCTCGGCGAGGATCCATGGCATTTATCGGCGGCTGTCAAGGCCGGCATCGGGTATGTGCCGCAGGGGTATCGGCCGTATCCGTGGTTGCAGGCAGGGCGGCTTATAGAGTATACAGCGTCGTTCTATCCGCAGTGGAATACGGCGTTGGCCGCGCAGCTTGTCAAAGACTGGAAATTGGACCTTTCCGTGCGCGTGGATACGCTTTCCGAGGGAGAACTGCAGAAACTTCTGATTATCCTTGCCTTGGGGCACGAGCCGCCATTGCTTGTCTTTGATGAGCCCGTGGCCAGTCTGGATCCGGTGGCGCGACGCGAATTTCTAAAGACGATCCTGGATGTTGTGGCCGAGCGTCCCTGTACGGTTCTTTTTTCAACGCATATCACGTCGGATCTGGAACGTATCGCTGACACCGTGGCTGTCCTGCGTGCCGGCACGATCGACTTTTGCGGTGGGATTGATGTTCTTAAGGAGAGCGTCAAGCGCGTCCGCCTTTATTGCCCGACGGGAGTTTTGCCGGACATGGGCCAGGAAGGGGTCATTAACAGTTATGTGCGTGGCCAGCAGGCCATACTGACGGTGCGTGATTACAGCGATGCCCGGCGTGAATCCTTGGAAAAAACATTCGGCGCACTCGTTGACGTTGAGGACCTGAACCTCGAAGAGATCTTTCTGGAGATGAACCGATGAAAAATATCATAGCGGTCTTGATGCTGTATCGGGAGCGTAAGTTGATGCTGACGCTCATGGCGGCCCTTGTGCTGATCGTGCCTTTTGGTCATATGGCCGTGGCCAGGGGAGAATGGGGTTGGTTTGATGATATGACCACGATCTGGCTTTGCCTGTGGATGACCCTTGGCTTTCAATTGGGAATAATGATCAAGCGTCAGATGGTATCGCCCATGGCGGGATTGATGCCGGGGTATCGTGCGGCGCACATTTTTGTCGCGGTCTTTATTTGGGTTTTGGTGGCGATCATCATGGGGTGCTGGGTATCGGCGTTACAGAATACTATTAGTGACCGGAGCAATTCGAGCTGGATATTTTTATGCCTTGCAACCTATTTCGCCACCCTTGTGATCGCCTATATTTCAGAACGGCGGATCCTCTTTATTGGTTACGGGCTTCTCTTACTCATCGTCGGATATACGCGGGATTTTCTGCATCTTCTCATCATCTCGGATCCGGTGTATTACGGGTTGACAGGTTTAGCCGTTGTGATGTTGGGCGGATTTGTCTGGCGCTTGGCATCGTTAAGAGAAGGCATGGCGGAATTTGGCTGCGTTTTGTCCTGGCCCCTGCACCGGGCCAAAACATCGGCATCAATGCGTGCCTATGTGCCGCGTGAAGTGCCCCTTTATGTGCAGCAGAAAAGCCTGATCGCGCAAGCTTTTCACTGGGCGTATGTTGAAGCCGAGGATATTCCGGGGATTATCGGGATCTTTTCGGCGGGGGCACTGATTTTCACCGGGTATGTTATTTATATCGCAGGTCCGACGGGATTTTATGCGCGTCCTTATGCCAATTTCCTTGTCCTCTCGGTATTGCCGCTGGCAGTGATGTTGTGTTTTTGTTATCGCACTGTGTCGTTCCGCGATTATGCCTTATTGCGTCCAGTATGCCGTGAAAAAATTGCCTTGCAATGGGGGACTTTTTTGACAATCATTCTCACAGGTGCCTGGGGCATCATTGCGGTTGTTTTTGGCATACTCCCTGCCGTTATCTGGCATTTGCCATTTATCATGACATCTAAATTTTGGGTCTATCTTGTATTTACCGGAGTTTTCGCCCAGATGACACTGGCCTGCCTGATGTATGTGGCGGCCCTAAAAGATAAGCCGGGCGCCATTGGCCTTGTTGTCCTGTATGCGGCCTATGTGCTCGTCGAGTTCATGCATATTTCAGCGTACAGCCTGCCGATTCTTTTATGGCATCTTGGATTGGCCGTGATTGTAACGGCCAGCCTTGTCGCGCTAACATACCGTCGGTGGTGTTATGAGGAAGTTTAATAAGTAGTTGAATGTATCCGTACAGGCATGCTTGGATATGTGTGCGTCAAAAGGTAGTTGTCTTGCATGGGATATGAAATCCCCCGCCCCGCGTCAGCGTGGGAGGGGGCAGGGGGAGGGGTTTTAAGCAAAGGGTCAAGGCTGTTCCCCGTTAGAAGTAGCAGCCAGGGAAGTATATTAAACCAGGAGGTTGTTATGACACCAGAAGCTATAACCAAGTTTGGCAAGGCTCTTGCGGCAATATTTGTGGCCGTCGGAGGATTGGGATGTATCGCTTGTCTGCCGCTCGCCTTTGGAACATTGCAGGTGGCTGCGGCAACAGCACTGTTTTTTATTGCCGGCGGTGTTCTCATGTCGGGCGGGCTCATCAGCTTCGCGGTCCTCAACGCCCAGAAATAACCCGCCACACGCGACCCCTTCTTCCCGGGAGAAGGTTCAGCGTGGTGGGGGTTGTTATCCAAGGGTTTCGTTAGTCTTATACATCGGAATTTTATGATAAAAACTTTTATTCTCTTTTGCATAGGCTGTTTATATCTTCCTTTGGCAATATTTATTTTGCAGGTTTTCCCATGGAAGTCATATATGGCAACTAATGTAAGTGCAGCGTTAGTGCTGTTGACTTGGATTTTTTTAATCATCTATTTATGGAAGCGCCGGCGCGCTATTTGTATCGGAGTATTAACATCGGTTTTGGCACCGGTTTTATTTGTGTCATTGGGTTTTTGGGTGATACTGGAGGGATTCAGAGGTTACAGGTTTCCTGATCCTCATGATAGCCGTACGCAACATATTATTTTCAAACTCGAGAAATTCAAGCAAAGACATGGGGAATACCCCAAAGGATTAGCACAAATCGGATGTCCAGGGGATGAGTATTCTTATTGGCCTAAATCAGGTAATTTTGACTTGTATATTACATCGCCACTTGATAGTCATACGGCAGGGCTTTTAGGGCCAACTTATCATTCAGCGACTAGGACGTGGGATGAAGGGAAATAAAGGTTAATGAGTCTAATGACTTGATCGTCAGGCATCTGCTATAATCCAAAGCATAAGAAACTTGAAAAGCTTCGGGGGCATTTGTTCGGGCCATGGTATGAGTATTCTGTCAGTTTTGATTAAGGTTGATGTATCCGCAGGGGAAAGTGGTTGTGGATTCGTTGGAGTGCGCGGGAATATGTGTTC
The DNA here is from genome assembly GCA_903860135.1 of Candidatus Omnitrophota bacterium. GTDB lineage: Bacteria > Omnitrophota > Gorgyraeia > Zapsychrales > Fredricksoniimonadaceae > Fredricksoniimonas > Fredricksoniimonas aquilentivivens. The sequence goes on along the minus strand of CAIOPG010000017.1, from coordinate 250,678 downwards.
ACCCAAGACAAGGAGAAAACATGAGTTTTGTTGAAGTCTCAAACTTGTGCATCGTTTATGATGGCATGACGGCGGTGAATGATCTTTCCTTCCAGCTGGAACGCGGGAAGATCTATGGTTTTATCGGCCCTAATGGTGCCGGTAAAACGTCGACGATCAAGGCGCTGGCCGGTGTTCTTGAGCCTGCCCAGGGCAAGATAAGCCTGAATGGATTTAATCTGGAAACAGCGCGTGAAAAAGCATTGGCGTGTGTGGGGTATATGCCGGATTTTTCTCCGGTCTATGAAAATTTGAAAGTGTGGGAATATCTGGATATTTTTGCTGCCGCTTACGGTATTAAGGCAGAAGATCGTCCCAGCTGCGTTGAAAAGTGGCTGATCAAGAGTGACCTAGGCACGAAAAGAGATGCGTTGATCAAGGGTTTGTCGCGCGGGATGCAGCAGCGCCTGGTATTGGCGAAGACCCTCGAGGTTTATCCGCTGATATTGCTCCTTGATGAACCTGCCAGCGGGCTTGATCCTCTGGCGCGCAAACAAATGCGTGACCTGCTGAAAGAAGCCAGGGCCAATGGCGCCACGATCCTTATTTCCAGTCATATTCTTTCTGAGTTGAGTGAGTTTGTTGATTCGATTATTATCCTGGAAAAAGGCAGGCTGGTCATGGCGGGGACGATGGATGAGCTCCGTAGGCAGACAGGGGGCACGCAGAAGTTGATCATCCGCTTTGCCAAAGAAGCGGAGGGACTTGCAGCGCTTGAAGGTTTGTTGCTTGAAGAAGGTCTTGGCAAGGATCGCGTACGCCAAGAGGGGACCCGATATGTTATTTATTTTCAGAATGCCGAAGAAGCCGCATCTCAATTTCTGAAGAAAATATTGGCGGCTAATGTCGGTTTATTGGAATGTTCACTAGCCAGCGATGACATAGAAGATATCTTTCTTAAAGTCGGCGCCAAGGAGGTTGCATGAATTGCCTGGATTTGAAAAATAACGCACTTTTCTTAAGTTGCTGGTATGAACGTACGCGCCCGGTGCAGCTGATCTGTATCGGCATATTGATTTTAGGGAGTATATTCCTGGGATTTCTGAGCGCGTCATTGCATCAGACACAATTGTCAGCTGTTTGTTTGTCCTTATTCAATACGATTGTTATTGTTCAGGCGCTGGTTCTTTTGGTGCAGGGGACGATGCTGGCCGGGCAGATGGCGGCCCGTGAGCGGACAGGGGAAACGCTGGATTTTCATCGGAATTCCCCTCAGCCGGTGGGGCATAAAGTCATTGGCCTTATTTTTGGAAGTACGTGTGTGGAGTGGGGGATTTTCTGCATTTTATTTGTGCTTGAATTATTCTTTACGGTTTTACCTGAGGTGAGGATTCTCCAGGTTGTTACATTCAATGTATCCCTGATCATGACAGGGGTTCTTTTCCATTCTATAGCCGTGATGGCTGCCCTCTCATCAGCCAATAAAAAACGTATTAATCCAATATTTTTATTGTTGCTTTTTCTTTTCTTTGGTGTTCCTATTCTCGGGGCATTTCTATTGGCAACATCTTGTACGTTCTTTTCTCATGTATCAGGGGTGACGGCGTTTCAGGCTATTCTCCCAGGTTTGTGGCATGTGCCGAGTGCGCCGCATTTTAACGGTCATTTTTATATCCTAGATTTCCCATTGATTGTGATGCAGGCCATTGTTCAAATACCCTTGTTGTTGCTGGTGATCAAGGGGATCACGCGGCTATTCTGCCTGCCCAACAGCCTTGCCTGGTCAAAAGCTGACGTGATGCGTTTTTGTGGTTTCATTTTGTTTGTGGTGACAGGTTTTTTTGTGGCAAATTATATGCATATTGATGAACTTTTTAAAGCAAGTGCCTACTTTACTTTCTATTCCGACGGGTCAATGAAGTCCTTTCTTAATAGGTTCATCTGGTCAGAAATCTCATTGTTCACTTCGTTATTTGTCATGGCCGGCGGCTTGATCAGTTTCTTTTGTGTCCCGACATATTTTAGATGTTCAAAGTATCTGATGTTGAACAAAAGTTTTGGAATTGCGGGGAAGGTGATGGCCGATGATGGCGCCACCGGCATGCTGACAGTCCTTGTTTATGTCGGGATGGGGGGGCTTTTCATTCTGCCGTATGTAATGGTTGTTCATTGCTCGCTGTTGAGCGGCATCTCATATTTTCTGATTATAAGCAGTCATATCATGGCCTTCGCGGGATTCCTGGAGTTCTTCAGATTGAGCCGCTGGCGGAATAAACGGATTTTCATTCTTACGGCCCTGCTGATATGGTGGGTGTTTTTGCCATGGATGATGGCACTGATGATGAATTTCAGGTTGAATGAGCATGTTTCAATGGCGACAATATCGCCGTTCATGGCTCTGCCATATGCCGCTTCTTTATTGTTGGAACAAAAGCAGTTCGAGTTTATAGCGGTAATGGCGCCGTGTATTGTTGCCGGCGTGATGAGCTTTTTGGCGTATGAGACGCGCAGGGCGATGGCGTTGCATATTCTTGGGGATAAAAAATTGGATGTTTAGGGTGATGAAGAACGGAGAATTATTGCCATGATGAATGACATGTAGCCGTCGGAGGCACAAGATGTGCCCAGGAATAATGCCGGGTCAAAGCTCGTACCCAGGATCGGGAGCGTTCTTTTCTTGTTGTATGTGGTGCTGTTATTGACACGTCACTTTGTTGCGGAGTCCAGTAAGGTCATGTATGCCGATGGGCGTGTTGACCGGGGGATCGTGTATAAGCTGGATTATAAATTCCGTAAACCAATGGTTGGGGAGCAGGTTATTTTCATGGAGCCGGGCAACCGTTCCAAGCGACTTGCAGATTTTGTGACGGACGTTTACGAGGACGTGTCGATCATTAACCGGAAAGAGATCCCGGGAGAGGTGTTTGTGACCGTCAAACGCGGCACCCAAGAAACCGTGTTACCGTTGAAGGAAATCGAAGGGTGCTTTGTTTCGTTCTCGTTGATAGAAAAAGAAGCCAGGAAATGAGATTTGAATGGGTTATCTGTTATAATCCTTCCCTATGCCAGAACATATCCTTTCTATTTCCAATCTATGCAAGAATTACGGCGATAAGGCTGCGGTGGCGGGCGTGTCCTTTGATGTGGCGCCCGGCGAGATCGTGGGGCTTTTAGGGCCTAACGGGGCGGGGAAGACCACGACGATCAATATGATCCTGGGGGTGCTTGAGCCTTCAGCGGGGACCGTGAGTATTGACGGCCTTGATATTCAGAAACACCGTTCGCCGGCTTTGACACGCACCAACTTTGCGGCTGTCTATGCGCCCTTACCGGGGAATCTTACTGTAACCGAGAATCTGCATTTTTTTGGTTTGCTTTATGGTGTTAAAGATATCACGGCGCGCATTGAGGCATTGATGGCGCAGTTCGGGCTTGAAGCATTCCGTCGTGTCAAGTGCGGGGCGCTTTCTTCGGGTGAGCAGACGCGCTTGTGCCTGGCCAAGGCCATGCTGAATCAGCCTAAACTCTTATTGCTCGATGAGCCGACAGCGTCTCTTGATCCGTCGACAGCGCGTGATATCCGCCAGAAGATCAGGGGCTTCACGGTCGGGGGGACCGGCGGGGTTCTGTGGACATCTCACAATATGCACGAAGTTGAGGTGGTGTGCGACCGGGTCTTATTCCTTTCCCACGGCAAAATCCTGCTTCAGGGTGATCCCAAAACTCTTCCGGCCCAGCATGGCAAGGCATCGCTCGAGGATCTTTTTATTACAGTGGCGCGTGAACCCCTCACATTGTCTGACGGATAACCCTATGTCAATCCATCGTATTTACGCGATCTTATTGCGCCAGTTTTACCTCATCCGCGGGAGTTTTACCCGAATGGTGCCGTTATTTATCTGGGTGGTCATTGATATTGTTTTATGGGGGTTCATGAGCCGGTATCTTAATTCGGTCGTTCCTGCTGGGCTTGATTTTATCCCGGTGATCCTGGGGGCTGTTTTGTTGTGGGATTTCTTCCTGCGCATCATGCAGGGGGTGACCATGGTGTTCTTTGAAGATGTCTGGTCGCGCAACTTTCTTAATATTTTTGCGTCGCCTTTACTGATATCGGAGTATATCATCGGGCTTGTGCTGTCGAGCATAGCGACCAGCTGTGTCGGGGTGATCATGATGCTTATTCTGGCAACAGGGTTTTTTGGCCTGTCCTTTGCTGTTTATGGCCTGATGCTGGTGCCGTTTATTTTCGTTCTCTTTTTATTTGGGATCGCCATGGGCGTTCTGGGTTGTGCGGTTGTCCTGCGTTTTGGCCCTGCCGCCGAATGGCTGATATGGCCTTTACCCGCCCTGATCGCCCCGTTTGCCGGTGTCTTTTATCCGCTCTCCACCTTACCCCCCTGGATGCAGATCATCGCCCACGCCGTGCCGCCGTCGTATGTCTTTGAGTCAATGCGCGTCATGGCCTCAGGGGGCAGTGTCCCGTTAGCGCCGCTCCTGGCGAGTATCACGCTGGCCGCCCTTTATGTCATCCTTGCCTGCAAATTCTTCACCGCCACCTACCGCCACGCCGTCCGCACCGGCCTTATTGCGCGCTATAGCGCGGAGAATCTGGGGTAGACTTTAGAGAATAAGTGTAAATGTTTACCAGGTAGGTATAACGGGCATTTCAAGGGAGTTTGTTCAATGACGAAGAAATCAATCAAACCTGTTGCTGCCGGATACGGATCCTTATTGGACGTGATCGGCGAAATTATTATTAATGCACGGCGTCAGGTTGTGCAGGTGATTGACACAACGCAGGTGTCAGCTTATTGGCGTATTGGTCAATCGATTGTTGAATATGAGCAAAAAGGCCGGTCGCGTGCCGAATACGGCGATGCGTTGATTGATCGCTTGTCTGAAGATATGAGACAGAGGTTTGGAAAAGGTTTCTCTACAACGAATTTGAAAATGATGCGATTATTTTATCAGGTGTTCCCAATTCGTCAGACAGTGTCTGACGAATCAGTGCCGGGATCCAAGGCGAGCGCTCTCAAGATGATTGGTCAGACGTCGTCTGACCAATTTCGTCCGTTATTGGGTTGGTCGCATTATTGTGAGCTTTTAAAAGAGGACGGTGATCTGGCGCGGGCATTCTACGAGAAAGAATCTGTCGAGAACAGATGGTCTGTCCGCGAGCTTAAGAGACAAATGAACGCATCGCTGTTTGAGAGGTTGTCGCTCAGTAAGGACAAGAAGAAGGTTCTTCAACTGGCCAAGCAGGGTCATATCATCGAGAAGCCGGAAGACGCGATCAAGGATCCGTATATTTTGGAGTTTTTGAATTTACGCGAGGACGCCGCTTATTCGGAAACTCAACTGGAACAAGCCCTGATTGACAAGCTACAATATTTCCTGTTGGAATTGGGCAAAGGCTTTTCTTTTGTAGCACGTCAAAGAAGGATTACGGTTGCCAACAGGCACTATCGGGTTGATCTTGTTTTTTATAATCGCCTTTTGAAATGTTTTGTATTGGTGGACCTCAAGTCCGGTGAGCTTGATCACGCGGATGCCGGGCAGATGAATCTTTACCTGAATTATTTCAAGGAGCACGAGAAAGGTCCGGATGAAAATGATCCGATAGGTCTTATTCTTTGCACGAAAAAGAGCGAAGTTTTTGCCAAATATGTTTTAGGCGGAATGAATAACAAGATTTTTGCATCTAAATATAAATTAGCGTTACCGTCAGAGAAACAGCTACATAACCAGTTAATATTACACAATAAGTAAATTAATCACCGCGTTCGAAGTTGAACAGGCCGTGTTGGATATCCTCGTCGCTCAGGGGGGGGGGAATGATCAATGGTATCATTCCCAATCCCTCGGGAGTTTCTACTTGATAGGTATGCTACTGAGCGGTATACTTTATGTGGGTGTTGGTCAGTAGTAGGGAGTCCAAATGTATTATTTAAAAAATAAATATTTCTATCGTTGGGTCAAAAAGCAGGGAATTACGGACGATGCACTTTTTGAAGTTTCAAAAAAGGATGATGGTTAAATGGAAAACAACATTAAAAACATGGTTCTGGAATCAATGGAAGACCTTTATAAAAATGGTTCTATTACGGAAATAACTCTCCGTGAAGTCAAAGCTTTTGCGCTTGACGTGAAGCCCTATGAACCTAAAGCGATCGTTAGATTACGGAGAAAATTAAAATTAAGTCAGGCGGCCTTTGCCAGATTTATCAATACGAGCGTGCAAACAGTCCAGGGGTGGGAGCAGGGCATCAAGAAACCGTCGGGGACTGCTTTAAAATTGTTGCACATTATTGAGGAAAAAGGTTTGATCGGAGTGATTTAACAAGAAGCGTTGCTCCCGTTGACTCATTGAAGAATGTTATTCGTTGGGCTGGTTGGGCATACTAATCAACTGAAGGTCTTATGATCCCCCATGACAGATTAAGAGAATCAGGTTTTCTGGATGACAGGAAGTTCCCGCGGGAGCTTGTTGATCATGAGATAGAATTGAGCCTGCCGTCGGCCATCGAGTACGGGGTGACGCCGTTGCGTGTGCAGGTCAAGCGGGGGCTGGTGATCCCGTTGCAGGTGACCGGCAGTTCCAATGGCACGGTCATCCGTCAGGACGGAGCTATCCTACATGTGGGGCATCAGGAGCCCGGGAATCCGGCATCACCGCTGGCGGCGCGGTTCATCCGGGAGATCCCCTATGACCTGCGGGTGGAGATCAGCAATATCATGCGCCGGGCCCTGCAGGCGGATCCGTCGCTTAAGGGAATATGGGATGATATCCAGCGGGCGTGGCAGATATGGTTCCCGGCGAAAGAAAGTCTCGAGGCTTTCAGGCTCGCCGGAAGTTTTGATGATGCCCAGCAGGCGTGGTTCGGGGTGGCGCATTTGACAGGTCAGTTGATCGAACGCTTTGAGGCGCATGCGCCTGTTCCTGTTCATGTGAAGATTCGGGTTGTGGTGCAGGGCCATGATGAGTTCAACCAAGGCTGGTCGGGCGAGGAGCTTCTGGTGAATGAGGCGGCGGTGGCGGCCATCAACAAGGCCGGCTGGATCAATTATGTGAAGAATTTCATCTTTCCGGGGTTGAAGCAGGTCCTGGGGAATCCTGTGTTCCAGCCGCGTTCAACATTCAAGCTTTATTATGGCAACAGCGGTACCCCGACGATCAAGCTGGTCGTTGTGCCCTGGCCGGGGCATGATGCTTTGGCTGTCAGCGCGGCCGGAATTGAATTAAACGATCTCAGCCGCGAGGCATTCACGCCGGCTGTCAGGAAGGAACCTTAGGATGCCCCCTTCTTTGGCTTATAGCGACATCGAAGTCAATTATTACCAATACTATGGCGAGCGACCGAAGAAAGAGGCGTGATCATAGGGGGTATGTGATTGAGAACATCCCCAGCTTACTTGACCAGATTAGAAAATGTTGTATACTTTATTCTACTATGGTAGAAAATGTAGGAGCATCAATCGGGGGCTGGAATGATCAAGCGATATCTTGAGAAGTATATTCTTGAAGACTTAAACGAGAAGATGGTCTTTATCAGCGGGCCTCGTCAGGTTGGTAAGACTACGCTGGCCAAGAATGTTGCCGGTGATGCTTTCGCGGGAGCGTCAGCGTATTTGAACTGGGATTACGGCGTAGATAGAAAACAGATTTTAAAAGGATTGTGGCAGGCTGACACTAGGCTGTTTATTCTTGATGAGATCCATAAGTACAAGAAGTGGAAAACGTTGCTTAAAGGTGAGTATGACAAGCATAAGGACAAGTTTCATGTTCTTGTGACAGGCAGTGCTCGACTCGATGTCTATCGTAAAGGAGGGGATTCTCTTCTGGGGCGGTATCGTTCCTATAGGTTGAATCCTTTCTCGACAGCCGAGCTTGCTGGAATAAAGTCCCAGGAATTTCGGATTGGGGGAAGTCTTGATTTTCCTTCAGCACAGCCACAAGCATTTGAGACATTATTAAAATTCGGAGGGTTTCCGGAACAGGTCGCCAGGCAGACTGAACGTAGTTTGAGACGTTGGCATCAGGAAAGGGCGGATCGTCTGATCAAGGAAGATATTCGGGATGTTGAAATTGTTCGTGATCTTTCTGCGTTGCAGGTTCTTGTTCAGCTTCTTCCCGATAAAGTAGGGTCACTTTTTTCCATGAATGCGCTAAGGGAGGATCTGCAGGTAACGCACAAGACGGTTTCATTGTGGGTCGATATTCTTGAGAAGTTTTATTATCATTTTCGGATATATCCCTGGCAGAGCACGGCTATTAAGTCATTAAGGAAAGAGCCGAAATTATATTTATGGGACTGGTCAGAAGTACAGGATCCCGGTGCCAGGCTTGAAAATATTGTGGCGTCGCATCTCTTAAAGTTTTGCCACTTTTTGTCTGATCGGGACGGATATAAAGCGGAGCTTTACTATGTGCGGGATAAAGAACAGAGAGAGGTTGATTTCATGGTTTGTGTTGATCATAAGCCATGGTTTTGCGTTGAAGTAAAATCTTCTTTTAAAGGGGTATCTTCATCCTTATCATATTTTGGGCGCAAATTGAAGGTGCCGTTCCTGTTCCTGGTTGTTCAGGATCAAAATATTGATGTCTTAAAGGAAGATATTCGCATTATCTCCGTCGCTAAGTTTCTGGGTGGATTGGTTTGAAGCATTGGTTTCTACCAGAAGAATAATAGGGGAAAAGGTCAATTATGGCCACAGGGTTCTGGTAAGAGTATGCCATGTAGGGACGGGTTTTAAACCCGTTCGGTGTATCTCGAATTCTTTACCTATGCCACAAGAATATATTAACGTGTCCTATATATAGGACTAATATGGTATGCTTATGTCCAGTAAGGAGGACATATGATCACACGAGATAAAATTAAACGCATCCTTCAGGAGTGGAAGGAATTCGATATTCCGCAAGGGTATGCCCGCGATTTTGATAATCGATTTCTGGATGGCAAAGAGATCCTTTCGATCATCGGTGCCCGCAGGACCGGGAAAACATATTTATGTTACCAGATGGCGCGGTGGGCGAAGCAGAAGGTGCCCGTTGGTAATGTTATTTATATTAACCTTGAGGATGAACGGCTTTCGCCTGTTCGAGGAGATGAATTGTCCTTGTTGTGGGATATTTGCCGGGAAATGCTGGATGTTGATATGACCCAAAGGGTCTATCTCTTTGTGGATGAGATCCAAAATGCGGCTAACTGGTCGAAATGGGCGCGACGGATCACGGATCAACATCCCAATATCAAGTTGATCATCACGGGTTCATCGTCGAAGCTTTTGAGCCGTGAGATCGCCACAGAACTGAGAGGGAGGACGTTGAGCGTTAATGTATTTCCGTTAAGTTTCAAGGAATTTCTTTCAGCCCGGGGCATAGCGGTCGATGTGGAGCGCATTTTGTACAGCCGTGAGCGGCCACTCGTGAAGAAGGCTTTCAATGAATACTTAGATACAGGGGGATTTCCGGCGGTTATTGATTCGCCTAACCGTAAGGAATTATTGAAGGAATATTACAGTGTCATGTTCTATCGCGACTTGGCTGAGCGGCATAAGGTGAAAAATCTTCGTCTTTTGGAAGATTATCTGACCTTGCTGTTGGCGGAGAACAATGCTCGGCATAATCTTGACCAGATCAAGCAAATAGATCAGGCAGAGCGCGTGGGTGGTATTGATCTTAATGCCCGGAATTTGAAGATACAGAGTATCGGAAAAAAGGTTGATATGGCTTATTCTTATCAATTAGGTAGCCTGGGCAATGTCGCCGGCTTTACGCCTGTTATTATGAGTATTCGCCCACTGGCTGATGTAGCGGCCCTATTGGGCATCAAGTAATATTTCATCGACAAACCTGCAATCAACCTTATAATGGCGCTGTTCAGGCGGGATTAATGCTGATGGCGCTATGAAAAAAACTTCGTTTCTTCCCATGTATCTTGATGAGCTGGCGGCCCGGGGGTGGGGGGAGCTGGATGTCATCATCATCAGCGGCGATGCCTATGTGGATCATCCTTCCTACGGCACGGCCTTGATCGGACGTCTCCTGGAAAGCAAGGGGTATCGCGTCGGTATTATTGCCCAGCCGGACTGGCGGTCGATCGATGATTTTACGCGCCTGGGGCGTCCGCGCCTGTGTGTTTGCGTTACGGCGGGCAATGTGGATTCCATGGTCGCGCATTACACGGCCAACAAGCGGCGGCGGCACGGGGATGATTTTGCGCCGGGTGGCAAGGACGGCTTGAGGCCGGACCGGGCGGCGATCGTGTATGCCAATCGTGCCAAGGCGGCGTTCAAGGGTTTGCCGGTCATTCTCGGCGGTGTTGAGGCCAGCCTGCGGCGCCTGGCGCATTACGATTATTGGGATGATGCGGTGCGGCGTTCGGTGTTGATCGATGCCAAGGCGGACATGATCATCTACGGCATGGCGGAGCGGTCCGTCGTTGAGGTGATGGCGCGCCTGGCGCAAGGTGAACTGATAGCGTCGATCCGTGATGTGCGTGGTACGGTGGTGCGTGGGAAGCCGGGGGAATTTCCTGCCGGCACGATCGAACTGCCGGCATTTGAAGAGGTTAGCCGCGACCCTGAAATTTTTAATGAAGCTTTTCGGTTGGCGTATGCGGAAATGGCACCGGAAGATGGCAAGCCCCTGGCCCAGCGGCACGCGGATCAATGGGTCTTGCAGTTGCCGCCGGCCTTGCCCCTGACATCCCAGGAACTGGATGCTAGCTATGACGTAGCGTATGCGCGCACCTGGCATCCGTCGTACGATGCCCTGGGTGGCGTGAAGGGTTTGGAGACGGTGCGCTGGTCGATCACGGCGTTGCGCGGCTGTCCGGGTGAATGTAATTTTTGCGGGATCACTTTTCATCAGGGCAGGATCGTGCAGAGCCGGAGCGAGGCTTCCATTGTCCGCGAGGCTGAAGGCCTGGCGCGGGATCCGGCGTTCCGGGGGACGATCCAGGATGTGGGCGGTCCGACAGCAAATTTGTACGGCGCCAGCTGTGCCCAGTGGAATAAAGGCCGGGCTTGCCGCGGCAAGCAGTGCCTGATGCCGTCGAAATGCCCGTCGCTGGATATAGGATGTCGGGCGGCCGTTTCCTTGTATGCGGCGATACGGCGTGTGCCGGGCATAAAACATATGTTCGTGCAGAGCGGTTTGCGGTATGATCTTTTGCTCGAACCGGCAGCGCTCGATTATTTTAAGGTATTATGCCGTGATCATGTCAGCGGGCAGATGAAGGTGGCCCCTGAGCATACATCCGACGAGGTCCTTGCGCTCATGAACAAGCCGCCGTATGCGCGGTATGAAGCGTTTGTCCGGCTTTTTAATGAAATGAACGCCAGTCTGGGCAAACGGCAGTTTTTAGTAAATTATTTTGTCAGCGCCCATCCCGGGGCAGGGCTTAAAGAGGCTTTTGATTGTGCCACAACCCTTTTATCCCACGGGATGCGCCCGGAGCAGGTGCAGGATTTTTTGCCTTTGCCCATGACGGTGTCGGCGTGCATGTATCACACGGGGAAGCATCCTTTGACGGGTAAAAGTGTTTATGTGCCCAAGAAAGATAATGAACGCGCCATGCAGCGGGCGCTGGTGCAGTCGCAGAATCCCGGCAGTGCGCCATGGATTGATAAGGCGCTTCATATTTTAGGTAAACAGGGAATGAAAAAGCAATTTAACCCGAGAGGCAGTCAGCATGATCACAGTTAATAATGTCACGCTTCAGTATGGCCAGCGGAAACTTTTTTCCGGTGTTAATATCGTTTTTTCCCAGGGCAACTGTTACGGCCTTATCGGCGCCAACGGGTCCGGGAAATCAACGTTCCTCAAGATCCTTTCCGGCGAGATCGACTCGACCGAAGGCACGGTGGCCATTGATTCGGGCAAACGCATGTCGGTATTGCGGCAGGATCATTTTGCCTTTGACGAGTATCCGGTCTTAACGACGGTCATTATGGGGCACAAACGGCTCTTTGATGTCATGCTCGAAAAAGACGCCATTTATGCCAAGGCGGATTTCTCCGATGCAGATGGCATGCGCGTTTCCGAGCTTGAAGCCGAGTTTGTGGAAATGGACGGCTGGAACGCAGAATCCGATGCCGGTAAACTTCTGGCAGAACTGGGTATCCCCACCTCCGCGCACACCCGGCAGATGAAACAGCTCGAAGGCGGCGACAAGGTGCGCGTGCTGTTGGCGCAAGCACTTTTCGGTAACCCCGACATCCTGCTGCTCGACGAGCCGACGAACCATCTTGATGTCGAGACCTGCATGTGGCTGGAGGACTTTCTGTCCCGGTTTGAGAATACGGCGATTGTGGTTTCCCATGACCGCCATTTTCTCGATAATGTGTGCACGCATATCGCCGATATTGATTTCGGGAAGGTAAAGATATATTCCGGCAATTATACGTTCTGGTCGGAATCAAGCCGCCTCGCCGCCAAACAGCGCAGTGAGGAGAACAAGAAGGTCGAGGATCGCCGCAAGGAATTGCAGGATTTCATCGCGCGGTTCAGTTCCAATCTGTCCAAGTCGCGTCAGGCAACCAGCCGCAAGAAGATCCTCGAGAAACTTGTCATTGAAGACATTGAGCCGTCGTCGCGTAAATATCCGTATGTTCATTTTGAGCAGGAACGCGAAGCGGGCAATGATCTTCTTGATGTTATCGATCTTTCCAGGTCTGTGGATGGTCAGGCGATGTTCCGCAAGATATCCTTCACGATCCAGAAAGGCGACAAGGTGGCTTTCGTCGGCACCAATGACCTGATCAGGACAACCCTTTTCCAGGTGCTTATGAGTGAACTTCCGGTAGACCAGGGGGCTTTCAAATGGGGCTTTTCCACGCGGCGCGCGTATTTTCCCAAGGACAATGCCGAGTATTTTAAATCCGACCTGAGTATTGTCGACTGGCTGCGGCAGTATTCCGAGGAGAAGTCCGAGATCTTTATACGCGGTTTTCTGGGCAAGATGCTTTTTACGGGCGAAGAGTCGCAAAAGTCATCCAAAGTCCTTTCCGGCGGGGAGAAGGTGCGCTGCATGCTGTCGCGCATGATGCTGATGAAGCCCAACGTTGTTATCCTCGATGAGCCGACCAATCACCTGGACCTTGAATCGATCACCGCGCTCAATGAAGGCCTCAAGCGTTATAAGGGCACGATCCTGTTTTCCTCGCATGACCATGAACTCGTGCAGACCGTGGCCAATCGTATCATCGAGATCACCCCGGCCGGCATGATCGACCGCACAGGCACGACCTTTGATGATTACCTGTCCGATGCGCGCGTCAAAACCCTGCGGGAGGAATTTGCCAAAGCCAAGGGTTGAGCGATGGGTACAACCCTTTGGTTTTTGAGTGTTTATGCTTATCGTTCAGACGTTTTTATAGTAAACACGGGGATCAAGGCAGTATGATTTTAAATCTTATCCTATGGGTGGTCTGCTTTTCATTGTACCCCGCAGATGCCGGTGCTTACATTGACCCCGGCAGCGGCGGTTATCTTATCAGTTCGATACTGACCGGGATAATTGCTTTCTTTGCTTTTGCTTCTGCTGTTGTTATTCATTTCTTCCGCAGCATTATCATTAAAGGTGTTAGTTTTTTATGGTGCCGACACCGGGTGTTTTTTCTCGCGGGCATTCTTATTGTCTCGGGTATGTTCGGCTTCTTTATTTTCAAGGCTCTGCATATGCCGTCTATTGTAAAATTCGATCGCGCACGCTCGGGGGTGCACAGCGTGGATACCTCCCGTGTCAGTCCTGGTTATAACCTTTATGAAGGTAAACTCATGGATAACCAAGGGCGCGTGGTCAAGCAATGGCCGAGCATTTATTTGGGTGTTATTGATAAGAATGGCGATTATTATGCCGAGAAATATTTTGAGGCGCCTCTCTGGGGCCGTTATACGTGGGATGGTAAAGTCGTCTGGGAAAAGCATTTCCCCATCCATCACGAGTTGTTATTGACCCCGCAGGGCACGGTGATGACATTCACGAAGGAAGTGCACAGATATAATGGCCGTGATGTTGAGTTCGATGTGATCCTCGAGTATGACAAAGACGGCAATGAATTGCAGCGGTATTCTTTCTGGGATCATCTTCAGGAATTCCAGAAGTACCACAAGAAACTTGAACTCGATATGCCCGCCAATATCCCCATGCCGCAGAACCATCGAATGGTTAAGAGCGTTTTTGGCGGTCATTATGATTACTATCATCTTAATTCTTTGTCTATTGTGCCGCCCACGCCGTTACAGGGCCGTCACCCGGCTTTTACACCGGGCAACTGGCTTATCAGTTTGCGGCATGGAAGCATGGTATTTATTCTTGATAAGGATAGCCATAAAATCCTTTGGCGCGCCATTGATGATCAGGTCAAGGATCGGCTGGAAGGTCCGCATGCGCCATCGATGATCCCCAATGGGAACATCCTTCTACTTGATAACGGCCGTTATCGTAAATGGTCGCGTTTGCTTGAATTGAACCCCATGACACTTAAAGTCGTCTGGGAATACCGCAGCGAGCATTTCTATTCTTTGTCCCAGGGGTTTGTTCAAAAACTTTCCAACCAAAATATGCTCGTTACGGAAGCAGAAGAAGGGCGTGTGTTCGAATTAACGCCGGACAACAGGATCGTTTGGGAGTTCTACAATCCTGACAAGCAGAATGAAAAGAATTCTACAGATAAAAAGAAATGGGGCCAGCGGCAGGAGATATACCGCATGACCCGTTACCCCCCAAACATGATCGATCCTTTGCTGAAACCTTAAAATGGCATTTTCCGATCTTGTAAAGTTGAAGCTCCGTGAACTCGAAGAGCCGCGTTTTGACGCGACGCTTTCGGGTGCCCATGCGCGTATGCCGCAACAAATTTCACCGGGTTATAATCTTTTTGATGGCCAGCTGATCGACCTTCAGGGCAATAGCTGGAAGCAGTGGAGATCGCGTTATCTGGGGCTTCTATTGCCCGATGGCCGATACGTAGCCCAAGCCTATTATGAGTCGTGCAAATGGGGGATGTATACGTTTGACGACCAGGTGATCTGGGAACAGGATTTCCCTATCCATCACGACATTGTGTATACGTCCCGCGGCACGATCATCACGCTGACCAAAGAAATGCATGTGTACAAAGGCCGGAAGGTTGATTTTTGTGCTGTGGTGGAGTTTGATCTGCAGGGGCGGCAGATAGCGCGCTGGTCGACATGGGAGAACTTGAAATATCTCCAGTCATTGCATTATCCGCTGGAGTTGGATCGTCCTAGGATATTTCTTTGGCCTGAAGCCGCCAAACGTAAGGGAGCAACACCCTGGGGTGGTAATTATGATTATTATCGATTGAACTCTTTTCAATTGCTGCCTAGGAACGCTTTGGGCACGCACGATCCCCGTTTTCGGGAAGGGAACTGGCTGGTCAGTTTTCGTCATGGCAGTATGATCTTTATCATGGATCAGGTGACGAAGAAGGTTGTTTGGAAATGCATTGCCGATGATATTCCCGACGGACTACAAGGCCAGCATGCTCCCACAATGCTGCCCAGCGGGCGGATCCTTGTGTTTGAGAATGGCCGTTATCGCGGCTGGTCACGGGTCATTGAACTTGACCCGCGGGCGATGCGGATCACGTGGGAATATCGGGCGGATGGTTTCTTTACCTTATCGCAAGGTTATGTTCAGCGTTTCCCCAACGGGAATACGCTGGTAACCGAGAGTGAGCGCGGGCGATCTTTTGAGATCACATCAGCGGGAGAGATTGTTTGGGAATATTATCACCCACAACGTCAGGATGTTGCCAACTCCATGCATCCGGAGAGTTTTGGCCGTCGCCAGTGGATCTACCGCATGGTGCGTTATGCCCCGTGTTTTATTGAATCATTCTTAAAGAAATAAAATCCTTTCCTGTCTCGGTTCCGGTGGTCTTTTCCATTATTTCCAGTTTAGACAACATCGTTTTAAATTAATATGTTATATATATAATATGTGCATAACGAGAAAAGAATTTACTTTTCCTATCAAGCAATTCCTGGCCGCGTATACGGCTGTTTGTTTCATTTTCTTGTCTGTATGTCACCCCGCCTTTGCTTTCAATGTCGACGTGACCGATGGGGATGCTTCCGTCTTAAAATCCGGCGACATCACCACCATCACACTTAAAGACCGCGCGATCCTGCACGGCGATACCAGTATCGGGGCTGGTGAGACGGTGCGCGTGCTTGGTACCAGCGATGTTCTTTTCAGGGACATTACCGACTCGACAACCAATTGGCTGGGCACTTTTCTGGCTACGGGTAAAGTGGTGTTGATCAACACCAATGGCGTCTATATTGGTGCCTCGGCCAGTATCAATGTCGCTTCTCTTATTGCTTCAACGCTCAATATCCAGAACGAACAGTTCCTGACCGGTCAACTGGCCTTCGAGAAGGTCAGCGGCTCAGCTACGGCACAGGTCCTCAATGATGCGAATATCAAGGTCAAGGATGGCGGGTATTTGATCTTTATGGCGGACAAGATCATCAATAACGGGACGATCACGGCGTATCTGGGCAGTGTGGCCATGGGGTCGGGCGAGAAGATCGCGGTGAGCTTTGACCCAAGCGGGCTGGTGAACCTTGTTGTGAATAAGGGGGTGTCGCAGCAGCTGGCGGATGCGCAGATCACGAACAAGGGTGATATCAGCGCGGCGGGTGGCAAGGTGCAGATAACGGCGGCGCTGTTGAAGACAACGTTGGCAAGTGTTGTGAATAATGAAGGGATCATCGAGGCCAACAGCGTGCGTGAACACGGAGGCTTGGTGGAGCTTGTTGCCGATGGCGGTATTGAGAACAGCGGCACGATTCAGGCAAGCCAGCTGAACGAGAGCGGCTATACGTTTTATTCTTCAGGCGTCCTTGATGTGGGGCATGGGTATTACAGCAACTTGGACGGGGCTATCAATATTTCCGGGGATGTCGGCGGGATTCAATCGGATGCAGGCAATATTCATTTTACAGGGGTTGTCAATTTGATCGGCAGCGCGACGTTCCAGGCGGATTCGGGCGGCAGCGGGACGGCCGGTTCGGTCATCATGAACGGGTTTGCGTTGACTGGCAACGGGTTTGACCTTGAGATGTATACGGGCGTGAATGACACGCTTAACGGTTCGATCACGGGTGTCGATCTCCTGACGCTCAACGCATCGACCACGGACGACAGGACGTTCACCTCCACAGGAGCTGCTTTCAGTGTGGCAACACTCAAGACCAATTACCATGCGCGCTTTTCAAGGTCACAAGGATCGGGCACGGCAGGCGATCCGTACATGATCTATTCTGTGTCTAACGTCGTGGGTGGTTTGCAGTATATCCCGACCCAAGGCCTAGGCAATGTTTATAAACAGGCGAACAATATTAATGCTGCTGATACCTCAACCTGGAATGCAGGTGCTGGATTCGCGCCTATCGGCGATGATGTTACGCCCTTTACTGGCTCTTTTAATGGCGATAACTATACCATTTCGGGTCTTTTCATCAATCGTCCTTCAACGAATTGTGTCGGGTTGTTTGGTTATGTATCCGGCGCGACTATTAAAAATGTCGGACTTGTGAATAACAATGTCACAGGAGCCTCGGATGTCGGCGGCCTTGTTGGGTATAATGCGTATTCATCGAGCATTGATAACAGCTACACCACGGGTGATGTGGCTGGCGATATGAGTGGTGGTTTGGTTGGTCGTAATGACTATAGCAGCACCATTTCCAACAGCCATACCACGGTTAATCTGACCGGTGTGAGGTGGGTCGGCGGTCTTGTTGGTTATAATTCTGATTCATCCAGTATTGATAACAGCTACGCCACGGGTGATGTGATCGGCGGGGATGACAGTTGGGATGTCGGGGGATTGGTTGGTTGCAATGTGTATAGTGGCGTCATTTCTAACAGTTATGCCACTGGCAGTGTGACCGTTGGGCTCGGCAGTGAAAATGTTGGAGGGCTTGTTGGAAAAAATAATTATTATGGCATTATTGAAAATAGTTATGCCACGGGCAATGTGAACAGCGGGGATACCATTCTGGCGGTTGGGGGGATGGTTGGTTATAACGGTGGTGGCGGCACTATTAGCAATTCATTCTATAACATTGACAGTGTGCTTATCAACGGTGTTCCTGCCATAACGGTCGGCGGGATTTATGACGGGCAGTTTCAGGACTGGTTGGGCCATGGCAAATCGCTGGCGATCACTGATTATTTGAATTTGGTTGCCGGTTTCTATGAAATCACCAGCGTTGCTGACCTCAAGGATTTCTTAGGTTTTGCAGAGTTCGATCACAGCACCGATAAGTTCAAACTTACTGCGAACCTGGATCTGGCCGGTTCTTCCGGGTTGTATATCCCGTATCTTGGTGTCAATGAACTGGATGGCAATTCCAAAACTGTCAGCCATCTGAACATTAACATGCCGAATAACGACAACATCGGGTTCTTTGGCTATGCCACGGGCACTAATATCCATGATATCGAGATTATCAGTGGGTCGGTCATAGGCGGTAATAGCGTCGGCGCGCTGGTGGGTTCGGGTCATAACACAATTATTCGCAATGCCTACGCCAACGTGGATGTAACGGGAGAAGGCATTTGGGACGTTGGCGGACTGGTAGGTTCTTTTTATAATTCAAGTATGGATAACAGTTACGCCACGGGCAATGTGAATGTCGGGGATAATAATATTTCGGATGTTGGGGGGTTGGTGGGTTATAGTTCTGATTCATCGAGCATTCATAACAGCTACGCCACGGGCGATGTGAGTGGCGCCAGTTATGTCGGTGGCCTTGTTGGTTTTAATTCTGATTTATCCAGCATTGATAGCAGCTACGCCACGGGTAGTGTCAGCGGTGAAACGGAAGTTGGTGGGCTTGTGGGGTATGTTGTTAGCACCGATACGTTGACAAACAACTGGTGGTACAACGCCCTTGATAATGGTGTTGGAGCCAGCGGTTCAGCCACCAGTGATGGGCAATGGGAGAAAGCGACGGCTGCGAGCGATTTCTTTGATTCGACACATACGGTCTATAACGGGACAAATCCCTGGGATTTTGATTTTATCTGGGTATCAGGGGTTTCCTATCCGACATTCGGGGTGAATGACCTGACAGATATCTGGACTGGAGCTTTGAGTGATGCATGGTCTGTGGCCGGCAACTGGAACCATGGTGTACCGACGTCATCAACCAATGTTCTTTTCAACGGCACCAGCATCAACAATGCCACGATCGATGCGGGTTTTGCGAGTACCATTGCCCGGTTGAACATCGATCCCGGGTATACGGGTGTTGTTAGCCAGAATGCGGATCTTTCTATTAGTGGCAGTTATATCCAGGCTGACGGGACGTTCAATCAAAACAGTTACACGCTTGCCGTCGGCCTTGATCTTGCGTTGACGGCAGGGCTGTTCAACTCCGGGACCGGTCGTGTTGTGTTTAATGGTACAGGCACCCAGGCGATTGCAACCAATGGCCAGCATTTTAATAATGTGACGTTTGACAATAATGCGATCGATCTGTCTGCCGGTGGTGGCAATCTGAATATTGACGGGGCACTGACGATAGCCGAAGGGCATGCTCCGGTGGTCGCCACGAATGACCAGAATATTACGGTGACCGGCACTATTGATGGCACGCTGGGCGGGGTGGCCGAGTTGTTAACGCTGAATACGGGGACAGGCACGGTGGGTCTAGGTGTGGTCGGCTCAGGTAGCGTGAGCAGGCTGACGGATTTCACTATTGTGAACGACACAGACAGTGTGGTTAATTTCAATGCGGATATCAGTATCACAGGTCTTTTCACGAAGCAGGGCACCGGTGATGTGAGTTTCGGTAATCATGCGTTAACCGTGGGCGGATTGACGGTGACAGCCGGGTCGATCAATGATGCTGCCGATGATGCCGGGACATGGAGCCTTGCCGGTAATGTTGATATAGGCTTCGGTGCGGCTGTGACAGCCACGGCGGGTGATGTTGAGGTTGGAGGGGATTGGACGAATGACGGGGTATTCCATGCCGGGACATCGACCGTGAATTTCAATGGTACGGACCAGGCGATCCATGGCACTACGACGTTCCATAATCTCAAGAAGTTTGCGGACGGCGGGCATACGCTGACCTTTGAATCGGGCAGTGAACAGGTCGTGGGTGGTGAACTTGATCTGGAGGGTGGCAGTGCCACAGATCCTCTGAATATCCGCGCTTCTGTCCCTGGAACACGCGCTTTATTGAAGCTCACGGGCACGTCAACATTGTCTTACCTTGACGTCAAGGATTCAAAGGCATCCGGACTGGAGCTGGATTGCACGACGGACTGTATGGATTCCGGTAATAACCTCAACTGGCTATTCCCTTCCGAAACACCAACACCAACACCAACACCAACACCAGCACCGGCACCGTCGTCTGGACTTGTGGATGAACCGACGCATGAAGCGATCGTGCATGAGATGATCCCTGGGATCACTGGCTTTAACTTTAGGGATTTGCCGCATGTGCCCAATACCCTTGGCCCGATCTTTGGTACGCCTGTTGGCGGGTTCCCGCAGGCCGGGCATGCCATTATGTCGGGTGATGGTGTTGAGCTTGTCTCTTGATCTTGGGGTTTGAAGTGGTACTATTCTGGTTAAACTTAAAAAGGTCAGTATGCGAATATCCATAATTTTGTTGTGTGTATGCTTGGTACAGACAGCTTTTGTCTTTGCCCAACCTGTCAATGAAGTCGTTCAGCGTCAATTGACCACCCAGACCAATCCTTTGGAGCGCGCGAATAAGGCCTCCGTACAGCCTTCGAAGAAAGTTGTCATAGAAAAGAAAGAAGAGAAGAAGGTTGTGGCGGAAGGTATTCAATTTCTGGTCAAGAAAATCGTCATTGAGGGGAACGGGCTTTTTAAGTCCGATGATTTACTGGCCGAGGCACATCAACTTGAAGGGACGATGATGTCCTTGGCCGATCTTCAGAAATTCGCTGATCGCATCACTATTCTTTACCATAAGCATGGGTATACAACAAGCCGGGCTTATATTCCACCCCAGAAGGTCGTAGACGGGGTGGTATCGATCCATATCCTCGAAGTGCGCGTCGGTAAGGTGTCTGTTGAGGGGGAGCGCTGGTTTAGCAAAAGCCTGTACCGGAATGCCTTGGGACTCAACAGTGGCGATCATTTTGAAATGGGGGATCTGGAGAACGCCTTGCGCAAGATTAACACCCAGCCGGATCGTTTTGCCACGACCTACCTTGCGCCGGGACATGAACCTGGTACGACCGATATTCTGATGAAAGTTCAGGATCAGCAGCCGCTGCATGCGTCGCTGGAGTATAATTTAACCGGATCCAAGCTGACCGGTGGAGACAGGTACCTCCTGCACCTGACTGATAATAATCTCACCGGGCATGGGGATAGCCTTAAGTCAACATTTTCAATGGCTGAGGCAGGGGCACTTTACGCGAGTTCCATGCATTATGAAATGCCCATCCCCAAGACGAGAGATGTGTTTCATTTGGATGTGGGTAGGGCGCAAAGCCGTCTTCAAAAGAATTTGTATGATCTGCATGTGACAGGCAATTTGATAAGTTTTATCTCCGGATGGACGCACACGTTTGTTGAAGATACAAGGGTGAGACTGGAGGGTGATGTTCGTTTTGAGATCAAGGATTCCAAGACCGACGTTTTGAAGGACAAGTTTTCGTTTGACCGTAACCGGGTGCTTGTGGCCGGGCCGAGGGTGACGTTTAATGATGCAACCGGCCGCACTTTTGCAGGTGCTGATGTGCACACAGGTGCTGCAGGGTTCATGGGATCTTCATCTCACCATGACAGCCTTGCCAGCCGTATGGATTCCGGCGGAAGTTTTGTGTACGAGACGCTCAATCTCGCGAGGATCCAGCGCTTGCCGCTGGGAATGGCGCTGATTTCGCAGGCTTCAGGGCAGTTCAGCGATGCGGCCCTGAATTCTCTGGAGCAGTTTAACCTGGGGGGGATGTATTCGGTAAGGGGCTATCCCGAGAACGACGCCTCCGGCGACAGCGGCTTTAGTGTGTCGCAGGAATGGCGTATCCCTGTTTATTTTATCCCTGAGACCTGGCACGTTGTCGGCATGAAGGACAAGACCTGGCGTGATGCGCTTTCATTGGCGACGTTCATTGATGCCGGGCGAGTTTTTAATCGTAAGCGAGAGCAGGTGTCGTCGTTAAAAGATACAACCTTGGTCGGGGCTGGCATCGGTCTCAGGTTTTATTTAAGCCCTGATTCCAATATCACCTTTGACACAGGGTTTCCGCTGGGCGATGACCCTTCCGACAACCATGCGGCTCAGTTCCACCTTGCCGTACGTTGGGGTTTCTGATGATGCCAGAAGAAAAAAACAAGGGTTTTGTGGTGTGGTTAACGGGGCTGTCCGGTTCCGGTAAAAGCACATTGGCCGAGAAGCTGTGTGCGTTTTACAAGGCCAAGGGATTTCGTGTCGAACATCTTGACGGGGATGCGGTGCGTGCGGTATTCCCTCTGACAGGTTTCTCGAAGAAGGACCGTGATGAGCACATCATGCGTGTTGGTTATATCGCTTCTTTGCTCGAGCGCAACGGGGTGATCGTGGTGGCCTCGTTCATTTCACCCTATAACGACGCACGCATGGCCGTGCGGCGCAGCTGCCGTAATTTTATCGAAGTTTATGTGGAAGCTTCGTTGACGGAGTGTGAGCGCCGCGACCCTAAAGGACTTTACAAGAAGGCCAGGGCCGGGGAGATCAAACATTTTACCGGGATCGATGATCCCTATGATATCCCTGGATCACCACAGATCACAGTTGTGACCGAAGGCCGTAGCGTTGAAGGGTCTTTTCAATATCTTGTTAAAAGTATTGAAGTCCTATCTATCGATTTTCATCAACTGTTCAGCCCTTGATGAGGATTATCAATTGGTTAACGAGCCGGTCATCATTGATATTTGATATGGCCGAAGGGAGGGAAAAGATTTTACCTTTGGGCGTATGGAATTGAATAGATAACAGCTCAGAAGTAAAATCTAAAATACACCCGATAGGGTGTATTTATGGTGTTTGGATGATTGTTTCTCCAGACTTTCAATATTAAATCTTGTTTTATACCCTTTAGGGTGTATATTCTAATCATGAAAAGTATCGGGAAGATAATACAGGTTCTGCGAAAGAAAGCAGGTCTCGACCAGATCGAGTTCGCGAAGCGTGCCGGTGTCGGGCTCCGTTTCGTGAGAGAGCTCGAGCAGGGGAAGAACACGGTGCGTCTGGACAAGGTCAATGTGGTCCTTGAATTCTTGGGGCACCATCTTGAGGTCGTGCGTAATGGCAGGGAACAATAAAAGAAAAGCTGATGTTTTTATCACGACCGCCTTGTCGGGGTTCTTGAGGAAACGGACGCGGGGTACAGGTTCACCTATGACCCCGCGTATCTCAAGAGCGGAAAGGCGGTTTCTCTTTCTTTGCCTTTGCGGGAGGCGCCTTTTGAATCAACAATACTTTTTCCATTCTTTACCGGGTTAAATTCAGAAGGATGGTACAGGGACATCGTGTGCGCGACAAGGAAAATTGACCCGTCCGATGAATTCGGGATCTTATTGGTGACAGGTGAGAGCACGATCTGCGCTGTTACTGTGAAAGAGAGTGGTGCCGTATGAGGAACGAACGATCATTATGGCGTAAAGTCTTTGGTATCGACAGGGATCCTTGCATTGACCTGACGCTGGCCGGGGTGTCTTTAAAGGCTCAGGAGATGGTTGGAAAGATGTCGATCTCTGGCGTGCAGCTCAAACTTGCCGTGAAATTGGCTGACCGGGCAGGTGATTCGCATCTGGAAGTCACTGGTGCGGGTCGCCAATATATCCTTAAGCCGCAGGTGCAGGCGTTCGCAAATCTGCCGGAGAACGAAGAGCTTTGCATGACGATCGCCGAGGATATTGGGATCGATGTGCCCGCGCATTGCCTGGTGCACCTGAAGGATAAGAGCCTGGCCTATGTGGTCAAGCGTTTCGATCGGGAAGGGCGACGGAAAGTTCACCAGGAGGACTTTGCCCAGATCCTGGAGAAGCAGGATAAATACAACGGCATCCCGGAGAAGATCAGATTCGAGAAGTTTGCGGGTAAGAAAGAGCTGTTCCCTTCAAGGCTTGCGGCGTCATTCCTTCCCGAAGAATTGGCTGAAGCGTTCGACAAGCTTCTGATCGAGCGATTCCAGCGGCTTGAGCTGGTTTGATGAATAACAGATCAAAAGATCATGAGTCCGGAGAAAAATTCCCGGTTAAACTTTTTTCTGGAGCAAAGATGGAGGGCAAGGAGAATCGAATAAAGATTAAATGCGTGAGGAGAGCCGTATCCATGCATCGGTTTAAGAAATTTTTAAGTTTGGCCATGAAATTACAGAGTGCTGATATGAAACAAGATAAGAGAATTTTGCTAGTTACATACGGCTGACCGATGGACGCACTATCTTATGGCTTTGCGGCGATTTCTTACGACAGTTTACGGAAAAGAGCAATAAAGCAGATATTTCCATTACGATTTCTGTCGCAGATAAAATTGAATTTGGTCGGTAATTATTGGAAAATGATAGTGCCTATAAGGTTTTTTGACGGGTTTAAAATTGACTGGGAAAAAAGATGAAAATAAAGTTATCGGGAAGTGTAGCTTTGATTGTTGGCGGCCTGCTGTTTTTTCCTTCCGTTCTTGTTCAGGCGAATGATTGGCAGAATCCAACGGGTGTTTGCATGAACTGCGGTGATGATAGTCCGTCTCCTGTTTATAATGAACCACGGCAGCGCCGTGAGAAGGAGTGGGAAGTTTCCCCGGAGCAGGTCGCGGAGTTAAATGCGATTGCCAGGGCTTTTGATGAACAGGTGCAAGCGGTATGGGCTAGAAAAGATTTCCGTGAATATTTACGGCTTTGCCAAGAGCGGCAAAAGGTTGCTGATGGGCCCACTTTACGCAGATGGATCTCGTCAGCGAAAGCAGTGATCGCATGGACAGAGGCTAAAACTGCCGCTGAATTACGTCATGCGATCAGCATGGAGCCCAAGGCTTTTACAGATGAGAATCTCCGTCATGTGGAAAGTGTTGAAGCTGCTGAGAAAGCAGAGCGTGAACGCCCTGCCCGTGAAGCGCGCGAGCGTAAGGCGGCTGAAGCAAATGCGCGGGTGCGGGAAAAAGAAGACATTGCGGCCGTAACAAAGATCAATGCGCGTATCCGTGAATTTACTGCCAATTTGGATACAGGTCCTGCAACGGCAGGAACGGTTGTCAAGGCACCTGGGGTTCTGGAATTTGGTGATCCCAATGACCTTGAGGCGATCAGCGAACAAGCTCGTCAAGGATTTGATAACGATCGGCGGCTGATGGGGACCGTGACAGTTGCTCCACCGAAAGATGTGGCCAGCACGGACCCGCGCATGCTCAAGGCCACGGCTGAGCTTGCCGATTTAAAGACCGAGCAGGCCGTTATTGATAAGGCGATCGCTAAGCTTACTTCAGAACGAATCGTCGCTAAGGATTCTGCTGTTGTGCAGGATCTCACCAGCGCGATCGACGCGCAAAATAAGATCAAAGAAGAAAAGTTATTTGATGTTTATAAGAAAGAAGAGAAGATCAAGGTGTTGCATCGGGTGATCAGTACTGAAAAGAAGAGAAACTAGAGGATATCCCATGAAAGCTTTTATAACAGCGCTTTTGATCATGTCTTGTGCCACAGCTTACGCCGAAGATCTGATACCCGTCCGGGAAGATGTTCCTTTTACCCTAACCGCTGCAGACAAAATTCAGTTTGATCAGCAAGCGCTGACCCTTGATAGCGCGTATGCAGCTTTTAAGGCCGTTGCAGATGCGTTCTCGGCCAAGACTACGGAAAATCAGACGGATAAAGAGTTTGACGCCATTCAGACCCAGCGGGCAAATTATATTGTTGTGGTCCTCGCTTTTAATAAGGACGTGCTTGATGCTGCGGAGAAGTGGGTTCGGGATGCCATGATAGCGCATGTTAAAACCTTGCCGTGGCAGGATAAGGAAAAGGATCGTGCCGTGACCGCGTTGAACACGCTTAAAGGCGATGGCGATGACGCAAGCCGTGATGATGTTCAGCTGATCTGGAAGGATGTGCAAGCCCGCCGTGATAACGACGTCTTTGCGTGGGAAGCATCTCAAGGAAAGGGGCCCGGGATGCCTGGTGCCGGTGGACAGACGAACTATCAGGACTGTGCGGTCTTTTCTTTGGCAAATGCGGCGGGTGTGCCATACGGCGTGGCCGCTGCCAGGGCGGCAGAATTTATTAAAGATGCCACGTGGCGCTCTGTTGATGCGCGTCGGGATGTGCAGCAGACCATTGAAAAGGGCGGGCTCAATGGCGGCGAGGTGATCCTGGTTGCGGAAGCTTTAGGGGAAGTCAGGATCGTGCCAAGCGGGGAATTTGTTAAGACGTTAGAAAGCGGCCGGCCGGTGATGGTGAATTTTGTCCCTTATGATGGGGCGATGAAGGATGGGCATGAAGTTGTTCTGACAAAGACATTTCAGCATGAAGGCGGGACCTGGTATGAGATGATCGACTCCAATGAAGCAGGTGTGCAGCAAAGGCTTTATCTCAACGAAAAAGAACTCAGGATGTTGCTTAAAGAGAACGGCGTTACAGTGACGCCTGATGAGAAAACTGTTATAGAATTTCTAAGTCCAACGGGAGCCGAATGAGTTTGCCTTTAAGCCGGTCTTTCCGGAACACTTTATTATTTATCATTATTTCTTCTGCCACTAGCATTCCTTCCTGGGCACAGACAGATCAACCTGCCGACAAGTTTGGGCCCCTGGCCGTTACGGTAACGCGGATCATGGAGGAGACACCGGAATATTCCACGCTGCGGGCGCTTTATATGGATCACCGGCAGAAAGAAGGAGAGGTCTGGGAGGGCTCGACCCGAGCCAGGAGAATATTGGCTATATTGGATTCTTTGCACGTAGCAGCTATCAGCGCGTCGACCATTGATCCCAAGGATCCGCAGGGTGAGCGGGTCGTAAATATGACCTGGCAGAATGGCAACACCATCAGGTTTGACATGGATGCCGGTTCGGTGGATTCAGATGAAGCGGTGCGGATGGAGTCAGCGGCCACTGTTTGCCGGTTTATTCTGGATATGGAGTTTCCAGACGGGTTGTATCTTCTTGATCTTGCCCCCTCCCAGCAAGAGGCCGTGAACGCCACTATGAATAAGGGTTATGTGGCGGCGAAACAAAAAGATTATCTATCCGCCATCCTGAACTTTGAAGAAGCGCGCAAGATCGCGCCGGATGACGCGGACATTGACTATAACCTTGGCCTGGCAGAATCAAGGATCCCGGGAAGGGAGTTCAGGGCTATGGCGTGGTATGGCGCGTATTTGGCCGCTGATCCTGATTCCTCTCGGGCGTTAATCATCAAAGAACAGATCCGGCAACTTCGCGAGCGAGCCCTGTCCCGTTTCATTGCGCTCGTCGAAAAAATTGCCAACCAGGGCATGGA
Source organism: Candidatus Omnitrophota bacterium (assembly GCA_903860135.1). Classification (GTDB taxonomy): domain Bacteria; phylum Omnitrophota; class Gorgyraeia; order Zapsychrales; family Fredricksoniimonadaceae; genus Fredricksoniimonas; species Fredricksoniimonas aquilentivivens. Next base: position 223,181 of record CAIOPG010000017.1, on the reverse strand, counting down.
CGCGCATTCAAGATATTTCGATCTGGTGAATGTCGCGGATCTCTGGGCCAGGGCCGGAAATGACGCGGCGGCATTTAAAACCGTCGATAACATCCAGGAAGATGAGTACAGTTCGAAAAGCTCTGCGAAAGAAAAGGTCGCGCAAGCGCAGCTCAAACGGGGTGATTTTGCCGCTGCGTTACGAACGCTCGAACTGATCGGGGATGCCACGACCAAGGACAGTTTGTTGCGTTCCATTGCCGAGGCGCAGGCTAAGGCAGGGGATGTAAAGCTGGCGCTTCATACCGTTGATGCCATCCATGATCTTTTCACGAAAAGTACGGCCAAGAATTGGGTTGCGCGCGAGCAGACGAAGGCGGGGGACCTTGCGGGAGCGTTACAAACTCTTGCTGATGGCGTTGTGATCGCTGATGGCATGCCAGATTCGACGGAGCCCAATTTTAAAGCCATTGCCAAACAATATCTTTCTTTAGGGCTGGCCCGCGCCGGGGACATTGAAGCCGCGTTGAGAACAGCGGACAGCATCCAAGGTTCGCCCTTTCAAGCCAGTCTCGCCAAGCAGGAGATTGCAGAAGCACAATCTCAGGCAAGAGATGTCGAGGGCGCCCGTCAAACGCTTGCCGTTGCGCTGGCGATCATCGACGATATTCCTGATAAAGGCATCATCATGGGTTCTTACAATGAGGTGAAGGCCAGGATCGACAACGGGACAGCCGGAAGCACGTGGGACGTGGCGGAAGAAAGTGCGCTGTCTACTTTGCCTAAAGATTGGGCTGCGCTCAATGAAGGACTTTTGAACACGCCTGTTGTTATGGATCTGAAGGGTTATTTAGGGACGCTTCCAACGGATGATCCCGGCAATATCTTTCAGGCCTTGCTCGATACATGCCGGAAAATGGTCGAGATTAACGATACGATCGGCAAGATGTTCAAAGAGATGGAGAAACAACATGGAGCTTAAAATGATGTTCAGAAAAATAGCGGGGGTGCTGCTGATCGTGTTTGATTCTTTATTTTGACCGTTTGGCGAAAGAATGCTCTAGCAAAGGTAGATTCACAGCCGAAGTCGCAGCCGAAGACCAGTACAAGACCAGTACAAGAACAGTACAAGTCATTAGAGGAACATGTTTTGTTCCTGTTAAAGGATGGTTCTTTGCCTTTATCTCATATATCGAAGGAGTTGGGTCAGCGGCAGGTTTCCGGACAGCTCAAGAATGTTTTAAAGAAACTTGTATCGGATTCTTTGGTGGAATTTACTATTCCCGATAAGCCTAATAGTCGGTTGCAGAAATATCGTTTAACTAAGAAGGGCAAGGATCGGCTGAAGAAGAGTGGCGATTGAGGGGCAAGATAGAAATAATAGTGTGTCCCGATTTTCGCGTTTTTGAAGAGGATTTACTGGTCTGACATTGTCGAGTGATTGAAGGGGAAATGAAGAAACTTTATTAGCAAAAGAAAGGAATTTCTCCGAGGCGGATAGGTTATACAAGAAGGTTTGTGATGGTGGATGTACGCAGGCATGTAGATAATAAATTGTGTGGCCTTTTGAACACGTGCCGATCAACGAGTATGGTTCTTAGGGTATTTAAAATGTCATATAAGGAAAATATTTTGATGTAACTGCTCATGGGTAGAGTAATTGTGAATAAGAAAGTCTTCCCAGCAACCTACGGCTGACCGATGGGTGCACTATCTTACGGCTTTTGGAGTATTCTTGAGACGGATTTACGGGCTTAACAATGTCGATTGATTGGAGTGAGTAAATGAAGAAGGTTATTCTGTTGGCTGCGTTCCTGACGGTTTCGGGCCTTGCCTTCCCTGAAGATGTCCAGTTAAAGTCAGGTGTTGTAAAAAAGGGCGAAATCCTTGAGAAGACAGATAGCGATGTCACTCTCAAAGACGTCAACGGCAAAACAGTGACAATTCCTTTTAGCATGATTAGAAAAGATCAGGCTGAAACACTGAGAGCTTTGCCCAATAAGACGGTTGTGGTTGAGCAAAAAATCTTAGAGGTTTCAGGGCCCACAGTCAATACTTCTTCAAATGACCGGCAAGCTGCAAAGGAAGCGCATGATAGGGGGCTGGAATATGAGGAAAAACAAAACTTTGACGGGGCTATGGCAGAATATAGTAAAGCCATAGAATTAGATCCTGCTTACGCAGATGCCTATAACAGTCGCGGTGTTTTCTACAAGAAGAAAGGTAACTTTGACCAAGCTCTATTGGACTATAGCAAAGCTATAGAATTAGCCCCTGATTATGCTATTGCCTATGCTAATAGGGGGTTTGTTTATGGCAAGAAGGGTGACGATGCTCAGGCGATTTCTGACTATAGCAAGGCCATAGAGCTAAATCCTAAAGATGCACTAGTCTACCATCATCGAGGGCTTGTTTATAAAGCTCAGGGCAATTTTGACCTGGCCATTTCGGATTACAGCAAGGTCATAGAATTAGAGCCAGATAATGCTGACGTGTTTGCTAATCGAGGTAACGCTTACTCGGAAAAAGGGAACTTTGAGCAGGCCATTGCTGATTTTAATAAGGCTGTCGGATTAAATCCTAATTTGGCCAATGCCTATTACGCTCGAGGAGCGGTCTATCAAAAAATGAGCAACCTTGACCAAGCCGTTTCCGACTATAGTAGAGCTATAGAATTAAATCCTAATGACGCGGATGCTTTCAATAATCGAGGGCTTGTTTATCAAAATATAGGCAACTTTGATCGAGCTATTTCTGACTATAATCGGGCTATTGCACTAAACCCTGCTGATGCGCTGGTTTACTATAATCGAGGAGTGTGCTATCAAAGCAGTAATGACCACGGTCGAGCCATTTCCGACTATAACAAAGCTATAGAATTAAACCCCCGTGATGCCAATGCTTACCATAATCGAGGGTTCGGGTATTTAAACAAAGGCGATATTGACCAGGCCATTTTGGACTTCAATAAGGCCATTCAATTAAACCCTAATTTTTCTGAAGCGTTTATTAATCGGTCGTCAGCATTTTATTTGAAAAAAGAATATGATGAGGCGTGGGATGATTTGCACAAGGCTGAATCATTGGGCAGAGATATAAATCCAAGATTTGTTGAGGCGTTAAAGAGAGCATCACGCAGGGATAGATAGATTTCTGTCGTAGTAACAGTCCATTGGATTAGTGAAGGACAAGTTGAAATGCAACATAAGTCAATTAATTCCAAAGAGTTCGGGAAAGTCGTACATATTACTACCTACGGTTGACCGTATGTGCAAGATACGCACGATGATATTGAGGATTTTGGAGATAATTTATGGATGATAAAGTAAAAAAGACAGATTTGATTGTTTTTCGCCAGCAGGGGGTAGGTGTTTCTGTTGAGGTAAAGTTACAGGATGAAACTGTTTGGCTCTCTCAAAAGCAAATGGCAGAGCTTTTTAGTAAAGATCTACGCACCATTAATGAGCACATTGGGAACATTTTTAAAGAAAAAGAGCTCGTTAAGTCGTCAGTTATCCGGAATTTCCGGATAACTGCTAGCGACGGTAAAGCGTACGAGACCGTCTTTTATAACTTGGACGTTATCATCTCTGTTGGTTACCGGGTTAAATCAAAGCGCGGGACACAATTTCGCATCTGGGCCACGAATGTCTTGAAGCAGCATTTGATTCAGGGGTATACGATCAATGATAAGAGGCTTAAAGAACATACGGCCAGTCTAAAGACCCTTCAGCAGGCAGTGAAATTGCTGGCGGATGTGAGCGAGCGCAAGGCTTTGACTAGCGATGAAGCTAAAGGGTTGTTCGAGGTCATTCGTGATTACAGTTATGGCCTGGATGTTCTGGATGATTATGATCACGGGCGGACCCGGATCAAGTCGTCTACCGCTAAAGAGTGCTATCAGTTGACCTATGAAGAAGGCTTAAGGGTGATCGACCAGATGCGGCAGAAATTTGGGGTCAGCGGCTTGTTCGGCAATGAGAAAGACGCCTCCTTTAAGAGTGCCCTGGGTGCTGTTTACCAGACCTTCGGCGGGAAAGATCTTTATTCCAGCGTGGAAGAAAAGGCGGCCAATTTGCTTTATCTGGTCGTTAAGAACCATGCATTTTCTGACGGCAATAAGCGCATTGCGGCCGCCCTGTTCGTGTGGTTCCTTGATCGGAACAGGATACTGTACAAGGCTGACGGGGGCAAGCGCATCGCGGATAATGCGCTGGTCGCGATAACACTTCTGATCGCCGAGAGTCAGGCAAAGGAAAAAGATGTTATAGCGGCGCTGGTTGTGAATTTGATCAATAAATTGAATTGACATGGGGAATTATTAGTCAAGTGCCTGCAAGGCATCGGGTAGTCGAGAACTGACACTATTATTGATAAAACTCTAAATATAAGTTCCCGTCAATAGCATGAGAGCCGTCACAATGTCATGCCGTGGGTGCATTATTTTCTTGTGACTGTTTTGACAGCGTATAAAGAGTTCAGTGAACGGGCGGGAGAGTTGTCTGTTCGCAGAGGGGCAAAAACCGAAATCGTTCGGGATGTGATCCTGAAACAGCAGGGTGATTTTTCGATGACTGAAGTTAGGGGGGCGTGTTCCGGCATCGATCCTGATATGATCCGTAAAGTCTTCCGGACACTCAAGGCTGAAAAGAAGATCGTTTGTCTTGGCAAGGGGAAGCCAGCCAAATGGCGGATGGGGAAATAAGTATTGTGTCCCGTTAATTATAACCGATGGACGAGCAATAATTTCGGAAATGAATTATGGGTGAGCACAAAACGATACGATATAGTGATACCAATTATTACCTTTTGCGGGCAAAGGGTGGATATTTGTTGATAGATGCCGGGTGGAACGGCAAGATGAGCGTGTTTTTAAGAAAGATGTATGAGGCTGGTATAGATCCGAGGGAAGTTAACTATATAATGGTCACACACCATCACCATGACCATGCCGCGCTTGTGAACGAATTGCGAACGATAATGGGCGCAAAATTGATATTGCATAAGAAACAGGTAGATTTATTGAAGAATGGAAACACGGAGATAGCAAAGACTAAACAGTACAATCTTTCTTTGAAGTTGCTCGATAGAGCACTGAGGTTGTTCATTAGGATTTCGTATTCACCTATATTTACAAATGACACGGATATCGTGATTGGGGATGACGGCAGAGAGGTTTTGAAAGAGATCGGTATTAATGGTGTGATTGTCGATACACCCGGGCACAGCGCAGATTCTATAACATTGATTACGGATGACGGTAAAGCTTATTGCGGAGATGCCGCCATGAACATATTCGGTGTTAAGCCGTACCCGATCGAGGCTGAAGATTACATTGTCGTAAAAGAAAGCTGGGCAAGGATTATCAGTAGCGGGGCGAAAATATTATTTCCATCTCATGGGAAGGAATTTTCTGTTGATGAATTGAGATGAATATAGGTTGCGATGCATTTAACAGTCTTATATTTCTGTATAACAGTGGGGCATTAAGATGATATTTTTACAGACTTTCGGGTGCCAAATGAACGAATACGATTCCGAGCTCGTGAGGGCGATCCTTATTGAGGCGGGGTATGTGTTTGTGGATGATGAGGCGGCGGCGGATATTGTCCTTTTGAATACGTGCTCGGTGCGGGAGAATGCGCACCGTAAGGTGTATGGGCATGTGCATGAGATCCGTCACCGGCGTCAGGGGCGGCCGGTGGTGATCGGGATCCTGGGGTGCATGGCGACGGGGTTGCGCAAGGAGTTGATCGAGGATAAGGCGCTGGCGCTCGATGTGGTGGCCGGGCCGGACAGTTATAAACGGTTGCCTGGACTATTGGCGTCGGCGCTGGCGGCGGGGTGTCAATCGGGCCATGCCCGCGATCAACATTCCGGCTATGATGTGACCTTGTCGGAATTTGAGACCTATGCGGATGTGTACCCGGCGCGCACTTCAGGGATCAATGCCTGGGTGGCGGTCATGCGCGGGTGCAACAATTTCTGTTCATTCTGCATTGTGCCTTTTACCCGCGGGCGTGAACGCAGTCGGTCGGTGAGCAATATTCTCGACGAGGTGAAGCGCCTGGCCGATGAAGGCTTCAAACAGGTGACCTTGCTCGGGCAGAATGTGAATTCTTATCAGCATGAAGATCAGGATTTTGCCGCTTTGCTGAGCGCTGTATCAACGGTCAAGGGCATCGAGCGTATCCGTTTTACATCGCCGCATCCCAAGGATTTTCCGGACAGCCTGATCCGTGTCCTTGCTGAAAATCCGAAAGTTTGCAAACAGGTGCATTTACCTCTGCAGGCGGGTCATGACCGGGTCCTGGCCCTGATGAATCGGCACTATACGGGGGCTGATTTTATTTCTTTGGTCGGACGCTTGCGCCGTGCATGCCCGGACATCGCCTTATCGACGGATATTATCGTTGGATTTCCGACGGAAACAGATATCGAGTTCGAAGATACGGTCCGCCTCATGCACGAGGTTCAGTTTGATACGGCGTTCATGTTTAAATATTCCGTCAGGCCCAACACCGAGGCCGAGCGAACGCTCAAGGATGATGTTACCGAAGCTCAAAAGACCGCGCGCATCGTGCGGATCAACCGGCTCCAGACCGATATTTCCCTTCAGAAAAACAAAGCTCTTGTTGGCCGGATACAGCCTGTCATGATCGAAAGCGCGCGGGATATCAAGGCCAACGCCCTTTATGGCCGCAATGACGCCAACAAGATCGTTGTCCTGCCGCACGGCATCGCCCAACCCGGAGATATCCTCAACGCCCGCATCACCCGCGCCACCCCGCATCAGCTCAAAGGCGAGATTGTTGACATATCAACTAAGTTGTGATATTGTTATGCCAGACATGGAGGGGGCTATGGATTATCTGGAAGCTTTCGGGATCAAGGCGGGCAAGGGGCAGTATTACGAGGAAGCTTTTTACGGGCTGGTGCTGGTGTATACCGTCCTGTTCGACAAGGTCTCGAAATACCTGGACACCTTTGACCTGACGCCGGCGAAGATGAATGTGCTGATGATCATCAAGCATCAGGGCGGGGATGTCGGGTTGAGTCAGTGTGATATCGGCAAGCGGCTCATGGTCACAGCGTCGAACATGACGCGCCTGCTGGACAAACTGGAGCGTGAGAAATTGATCGAGCGTTCGTCGCGTTCCGGCGACAAGCGGGTCAAGGTGATCCGGGTCTCCGCGCGCGGGTCGCGCCTGCTTGATGACGCCTGGCCGGGGTATATCAAGACCGTTGAACATTTGATGGGCAAGATCTCTTCGTCAGAGCAAAAGGCCCTGGCGGGCATGATGCACACGTGGTTCCATGGGTTGAAGGCTTGATTCTATAACGATGGGGTCTGATACCAGGGAGGTCTTTATCAAGTTCATCACGGCATATATCAAATCAATGCGGCTTTATTATTCCTTTGTGACCGGGATAGCCGGGTGGATCGGCGTGGCTTATTATGAATTGCTGGCCAGGCATCATCCGGAAAGGACGATTGAAGTTCTGCCTGGTGATGAAAAGAAGATCGTTATCCTGTGCCTGCTGTTTTTAAGCTGGGGGATCAACCAGATCATCAATGATTACCTGGGGCTTAAAGAGGACAGGATCAACGCGCCCGAACGCCCCATGGTGACCGGTGAACTCGATGCCAACAAGGCGCTGGGGCTTTCGATCGTTATGTTGATCCTTGCAGCGGCGGTGACGTGGTTGTATCTGGAGCCGGTGGCGGTGATCTTTCTTTTGGCCGGTGTGATATTTAACATTGTTTATGAATACGCCAAAGGGCATGGCATCCTTGGTAATATTGTTTTCGGGCTGATGATCACCATGGCGCCTTTCTACGGGTTCTATGCCTGCGGCCCGACCCAGGCATCCTTCCTGGCGTCGCACCGTACTTCCGCATTATTGCTTATCCTGATCATTAACGGCCTGATGACGTTCTACACCTATTTCAAGGATTATGAAGGGGATAAAGCGGCCGGGAAGGAAACCCTTGTTGTCCGCTACGGGATCAATAAGGCGCGCCTGATAGCGCTTTTTGCGACATTCCTGCCGACGGTAACATTTTTCATCTTGCGCGCCACGCATATGCTCGAGGTGTCGATCAACAGCACTTTTGTGATCCTAGGCTGTTTGACAATTTTGATGCAGGCCTGGACCGGGTTCCTTTACTATTGCCATGCTACCGGAGAAAAGACCTATGCGTCGTTGAAAATGAATTTCCGCGCGTGTGTCTGCGGTGAGGCAACGATCGTGGCTTTCTTCAATCCCGAGCTGGCGTTATGGTTATTTCTCATGTCGTATATGCTGGTAGGCTTCCTGTTTGACCTGCATGCCAATCCGAGGTCATGAGGCGTATGGATAAACTTTTTCAGCCCGTGGCCACAGGCCGCCTGACCCTGGCGAACCGGATCGTGAGATCGGCGACGTTTGAAGGGCTGTGCGACGATGACGGACGGCCGACAAAGGCATACCTTGATCTTTACGCGGCTTTGGCCGGGCAGCATATCGGTGCTTTGTTGACGGGATTTGCGTATGTCACGCCTTGCGGGCGGGCGATGCAACCGGGGCAGGCGGGGATCGAGGATGACGCAAAGATCCCTCTGTATAAAACCATGACCGGCCTGGTCCATGCCCGTGGCGGCAAGGTGCTCATGCAGATCGCGCATAGCGGGCGGCAGACGTCGGCCCGCGCCGTGGGTGGCTGGGCACGCGGGGCATCCAGCCAGAGTTCTGCGTATTTTGGCGTCAAGGTGAAAGCCTTGACAACCAGCGAAGCCTGGGCGCTGGCAGAAGGTTTTGCCACAGCGGCTTTGAGATGTCAAAAGGCAGGTTTTGATGGGGTGCAGATCCATGCGGCGCATGGGTATCTGGTGCATCAATTCCTTTTGCCGTCGATCAATGACCGTCGGGATATTTTTGGGATAGATCGCAAGACCGGGATCGGGCCGCAGTTTTTGAAAGTGATCATTGAACGTGTCAGGGAGCGCTGTGGCCATGATTTTCCATTATGGGTGAAGATCAGCGGCGATGACCAGCCTCAGCATGGCTTGGAGGGGGCACCGCTCATTCATTTGGTGCGTTTCCTTGATCAAATGAAGGTGGATGCCATTGAGATCAGTTGTGGCACCATGGAACGGGCCTTGAACATATTCAGGGGGCAGACAGTACCGCTCGATGCCATCTGGCGCTATAACCCGAAATACAAGACGGCATCGATCCTGGGGCGGTTATGGCGCCGGTATGTGCTTTATCCCTTCATGAGGCCGGGTATCAGGCTGTTCTCTCCGATGTACAATCTGGCTTATGCCAGGCAGGCCAAACAGCACACGGCGATCCCCATTATTTCTGTTGGTGGCTTCAGGACAGGGCAAGAGATGTCCACTGCCGTTGAACGGGGTGCAACGGATATGGTTGGTTTGTCGCGGCCGTTTATCAGTGAACCGGATCTCGTTGATCAATTGATCGCGGATCACGGCTGGAAAGCCAAATGCCTGAACTGTAACAGGTGTGCGGTCATGACCGATAGTCATCAGCCGACGCGGTGTTATCGCGCGGTGGATGTTTAACCAGAGGAGGCGCCCTTGAGCTTGCAAGACAGGGTCATCAGGACCATTGAAAAGAATCTTGAAGGGAAAGAACGGACCACGATCACGCCCGCGACGGACCTGCGGCATGACCTGGGGGTCGATTCATTTGCCATGCTCATCATCATCAATGCCCTCGAGGATGAATTCAGTATCACGATCGCGGAAAAGGACTTTATCGGGATTGCTCATGTGGCCGATATTGTCGCGCGCCTGCAACAGCATTATCCTGACCTCAAGGAGCCCTGATGGCGCGCGAACCTTTTTATACCGGGCTGGTGGTGGACAAAAGCTTGACGCAAAAATATGATTTCAATCCGTATTATGCCCATATTGAGTCGAGCCTGGGGGATCCCATTATCATTGACGGCACGGCCTTTATCAATCTGGCCGCTAATAATTATCTTGGCCTTGCCGCTGACCCGCGCGTTGCCCGGGCGATAGCGCTGGCCGCAGGGCGCTATGGAGCGTCGATGTGCGGCACGCCGATAGCCACCGGTTCCATGGCGATCCTGACGCGGCTGGAACAAAGGCTGGCAACGTTCGCGGGGGTGGAGGCCGGTATTATTTTCCCGTCAGCTTATCAGGCCAATGGCGCGATCTTCCTGTCATTGGCCGGGCCCGAAGACCTGATCATCATTGACCATTATGCGCATGCGTCGCTCATCCAGGGGGTACGCCTGGCCGGGTGTAAGATCAGGCCTTTCCTGCACAACAATATGGATCATTTGAGAAAGGTCCTTTCAAAGACGGAAATGTACAGGCGGGTCTTTGTGGTGACCGAGTCGGTTTTTTCGACCGAAGGGAGCCTGGCCCCTTGTGATGAGATCATCCGGTTGTGCACGCAATTCAACGCGGTGCCGGTCATTGATGATTCCCACGGGATCGGGGTGCTCGGCCGTTCAGGCCGGGGGGTTTTGGAAGAAAAGAATGTTGTTAATTTCGAGGGGATATACACGGCCTCTTTGGGCAAGGCTTTGGCCAATGCCGGCGGTTTTGTCGGTGGCAGGAAAGCGTTTATCGAGTATTTGAAGTATTCATGCCCCGCTTTTATTTATTCGACCGCTTTGCCGCCGCCAGTACTTGCCGGTGTGGAAGCGGTCCTCGATATCATCGATGCTGAGTTTCCGGCCCTGAGTGAAAAGATGTGGCGGTACAAAAGGATGATCAGCCAAGGCCTTGTTGCCAGCGGTTTTAATGTGACAGACGGGAGTGCGCCGATCACGTCGATCATGGTCAGGGATCTGGATGATTGCGCGCGCCTGGCGAAAATGATCCATGAGGCCAATATTCTGGTAACACCGTTTGTTCCTCCATCGGTGCCGGTGCATGAGAACAAGATACGATTGATCGCCGGAGCCAATTTGTCCGAGGGCACGGTGGGCAGGGTCCTCGATGTGTTTCAGTCCATTGGCAGGAGAATGACGGCCGTATGAGGTATTTCTTTATTTTTAATCCAGGGTCGCGGCATGGGCAGAGCGCGCCGCTGATCGCGCGCCTGCGTTCTTTGTTGGTGGCGCGGAAAGTCATCTTTGAATGCGCGATAACGGGATCATTGCACGATGCGTGCACCTTGTCGAAAGAAGCCAACAGGGCGGGCTATGATGTGGTCGTTGCGGTGGGGGGGGATGGCACGATCAACAGGGTCATCAACGGGTTTTACGATGAGAACGGATCCAGGCTCTCCAGGGCCAGTTTGGGTGTTATCTATACCGGAACAAGCCCGGATTTCTGTAAAAGCTATGCGGTTCCTTATGGGGCTATAGAGCGATCGCTCGACGTGCTCCTGGCGGGGCGTACAACGCAGATCCAGCTGGGGCAAATAACCTTGAACACGGCTGGCGCTGATGGGTGTCCCGGGCAGGGCGTGCCGGAGCGTGTGACGCGTTATTTTGCCTGTTGCGTCAATATCGGCCTGGGGGCTTCGGTGGCCCGAGAGGCTAATGCCGGGGGCAGGAAAAGATGGGGGGATAGCGTAGGAACGCTCAGGGCTATTATCAGGTCGTTCAGGCAATACCGTCGTTTAAAATTAGCTGTGTCCTGTGACGGCAGGGCAGAGATATGGCCGGGATTGTGTAATCTTTCCATAGGAAAAACATGGCATATCGCCTCCGGCATCAAGGTCAACGGCACCTTGATCGAAGGGGATGGACGGTTTTATTTATTAGCTGTCAAAGATGTCGCCTGGAGGCACGTGCCGCATTGCCTGATGGCTGTCTATAGCGGGAAACCGATCAGCAACAGCCGGCAAATTTCTCTTGCGTATGCCCGGAGGGTTGATGTCAAGGCCGATCAGCCTGCGGTCGAAGTGGAATTTGACGGGGATCCCCAGGGTTTTCTGCCATGCGGGGTGACCATGGCCAAGGATAAGCTGGAGCTGATCCATGCGTAAGATTGACGCCGAGGCCAGAACGATTCGCCTGATCGACAGCATGTTCCCGGCTGATCGTTGCCGTTTGAGCCGGCCTTTTGAGTCTGACGCGGAAGTTGTTTTGGTGGATGACAAGCAACTTCTTTTTACGATGGATGAGTTTTCCGCCGAAGACATGTTGCGTGAAGATGATCCGTACTCTTTGGGGTGGAATGTTGCTGTCGGGGGGATCAGCGATATCCTTGCCTGCGCGGGCAAGCCGTGCCTCTATGGCCATGCCATGGCCGTGAGCAAGGCCTGGGATGAGCATTATATTCAGAAGTTCTCACAAGGAGTGGCTGATGTGCTCGCGCAGGCCGGCACGGCTTTTATGGGAGGTGATTTCGGGAAAGCTGCGCACTGGCGTTATACCGCCGCTGTTATAGGCAGTCCGGGAAGATATCCTTTGGGCAGGAAAGGGGCTCAGGTCGGGGACTCAATTTATATTTCTGGCAGGATCGGGCTGGGAAATGTCGAGGCGGTGCTCAAGCTTTACGCGGATGATGGCCGTTTACGGTTGTTGGCCGGCATGATCCGCAACCGATTCCCGTTGCGTGTTCAGGCAGCTGCCTTCATAGGCCTTTATGCCAGGTGCTGCATAGACACCAGCGACGGTGTTTTTAATGCGTTGAATACGCTGGCTGACATTAATGGCGTAGGGTATGAGGTGGCAGACTTGCCTTATATTGACGCCGGTGTGTTGGGGGCGGCGGCTTTATCCCTGCCCAAAGAATTGCTGTTCCTGGGCGAGGCCGGAGAGTATGAGTTGCTTTTTACCGTACAACCTGCGGATGAAGGGTTGTTCTTGTCGAGGGCAAGCCAGGAAGGGTTGACCTTCTTCAGGATCGGCAAGATCACGGCGGCAACAAAGCGCTTGTGCGACGGGCAAAGACGCGTTGATCTGGGGGGGCTTGTGGCGCGCGCCCGGGATTTTGATCAACGCCAGGATTACCTGGCGGCCCTTGTCCGTTATTTGAAGGAGCAGCCATGATGCGCCGGGTTGTGATCACCGGGCTCGGGCCGGTCACATCAACAGGCGTCGGGAAAAAGGATTTCCTCGAAGGTATTCTTGATGGGCGGCGTTGTATCAGGGAGATACCTGGGAATTTTGAACGCGGGTATCAGTTCAAGTCGCGTTATTACAGCCCTTGTCCTCACGTTGATCTTGATGCCTACGGGTTTCCCTCTTATTACAATAAGATCATGCAGGATGAAGACAAGTTGGTTCTGGCCGCGGCAGCCCTGGCCTTGAAGGATGCCGGTTTTTCTGTTGTCCGCCGTGAGGACGGGTTTGTAGCGCCGGACATTATGGATGCCGGGGTGATCGTTGGTATCGGGATGAGCAGCCTTGAAACCGGTTTTTGTTCTTACTTGTCGCATATCGTGAAGGATAAGAGTGAAATCCCCTCTGCCATGGATATTCAGCAAGTCCGTTATAATCGCATGGTTGTACCCATGCTGATGCCCAATGCGGTGGCCAGCTGGATATCTATTGCGCATGGATTAAAGGGCCCCAGTTATACGGTCAATGCCGCGTGCGCGTCGGGGACCGTGGCCGTTGGGCAAGCGTATCATGCGATCAGGAATGGCCCGCAGGATGTTGTATTGACCGGCGGCGTGGAATGTATGGCTGATAGTATGGGCGGCATCATGCGGGGCTTTGATGTGCTCGGGGTCCTTACCCGGTCTGCTGACGGCGTTCCTTATCCTTTTTCAAAGACAAGCACAGGATTTCTGTTCGCTCAAGGAGCCGCGTGCGTTCTTGTGCTCGAAGAATATCAGCATGCCTTAAACAGGGGGGCGGCGATCTACGCGGAGATCGCTGATTTTCAAAGCAACAGTGATGCGCATAATATTGTCCAGATGGATCCTTCGGGCGCTCAGATCCGGCGATTATTACGGGATCTCAAACAGGGGCAGACGATTGATTATCTTAACGCCCATGGCAGCGGGACCGCTGTCAATGACAGCATTGAGGCCGATGCCATTGCCGCTATTTTTGGTCCACGGGCAGATCAGCCTTATGTGAATTCAACCAAAGGGATCCTCGGCCATACGCTGGGCGCCAGCGGGGCGCTGGAGATCGCCGTGACGGCCCTGGCTATCAAGGCATCGCGTGTGCACGGCAATGGCGTGGCTGATCCGCGTGAGAATTTGAACCTTGTCCACACGTCGATCGAGGCGGAAGTTAATACGGCGATATCCACATCCTACGGGTTTGGCGGGCACAATGCGGGTGTCCTCCTGAGAAAGCTACAACATGAAGCGTAACGTATTGATCACAGGTGCTAACGGGTTTATCGGCAGCCATCTCGTCAGCCTGTTCACCCGGCATGGGGTGGCCGTGACCTGTTTTGTCCGTCGGGGCAGTGATCTTTCCGATATTCAAGGGTATGCGGTTGAATATAAATATGGAGATATTGGCAACAGGGCGTCGTTGATCGAGGCGTTACAAGGGCATGATTTTGTCATTCATAATGCGGGGTATGTTAAAGACTGGGGAGAGTACCAGTCTTTTTATCAGACGAATGTTGAGGGGGCCTTGAATGTCCTTGAAGCCTGTGTGGCGAACGGGATCAAGGATGTGATCATGACAGGGACCAATGCGGTGTACGGGGAAGAGCCTTCGTTCAAGGTCAAAGATGAGGCTTCACCGTATCAGGCGCATTATCCCTATTTTCTCGACAGGATATTCCCGTGCTGTTTGAATCATTACCGTGATACAAAATGCCTGGCGGCTGAACGTGCCATGGACTTTGCCCGGCGTGAAGCAATCAATCTAACCGTGCTCGATCCGGTATGGGTTTACGGAGAGAATGGCCGGCATACGGTATTTTTGGAATATATCAGGTCCGTTGAGCAGGGGGTTGCGGTTGCTCCCGGGTCGCGCAAGAACAAGTTCCATGTGATCTATGCCCCGGATCTTGCCGAGGCCTATTATCTGGCGTTCATCCGGCGGTTGAGGGGGGTGCAGCACCTGATCATTGCGGACACGGATTGTGCCGGCATGGATCATATATTCTCACTGTTTTGCCGTTATGCCGGTGTGAAGAAGCCGCTGCTGTTGCCTAAATGGCTTGTTTATCCGGCGGGTTTCCTGATGGAGCTGGTTTATACATTGTTAAAGATGAAAGCGCCGCCCCTGTTGACGCGCGGGCGGGTGAATATGTTCTATGACAATATTGAATATGCCACGCACAAGGCCGAAGAAGTCCTTGGCTTCAGGGCCCGTTATAGCCTTGATGAGGGGATAAGGAATACGGTCAAATGGTACCGGCAGGCAGGGGGCTTATGATCAGCGTGAAGAATGTCACAGGATTCAACAAGGTTTTGTTCTCCATTAAGTTGAAGGTGTGTATTTTCTTTTATTACTTACCGGAGCTTTTAAAGGGCAGGCTATCGGTGGGCAGATATAGGATGTTCCTGAAGCGGCTATTGTATTTTTTGTCCAAGATCTATCATAACAAATTTGTCGCCATCGGGCGCTATGTCCGGGTGGGATTATATATCCCCGGATTTCCTTCGAAGGCATTCTTCACGGCTTGCCGCAAGTTCATGGTGTTTGATGCCAAATTGCCGTGCACAACGGCCCTGATCTCGGTGACATCGGCGTGCCGGCACCACTGCGCGCATTGTTATCAGAGAAAAGACACGGGCAAAGATGTGTCCATTGATCTTATGGTTAAGGCTGTTGAGCGCATGCAGGCGAAGGGCGTGGCGTTCTTTAACATTGAAGGCGGGGATCCTTTTTTGGTCTACGACCGGTTGAAGAGGTTGTGCGGGTCTATCAATGGCGGCGCCGAGATATGGATCAATTCAACAGGTGACGGGGTGAGTGTGGAGCGGTTGCGGGAGCTTAAAGGTTTAGGGTTGACGGGGGTCATGTTCTCTTTGCATAGTGCTGTTCCTGAATATGTGAATGCCTTCATGGGGTCTGAAAATGCCTGGGCTATTTTGCAGGAGGGTATCCGTTGCTGCCACGCGGCGGATGTGCCGGTCGCCTTTAATGCCTGCCTCCGGCGGGAAGATTTTTATAATGGTGCCTTCGCGCAGGTGATGGCCAAAGCCAGGGACTTTGGCGCTTGCCTGGTGCAGGTCATCAAGCCGAAGCCTTCTGGCGCCTGGCTGGAATCGGGGATCGAAAATTTCACGGCAGCGGATCTGGACAAGGTTAAAGAACTGGTGCATGCGTATAATAATGAGGCGCGGTACAGGGAGTACCCGTCCATATCGGCCCAGATCATCGAGGAGGACCCTCTTGTGTTTGGCTGTACCGCCGGCGGCACGGACAGGTTTTATCTCAATGCCAAAGGAGATGTTCAGCCCTGTGAGTTCCTTAACATTTCCTTTGGAAATATATGCGAGGAAGACTTTTCGGCCATATATGACAGGATGAGGGCTTGCTTCAAAGATCCCGGAGAGTGCTGGCTGTGTGAAAAGTACGCCCCTGCTGTCTTGAAGGTATTTCAGGCGAATAAAGTGGCTTCTTTGCCGTTGAACAAGGAGCTGTCCAGGCAGGTTTATCTTGATTGGGATCGTGGGCGTCGGACTGATATCTACAACGTCATTGAGAATGAAAGATCCATCGTGTGAAGAGGTCCCGCGCGCCCTATTTTTCCCCCTGATATCCTTGAATAATCCGGCAAACTCATATATAGTATTTTGAAACAATTTTCCCAACAGAAAGATACCTATATGTCAGCCGCTGTGCCGGTTACGGCCGGGGAACTTTACCAGAAACTCAAGAATGTCCGCGCGGGCGCGCTGGTGTGCCAGTATTCGCTGAAAAAATGCGAAGAACTTGTGCCGTTGATCCAGGAGATCAATGCCCTGAAAGTGGCCAGGAATGCGGTCATCCTGGTCCATTCCTATGCCAGCCCCGAGATCATTTACGGAGTGGCGGACTTCGTCGGGGATTCCTACAAGCTGAGCCGCGATGCCATGATGACCAAGGCCGCAACGATCGTGTTTGTGGCCGTCCGTTTCATGGGGGAAACGGCCAAGATCGTTAATCCCGACAAAACCGTTTTGATGCCGGCCCGCGAACCGGGGTGCACGCTGGCGGATTCGATCACGGCGGCCGATGTCCGGCGTTTGCGCCAGGAATTTCCGGGGTACACCTTTGTTTGTTATGTTAATACTACCGCCGAGGTCAAGGCGGAATGTGATGTGTGCGTAACGTCGGCCAACGTCTATCAGGTTGTTGAGAGTATCCCGTCGGACAAAATCTATTTCCTGCCGGATAAATATATGGGCATCAACCTGAAGAATGAAATGGCGCGCCGGAAGGTGGCCAAAGATATCCGTTATTTTTCAGGTGTGTGCTATGTCCATGAAGAATACACCGGCGAGCAGATCATGAAGATCCGCACGCAGTATCCGGGGGTGAAGATCGTCAGCCACCCGGAATGCAATGCGGTTGTTGTCGGGAACTCGGATTTTGTGGGTGGTACGGAGCAAATGCTGGATTATATGCGCCAGACGCGCGCGAAGCAATTTTTGATGCTGACCGAGTGCGGCCTTTCGGCGCGGCTGCAGTCGGAGTTCCCGGACAAGGAACTTGTGGGCAGTTGTACCCTGTGCAAATATATGAAATCGAATACGCTCGAAAGCATTTTAAGTACGCTCAAGGCACCTAAGCCGTCGGACATTATCCAGGTCGATGCGCAGGTGCGCGCCCGTGCCTTGGGGTGCCTGGAGGCCATGTTCCGTTATGCCGAGCAGGGGCCGGCGAGGAAAACAGCCTGTGAATAATACGACGATCGTTGCAACACAATACTTTTCTTTGGGACAGATCAGCATCAAGAGTGGCGAAAAGCTTGGGCCGGTGACAGTTGCCTACGAAACCTATGGGACGCTCAATGCCGCCCGTTCCAATGCGATCCTGATCCTGCATGCCTTTACCGGCGACGCGCATGCCGCCTTCTATCATGCCGGTGACACGAAACCGGGTTGGTGGGATGGCATGATCGGCCCCGGCAAAGCGTTTGATACGGATAAATATTTTCTGATCTGTTCCAATGTGCTGGGCAGCTGCAAAGGCACGACCGGCCCTGATTCCATTGATCCCCTGACGGAAAAACCCTTTGGGCTGGCATTCCCGGTCATTACCATTGAGGACATGGTGGATGTGCAGAAGGCCCTCGTGGATCATTTGGGCATCAGTAAGTTATTGTGTTGCGCGGGCGGCTCTATGGGCGGCATGCAGGCGATAACCTGGGCGGTGAAATATCCGCAATGTGCGCATTCTGTTATCATTATCGCCGCATGCCACCGGCATACGGCCCAGCAGATCGCGTTCCATGAGGTCGGGCGCCAGGCGGTCATGGCGGATCCGGCCTGGAACAACGGCGATTATTACGGACAGGCAGTCCCGGCGCGCGGGTTATCGGTGGCGCGGATGATCGGGCACATCACGTATATGAGCTGGGTTTCCATGGAGAGCAAATTCGGCCGTAAACTTTTGGACAAGCAAAAACTGGGGTATGACCTTTCCAAGGACTTTGAGGTGCAGAGTTACCTGGAATACCGCGGGCAAAGTTTCGTCGAGCGTTTTGACGCCAACAGTTATATTTATTTGACCAAGGCCATGGATTATTTCGATCTGGCCGAAGGCCGCAAGATCAGCGAGGTCTTTAAAGGGGTGACGGCGGATTTCCTAGTTATCAGCTTCACCTCGGACTGGCTTTATCCGTCGTCACAGTCCAGGGAAATGGTGCGTGCGTTGCAGGCGGAGGATGCGGATGTTTCTTATGTGGAGATCCATTCGGATTACGGGCATGACGCATTCCTTGTTGAACTGGATGATCAGGCACGCGCCGTGGCGCATTATCTGTCCAAGGTCGGGCGGGAAAGGGCAGGGCTTATATGATCCGTCTGGATTATGAGATCATCGCCGATATCATTGAACCAGGATCCAGGGTGCTGGACCTCGGTTGCGGGGATGGCGAACTTTTGTCCATGCTGAAAGAAAAAAAGAACTGCCGGGCCACGGGCATTGAAATATCGCCCCGGCAGATCATCCGGTGCATGGAACGCGGTGTTTCCGTTGCCCAGGGGAATATTGATTCCGACCTTGATGTGTACGAGGACAAGCGGTTTGATTATGTGATCTTGAACGAAAGTTTACAGCAGGTCTTGAATATCGAGAAAGTATTGGCGGATTCCCTGCGTGTGGGGAAAAAGGTTATCGTCGGCATCCCGAACTTTTGCAATCTTCGGGCGCGCCTGCAGATATTTTTCATGGGGCAGGTGCCGGTGACCAAAAGCCTCCCTTACAAGTGGTATAACACCCCCAACGTGCGGTTCTTGAGCCTGAAAGATTTCAGGGATTTTTGTGTCGAGAAAAATGTGCGCATTGAAAAAGCCTGGTACCTGCGTGAAGGATGCAGGGTAGCTTTTATGACCGGGCTTTTTGCTGATTCGGGTATCTTTGTTTTACGTAAGGGCTGATCAGTCCTTGATCTTATGGGTCAAGTGTGATTGTCTTTTCGCCGCGTTCGTTGATCGTGATCTTTTTGTTTGATTGCGGTGTTTGTACTGATCGTGGCGGTGTGGATTCGCTGGTGATGGCTGTCAGCGGTTTGCCTAATTCAGACAATTGCCCTTTATAAAGGCATTCTTTGCCGTCTTCATCATAGATGTAAAGTTTTCCACTGCCCTGATCAAAGAAAGCCATTCGGCCAATGGATGTGAAAAAGGGGATGACGCTCGAGAAGTGTGATGACTGCGCTGAAAGTTGAGCGGTTGTAGCGATGGAATAAATAACGGCGGCAGCAGCTATCAGGCAGAAACTTAAGGTTAATTTATTCATGGAGAAGCTCCTTTGTTGATGTATGAGAATATTATAAACGGATAAAGGACAAAAGCAATATATGCCAGCCAAAGTTTTTAATTATATCATTATCGGCGCGGGGGTCATGGGGCTTTCTATCGCGCGGGCATTGCGGCAGTCACAGCCGGGGGCTTCCATCCTGATCCTCGACAAGGAAGAGGATGTCGGCGCACATTCTTCCGGGCGAAATAGCGGCGTCCTTCATGCCGGTTTTTATTATACAGCCGACAGCCTGAAGGCGCGCTTTACGGTGCAGGGGGCAAGGGCTATCAAGGATTATTGCCAGGCCAAGAAAATCCCTGTTAACGTCTGCGGCAAGCTGGTCGTGGCCATGGATGCGGCGGAGCTTGCCTTACTGCAAGAGCTGGAGCGGCGGGGTCAGCGCAACGGGTCGAATGTGTCGCTGATTGATGCCGCCGAGGCGCGCGTGCATGAACCGGGGATATTCACGCACAAGAAAGCGCTTTATTCGCCGGACACGGCGAGTGTTGATCCGCTGGATATCCTTGTCGCGCTCAAGGATGACCTGATGAACGCGGGTGTTGAATTTGTGTTTGAAGCACGTTTCCTGCGCCACAGCGGGATGACGGTCATGACGAATCAAGGTGAGTATGCCGGGAAGAAAATCATTAATTGTGCCGGACTTTATGCCGACCGGGTGGCGCATGATTATGGATTGGGCCAGGCCTATACGATGATCCCTTTCAAGGGGCTTTATCTGAAATACGCCAGGAACAAGACGGATGTCCATATGAATGTATATCCGGTTCCGAACTTGAAGAACCCGTTCCTGGGGGTGCATTTTACAAAAACTGTCGACGGAACGATCAAGATAGGGCCGACAGCAATACCGGCTTTCTGGCGAGAGAATTATGCCCTGACGCACCGGTTCCATCCTGGCGAGATGGCCGAGATCCTGTGCGAAGAGGCCCGACTCTTTATGGGGAACAATTTCGGGTTTCGCGACCTGGCCATTGAAGAAATGCGCAAGTATGAACGGAAGTATTTTATCAGCCTGGCGCAGAAGTTGATCCCTGCGATCGATCCCAATGGTTTTGGAGAATTCACGCGCCCCGGGATCCGTGCCCAGTTGCTCGATCGGCACCGACGGGCTTTGGTGCAGGATTTTGTGGTCGAAGCGGATAAGATTTCGGTCCATATCCTGAACGCTGTTTCGCCCGCGTTCACGTGCGCCTTCCCGTTTGCCGCGTATGTGTGCCGTGAATTCGTTGTTTGACGCCACCTGTTTCCGGCGGTATGATACTTGTTCAATGATTGATAATTTAAGGAGATGATATGGGATATGCTGTAACTGTCCAGCCGACACCGAATCCGGATGCGTTGAAGTTCGTTCTGAGCGTCCCGGTTAAAATGACCGATAGTGCTATTTTTCGTTCGCCGGCAGATGCGGCGGCAGTACCGCTGGCCGCTGGTTTGCTGGCGTTGGAGGGGGTTTCGGAATTGTATTTCTCAGGCAAGTTCATTACGGTGACCCGCGCAGGAGCGTCGGACTGGGATCAGCTGGAGCGAGAGGTCAAGGCTGTGATCCTGAAGAATATCCCGTCGCACAACCCCGATTTCGATGTTACTGTCAACAAAGCCGGCGGTGGTGTTCCCCTGTCGGGTGAATTGGCGCGGATCAATGCCATCCTTGATTCAACGATCCGCCCCGCCTTGCAACGTGATGGGGGAGATCTTGAGGTTGTTTCTTTGGAGGCCAATACCCTGACGATCAGTTATCAGGGCGCTTGCGGTTGCTGCCCGCATGCGGCCATGGGCACATTGTTTGCGATTCAGAATATCCTTAAGGATCAGTACAGCCCGGACATTGTGGTGGAGATGGCCTGAGCCAGGCTTTGGACGTTATGGCAGATCACCCTACTAAAGATGAAACAGCTGACGTGAAGGGAGCCGGAGATTACAAGTACGGCTTCATCACGGATGTCGATGCTGACACAGCACCCAAAGGCCTGAATGAAGGCATCATTGCGTTTATTTCCGCCAAAAAGAATGAACCGCTGTTCATGCTGAACCGTCGTCTGGAGGCGTATCGCCGCTGGCAGGTGATGAAAGAGCCGCATTGGGCGAATTTTCAGTATGCGCCGATCGATTATCAGGATCTTTGCTATTATTCTGCCCCGAAGAAGAAGGCCGGCCTTTCGAGCATGGAAGAAGTGGATCAGGAGGTTGTGAAGACTTTTGAAAAGCTTGGCATCCCTCTGGGCGAGCAAAAACGGCTGGCCGGGGTAGCGGTGGATGCGGTCTTCGATAGCGTTTCTGTCGGCACAACGCATCAGAAAGACCTGGAGAAGCTGGGCATTATTTTCTGCCCGATCTCCGAGGCGGTGCGCTCGCGCCCGGACCTGATCGAAAAATATCTCGGGAGTGTCGTCCCTGCCGGAGACAATTTCTTTGCGGCATTGAATGCGGCGGTGTTTACGGATGGATCATTCTGTTATATCCCGCCGGGGGTGAGATGCCCTGTAGAATTGTCGACATATTTTCGCATCAATGCCAAGGGGACCGGGCAGTTTGAACGCACCCTTATCATTGCGGACAAGGGGGCTTATGTGAGTTACCTCGAGGGCTGTACCGCGCCGGTGCGCGATGAGAACCAGTTGCATGCGGCGGTGGTTGAGCTGATCGCGCTCGATGATGCCGAGATCAAATATTCGACGGTGCAGAACTGGTATGCCGGCGACAAGAATGGCAAGGGCGGCATTTACAACTTTGTGACCAAGCGCGGTAAATGCCTGGGGGTGCGGTCGAAGATAGCGTGGACACAGGTTGAGGCCGGCAGTGCGATCACCTGGAAATACCCCGGCTGTATCCTGATGGGCGATGATTCGGTCGGTGAATTTTATTCGGTGGCGCTCACCAATAATCGCATGGATGCCGACACGGGCACCAAGATGATCCATATCGGCAAGAACACGCGCAGTACGATCATCGCCAAAGGGATATCGTCCGATCAGGCGCACAACAGTTACCGCGGGCTTGTCAAGATCATGCCCGGGGCGACGCATGCCAGAAATTTTTCGCAGTGCGATTCCATGCTGGTTGGCAACAATTGCAGTGCCAACACGTTCCCGGATATTCAGGTCCAGAATAATACAGCCACCGTTGAGCATGAAGCCACAACGTCGAGGATAAGCGCGGAACAAATATTTTACCTTCAGTCCCGCGGGTTGAACAAGGAAGAAGCTGTAGCCCTGGTGATTAACGGGTTTTGCAAGGAAGTTTTTAGAACCCTCCCGCTGGAATTCGCAGTGGAAGCGGTAAGGCTGCTTGAAATGAAACTGGAGAACAGCGTCGGTTAGGCGGCTTGTTTTTCAGGTGAAAGGGTTTTATGTTGAAGATCAAAGATCTGTACGCTAGTGTTAACGGGAATCAAATCCTTAAAGGGTTGAACCTTGAGGTCAATGCCGGAGAAGTGCATGCGGTCATGGGGCCCAACGGTTCGGGCAAGAGCACGTTTTCCAAGGTGATCGCCGGGCATCCGCAATACAGCATCGATAGCGGCTGTGTTGAGCTGGAGATCAATGGCCAGATGACGGACATCAAGGGCATGACCCCCGACGAGCGCGCCCGCGAAGGTTTCTTCCTGGCTTTTCAGTACCCGGTCGAGATCCCCGGTGTCCCGACGTCAGAATTCCTGCGGGCCGCGTACAATGCCGTTGGCCGGCATCACGGGATCGAGGCGCTTGATCCGATCGATTTTGATGCGTTCATCCGTACCAGGATGAAGGTCCTGCAAATGGACAACAAATATATCGACCGTGCGGTCAATGTGGATTTCTCCGGCGGCGAGAAGAAGCGCAACGAGATCCTGCAGATGGCGGTATTGAATCCCCGGATGGCTATCCTTGATGAAACGGATTCCGGCCTGGACGTTGATTCCATGAAGATCGTGGCGCACGGGGTCAATAGCCTGCGCACCCGGCACAATGCCATGGTCGTGATCACGCATTACCAGCGCCTGCTGGATTATATCAAGCCGGATATTGTGCATATCCTTTATAATGGACGGATCATCAAGACCGGCGGACCCGGGTTGGCACTTGAAGTTGAAAATAAAGGTTACGACTGGTTGATCAAATAATATGACAGTTGAAAGCACTGACAAGCAGCAGATGTTCCGTATCTCCCGCCGATCGATGCCGATGGCCGTGGTGCGCCTGGTCGATCATGGCGCTTCGGCCGTGATCCATGTCGAGGCAGGGGCAGAGGCTGTTGTTGCCGGCATTTTGTCCGATTCATCGGTTGAGGTCATCCTCGAGGAGGGCGCGAAGCTTGAGCTTGTGCGTGTGGTCGAGGCGGGGCCCGGTGGCTCATGCGCCAGCCGTTTGGTGGTGACGCAGGCCAAAGACAGTGTCTTGCGTTCTTTTTATGTCACGCACGGCGGGCGGATGGTCAGCGATGATTTGAGTGTGACGATGGCGGGTGAGGGCGCCGAAGCTTTTATTAACGGCTTGCATGATCTTTCTGGCAGCGAGCGGGCCGACAGCCATACGCATGTGGATCATGCGGCACCTTCAACGACGAGCAACCAGCTTTACAAAAGCATTGTGCGTGATCAGGCGTGTTCGGGGTTTCTGGGCCGCATCCTGGTGCGCCGTGACGCCCAGCTGACGCGGGCCTATCAGTTGAGCAAGAATATGATTGTTGGCGCGGCCGGACGGGTCGAAGCTAGGCCCCAGCTTGAGATCTTCGCTGATGATGTTAAATGTTCGCATGGCGCGGCCATCGGCCAGATCGATGAGGAGCAGATCTTTTATCTGCAGGCGCGCGGAATTGCGCGGGCGGCGGCGGTGGATTTACTGGTACGCGGCTTTCTCCAGGATGTACTGGGGCAGATCAGGCACGACGGGCTGCGTACGGAAGTCGGCCAGCGTTTGGGCTTATTATAAAGATAGATCAAGGCGGACAAGCGTTGTCCGGGAGGATAGGCACGTGTTTGATATTCAGAAGATACGCCAGGATTTCCCCAATCTTTCCACCCGCGGCCGTGATGCAAAGCCGATCATTTATTTTGACAATGCGGCCACGACGTTCAAGCCGTGCCAGGTCATTGCTTCGACGCATGCCCATTACTGCCATCGCACGGCCAATATTCATCGGGGCGTCCATTATTTGAGCGAGGAAGCGACCGCGCAGTATGAGTCCAGCCGTGAGAAAGTCCGGGCATTCCTCAACGCCAGGAATAATTTTGAGATCATTTTCACCAAAGGCGCGACCGAAGCTATCAATTTGGTGGCGTTCAGTTATGGGCGTACGTTCATCAAGGCCGGGGATGAGGTGATCCTTTCCGAGATGGAGCACCATGCCAATATTGTCCCCTGGCAGATGCTCCGCGAGGCCACGGGGTGCATCCTCAAGGTCATTCCGGTCAATGACCAAGGCGAGCTGAATATGGAGGCTTACCGCAAGCTTCTTTCGCCGATGACCAGGCTTGTTTCTATTGTCCATGTGTCGAATTCTCTCGGCACGGTCAATCCTGTCAGCGACATTATAGCCGCCGCGCACGCGGCCGGGGCTTTGGTCCTGGTCGATGCGGCCCAGGGTGTTTCCCATGAACCCATTGATGTGCAGGCCTGGGATTGCGATTTTCTGGTTTTTTCGGGGCACAAGCTTTACGGTCCGACGGGGGTGGGGGTCCTCTACGGCAAGGAGAAACTGCTCGAAGCCATGCCGCCATACCAGGGCGGCGGCGACATGATCCTGAGCGTCACTTTTGAAAAGACGATCTATAACCGTTTACCGCATAAATTTGAGGCAGGCACGCCCAATATCGCCGGCGTGATTGCTTTGGGTGAAGCTATTGCCTATGTCAAGGCGCTCGGCTGGGACGAGGTGCGCGCGTATAAGAAGGAATTGCTTGCCTATGGCAACAAGCTTTTGGTCGGTGTCCCGGGGTTAAGGCTGATCGGCACGGCCAGGGAAAAGGCACCCATATTTTCTTTTGTGATGAAAGATATTCACGCCCATGATATCGGGACGCTCATTGACCGTGAAGGGGTGGCGATCCGCACCGGGCATCATTGCACCCAGCCGATCATGAAACGTTTCGGGGTGCCCGCGACCGCGCGCGCATCGCTGGCTTTTTATAACACACGCGAAGAGCTTGATGTCTTTGCCCGGGCGCTCCACAAGATCATCGAGGTTTTTCAATGACAGCCCATGACGATGAGTTGTACCAGCAGGTTATCCTGGAACACAACAAACGCCCGCGCAATTTCCTTAAATTGTCACCGTGCACCCATGAAGCCGAAGGCTATAACCCCTTGTGCGGCGATCATTTGAATGTGTACTTGAGAGTTGATCAGGGCATTGTGCAGGAAGCTGCGTTCTATGGAGACGGCTGCGCGATTTCCAAGGCATCCGGTTCGATGATGACCGCCGCGCTCAAAGGCAAGACCGTTGAGGAAGCCGCCAGTCTTTTTGAAGAATTCAGGAAACTTGTCACCCGCGAACTTGATCCGGCCGTTCCCGGACATCATCTGGGGAAACTTACGGTATTTTCAGGCATCTGGAAATACCCCAGCCGCGTCAAATGCGCCATCCTTGCCTGGCACACCATGAAAGGTGCCCTCGACCAAAGCAAGACGGTTTCGACCGAATAACGTTCCATCAAAACTTTCCCGCCTCATTTTTTGCCTCATGTAAAAATATAGTATATACTTTCTTCATCGTTGTGATTCGTTGAACCATCGGGAAGATCATGTGGCTTTAAAGCGTAATAAAACACTGAGACAGCGGATTGTTCCCTGGGTCATGCTGGTGGCATTTTTGTTGAATGTCATGGCATTTCCGTTGGGGCAGGTGTCGGCACAAGAGGTGTTGGGATTGCCGGTGCCGGGAGCCAGGGTGGGGTTGAGCCCTGTTTTTCATCCGACCACCCTTACCGGCGTCAAGGTTTATGCGGGGGATCCTTTTCGGTTTGATTTTATTCTGGATAAAGGGGAAGGGACGGGGGATGATGCCCTTCGCCTGATAAAATATTTCCTCGCCGCGCTCACGGTGCCTGAAAAGGACCTCTGGGTGAATCTCAGCCCGTATGAAAAAGACCGCATTGTGCCCGAAGCTTTTGGCCAGACCGAAATGGGGCGCGACCTTCTGGCGCAGGATTATCTGTTGAAACAGATCACCGCCAGTTTGATGTACCCTGAGGATAGCCTGGGCAAGAAGTTCTGGGATGAGATCTACAAACAGGCCCAGGCGAAGTTCGGGACAACCGATATCCCCATTGATACGTTCAATAAAGTCTGGATCGTTCCAGCTGTGGCTAAGGTTTACGAAAAACCCAAGCCTGCCGGCAACCATCGCCCCGAAGAAGCCGTCGCCTACGTGGTCGAATCCCGCCTGAAGGTCATGCTCGAATCCGATTATCTGGCCGCGAAGAATAATACAGCGTCTCCAACGTCACCCTCCCCCTCGTGGGAAGGGGATGGACGGGGGGAAGACCTTGCCCAAGCCCTCATCCGCACCATCATCCTCCCTGTCCTTGAAAAAGAAGTCAACGAAGGCCAAAACTTCGCCCAGCTCCGGCAGGTCTACAACTCCCTGATCCTGGCCGCCTGGTACAAAAAGAAAGTCATGGGCGCGATCCACCAATCCCCGCTCGGCTTCTACGTCGGCCAGAATAAAGTCGCCGGTGTCAATATCGATGACCCGAAAGAGTCCGCAAAGATATGGTCACGCTACGTCGCGTCATTCAAGAAAGGCGCGTATAACCTTATCCGCGAAGAATACGACCCCGCCACCGAGGCAACGATCCCCCGGAAGTATTTTGCGGGGGGTGTTAATATTTATCCTGGTGATATGAGTATGGTCAATGCGTTTGATGCGGCAGGGCTTCCTGTGCGCAAGCAAGTCTTGATGAGTGTCAGGGTAAATAATATTCCTAAAGAGAAAAAACCATCTTCTATTAAAGACAATTCAAGCCTGGAACCTCGCAGCAAGATGCCTGTAAAAGTGCTGATCTTTGATCTGGGGGATACTCTTTATCATTCAAGCAAGGTGTGGGGTCGGAAATATCGGATTTTGCTCAAGCTTTCCAAGGCCGCTGAATATTCAGCAAAAGAAGTGAAGAACGCCTATTTTGATGAGAATAATAATCAATCTTTAAGCGGGGTTGTCCGGGCATTCAACCTGAACAGTTCTGCGTTTAACGCCAAGGTGGATGAGATTGACGTGGAAGGTTTGTTGAAACCGGAACAAGACATGATTGCTTTATTGAAAGGATTGAAACAGTCGTATTATCTTGTGCTTGGGTCTAATGCCAGCGACGCTCATGTGGCGCGTGTCTTAAAGGCGCTTGGGCTTGAGGAGATTTTTGATTTTATATTTACCCAGGAGAATATGGGGGTTGGGAAGCCTGCCCTTGATTTTTATCGGAAGATTCAAGCGAAAGTTCCTTTCCCAGCTGAAGCTTTTGTGTCGATCGGAGCAAGTCAAAAAGATACAGTACCTGCCCAGAAGGTTGGTATGCAGACAGTATTGGTTGATGGACCTGAAGATTTAAAGAACAAGGTCCCAGGTGAACTGGATAAGATTAATCGGAAGATGGCGGACAAGTCGTCAAATGATTCAGGCGGTATTGATTTGAACCCTGTCGCTCAGGTCATGCAGGTGGATGCTTCTGATGCAGGGACATTCTTTCATTTTGACCCGGCGATGCTGGAGAAATATCGGGGCTCAGCCGGGGTGGCGCCGGTTATCATCGACATTCAGCCCATGAATGATCTGCCCAACTTTCTGGGCATCGCACCTGTTACGGCACGAGGCGGTTAGCGATGCATCATTTTCATTTTAAAAAATATTTCTTCCTTAAGAAAACACTGCTTTTGGCGGTTTTGATCGCCTTTGTCGGTCAGTCGGTTCTTCCATTGGGTTTATCCCAGGCGCAGGCGCAACAGGTTGGGCCGGCGGGTGGAACGCTCCTTGGCTTACCGCCGCCTGGCGCGATGGTTGGTTTAACCCCTGCCTATGATCCTGCCCTGATGATCGGGATGACCGTGTATCCTGAAGATCCGTTCCGGTTTGATTTCATGGTGCATCCAGGGGATGATAATCTCAAAGAAGAAAGTCTTCGGGATGAATCCAACCACCTGATCAAATATTTCTTTGCGGCCATGACGGTGCCCGAAGATGAGATGTGGGTTAATCTCAGCCCTTACGAAAAAGACCGCATCATTCCGCCGGGGTTTGGCGCAACCGAAATAGGGCGGGACCTTTTGGCGCAGGATTATCTTCTCAAGCAATTGACAGCCAGCCTGATGTATCCCGAGAAAGATTTGGGGCGTGCGTTCTGGAAACGGGTGAGGGATAAAACGCGGCAGCGTTACGGGACCAACGAGATCCCGATGGATACTTTTCACAAGGTCTGGATCATCCCGGACAGGGCGTCGGTCTATGTCAGCGGGACATCGGTCTTTGTGACCGGGAGTCACCATAAGGTGATGCTGGAAAATGATTATCTGGCGTTGGCGGCCAATCAGGGCCACACCCGGCACGGGCTGGGGGAGACACGCGCGGAGGATCTGACGCCGCTGAGCGATATCGCCAAAGAAATTATCCGTGAGGTTATCATTCCCGAGATCGAGCGGGAGGTCAATACCGGCAAGTCGTTTGCGCGTCTGCGCCAGATATCCAACGCCGTGATCCTCGCCACCTGGTACAAGCGCCATGTGGCTGGTAGTGTCCTGCAGGATATTTACATCGATCACAACAGGACCGCAGGAGTTGATACCCAGGATAAGCAGATCAACCAGAAGATTTATCAACAGTACCTGGAGGCGTTTAAACGGGGCGTTTATAACTTTATCAAAGAAGATTACGATGATGTCTCCCAAACCGTGATCCCGCGCAAATATTTTTCCGGTGGTGTGGTGGAGAAGTATGGGCGGATCGATGAATCACAAACGCCGGGGGATGTCGCGGCGAAGGCGGCAAGAGCTACCAAGATTGCGGTTCAGGCATCCGTTATCGCGGGTAAGAAGTCAGGATCGCTCAGGAAAGATGGAAAGAAGAAAAATGATTCTGCCATGAAAAAGTACCGCTTTATCGATGGCTTGGGAGGCGTTCCGGTATCTATGACGGCAGAGGAAATAATATTGGCGTTACGGGCTAAACGGGGTGTTAATAACAGAACTGAGACCGCTTTTAAGAATGAATTTTATGCCCAAGCGTTATATAAAGAACTACCGGATGATAAAAAACAGTTGATAGAAGATATTTTAAATCGTTACGGTTATGAGGTGGTTGATACTGTTGCTACCGTACTCCAATGGGGAGAGCCATTCTTTACGACCAATGGCGGGATGCCGTTTGATGGTTATTCCCATGAGGAATACCTTGAGTATTTCCCTGAATTGGGGCTCAAGCTGATTCAAAGCTCGATAGGGTTCGCCCGCGAACGTAATAATGGTGCTGGGTGGGCATTAGCTTCATTAAAAACATTAAAACCGTATTTAATTCATTCCCGTGAAGACGTGCGCCGCATCTTGGATGAATTGGAAGCTATGTATTGGGCCATGGCGGCCGAAAGTGATCCGGGTCGCGACTTTTGGGGAATATGGGAGATTGCCGTTGATGTGTTTGGTGATCAATTGCCGCGATATTGGGATGATTTGAAAGAATTTGGGATTCTGTCGGCGAGCAAGAGTCCTGGCAGATATTATAAGCTCTTACTTGAAGTTAAGAAAGATTTTGGTGACATGTTTATTGATGAGATAGGAGACATTTTTAAGCTTCTTTTTAAGGAGTCGAATGCGACCAAAATGGGGTTTTTAATGAACAGTGGTTTTAATCGGTTAAAGGAGCATTACGGCGATAGTTTCTTTGAATATTGGCCTGTAATCAAGACGATCCTGCTTAATTTGGATCATTCGCCGCATAGCTTTATCTATTATCAGTTAGGAGGATTGATTGGGTTTCATGGGGCGTCACTATCGCTTGAGCAGTTGAAGATCTTTGCTGAGATGAGTTCACGTGTTCATGGACGGGTTGACAGGTTTTGGGATTTGCTGATCAGAAATAACATATATAAGGATATATCTTTAGATGATTTTCGACAAAACCTTGAAAAACTTATCCCTTTGATTGATGCCAAAGAACCGGATGTCGGTGAAAAAGAGAAGGTGGATGTTCATAAGAAAGTTGAGGCAATTCTTAAGATCGGCAAGAAAAAGGTACTGTTTGTCCATAATTTGGATGAAGGTATAGGAGATGAGATCATACGCAATGGATCACTCGTTCAAGCGCTGTTGGAATATAACCCGGAACTCGAGATATACATTTATACGAAGCGGACGGAGATATATAATCATCCGCGAATACAGCTAACATTTCCTCCTTTGTTTGACGCTGAGAAATCTGACATGATTATTCACCGTTATGATGCTGATGGAAAAATTCTTTCACAGAAGGCGGAACAGGCGTTCCAGGATGTTCTCAAGAGACAACCCCCCGCTATTTATATCCATTCTCCCTACGCCTATGGACACAAAGAGTACGATGTTATCCATGTGAGGAATGATGTGTTGGACCCAATTAATAGTGGTAATCAATATGCGCCTGCGTTTGATCTTTTGGATCGGCTTGGTATTTCATACGGGGCCGGTAACAACCGGGTGGTAGATGGTCATTATATGACGACAGTTTCAGGTTCTGAGGCTCATTACAAAAGAAGCCTCTTGGCCACATTGACCGATAAGAATATCGAACGAAGACCAGTTGTATTTTTGAATCTGTTTGGTGGAGAGTTAGAAACAAAAGGTTTGTCGGAATACGGGTATCGTTACGGTGCTAAGCAAGTTCAACAGTTGATTGATTCGGGATTCTTTGTCATTCTTATGCCTAATATGAATCGTATAGGGTGGTTGGGATTTAACCGTTCTGAAGATGAAAAATCTATCTTACATTTTATTCCTGAGCAATACTTGAGTTTTGTCATGGTATCGCCTGTGCCACAGCCGCATGAACGAGGCATACTTTATTTAATGGAAGCGGCCGATATTGTTGGAACGGTTGAAGGCGGCATAACACATATGGCTTATGCCTTAGGTAAGCATTATGTGAGTCAGGGTTTTGTTGGGATGGATGAAGATGGCTATGATGATCTAAGCGTGTGGATTTCTCCGGAACATTCAGCGACACAGCGGCATTATCTTCGGAAGATCTATATGGCGGAGCATATCATTGAACTGGGACGTGAACTTGGTTTGATCCAGGGGACAGAAAAGGATTATTCTGCCCGGTCGGTTTCGAATGAAAGTTCGCTACAGTCACCTGATAAAGGCGGTATTGACCTTAATCCGCGTAATACCGCGTTGCGCACCGGCGGGGATGATGTCCGTATCCGATTTCCGGCCTATCGCGGTCCGCTGCCTGACGGGTCTATTCCCGGCCTGGATCCTGTGATCATGGATATGCAGCCGGTGACCAATCTTGCCGCGCTGATCGGGCAAAATGGAGTTGCTGCGGCCCTGCCGGTCAGTTCCCCGCCTTGAACTCCGCCACAAGTTTCTGCGCCACATCTTTGGCGTCGCCAAAGATCATGCGGGTGTTGTCATAGAGGAATAATTCATTCTCGATGCCCGCAAAGCCTGAGGCCATCGAGCGTTTGATCACAAAGACGGTCTTGGCCCGGAACGTTTCAATGATGGGCATGCCGTAGATGGGGGATGTCTTGTCGTGGATGGCCGCCGGGTTGACGGTGTCATTGGCGCCGATCACGATGGCGACATCAACATTGTCCATCAGCGGATTGATGTGTTCCATTTCAACGAGCTGATCATAAGGGACATTGGCCTCGGCCAAAAGGACGTTCATGTGGCCGGGCATGCGCCCGGCGACCGGATGAATGGCGTATTTCACATCAGCACCATTCTTTTCCAGGAGCTCTCCGAGTTCACGCACGGCGTGTTGCGCCTGGGCAACCGCCATGCCATAACCAGGGGCAATAACGACCGAACGCGCGGATTCAAGGATAAGGAAAGCATCCTGGGGACTGATGGGTTTGACCTCGCCCTTGGCCGTGCCGGCGGCTTTCTTGACACGCGGGGCAAAGGCGCCGAAAAGCACATTGTTGAGCGAGCGGTTCATGGCCTTGCACATGATGTAACTGAGGATGATCCCGTTGGCCCCGACGAGTGCGCCAACGACGATCAACAGGACATTGTTGATGACAAAGCCCGTGGTGCAGGCCACAAGCCCGGAATAGCTGTTAAGGACCGAGATCACCACCGGCATATCCGCCCCGCCGATGGGAATCACCAAGAGAACACCCAGGATGAGTGACAACCCCAGGATCCACAGGAATACCGGGTAAGCCGCAGGAGTCAGGAAAAAAGGGATCGCCAGAAGTGCAATGGCCGCGGCTGTAAGGATGCTGATCATCTGCTGGCCGGGAAAAAGGAGCGGCTTTCCGGGCAAGCGTTCGCTGAGTTTGCCCCAGGCAACCAGACTGCCGGTAAAAGTCACCCCGCCGATGAGGATCGACAGGTAGATCGCCGTGATGACCACCGCATTGTCCGGCGTATGGTTGTGATACGCGCTCCAGTCGACAAATACACTGGCGAGCGCGCCAAAGCCGTGCAGGAGGGCCACCATTTCAGGCATTTGGGTCATGCTGGCGCGCAAGGCCACGAGCGTTCCCAACGAAGCGCCGATCACCCCGCCGATCAATATCCACTGGAAAGAAATGATCTCGCGCGCGGTGAGTGTCGCGATCACGGCGAGCAGCATGCCCAGGGCCGACATCCAGTTGCCGCGGCGCGCGGTTTCAGGAGAGCCGAGGAGTTTTAAACCGAACGCGAACAGGATACAGCTGATGATATAAACGCAGTTGACCCAGGAAAGGTGGTTCATGATGTTGCCTTTGCGGTTACAGCGGGATGAACGGAAACTTTGGCCTTGAACATTTTGAGCATGCGCTCGGTGACCAGATAGCCCCCGACCACGTTGAACATGGCCATGGCCACGGCCGCAGTCCCCAGGAATATCGTGAGCGGGGCATTGGCATCGCCGGAGCCTGCCGCGATGAGCGCCCCCACTATGGTGATCCCCGAGATCGCATTGGCCTCGGACATGAGCGGGGTATGGAGCAGTGGCGGCACCCGGCTGATCAGCGCGAAGCCCAGGAAGATCGACAGGGCCAAAATATACAACAGGTAAATAAAGGGGATGATCTGCTGTTCCATAACACTCCTTATTTGAGAACTTTCCCTTGATGGGTGATCAGACATCCTTGGATAAGCGTGTCTTCCTGGTTGAGGACAAAGATGTTCTTTTCTTTATTCCAGAAATGTTCAATAAAGTTAACCAGATTGGCACTGAACATCTCGGAGGCATTGACACTGGCGCGTGATGCGAGATTGCCAGGGCCGATCACACGCACACCGTTGATATCAACTTCCTCATTCAAGCGAGCCCCTTCGACATTGCCGCCGGATTCAATGGCCATATCAAGGACAACACTGCCGGGTTTCATGCCGTTGAGCATGGCGCGGGTGATGATGACCGGTGCTTTCATCCCAAAGATCTGGGCCGTGGTGATGACCACATCGCTCTGGGCGCAGACCTTGGCCATGCCGGCGCGCTGCTTATCGAGCTGATCCGGTGTCAGTGCTTTGGCGTAACCGTCTTTGGTCTGACCGGTTTCTCCCAGATCAATCTCAACGAATTTAGCGCCCAGTGACTGGACTTGTTCTTTAACGACCGGGCGGGTATCAAAAGCATCCACACGTGCGCCCAGGCGCCGGGCGGTCGCGATGGCTTGCAAGCCGGCAACACCGGCACCGACCACAAAAACACGGGCTGGCGAGATCGTGCCCGAGGGGGTCATCATCATGGGGAATATTTTATTGAGGCGTTCAGCCGCAAGCACCACCGCGGCATAGCCGGCGAGGTTGGCCTGTGAACTTAAGGCATCCATTTTCTGGGCAATGGTCGTGCGCGGGATCATTTCCAGGCTGACCGCGGAAATATGCGCCTGGGCCAGGGCAAGGATCAGGTCTTTTTCATTGAACGGGTCCAGGAAACTGATATGCACGCATCCGGGTTTGATCTGGCCGGCTTCTTCTATAAGGGGTTTGCGCACCTTCAGCAGGATGTCTGCCTGGCGGAGGACATCGGTACGGGCGGAGATCACGGCGCCAGCGGCGGTATAAGCATTGTCGGAGATACAGGCGGCGTTGCCAAGGCCGGTTTCGACGATGACCGCACAACCTTTTTTGACCAGTTTCGCAGTGCCGGCAGGCACCAGGGCACAGCGGAGTTCTCCGGGAATGGTTTCTTTGACAACGCCGATGATCATGGGAGCTCCTTGATAAGGCCAGGATAAAATGCAATGAGCATAGACTACCAGATGATGTTTTATTGTCAAGGCAACCGTCTTCGAAAATATGGGGGTAAATTTTTTATCTTTACCCTAGACTTGATGCCCTATCAGCGTTATATTCTTTAAATTCACATTAACCAGTTCTTCATCGGCTAGCGGTTGATGAAGAAGAGTATCCATTACCTTACCGCCGGATGCGTGTAGATGGTCTTGACGGCAAGGCATTAAATCTAAGAGGAGGATGTTGTATGGGAAGTTTTGTGAAGAAATTCTTAAAACCGATGCTTTTGTCACCGTTGGCGCTGTTGGCCGTTGGATTGACATCGGCATGGGCGGGCGAAGCGGATCTTATTGTGCCGAATCTCGCGTCTGTTTCTTTTCTGGGGCTTGATGGCAAGACGCTTTTGACCTACGGCATCCTGATCTGCGTGTTCGGGTTCCTGTTTGGCCTGGTGCAGTTTGTCAGCATCATGAAGATGCCGGTCCACAAGGCGATGAAAGATATTTCCGAGCTCATTTATGAAACCTGCAAGACCTACCTGATCACCCAGGGCAAGTTCCTTTTGATCCTCGAGTTGCTTGTCGGTATTGTCATGATCGCGTATTTCGGCTGGCTGCGTCACATGGAGTTTGCCAAGGTCGCGATGATCCTGATTTGTTCGCTGATCGGTATCGCGGGCAGTTACGGTGTGGCCTGGTTCGGGATGCGCATCAATACGATGGCTAATTCCCGTTCCGCGTTCGCCTCGCTCGCCGGTTCGCCTTATCCTGTTTACTCTATTCCGATCCAGGCGGGAATGTCGATCGGGATGCTCCTGATCTCAACCGAGCTTCTGGTCATGCTGGCCATTCTTCTCTTCATTGATCCGTCGTATGCCGGGCCGTGTTTTATCGGTTTTGCCATCGGTGAATCGCTCGGCGCTTCTGTTCTGCGTATTGCCGGTGGTATTTTCACCAAGATCGCGGACATCGGTTCTGACCTGATGAAGATCGTGTTCAATATCAAGGAAGACGATGCGCGCAATCCGGGTGTCATTGCCGATTGCACGGGCGACAATGCCGGCGATTCCGTTGGTCCGACGGCCGACGGTTTTGAAACGTACGGCGTTACGGGTGTGGCGCTCATTTCCTTTATCCTGCTGGCGGTCAAAGAGCCGCTGGTGCAGGTTCAGCTCCTGGTCTGGATCTTTGTCATGCGCTTGCTCATGATCATCGCCAGTGCGTTCTCTTATTGGCTTAATGAGCAAATTTCCAAAGCCCGTTATGCCGGTGCCAAGGAAATGAACTTTGAGGATCCGTTGACATCGCTGGTCTGGATCACGTCGTTGGTTTCCATTGTTTTCACGTTCGCGGCATCGTATGTGCTGATCCCGACCATGGGCGATGGCACGATGTGGTGGAAGCTCGCGTCGATCATCACCTGCGGCACGATCGCCGGTGCTGTTATCCCTGAACTGGTGAAGATCTTCACATCACCGGAATCAGCGTTCGTCAAGAACATCGTCGAATCGTCCAAAAAAGGCGGCGCGTCGCTGAACATCCTCGCGGGCCTTGTGACCGGTAATTACAGTGCTTACTGGATGGGGCTTACGATCGCGGCCTTGATGGCGATTGCTTATGGTATCAGCGGATTGGGGCTTGATGTCCTGATGCTGGCCCCGTCAATCTTTGCCTTCGGTCTGGTGGCGTTCGGTTTTCTGGGCATGGGCCCGGTCACGATCGCGGTTGATTCTTACGGCCCGGTCGCGGATAACGCGCAGTCGATCTATGAGCTGTCGCTCATCGAGAAGGTTTCTCCGGCGGAGATCAAGAAGGACTTTGGCTTTACGCCTGATTTTGAGAAAGCCAAGCATTACCTCGAGTCCAATGACGGCGCGGGCAACACGTTCAAGGCCACGTCCAAACCGGTATTGATCGGCACCGCGGTTGTTGGCGCAACCACCATGATCTTCTCGATCATCATGATCCTGACGGCCGGGCTGACAACGAACATCCAGTTCCTGTCTGTCCTGTATCCGCCTTTCCTGCTGGGGCTTATGCTCGGCGGCGCGATGATCTACTGGTTTACGGGCGCGTCAACGCTGGCTGTTGTGGCCGGGGCGTACCATACGGTGGAATTCATCAAGAAGAACATCAAGCTGGAAGGGTCGGACAAAGCATCGACCGAAGACAGCAAGAAGGTTGTCGAGATCTGCACGCAGTTTGCGCAGAAGGGGATGATCAATTTGTTCCTGGCGGTCTTGTTTGCCACCTTGTCTTTCGCGTGCCTGAATGCGTATTTCTTCATCGGGTACCTTATTTCCATCGCGCTGTTCGGGCTGTATCAGGCTATTTTCATGGCCAATGCCGGCGGCGCGTGGGACAATGCGAAGAAGGTCGTTGAGGTCAACCTGCGTGAAAAAGGTACCGAATTGCATGCGGCATCGGTTGTTGGCGACACCGTTGGCGACCCTTTCAAGGATACGTCTTCGGTGGCCTTGAATCCGATCATCAAGTTCACCACCCTGTTTGGTTTGCTGGCCATCGAGATCGCCCTGCAGTTGAGCGCGGCACTCAATATGGCTCTCGCCATCGGGTTCTTCGCGGTGTCCGTATTCTTCGTGATCAAGTCTTTCACGGACATGCAGATCATCGGCGAAGAAGTCAAGAAGTAATCACCAGGCCAAAAGCCTGTTGGCATCCAGATAAGGCCTCCGGGGCGACAAATCCCGGGGGCCTTATTATTCCCCCTTTCCATTGACGCCAAGCCCTCTTTTTGCTAGAGTTCCTTCATCGTTTTCTTATTAGGCTACTTTCAAGGGGAGAGTTTTCATGTCACTCTGGCAAATGCTTCACATGGGCGGGGGCACGGTCATTGTCCTGTCGTTGCTGTCGATGCTGTCGTTGGCGGTTATTTTAGAACGCGCTATCCTGTATTATCGCTCGTCGCGTCTGACCCGGGATATTTTCATGATGGATATTGCCGGGCAGATCCGCCGGGGTAATTTTGCCAAGGCGCAGGAGATATGCCAGCATACGGAAACGCCGTATGCCGCCGTTGTCGGCACCGGCCTTGCCCTGCGCAACAGCCCGGGCGAGATCATGGACAATGCCATGGAACGTCAGATCACCATCGAGACGATCAAACTTGAACGCCGCACGGCCATCATCGGCACCATCGGGAGCACGGCGGTTTACATCGGCCTTTTCGGGACGGTGCTGGGGATCATCCGCGCTTTTCATGATATTTCCACGCAGGGCAGCGGCGGGATGGGTGTGGTCATCAACGGCATTGCCGAGGCGCTGGTTTGTACAGCCGTAGGGCTCTGTGTCGCTGTCCCGGCGGTCATTGCTTTTAATTATTGCCAGAGCCGCATCGAGCGTTTTGTGATGGACATGGACCTGGCCGCCTCTGAGGCGCGCGACCTTCTGACGGGAGTCAGGGCATGAAAAGGCGTCCGCGCACACGCCCTTTGGTCACCGACATCAATATCACCCCCTTTACGGATGTGATCCTTGTGTTGCTGGTTATTTTCATGCTGGCCACACCGCTCATGTACCAGTCGAGCATCAAGGTCAAACTGCCGGATTCAAAAGGTGCTGAACCCCGTGATACAGGCCGGGCCAAACAGTCGCAGTCCGTTGTTTCCGTCACGAGCGAGGGGATGGTTTATCTGGATGATAAAGTGGTGACGCTGAAAGAATTAAAAAGCAAGATAGCGGCGTTGAAGAAAGAAAATCCTTCCCTGAACGTCTACCTGCGTTCCGACCAGCAGACGCGGTTCCGGGACGTTGTGGATGTCCTGGATATCCTGTCGGCCCTGGGCATAGCGAACCTCGACATTGCCGCCACAAAGGTTGAATAGCACACCGGAAGGCGTATCATGATCAAGACCCTCACGCACGGCGGCACGCTCTTCATGGGTTCTGCCCCAGCCTGGTACAAGAAACTCATCGTTGGCTTCCTGGCGGGCAATGTGCTGTTATATTTTTCAGCCGGCTCTTTCATCACGGGCTGGGTGGTACTGGTTGAATTCCTGCTTATCCTGGGCATGTCCCTGAAAGCGTATCCCCTTTTCCCCGGTGGACTGCTGGCGCTGGAAGTGTTGGCGCTCAACATGACGTCTTCGGCGCATGTGATGAAAGAAGTCACCAACAACATCGATGTGCTGATGCTCCTGATGTTCATGGTGCCGGCCATCCATTTCATGCAGCCTTTCCTGGCCTGGCTGTTCATGAAGCTTTTTGCGGCGATCCGGAACAAGATCGCCCTGAGCCTGATCTTTCTTGCCGCAGGGGCATTCCTGTCCGCGTGGCTCGATGCCTTGACCGTCCTGGCGGTCATGATCAGTGTTTGTGTGGCTATCAGGGAAATTTATGTGTCCGTGGAGCTCACATCCACCGGTGATGCTGAAGAATTCAATGGTTTCCTGAGGAACCTTTTGATGCACGGAGCGGTGGGCACAGCCATCGGCGGCGTGGCCACCCTGATCGGCGAACCGCAGAATATCCTTATTGCCAAGTATGCCGGGTGGGGTTTTCAGGACTTTTATATGAAAATGGCGCATTTCTCGATCCCGCTCCAGCTGGCCGGGATCGTGCTTTGTTTCAGCCTTGAATTCTGGCGTGTGCGGGCCTTTGGATTCGGGTATCAGATTTCCGATCATGTGGCGGCAGCGATCGAGCAGAAGTCGGCGGCGTTGCTCGCCAGGAATGATGCGGCGCATCCGGTCAGGATGGGGATCATGCTGGTGGCGCTGGTCTGCCTCATGCTGGCGTTGGCCTGGCAGATGGCGCCGATCGGGATCATCGGCCTTGGCCTGTTGATCACCTTGCCGGTCTTGACAGGCCAGACGAGCGAGCAGGAGATCGGGCGGTCATTTGAGGAGTCGATGCCTTTTGCCGCACTGCTGGTGGTGTTCTTTGTGATCGTGGCCATGATCGAATCGCTGGGCCTTTTTGAGCCGATCACGCGCCTGGCGTTGCAGTTTGAAGGCAAGGGGCAGTTGTATGCGTTCTTTCTGGCCAGCGGCATCCTTTCGGCGGTGAGCGATAATGTTTTTGTGGCCAGTATCTATATCCATCAGGCACACAATGCCCTGACGCAGGGGGTCATTGACCGTATTCAGTTTGACAAGATTGCGCTTCTTATCAATGCCGGGACCAATATCTTTTCGATCCTGACACCCAATGGTCAGGCGGCCTTTCTTTTTCTTCTGACGAGCGCCATGGCCCGGCATATTGGATTGTCTTACGGACGGATGTTCATGATGTCCTTGCCTTATGCGGTGGTCTTGATCAGTTTGGCGTATGCGTTAATCCGGTAGTCGGAACAGGACAGGAGTTGGACTTATGAATATCATGATCATATTTCACAGTGTGTGCGGCAATGATTATCTGGTGGCCAAGAAATTTGAGGAAGAATTTAAAGTGTTGGGAGCCAATGTCACGCTCTGGCGTACCGCAGACCAGGGGTGGGTCGAGAAGCCGGGGCTTACGCCAGAGGCACAAGCCAACGTCCATGCGATGCGCGCGGTGCCCCTCGCGACGGGCGAAGCGATGCTCAAGGCTGACGGCATTATCATGGGGTCCCCGACATATTTTGGCAATGTTTCGGCTTCAATGAAAGCGTTCATGGATTCTACCGGGAAGATATGGTACGAGGGCGGGCTGGCCGGCAAGAAGTTCGCGGCGTTCACCTCGGCCGGGAATACCGAGGGCGGGGCAGACCTTTGCCTCCAGGCCTTGCACACCTATGCCAAATACATGGGCATGATCGCGGTTCCGTTGCCGATCACGGTCATGCCAGGAGAGCACACAAACGCGCTGGGCATTATCCAGTATTCTCAGGGCAAGTACGCGGAAGCGCTCGCTCCGTTGACCGCACGCACCGTGAAGGGTTTCGCGGCTTTCTTCCTGAGGGTATAACTCCGCGAATTCCTTTGCAATATATTTGTTCATGGGTATAGTGATGTAGATTTAGTCAGACATATAGCTCCTGGAGAACCGCGATGGAACAATGCAACGTGATCGACAAACGCAAGTCCTGCCGTTACGCGACCGATGCCACGCTCAAATTCCGTATTGCCTATGATTTCAGTGTCAAGGTCAGCTTCAAGGTGGACGAAGAGATCCAGGAAGGCCGCGAGCAGGATTACACCGGCTTCTCGAAGGATATTTCGGTGTGCGGGTTGTCTTTTGAAACAGCCAAGGCGCTTGAGCCAGGTGATGTTCTCTGGATAGATCTGCAGTTGCCTAACAGTGAGGATGTTTTTTCCATGAAAGGCGAAGTTTGCTGGTGCCGTTCTATCGGGGTATTTCCGGATAACAAACCTTGTTTTAGGGCGGGCATTGAGATCAGCGAGATCAATGGCGTTGACGTGGAACAGACGGTCTATTTTGATAAGGCATATAATGTGGCCTGGAGTGAACTGCTGGAAAGGGTGTTGGGCACTTTTGCCAAGATCAATCGCAAGTCCGTCTAACTTGGTTTTGATCATGATGATGGTACCATCGTGTTTTTTGGTGCTCTGTGGTGTCCTGCGGGATACTTCGGAGCGTTTTCTTTTGATGCGCTAATGATGAGGTTGCAGGTGATGCCATGCGGTTGATCAGCTGGAATGTTAACGGGATACGGGCTGTCCAGAAGAAGGGCTTCCTCGACTGGTTTAAGAAAGAGAACCCCGACATCCTTTGCCTGCAGGAAACCAAAGCGGCGCCGGAACAGCTCGATGCGGCGTTGCTGCAGGTCCCTGGCTATAGCGCATGCTGGTGCGCGGCGGAGAAAAAAGGATACAGCGGTGTGGCTGTTTATACGCGGCAGGAGCCGTTGTCGGTCGCGCAAGGGTTGGGCGACGCTGTGTTTGACAGTGAAGGTCGCACCCTTATCCTGGATATGGGTGACTTTGTCCTTTTTAATATTTATTATCCTAACGGCGGGGCGGGGAACAAACGGGTGCCTTTCAAGCTGGCGTTCTATGAGCTTTTCCTGAAAAAGGCCGAAGCCTTTCGGCGTCAGGGGCGGCATGTGGTCATTGTCGGGGATGTTAATACGGCCCATCAGCCCGTTGATCTGGCACGGCCTAAAGAGAATGTGAAGAACACCGGCTTCCTGCCCGAAGAGCGGGCCTGGGTGACGCGCTTCCTTGACGCGGGGTATGTCGACACTTTTCGTCATTTTACGCCTGACGGCGGGCATTATTCCTGGTGGGATTTCAAGACAGGGGCGCGGGCGCGTAATGTCGGGTGGCGCATTGATTATTGTTTCATTGACCAGGCCTTATTGCCGGCGCTGAGCCATGCGTTTATCCTCGGAGATGTCCTGGGTTCAGATCACTGCCCGGTGGGGATCACGTTAAAGCTCGATGCCGTATGACCAGGGGCTGGCCATGGGCGGGCTTGTTCTGCGCAAAAGCGTTGTCGCGGACAGTTGTTTTCCGGAAGGAAATAGAGGCCAACCTGGAGCGTGTTTATGTCATGGAACAGCGCCGTATCATCAGCCGTAAACTTGACCTGACCGCACCTGTTCCTTGCGGGTTTGAGGGGTATGCGCAGTGTGTGCAGGCTTTCAATACGGCCTTTGATGAGCATCGGGATTGTAAGGCTTTATATGATTCAAGCCTTGACCAGCAAGATCACGCCCATGCGGTTGTCCTCGACAGAAAGTATGAAGCCATGACCGAAAAATTTAATTTGTTGAAATCCGGGATCGTCGCCGCTTTGCAAATCCCGGTTCCAACGGAGGCGGGTGATTAAGATGACAACGAGCACAGCCTTCACGATTTCCGAACTCAATGCCATGCTCCGCGACGTTGTCACGTCCGGCTTCCCGCGCGCGGTGTGGGTTTGCGGCGAGGTGCAGGGGTATGACCGCAACAAGGGGCGCGCGCACGCTTTCTTTGAGCTTGTCGAGAAGTCCACGGATGCCGTTGAGGTAAAAGCCCGCATGGGCCTAGTTATTTGGGCCAATACCCGCCCCAGGATCGACGCGGTCTTGACGCGCGCCGAGAATGCATTTGCCCTCAAGGATGATATCGAGGTTAAGTTCCTTTGTAAGGTGGATTTTTATACCGGCTTCGGGCAGGTCCGGCTGGTTGTTGAGGACATTGATCCTGTGTATACGCTCGGCAAGATGGCGCAAGACCGTCAGAAGCTTGTCGCTGAACTCATGCGATCGGGGATCCTTGAAAAGAATAAACAGCAGGCAATGCCGGCGGTGCCGTTGCGCATAGGGCTTGTGACAGCCTTTGATTCGGCGGCGCACAATGATTTCAGGGATGAACTTCAGCGCAGCGGGTGCGGTTTTCGCATCTATCTGGCCCGGGCGGTTATGCAGGGGAAAAATTGCGCCCCGTCGGTGGTGGCGGCACTCGCGGCCTTGAATGCCCGCGATGATCTGGATGTCATTGTGGTCACCCGGGGCGGCGGGTCGATCGCGGAACTGGCCTGTTTTGATTCCAAAGACATTGCCTTGGCCATAGCCGCCTCAAAATATCCTGTGATTACCGGGATAGGCCATGAAATTAACACCAGCATTGCCGACCTTGCCGCGCACACCTGCACGAAGACACCGACGGCAGCTGCCCAGCTTCTGGCCGGCGCTGTCATGGCTTTCCTGCGCGGGCTCGATGAATGCTGGCGGCGGCTGGGCGTGTCGGCCTTAGAGGCTGTCAATGGCCGCAGGGTATGCCTGAAAGATGCCGCCATTGACCTGCGGGCCCTGTTGCCGCGATGGCTTAAAGGGCACCGGGAGCAGAATGTCCTGTTTGTGGAACGCTTGAAACGCGCGCCGTTGAACGCTGCGGCCGATGCGCGCACAGGCCTTCAAAGGTCAGGTGAAGGGTTAAGGAAGACAATTCGTTTGCGTTTGACGGCTTCTGTGATTAAAATAGACAACTATCAAAAATTGGCCGGGATGGTTTCCCCGCAGAACATCCTTAAGCGCGGCTTTTCGATCACACGCGCCATGGACGGGCGGGCGATCCGTTCAGCCCGGGATGTCAGCGCTGGACAAGCATTGAGGTCTGAACTGGCGGATGGTTTCATTGAAAGCACGGCTGTTGGCGGCCCAGAGTTAATGGAGAAACACGATGGCTGATATCAAATATTCCAAGGCTGTTGCCCG
Source organism: Candidatus Omnitrophota bacterium (assembly GCA_903860135.1). GTDB lineage: Bacteria > Omnitrophota > Gorgyraeia > Zapsychrales > Fredricksoniimonadaceae > Fredricksoniimonas > Fredricksoniimonas aquilentivivens. Next base: position 178,925 of record CAIOPG010000017.1, on the reverse strand, counting down.
GCTTGAAGAGATCATGGGCAAGATCGAGAGCGAAGAGATTGACATCGACGAGCTTTCCGAGAAAGTCAAAGAAGCGGCGGTCCTTGTCAAACTTTGCAGGGACAAGATCGCCAAGGCGGAATTCGAGGTCCGGGAGATCGTCGCAAAATTCGATGCCCCTGTGGCCGAGGGAGGGTTATGATCTGGTTCGCTATTTTTATCAGTGCGGCGCTTTTGATCCTGCTGGGTCTGCAGATCTACTGGATCATTGCACTGCGCAAGGCACAAAAATTGTACCAGGAACGCGCGCGTCAGGAAGAGCCGACCATGTGGGATGTCCGGGATGTTTTGCGTGAAGGCGACAAGGACCTGGCGGTACAGCTTTACTGCGACATTTTTTCCATGGAAGACATTGATCGCGCCCGCAAAGAAGTGGAAGAGTTTGCCCGTAATATGCCTGCCTAGGAGTCGGCCATGAGTGACTGTGTTTTTTGCAAGAATATCCCGCGGATCATGGAAAACAGCCTGGCCTATGCGGTGTACGATATTAAGCCGTTGTCGCAAGGGCATACGCTGGTTATCCCGCGCCGCCATTTCAGGGAAATATTCGACGCGACACCCGAAGAATTCACGGCCATGCAGGAACTTTTGACGCGCTTAAAAACGCTTCTGGATCAGCAGCATGCGCCGCACGGGTATAATATCTGGGCCAATTGCGGTGCCGCCGCAGGGCAGGTGGTCATGCACGCGCACCTGCACCTTATCCCGCGCTATCAGGGCGAAGTCTTGCATATACGCGAACACCTCAAGGGTAATATGGAATGAACGCCGTTGTCAGGGCGCCTAAGGCGCGGTGATCGCTTGACGCCATGCCCGGTTTATCTTAACGCGATCCGTTATCCGGCAAAGGTTGCCATTGCCTGGCGCGGTCGCAGTATCTTTTGGGGTGCGGTCAACGGTTACGTGCACAGCACGGCGCGTTATTTGAAAGAGATCGCTGTCCGCCCCCAGACGCGCGTCCTTCTTCTGGCAGAGGCATCGCCTTCTTATTTTATTGTCCTGACGGCACTCTGGCGTATCGGTGCCTGCAGTTGTTTGATAGAGCCCTGTGCGTCGCAAGAGCCAGGGGATGTTTGTACCGTCGTAAAGCCGGAGCGTGTGATCAGCTCGCGGGCAAGCCGCGGGCGGTGGTCTCAGGGGCACCGCTGGACAGACATTGAACAAGCGGTGGCTTACGGGTATAATGATCTTTTCCTGGGGAGCGAAGGGGCTTTAGGCGCGACGATAGCTGCGGAGTGCCCGCTGGTGTTGCGCCTCCAGCCGGAGAAAACATTAATGTCTTACGCCATGCTTCAGGCGGACCCCGGGGATCTTAAAGATTGGTTGCAGTCGCTGGAAACAGGCACACCGCTAACCATTCAGTCGCGTTGATGTGCGATCAGAAAAAACAGGAGGCTTGTATGCCGTATCAATTACCTCAGCTTGCGTATGCTTATGACGCGCTCGAACCCTTTCTTGATGCCAGGACGCTCGAGATCCATCATGGCAAGCATCACAAGACGTATGTCGAGCGTTTCAATGCCGCCATCGCCGGGAAACCCGGCCTTGAGGACAGGACAGCGGAAGACCTGCTTGCCGCCATCGACAGTGTGCCCGACGAGGTGCGGTCGGCGGTGCGCAATAACGGCGGCGGCGCGGTCAACCATACGCTTTACTGGGCGGTGATCGGTCCCAAGGCGGGCGGAGAACCTGTCGGTGCGGTTGCCGACGCGATCAAGGCGGATTTTGGATCTTTTGCCGGCTTCAAGGCGAAGTTCTCCGAGGCGGCACTCACGCAGTTTGGTTCCGGCTGGGCCTGGCTTGTGGTCAATGCCCTTGGCCGGCTCGCCATCGTGAAAACGGCCAACCAGGACACACCCTTGTCGCTCGGCCAAAAGCCGATCCTCGTCATCGATGTGTGGGAGCACGCGTATTACCTGAATTATCAGAATCGCCGCGCTGATTACATTGAGGCTTTTTACCATGTGATCAATTGGACAGCGGTGAATCGTTTTTACTCGGCGACAAAATAGCCATAAAATAAAAAACCCTCTAAAGATATGAGAGGGTTTTTTACAAAAGGACGGAGAAGCTATTACTTCTTCTTCGCTGTCTTCTTTGCAGGAGCTTTCTTCGCGGCAACTTTCTTCGCCGGAGCTTTCTTTGCTGTGGCCATTTTATTTTCTCCTTTCCGAGTTTAAAAGTTTTTGTATCTGTCTTTATAATAATGAATGTTTCATAACGTTCAAACAATTTGTAATAATTAAATACGGATAAATAAAATGTCAACGGTTTATTTTTGCGTTCCGACGAGGTTGCGCAAAAGAAAAATGAAAGGATGACCAATGAGCCTCAACAGTGTCAACATCATGGGCAATCTCACGCGCGATCCGGAGTTGAAAAACACACCTTCCGGGAAAACGGTGTGCAGTATGGCCATCGCCAACAACCGTATTTTTACGAAGAATAACGAACGGGTTACCGAAGTTTCTTATTTCGACGTTGAAGTCTGGGGGCCCCAGGCAGAAAATTGCGGCAAGTATTTGAAGCGGGGCAGTGGCGTTATTGTCGAGGGGCGTTTGAAGCAGGACCGCTGGGAAAAAGACGGCAAGACCCAAAGCCGCGTTAGGATCTCGGCCAACAACATTCATTTTATGCCCAAGCGAACCGACGAGGGGAGTGCTCCACGCGGCAGTTACGCCCAGGGTCAAGAGCCATCCCCCGAAGCCGTCAGCCCGTCGGATATCGCCTGGGAAGAATAGAAAAAACCCAGGGGTGGGTCAGGTCTTTTCTTTGCCCCTGGTCATGAGAAGTTTTCCGGAGCGGACCATTTCTGTGAGGCCGTATTTGTTGAGCAGGGTTTCAAATTTGTTAAGCTCGGCGGTTGTTCCTGTCTGGGCGATGATCAGGTAGTCATCACTTTCATCCATGAGCTTCGCCTGATGTTCACGGATGTGCTTGACGATGACGGCCCGCGAGGTCCCCGAGGCTTTTACTTTAAGCAAAGATAATTCCAAGTCCAGCGAAGCGGCGGTGTCGTGTTCGCTGGCGTGGATGACGTCGATCAGTTTGTTGAGCTGTTTGATGATCTGTTCGAGTGTCGCCGGGTCACCTTTGGCGGTGACGGTCATGCGCGAGAATTTCGGGTTATGTGTCGCGGAGACGACGAGTGAATCGATATTGTAGCCGCGGCGGGCAAAGGTGAGCGCCACGCGCACCAGGACGCCCGGTTTGTTGGCCACCAGAATACTGAGTGTGTGAATCCCGTCCTGTTTCATATATTAACCTTGTCGTAATCAGGTTGAGCCTGTGGGTTTTTCCATTTTTGTTTTCGGCGCTTCGGTGATGATGTGGTACGCGGACTTTCCCGCCGGGATCATGGGGAAGACATTGCCTTCCTTGATGACTTCCGCGTGGATGAGTGCCGGCCCCTTGTGCGCCATGGCCTCGGCGAGGACCTTGCGGCAGTCCTTGACCGTATCAATATGGAAGCCCTTGATCCCGTAAGCTTCCGCGAGTTTTACAAAGTCCGGGTTTCCGGCAAGATCAACACCCGAAAGCCTGTTGTCAAAAAAGAGCGACTGCCACTGGCGGACCATGCCAAGGTATTTATTGTCAATGACCAGCACCTTGACGGGCTGTTTGTTGACCGCCGCGGTGGCCAGTTCACACAAGGTCATCTGGAAGCCGCCGTCGCCGACGATGGCCACGACGAGTTCGCCCGGGCGTCCGAACTGCGCCCCGATGGCCGCCGGGTAGCCGTAGCCCATGGTGCCGGCGCCGCCCGAGGAAAGCCAGTTGTGGCAGAGGTCAGTCTTGTAAAACTGCGCCGCCCACATCTGGTGCTGGCCGACATCGGTGGTGACAATGGCCTTGCCTTGGGTGACATGGTACAGGTCGTCGATGACGCGCTGGGCGGTAAGGCCTTCGGCGTCGGAATAGTGGAGCGGGAACTGCTGTTTGTAACCTTCCAGTTCAGCCAGCCATTCGGTTGTGTCCACTGGGCCCACATGCTTGAGGAGTTCTTCGACAATGAGGCGGGCGTCGCCGATAATGGCAACATCCGGCCGGACGATCTTGTTGATCTCCGCCGGGTCAATGTCAATGTGGACTTTCTTGGCGCCGATACAGAATTCGTCGTTGTTCCCGTTGATGCGGTCATCCCAGCGGGCACCGATGGAAACGATCAGATCGCAGCCGGTCAGGGCCTTGTTGGCATAAACCGTGCCATGCATACCGAGCATACCCAAAGACAAACGATGTGTTTCAGGAAAAGCACCTTTGCCCAGCAGGGTAACGGTTACAGGCGTGTTGGTTTTTTCGGCCAGTGCTTTGACAGCTTTGTCGGCGTTGGCAATGACCGCGCCGTGGCCAGCGAGGATCAGCGGTTTGCGCGCTTGTTTGAATAATTTGGCGAGCTTGAGGATATCCGCCCTGTTGCCCTTGCAAGGGATCGTGTAGCCGGGGATGTCCATCGCCTGGTCGAGCGCAGCGGTGAAGGCACCGGCGGTCACGTCTTTGGGCAGGTCGACAAGCACAGGGCCTGGCCGTCCAGTTGAGGCAATATGGAACGCTTCTTTGACAATGCGCGGGATCGCGTTGGTATCCTTGACCAGGTAATTGTGTTTGACGACCGGCATGGTGATACCGGTGATGTCGGATTCCTGAAAGGCATCCTTGCCCAGCATCGGGGAAATGGTTTGTCCTGCAAAAACGACCATGGGGATAGAGTCCATCATGGCTGTCATGATGCCGGTCACGGTATTGGTGGCGCCAGGACCTGAGGTGACCAGCGCCACGCCGACCTTGCCAGTGGCACGGGCGTAGCCGTCAGCCATGTGGGTGGCACCCTGTTCATGGCGCACGAGGATCGTTTTGATCTTGGATTCATAGAGAGCGTCGAAGATCGGGATCGCGGATCCGCCGGGCAGGCCAAAAATGTATTGCACACCGTGCGCTTCGAGGCATTTGATCAGGGCCTGGGCGCCGGTCATGGGTTTGGGTGATATTTTGTTCTTTTTCATGGTTGTTTCCTTTTATCTGTCGCTCAGTAATAAAAAAGGCGCTGATCGTTTCAGCGCCCTTTTTTATATTCCGGCCGCCGGTTTACTTTTTCAGCGGAGTCTTTTTCGTGTTGATCACCGGCAATGAAGGCGCCTTGGACTTGTTAAGGGCGATATATTTTTCCCACTTGGCCGGTACGTCACCATCAGGGTAGATGGCCTGGACGGGGCATTCGCCGGCGCAGGCGCCGCAGTCGATGCAGGCATCCGGGTCGATCACGAGCATATTGGCATCCTCGCGGAACGCTTCCACGGGGCAAACAACGCAGCAATTGGTGTTACGGCAATTCACACAGGGTTCGCAGACAACATGAGGCATAAAATAGCTCCTGATAAAAGGTTTAACAGTTTTGAAAATATAACAGAGCCTGAAGAAATTGTCAAAGCGATTTTTTGATCCACTGGCACGCCTGGCGGATACCTTCGGTTAGTTTCTTTTTGTCTTCGGCAACCAAAGAGGAGGCAAAGGTTTTTTCCTGAAGGATATCGGCAATGACAAGGATGGCTCCGGCGGGGCGGTGGATCTGGCGGCAGGCCAGGAAAAAGGCATGGCATTCCATTTCGATGACCTGGGCGTTCAGCTGGTCAAAAAGAGCCAGGTGCTTTTCTTCTTCGTGGAGCGAGGCAAAACTGATGACATTGACGCCGGGGACGGGCAGGGTCCGGGTGAGGGTGTTATCGGCGAATAGCGGCTCCGGCAGGACCAGGGTGTTGGTGACAATGGCGCTGAAGCTTTCAAAGGCATGGATGATGGCCGGGGTTACAAGGCTGCCGATATCCAGATCATCGCGGTGGCGGATCAAGCCGCAGGTTCCCAGAAAGAGTATTTGCCGGCAGGGGGTCTCTTCAAGGTAAAGGGTGCAGTCACCGACAAAGCCCGCGCTCATGCCCGAACGGATAAGGGTAAAGCCAGCGCCCTGGCCGCAGGCAAAGACGCGGCCCCGGGTCATGGCGGATAGGCCAAGTTCTTTGGTCACGCCGGGAATGTCAAAGGGCATGATGACGCACAGCGGTTGGATCGACGCCGGTTTGATCCCGTAGAGCGCTTCGAAGTGACTGTCCATGCGGCTGGCCTTTGACTATTGTGTTATAGTTATGCCCAACAGTATAAACACAAAAGCAAGGAAAGAAAAGGTCCGCGATGAAATACACAGATTTCCCGGGAACAAAAGAAAAAGTATCTGTCATGGGGCTGGGTACCTGGGTTTTTGGCGGAGATAACTGGGGCGGGGCGGATGATGCCGCATGCCTGGCGGCGGTCGATGCGGCCATTGGGCTCGGTGTGAATTTCATTGATACGGCACCTTTTTATTCGGACGGTCGGTCAGAGGCCTTGATCGGGCAGGCCATCCGGGGGCGCCGTGAAAAAGTTTTTATCGCCACCAAGTGCGGTTTGGTCCGTGCCAACGGGCGTGTGGCGCACGATTTGACACCGGCGTCGATCTTCAATGAGGTAGACCAGTCGTTGGCGCGCCTGCAGTGTGAGGTGATCGATCTTTATATGTGCCATTGGCCGGATCCGGCAATGCCTGTGGAGAAGACCATGGAGGCGTTGTTGCAGTTGCGCAAGGCGGGAAAAATACGGCATATCGGTGTTTCGAATTTTGATCTTCCGTTGCTCCGCAAGGCGTGTGCGGTGGCGCCGGTGGCGACATTGCAGGCGCCGTATTCGATCCTGGAGCGGAAGGTGGAAGCAGAACTGTTGCCTTTTTGCCGTGAGAAAGGTATCGGCCTAATTGCCTATGGCGTCATGGGCGGCGGGATATTGACCGGGAAATATACCGGTGTTCCGAATTTTACGAAGCGCGATGCGCGCAAAATGTTTTATACATTTTATGAAAAAGAAGGTTTTGAAAAGGCGCAGTGTGCCGTAAAGAATCTGTGTTCTTTCGGGTACGCGCCGAATCAAACGGCGTTGAACTGGGTGCGCCAGCAGCCGGGTGTTATGACCGTGCTGGCCGGTTGCCGCGATGCGCGGCAGGTGCAGGCGAATATGGCGGCTTCGGGCTGGGATCTGTCAGCGCAGGCATTGGTCGGGATCAGGGGATGATCGATCAACAGGATTTGCGCAGGCTCGTCAGCGTACGCTTTCCTTTGTTTGGCCCGAACAAACAGCAGGAGATCAGGCGCCTGGTGTTTGAGATCGCCAAGCGTGAGGCGATGCCCCTGGCGGCTGTGTTGATGGCGGTGCCCGTCGGATGCCAGGCGTACCCGGCTGTCAAAGATCATCTTGTGGCGCGCCGCTTTCCTGTGGCTTCGGCGGGTGGAAGAATTTCGGAATCTTTTCCGGCGCTGGACAGCGATCCATCCACAGCGATGCCCTTGACGCGCGCGGCCAAGGTGCCGTCGCCACTGCGTGTGTATGTCGAGGCGGGGGCAGAGAGCTCGCCGGTGGTCAGGCGCGCCAGAGAAAAATTTCCTTCAGCCGAAATGATCCGGATCCCCGGTTATAAAGAGTATGCGGCGTCGAAGGCAGTAGCCGGTATGGCGTATAATCGGCGCACCGAAGAGCTGGTTATTCTCCGGGGACAGCATGGCCGTATCCGGCACTGCCCGTGTTCACCGGGGGTTGTGCCGTGCGGGTATCACAACATTGATCTGGGGGTCGGGTGTCCCTTCGAGTGTTCTTATTGTTTCCTGCAAAGTTATACCAATGCTCCGGGGATCGTTATCCCGGCATCGTTGGACGGTGCTTTTGATGCGTTCAGGCACTTCGGGAAAAACATTCGTGTCGGGTCAGGTGAAACAACGGACTCACTGGTTTTTGATGACCTGACCTGCTTCTCCGGCGCGGTCGTGGATTTTTTCCGGGGGTATCCGGACAGTGTTTTTGAGTTCAAGACCAAGAGTGCCAACGTTGCCGGATTGCTCGAGGTCAAGGCTTCTTCGAATATCGTGGTGGGGTGGTCGTTGAATCCCCAGGTAGCGATCGACCAGGAGGAGCACTTTTCGGCTTCGCTGGCAGAACGTTTGGATGCGGCCAGGCGTTGCGCGGCGCATGGCTACCGGGTCGCGTTCCATTTTGATCCTGTGATCTTCAGGCCGGGTTGGGAAGGTGTGTATGCGTCTGTGGTTCAGGACATTTTCAAGCATGTTCCGTCTGAAAGCATTGCCTGGATCAGCCTAGGGACCTTGCGGATGACAGCCTTGCAAAAGAAAACCATTGAAAATCGCTTCCCGGTGAATACAATCCTTGATGCTGAGCTTCTGACAGCTGAAGATGGTAAGCTCCGCTATACGGCAGAAGTCCGCAGGGATATTTATGTCAGGATGATAGCCTTGCTCAGGGAGAAAACGGCTGTAGCGACGCATCTTTATCTTTGTATGGAAACAGTTCCCATGTGGAACCTTGTCAGGGAGGTGGTTCATGGACAATATTGACAGAGGCCCGGCGCCTCAACCAGAAGCTTTCGACGTTGTTAAATGGACGCGCATTTTTTGGCTCGCTGTTATCGGTCTTCTGGCGGCAACCATCGTCGGGGTGTTGATCTGGTTCTTTGTTAGTTTTGCTTCGGTTGATATCAAAGAAAAAGGCGTTAGTTGCGTTTATCCAAGGGGATGGCGGATCGAAAGGCCCAAACAGTCGCCGGATGTTATAGCGGCCTTTGTTTCTCCCCAAGAGAATGCCCTGGATGCCTTTTTCGAGAACATGGTCTTGACCAACTATGATATGTCCCGCAATCCGCTGTCGACGGATCAATATATTGAGCTCATGGTCCGGCAGATGAAGGCTGTCTTTAGTAATATAACGCTTGTGAAGAAAAGCCTGTTCTTTCCGGCGGGCCGAAAGGGGTGTCATCTGCTTTTCCGGGTTGAGGATGATGTTCCCAAGATGATCTCGGTGTATGCCTTCACCATCGGAGAAATGGGGTATAATTTTCTTTATATTGGCGTTGAGGATCGTTACCTCAAAGAAAAACCCTTAATGGATGTCATGGCCTTGCTGCTGAAAGTGAAATATTGATGGACGTTTTATTACCGGGCTCTCCCATAGCTTCGCCTGAATGTCCGGTTTACGGCCAATGCGGAGGGTGTCAGTACCAGCATTTGCCTTACGCCGATGAACTGGCGCTTAAAGAGGCGAATGTCAGAGTTCTCCTGCAGGCTCAAATGCCGCTCGAAGAGGCTGTTTTTCAGCCTGTATTCCCGTCACCCAAAACATTTCATTACCGCAGCCGCCTGGACCTTAAATTAACGCAGCGGCGCAATGGCGCTGTCCATGTTGGTTTTTCTCCGGCAGGTCGCGGCCCGGTGATCGAGATCGATACTTGCCCTATCGCCATGAAGGCGATCGCGGATTTTATTCCGCGCCTGCGTGAGGAAGCAGCCGCGAAGATACCCAAGGATTACCGCATGGCGAATCTGACAGTGCGCTGTGGGGATGCCGGGCAGGTGCGTTGGGGGGGCATAGGGCGTAAATCGCTGATGCTTGAAGCGCGGGATTATTTTTATACGGATATCCTGGGTCGGCGCATCGCCTATGCGCTCGATACTTTTTTTCAGGCCAATTTGTCCATCCTTCCGGGGCTTGTGAATTTCCTGCGCGAACAGGATATTTGGTCCAAGGAGGCGTTGTTCCTGGACCTTTATGGCGGCGTCGGCCTTTTTGGCTTGTGCTTCAATGATCTGGTGTCAGGGGTTATCAATATTGAAGAAAATATTCATGCCGTGCGTCTGGCCAGGTTCAATACAGCGGCTAACGGCCTGGGTAATGTGGTGGTGCAAGAGGGGCGGGTCGAGGCACTGCTTCCCGCGATACTGGCCGAGGCCAAGACCGACGGCAATGTGGTGATGGTTGATCCGCCGCGCGCGGGGTTGAGCGCCGAGGCATTGGCCCTGTTAAAGTCCGTCGGGCGGACGCGTTACCTTGTTTATCTTTCCTGTGATCCGTCGAGCCTAGCCTTGAATCTCAGGGAGCTTGCGGCGGGTGGGTGGCAGGTGAAGCTTGTCAGGCCGTTTGATTTCTTCCCGCGCACACGGCATCTGGAAACACTGGTCATCCTTCAAAGGACGTGATATGCCTCAATGTTGCATAAAACAGATCATGCTCAGCCAACTGGATAATTTTTCCTATATTATTTCTGATAGGGATACAAAAGAGGCGTATGTTGTCGACCCATCGGTTCCTGCGGCGGTTATCCTGACGGCCTTAAAGAAAGAAGGGGTGACATTAAAAGGGGTGCTCCTGACACACGGGCATTTTGATCATACTGTTGACAGCAACACGTATGATGTCCCGGTTCATCTTTCCATGGCAGAGGCTGTTTATTATACGCCTGCGGCAAGGAATTTGGTGAGGATTGCAGACAACGCCAAGCTAGGGTTAGGCGGGTTGGAGGTGGTGTGCCTGCATGTGCCGGGGCATACGCCGGGATGCCAGTGTTTTTATGTGGACGGCAATCTTTTTACGGGCGATGTCCTGTTCATTGACGCAGTCGGTCGGACGGATCTGCCCGGCGGGTCTGCGGACATTCTTTTCAACAGCCTTCAACGCCTCAAGCAGTTACCCGATGCGACCGTAGTTTGGCCCGGGCATCATTACGGCGCTGTTGCGCACGCCACCCTTGGTGAATTGAAAAATACAAACCCGTTCCTGGCCTGTGCCAGCCTCGTCGAATTTCGGCAATATCTGGGATAAATGAGAAAATTTGATGAAACTTTTTGTGCCGTCGCTATAATGAAATCTCGATAATATTCTTGTTAGCACCCATGACAAAGGACAATGTATGCTGGATATGAAATTCATCCGTGAAAATATTGAAACTGTTCGCCGGGGGCTTGCGGCCAAAAATGCGGCCGGCCGTCTCGATGAACTCTTGGCGCTCGACGAAGAGCGCCGGGGGCTTCTGGTCAAGGTCGATGAACTGCGTGCCCGCAAGAATGCGGCCAATGATGAGATAACAAAACTCCTCAAAGAAAAGAAGCCGCCGCAAGAGGCCATTGCGTCGATGAAATCCGTGGCGGCCGATATTGACGCCCTAGAGGCGCCTTTAAGCGCATTTGAAAAAAAGATCACCGACATCCTGCTGTATATCCCTAATTTGCCGCATCCGTCGATCCCGGTTGGCGGCCCGCAGAACAACCGGGTGGCACGCACCTGGGGCAAGCAACGGGTGTTTGATTTTAAGCCCAAAGATCACATTGAACTGGTAGAAGCGTTGGACATTATTGATTTCAAGCGCGCGACCAAGATCAGTGGCGCGAACTTTATCCTGTACAAGAGGGCCGGAGCCCTGCTGGAGCGGGCGCTCATCAACTTCATGCTCGACCTGCACACGCAGTCGCATGGTTATATCGAGGTATTCCCGCCGGTATTGGTGAATGCCGCGTCGATGACAGGCACCGGCCAACTGCCCAAGATGAAGGATGATATGTATCATCTGGCTGAAGACGACCTTTATCTGATCCCGACCGCTGAAGTGCCGGTCACCAATATTTACCGAGACGAGATCCTCGATGAGGCCCAATTGCCGGTTTACCATACGGCGTACTCGCCGTGTTTCCGCCGTGAAGCCGGTTCGTACGGCAAGGACACCCGCGGTTTGATGCGTGTGCACCAGTTCAATAAGGTGGAACTGGTCAAGTTCGTGAAGCCCGAGACGTCCTATGAGGAGCTTGAGGCCTTGGTCGTTAATGCCCAGAAGGTATTTGAGTTATTGAATATCCCGTACCGTGTATTGGAATTGGCCTCAGGCGACATCAGTTTTTCGGCCGCCAAGTGTTACGATATTGAAGTTTACGCCCCAGGCATCGACAAATGGCTGGAAGCGTCAAGCTGTTCCAATTTTGAGGATTTCCAGGCGCGCCGGGCGAATATCCGTTATAAAGGCAAGGACATGAAGAAGCCGGCGTTTGTGCATACCTTAAATGGCTCGGGAGTGGCGACGCCGCGCACCGTGATCGCGATCATTGAGAATTACCAGCAGGTTGATGGAACCATTGCGGTTCCTGACGTGCTTCAGCCGTATATGCACGGCCTTAAGGTGATTACGCCTGTACGTGGAAAGGTGTTTTGATATGGAAGACAATAAAAGTAAAACCACAGGTTTTGGAGCCAGGGTTCTTTTTTTCTTCAAATTTGTCTTTGCTGTCCTGTTGTTACCGCTGGTGATGGGAACCGTGGTGGCGCTCGAAGGCGAGATCCATCATCTGGCCCCGCCTTTCCAGCAGGCGATCTTTCAGGGCATGGTCGCTTATGTGCTGATGAAATTCTTTATTTATGATTTTGATGTTGTTTACAAGTACGGCCAGAGCATGGTGGGAGCTTGCTTTCAGTTCCTTAAACCCCTGATGAATTTTGCGCCTTATGTTATTCCTATTTATACGCTATTGCTCGTTATCGCGTATGCGGTCGTTCATTTGACCGGCAAGATGGGCGCCCACGATGAGCTGGCGCCTATTTTCTTTGTGGTCATTGCTTTTTCGTTTACCATGCACATCATCCTCACCGCCCAGGATCTTTATAAAAAAGATTCAACCGCCGGCAAGCCCGATTATTTCTTCGGCATGGCGCTTATTTTCATCATTGATGTTTTTTTGATGGCGCTTCTATTAAACCTGTCCGTGAACGGTTTTTCCTTTGTGGATTTCTTTAAAACATTATCTCAAGTGTCGTCCAATATCTACACATCGGCCTTCGCCCAGTTATTCCTCCGGTAAACAGGCTCCTGCCTTTTATCGGCATGAATTTTTTATTATTTTATATCGCTTGTCATATTTTGATTAAAGAAGTATGATGTTTCTAAGTTAAAAATTAAATCATCGGAGGTATTATGGGTTTTCAATATGGTGGTGGTGCTGGTAAATATGATGGTCGTCCTCGCGAAATGCACAAAGCAACGTGTGCTGATTGCGGCAAAGAGAGCGAAGTTCCTTTCAAGCCGACAGGGGATCGTCCGGTTTATTGTAAGGATTGTTTCTCCAAGCGCAAGGGCAGCAGCCGCTAATTAAGCGGTTTATCTGATTGCAGGCTTGTTGATCGATAAGTTTCCAAAGCCCGTCCTTTTACAGGATGGGCTTTTTTTTAAACTCATGCCAGAGCTATACGGGAGAGGCAGATGAAGACGCAAAGTAAAAGCTGTCAGCATTGGCGCGTGGAGACAAAGCTATGACGTCATGGCTGAAACAGATCAAGAATATTCTTATCGGGCAGGCTAAAAGCCCGTTGGACCGTGAGGTTTTTCATCAATTATCCCTGATCGCGTTCCTGGCCTGGATCGGCCTTGGGGCGGACGGGCTTTCATCGTCGTGTTACGGCCCCGAAGCGGCGTTTGTAGCCTTGCAGGGGCATACCTATTTGAGTGTGTTCGTGGCGCTCGCTACGGTGGGGACGGTTTTTCTCATCAGCGCGAGCTATTCACAGATCATCGAGCTTTTTCCGTCGGGCGGCGGCGGTTATCTGGTCGCGAGCAAATTGCTCAATCCTACCGTCGGGATGATATCCGGCTGTGCGCTCATCATTGATTATGTTTTGACGATCGCCCTGTCGGTGGCCAGCGGGACCGATGCCATCTTTAGCTTTATCCCACCGGAATATCAGGTCATCAAAATTTATGTTGCGGTCTTTGGGGTCGTGCTGTTGACGATCTTGAATATGCGCGGGGTCAAGGAAACGGTGGGGCCGCTGATCCCGATCTTCGTGGTTTTTCTGGTCACACATGCGTTCATCATTGTCTATGCGTTTGTGACCCATGCCGGGCAGTTTCCTGTGGTGGTGGCCCAGGCGGCTTCGGAGGCCAAGGCGGCATCGGCTCAGATCGGCCTGTTCGGGATGATCCTTCTATTGCTGCGTTCCTATAGCCTTGGCGCGGGAACCTATACAGGTATTGAGGCGGTGAGCAATGGGCTTGCTATTTTAAGGGAGCCAAAAGTCGCGACGGGCAAGCGGACCATGAGCTATATGGCCTGGTCGCTGGCGTTCACGGTTTTTGGTTTGATGGTCGCGTATTTGCTTTTTCAGGTTGTGCCGCACGATGGCAAGACGTTGAACGCGGTCCTGTTTGAAGCCATAACGCAGGACTGGGGGCAATGGGGACCTGTCTTTTTGATCACCACGCTCCTTTCGGAAGCGTTCATCCTGTTTGTGGCGGCGCAGACCGGCTTTCTGGGCGGGCCGAGGGTTTTGGCGAGCATGGCGATCGACCGCTGGTTCCCCGGGAAATTCGCCAACCTGAGCGACCGGCTGGTCACCCAGAATGGCATCCTTATTATGGGTGGAGCGGCCCTTGTGATCATGGTGCTGGCCCATGGCAAGGTTCAGCTCCTTATCATTTTTTACAGCATCAATGTGTTCATCACGTTCTTCTTGTCCCAGCTGGGCATGGTCTTTCACTGGTGGAGTCAGCGTCAGGGGGCTGATCACTGGAAACGGCGGATCGTGGTCAGTGGCGCCGGCTTGTTGCTTACCACATTCATTCTGTGTTCAGTTATTTTCATCAAATTTAATGAGGGCGGGTGGATCACCCTGTTTGTGACCGGGTCGCTGGTGGGGCTGGCGATCTTCATCAAGCGTCATTATTACAAGGTCGCCAAGATGCTGCACCGGCTGAACACGCTTGTCCATGCGACAACGATCACGCCGGTGGTGACCCTTGAGCCGGTGCCTTTTGATCCGCATGCACGGACCGCGGTCATTCTGGTGGGCGGGTTTAACGGGCTTGGCCTGCACACGCTTTTTAATATCAGGCGTTTTTTCGGCAAAGAGTTCCGGAATTTTGTTTTTGTGCAGGTCGGGATCATTGACGCGGGGAATTTTAAAGGTGCGGCCGAGGTGGTCAACCTGCAAACCAAGGTGGACAAGGATCTGGCACGGTATATCCGTTTTATGAGCGAGCAGGGTTTTTACGCCGAGGGTATGGCGCATATGGGGGTGGATATCCTCGAAGAAGCGGGCAAGGTGATCGCTGTTATTTCCAAGCGGTTCCCGCAGGCTGTTATTTTCGGCGGACAGCTGGTATTCCCCAAAGAAACGATCTGGACCCGCTGGCTGCACAATGAAACCGTATTCGCCCTGCAGCGCAAGTTTTACCAGAGCGGGATCCCGTTTGTTATTCTGCCGATACGTGTTTGAAGCGGTCGGAAGGCTCATTGAGGCAATGCGAAGGGCCGCAAAATAACAACGCTTATGTCTGTTAACCGGTATTTGTTGCCGGTATTAGCTTTTCGTTATTTTACGTGTTATATTTCTAACAGTTCCCATTAATAATACTTTTATAGTGAGTTGATCTTATGCCCTCGATGCTTTGTTGTGTCCGTCATTCTAGGCTGCGTTGTGCTGTGGCGGCTTTTGTAGCCGCTGTCTTTCTGGTCAACACCCTTATGCCTGTCAACAGGGCCTGGGCGCAGGCGGATGGCTTGGCGGCTTTACGCTTGCCGCCGGTGGGTGTCATGGTGCATCCTTCCCCGGCGTACGTGCCTCCTTTGGCCATCGGCATGGAAGTTCATCCTGAGAAGCCACTTCAGTTCAGTTTTATCATTGATAAGGGTGATTCCGGCCTTGCGTTTGACAGTGATGCGTTTCGTCAGGAATCCGAGAAATTAGTCAAATATTTCATGGCATCTTTAACTGTTCCCGAGAAAGAGCAGTGGGTGAACCTGTCGCCGTATGAAAAGGATCGCATCACCGGCGAAGGCCTTGGCCAGACGGACATGGGCCGCGATATGCTGGCGCAGGACTATATCCTCAAGCAGTTGTCGGCATCATTATTCTATCCTGAAGATGACCTGGGCAAGGCGTTCTGGCAGAGGGTTTACAGCCAGGCGAAGGAACAGTCCGGGGTGACTGACCTGCCGCTGGATACCTTCAACAAGGTCTGGATCATGCCCGACAAGGCGGTTGTCTACGAGAAGGGCAACAGGGTCTTTGTGGTCGAACAGCACCTGAAAGTCATGCTCGAATCAGATTATAAATCGGCGCAGGTTGCCGGCGTGGGTAGGGACGGGTCTGTGCCCCGTCCGGAAGATGAGCTCGCCAAGCAGGTCATGCGCGAAATCCTGATCCCCGCCATCGAGAAGGAAGTGAATAGTGGCAAGAATTTTGCCACCCTGCGCCAGATCTACAATTCCATGATTCTCGCGGTATGGTACAAGAAAACCCTGCGCGACAGCGTGCTCGGCAAGATCTACGTCGACCGCAACAAGGCCGCCGGGATCAAAGTCGATGATCCCGCCATCCGCCAGAAGCTGTATGACCGGTATCTGGCATCTTTCAAGGCCGGGGTTTATAACTACATCAAAGACGAGGTCGATCCGCAGGGTCGCGCGTCGGTGCCCCGGAAATACGTGTCGGGCGGAGTGGTGCCGGTAAATGCTGTGACTCCGGCGACGGAGAAGGAGAAAAAGGATTTTGCGGGGCGTGTTGCGCAACGGTCTGATGCGAGCGCATCGGTGGCGGTGGATTTTGCGGAGGCGCCGCAGACGGATAACTCCGAAAAAAGAAAACCTTCGGCATCGGTGGCGAGGATGATGCCGGGGGCGAAGGCGATGACGAACGAGGCGACGGCGGCGGCCGTTAAGGCGCAGGTACCCGGAACGGTGATTTTTGTTCCGGTTGCGTCATTGCCCTCAGTAGCATCGACGGATCAGCGAGAGTACGGAGGGGGCGATCTTGGGCCGGAGGCGAGAGCCCTCATTCTGGGGTTGGAAAAAGCAGGTGCCGGCTGGCTACGCGAACCGTTGCTGGGGACGAATAATAACGGCGATCCATATTATGGTAATGGGCTCTTTGGGCTCAACGGAAACTTGCTTAGCCCGCAAGACTTGGTCGCGCAAGGGTTTATAACCCAGGAACAACACGATGTCATTGTTCCTAAAGATATTCATTCTTTGCGGATTGCTTTTGATCGGCTGGGATACAAGGAACAACTGGCCCGTCAGGCGTATGCAAATTTTCTGGAGGCGCAAAATACCGGGGTATGGCCGACGAACGGTCGGCCGGTGGCGCTTTTTCAGCAGGCGTTTGACACATTCGTCAAAGAAAATACCGAAGGCCTTATCTCGGTTGACGGCGTTGACATACGTATGGACTGGTTGCGATCGTATTCTTTGTTTCAGGTATTGAGCCAGACGTATAGCCAATACGGCTGGCTGGGGCTTGTTGACCAGTATTCGGTTGAGCATGCCGGACTCGAGGTTGAGGGTGTTACTGATATTTGGAAATATATTTCAGAAAAACTGATCTATCTGAATATGGCTGATTCCCTCAAGTTGAACGAAGTTCAGCTGAAAGTATCTTGGGATAAGCTTGGTGCATTGCAGAACATCCTGGGAGATGAAAATTGGACAAAGATCAAGCTTGTATTTGAGCAGGCCTTGACGCGCTGGCCGGATGAGCTATCTAATATTAATGCCTCTGGTGTGAAAGATTTTGAAATAGCGAACCAACAGAAAATTGGGTTCTTCCATTTCTTTCAGTTCCTTGTACGTCAGCAGGCGGAGGCTCTGAATACTTTTGCGCAAGAGCATCATGTCCCGATTATCGAAGATTTGAATATATATCCGCGGTTTAACAGCGCGGATTGCTGGGGGAATCCGGATGTTTTCATTTATGATACAGAAAATAGGACGTTCTCGCTGCGTACCGGCGTACGCAATGACATCTTTGGCCATGTACCGCCGGATTTGAGCAAGGCAGAAGGGATCAACTTTTATGTTAAAAGGTTCGTTTACGCCCTCCGTTTGTCGCCCGGGGCGCGGTTTCGGCTGGATTATGTCTTTGGGTATGCGGATCCTTTTGTTATCCCCAGGGACAAGCCGTCCGATCAGGGATATTTTTTGAGAGATATTCACGATGGCCTGGATCCGTATCTCATCTTTGACAAATTGGCGAAGCTTTTCCCCGAGGTCGATCTGACCGATGTGTTTATAGCCGAGAATCTCGGCGAAGGCACACCCCGGACGGATGCGTTCTTCCGCAAGTTGCCTTTGCCAGGCATGAGTGTGTTGCAGTATATGTCGCTGGATCCTTCCTGGAGAAACCGGCTCAACGGTGATCCGTACCATCCGGCTAATTTGTTGCCCAGCCAAATGGCTTTTCTTGCCCCCCACGACAATCCGTCGACAAGGCTTTGGGACAGCAACCTTTCGACTAACAGTAAAAAGGTGCTGGCTCAGATTTTACGCGAGCTGGGGGTTACGGAGGAGTTGACAGAGGACAATATCGCGGAGATCATGAACAAGGTCTTGATGAACACCATGGCCAATACCACGGTGGTTAACTATGCGGATGTCGTTGACGGTGAATCCGGGGATGTGGGCATCAAGAGTCAGCATAATGTGCCGGGTACTTCGTTGAGCACGAATTGGTCTTACCAGCAGACAAGGGATTATCTTGCGGGTGTTGTGTCGCGTCTGAAGCAATGGATCAAGGATTCTCATCGTGCTCCGGACAACTGGATCGAGCGGCGTGAGCCGGTGCGCAGGGCGTCGCCGGCTGCACAATTGGCGCTGGCTGTTTTGGCCCAGGGCAGTCCCCAGGAACAGAAAATGGCCCGTCTGCTGACGACCATGGTTGGTGAAGGCCGGGTGCGCAAGGCTGACCTGCGCCAGGGGATGTTGTCGGTGCTTTACCGACACAGCGACGGCAAGGATTATATCTTTCTATCGAGGAGTGATGCGGCACGTGACGGAGGCTATCTTGCCGTCCCTCAGCAGGCACAAAGCCTGATCGCTGCCGTTGGGCAATTGATACCGGAAGCATCGGCTGCGGCGCCTGTAACACAGGATACTCTTGCCAGCCGTTTGGATAAGATTTTTCACGCTACGCAGATCGATTACACGCGGGTTGTTCTTGATGAAGACATGAGAGAAAAGAAGATCATGCCTTTTCTCGGCGCGTTGGTAAATTTCAATTTATTGGAAAGTGAGCTGGATGCAGATACCGTGTCCAGGCTCAAGAAGACCGGGTTATGGGATTTCAGGGTTTATTATACAGAAAGATACCGGCCTTTGTGGGACAGGCTTTTTGCTGAGTATCAAAGCCATATGTCCCGTCCTGAGCTTGTGGCGGGATTATTGAACGGCACGTTACCGCTGATCAACAAGGGCCAGCTGGCGGATCTGGTGGCGACCATCAGCGAGGCGTTTGCTGACGAGATCGCCCCAAAGACTGGAAAGTTTGCTGGCGATACGTTGGAGGGCACGTCGGCCGACGCCGCGGCATCGCCCGGTGGTGTCACCCTTGATACAGCGACCATGGATTTCAGGATCCGCCGTGATAGCCACGGTGTGCCGTTACCGGTATCGGCCAAGCCTTGGGCGCAGTTGGACGTGAGCGGTTTTGAGCCGCGCATCGGGAAGATCGTGCCGGTGTCCGTGGCGGCGCTGGTGCGATAATTGACGGGGATGGATATTTCTACGATGTAAACGGAGCGCGTGATGGTGCCTTTATTTCATCATAAATTTCCTTTCAAGGCCGTTTGTTCTTTACTGACGGCGGTCGTGTTTTTACTGACACCGATCTTGGCTGAGGCGCAGGCGTTGAGAGATCTTCCGTTGCCGGGCACCCTGGTTGTGACGGGGGGTGTCTATACGCCGGCGCTGGTCAAGGGACTGCGGATCGACCCGCAACAGCCGCGCAAGCTTTTGTTCATGCTCGACAAGGGGCAAACGCCGGAGGCTGACTTGCGGGAAAATGTTGCGCGGCAGGCGCGGTATTTCCTGACAGGCTTGGCCGTTCCTGAAAAAGAATTCTGGGTCAATCTTTCTCCGTATGAATCCGACCGCATCGTGACAAAAACCCTGGGGATGACCGAGCTGGGGCGCGATCTCCTGGCCCAGGATTATATCCTTAAACAGTTCACGGCATCGTTATTGCATCCTGACAGCGCCAGTGGCCGTGTGTTTTGGGCACGGTTGCGCGCGGTTTCAGACCGTGATGTGAATGTGGGGGCATTGACCGATGATTTTCACAAGGTGTGGATCGTTCCGGCGCGGGCGCGGGTTGTTGAGAAGGGCTTGAGCGGGGTGGTTGTTGAGGCGCGCCTCAAGGTCATGCTTGAACAGGATTATCTGGCGCGCGCGCAGGCAGAGGGAAGTCATGCCCTGAATGCGGGGCAGGAGGCTGTTGTTCAGGTGATGCGCGAGGTCATTGTGCCCGTGATCGAGCGGGAGGTTAATGAAGGCGCTCGCTTTGCCCGGTTACGGCAGATATTTCAGGCCCTGATCCTGGCCAAATGGTACCGTCAGAAAAAAGGGGCCGCGCCCTGGCGCCGGTCTTATCTGGACAAGGCAAGGCTCGCGGGCGTTGCTATCGCCGACAAGGCGGAACCGCGCAAGATTTATGATACGTATGTGGACGCGTATAAGAAAGGTGCTGTCAATCTCATCCGCGAAGAGAAGGATGCCGTGTCCGGCGAACTTTTGCCGCGCAAGTATTTTTCCGGCGGGGTAAATGATTTTGGCATGTTAACACCGGGTGTTTTTTCGGTGGTGTCAGGTCCATTGCCGGCAGTTCCCGACGTGGCTGTTGTTGATCTGGCGGCGGAAGTGGCGCCGGTCAAGCTTACGCACGCCCCCGTTATATATTTGTGGCATGCCGGGCCTACGAAGCGTTTTGACAAAATCACGGATGAATACCTTCAAGGGTTGGCAGACAAGGGGATCAATGAGTTGTGGACCATGGGCATATGGGAGCGATCCAAGTTTAGCCGATATTATCAGGGATGGGCAGCTAAGATCTTTGGGCAAAAGCAGCGCCTGGCCTCCGCGTATAGCCTCGATGATTATACGGTGGCGGCAAGCCTGGGTGGCGAGGCGGCTTTTAAAAGGCTTGTCGAACGTGCGGCCAAGTATGGGATAAAAGTGTGTGTTGATCTTGTGACCAATCATGCCGGTGTCATGGGAAAATTGATGGAGGAACATCCGGAGCTGTTCATACGGGTTGAAGAAGGCAGAATACCAGAAGCGGAGATCGCCAATTTGAGCAGTTATTTCAGGGGGATTCGGAAGAATCTTCAGGAAAGTGAATTTGTCAGGTTTTTCTTTTGGCATAAAGATAAAAATGGAAAATCCTGGATTTATGCGCATCAAAAGGATCCTTATTATGCGGCATGGCTGGACACGGTGGCTTTTGACTTTTCCAAGCCGGAAACTCAGGTATATATTGAGGCGTTAATTGATCGTATTATGCGGTTGACGAACGGTGGAGGTATTCGTTTTGACATGTTCCATCTGGCTTTGGCAGGCCGGTTCAATAATAGTTGGGGGGAATTAAAGTATGGCGATATGAATGATGATTTTTGGAGGAATCTTTTTAGAGAAATGAAAAAAAAGTATCCGGATTCTGTTTTTATTGCAGAAATGTATGAGAATGAAGAATATGCTTTGAAGCTGGGGATTGATTTTGTTTATGCCAAACATCTTTCTTTGGAGCATTTTGTATCTTTGCGTCGTAGTTCCAGAATGTTTGGTTCGTTGTTGTCTGAGGGGGCTGATTTTTACATGCAGGGTATTATAAAGTTTCTCGAAAATCATGATGATATTCGTGGGAAAAGGACCATTGATGAGATACGTGAAACAACGGCTTTCAGCTGGCAGGCTGTTACGGAGGCTGCGCCATTGAGGGGAGGCATTATTGTGAGGTCGTTGATCGAGCAGGGATATGTAAGAGAAAACGATCAAGATCTTTATCTTAATGCTGACATCCCTGAGATTGAGGCTGTCTTGCACAAGGATTTTAGTGATGATCCAGATGAAATTAATGCTTTGTTGAGTGAGCGCGTATTAAAAAGTTTTATAGCACGTGCCAAGGCCGCCAATGCGGCGCTGATGGCCTATTTCTCCGGGGGCACGCTGATCAATGAGGGGTTTGAAACGGGGCGTCATGCCGAGACCAACGGTAAGCCCGATGCACTGAATCAACCCGATGCAGAAGATACGTGGCTGGAATACCCTGAACTCACATCATTTTATAAGAATTTATTTTCTTTGATGGCAGATAAATTATGGTGTAACGGAACAATGCGGCCGGCTTTGGTTGGTGATCAGCGTGATCTTCCCGAAGGGGTTTTGGTTGATCAGCGCCGCATTCAGAATGAGGACGGTTCTTATGAGGTTGGCCTTGTTGTCGTGAATCACAGCGGTACGGAGAAGACAATTCCCTATATTAATCAGCATTTTCAGTGGGATTATCTTACCGAGGATGAAAAGGATCAGATGGAATTCAGCGATATTCTTCATCCCGAAGCGCCGCCAGTGTCTTTCAGGGATATGGTCAAAGAACGAACATGGACGTTGCAGCCATGGGAATATCATGTGTACAGGCTTCAGAAAAAAGATGCTAAGGGTCTTGCTGATCAGAAGAAATACGGTGGTATTGATGCCAGCGGGATGGAGGTGGCGGTTGACCGGAGCCAGGCGGCATCGGATGAAAAAGTTGTCGGTAATGAAGATTTCCTTTTGCCTTCGTTTGCCGGTTTCAAGCCAGTCCTCTTGACGATCACACCTGCGTCATCGGATCCGCGATGATCATTTCCTCATGCCCGTGATTTGACGCTTCCCAAGGTGTATGACTTCTGGTATGCTTGTGGACATTCTAGCGGATAGCCCGTCAGATACGGGAGAGGAGACTTTTATGGAACGTATGGACAGGATCAATCAGTTTATCAAGCGTGAGATCAGCCAGATGATGTTGCTCGGCGAGATCCGCGACCCGCGTGTGACCGGGGTGACCATCACCTATGTTGATGTCAGCAAGGACTTGAGCTGGGCGCATGTGGGCTTCAGTGTCTTGTCCGACGATCCGGATGCCATACGCCGGGTGCAGGGCGGGCTTGATTCAGCCAAGGGTATGGTGCGGCGTTTGCTCGGACAGCGGATCACCTTGAGGCATGTGCCTGAAGTAAAATTTGTTTATGATAATACCATCGCGCAAGGTGTCCACATGACCCAGTTGTTCAACGAGCTCGAAGCTGGCCGCGCGCGTCAGGCAACACCTTCGGGCGAAGAAGCAACGGCCGAAGGACAGCCAACCGCAGCCGGGGACGCTTAACCCATGCCCCGCGCCATTCTCCGCACGATCAAGGCTCACCGCACGTTCCTGGTGACCATGCACGTCAACCCTGACCCTGATGCTCTCGGGTCGGCTCTGGCCGTGACGCTTTTTTTACGCGCGCTTGGCAAAAAAGTCCGCCTTATTAACGACGGGCCATGCCCCGCGTGGCTGAAGTTTGTGCCGCAGGTGCGTTATTATGAAACTTATAATGACAAGATAAAATTCGTGCCCGACGTAGCCATTGTGCTTGATTGCGGCGACAAGGAACGTACCGGCAAGCCGGCGCGCCTCATGGGGCCGGGTGTCAAGGTGATCAACATTGACCATCATGTGACCAACACCGCTTTTGGCGATCAGAACCTGGTCAAGCTGGACAGTTCTTCGACGTCGGAGATCGTTTATGGCCTCCTGAAGGCTTCTGGCCAGCCATTGACGCGCGACATGGCCGAGCTTCTTTATCTGGGCATTTTAACCGACACGGGCTCTTTTGGTTTTGACTGCACCAGCGCGCAAACGCACACGGTGATCGCCGAACTGATGAAATTCGAGCTGTCGGTGAGCGGGCTGTACCGTCAGGCCTACGAGACCATGCCGGAGAAAGACCTCAAGGCCTTCCTGCGCCTGATGAATACGCTAACGTTGCATCTGGATAACCGGGTGGCCTGCCTGGGCATTTCCCGTCGACAGGCGGCGGTATTCTCCGATGGCCTGGATGTGAAGGATAAGGTCTTTGGGTTCTTGCGCGCGGTCAAGGGGCTGGACGTGGTCATGATCATCACCGAGCAGGAAAAAAGAAAGACACGCCTGAATTTCCGCAGTCGCGGCACCGTGGATGTGGCGCAGTTGGCTTCGGGGTTTAACGGCGGCGGGCACAAGAATGCGAGCGGCGGTTTTCTGGATAAACCTTTGGCGCAGGCAAAGACGCAGGTCCTTGCCGCGATCGCCAGGATCATATAAATCTGCATTTGAGGTTGATATTGCTATGGACGGGATCATTGTGGTAGATAAGCCTTCGGGCATGACGTCGCACGATGTGGTGGCGATCATCCGCCGGAAGATCAGGAACAAACGCGTGGGGCATGCCGGCACACTTGACCCCCTGGCAACGGGTGTGCTCGTTATTCTCGTCGGGCCGTCAACACGGTTGTTCGACAAATTCGTTGGTTTTGATAAAGGCTATGGCGCGACCCTCAAGCTGGGCGTCAAGACGCGCAGTGCGGATATCCAGGGGGAAGTCTTGCTTGAACGTCCTTTCGAAGCGGTGACCCAGCCGATGGTCGAGGCATCGTTTAAAAAATTCACGGGCCTGATCGACCAGATCCCGCCCATGGTTTCGGCGGTAAAACACGAGGGGCAACGCCTGTATAAACTTGCCCGCAAGGGGATCGAGGTCAAGCGCGAACCGCGCCAGATCCGGGTGGATACCTTGGACCTGATCGAATTCGCGCCGCCTTTCGTCCGTTTCCATCTGGATTGCTCCAAGGGGACCTATGTCCGTCAGATCGCCGAGGATGTTGGCGAGGATCTGGGGTGCGGAGCCTGTATCACCGAGATCCGCCGTACCAAGGTCGGCCCATTCACCATCAATGACGCGGTAAAACTCGACGATGTCAATGCGACGCATATTCATCCATGGCACCCTTCCGCCTGAACTGAAAGCCTCGGTGGCCGCCATCGGCGTGTTCGACGGGGTTCACCGCGGGCATCAGCGGGTCATTGCCCGGGCCGTCGCAGAGGCGCTCCGGCTGAAGGTGCCGTCGGTTGTGGTGACCTTTGATCCGCATCCGTGCGCTATCCTGCGGCCGCTTAAAGCCTGGCCGTATATCATGACCCTTGAGCACCGCTTGCGCCTCATTGAAGCACTGGGGGTGGATGTGTGTGTTGTCCTGCGTTTCAACCGCCGTTTTTCTTCCTGGCTGCCGAAAACTTTTGTCACAAAATTCCTTCATGGATGGCTGCATACGCGGGCCGTCATCATTGGCCGTGATTTTCATTTCGGGCGTGCGCGGGCCGGTACGGTGGACTTCTTATGCGCGATGGGTAAAACTCTTGGATTTGCCGTCGAGCAGATCGATATCCTGCGTGCGACCGGCAAGGATATCAAGTCCACGGCCATCAAGGCCCTGATCACCGCTGGCGACCTGGCTGGCGTGCGGCGTTGCCTGCACCGGCCTTTTTCTTTCCTCGGTGCGATTGAAGCTGGCGATGCCCGCGGCCGGACGCTCGGTTATCCGACGGCGAATTTCAGGGAAGAGAATGTTGTCAATTTACCGGCGGGGATCTATCTGGTCCGCGCGTCATGGGCGGGCTGTGCGCACAACGGCCTCTGTTACATTGGCCGCCGCCCGACGTTCAAGGGCAAAGACGCGCCCATCGTTCGCGAGCTTCATGTGCTGGATTATCACGGCCAGTTGTACGGCCGCGAGATCTGCGTTGAATTCCTCAAGAAACTCCGCGACGACAAGGTCTTCGCGGACAAAGAAACCCTCATCGCCCAGATCGCCCGCGACATCACCCAGGCCCGCCGTTTCTTTGCATCCAGGGGACATCGGGATTGTTGCATTTAAGGGATTTTTAAATACTTTGACGCGGCAACAGCAAGTGGTGCCGGTGGCGACGATAAAGTCTTCTCATGAGTAGTTTTTCCAACTCGGATGTGCGCTATGTTTTGACTTGATTTTTATGGTGGTCCGTAATAGAATGTACGTAGTTGTGTGCATATAAAAGGGGGATGGATGGCAAGATTAACAGCAATAGATGCGCGCAAGAAAGGTTGACGATGAAATATGTTAAAAGTTTCTCTTTTGTTCTCTCTCTCTCTCTCTCTCTCTCTCTCTCTCTCTCTTCTCCTAGTTTTTCCCCGTCTGCTTTTTGCTGAAAGCCTCACGCTCACGACCTATTATCCTTCACCGGCGGGGGATTATCTGGATCTAAGGGTGTCGCGCATGCTAAAGGTCGGGTCAACCTCTTTCACGTGTAACGCCAGCAGCGCGGGGGCGCTACTCTATTCTGATACCACAACCAATGGCCTAAAGGCCTGTGTCAAAACAGCTACGAGCCCAGACACCTACGGGTGGTTGTCTTTTGCTGGGATTAACAGTGATCCCTGCGCTGGAAAGACGGCGGGTCAGGCGTGTGAGGGCACGACGGCGGTGTATCTTGGTACGTCGCGTTGGATGACAACGCCGAGCAATGCGCCTGGCAGCACATATATGGATGCTCTTTCTTATTGCCAGGATTTAACTTTCGGGGGGTTTACAGGTTGGGTTTTGCCAGGGATAACGTTGCTTACGACGATGTATACTTACCGTGTTGCTCTTGGAATGGCGAGCGGCACATTCTGGTCGTCTACGATCGACAGTACCCCTGCCTACTTTCATGAATTTGTGCCCATGTACCAAAACGCTTACCTTGGTTTTTCGGGCGGCTCTGATCGCATATACAACTTTCATGCTTTTCGCTGTGTCCGGAGTTATTGATCATTTGATTCGATCGTTTCCCGGCGATCACATCTGCTTCTTCGGCTCTGCGATGATTATTTCATCGTGCCTATGATTTGACGTTCCCAAGGTGTATGACTTCTGGTGAAGAATCTCCAAACGACATTAATTATAATCGGTCGACAAGCACTATTAATCATATTTTAAACAAAATTATGTTACCTGCTATACCTTGTCGATTTTGTTTGTTATGGAATGAGGCTTGTTATTGAAGTTGATGGTGGACAGCCTTGTCAAAGTCAAGATGATGTTCGACGAGACGCGTGGCTAAGAAAACAAGGATTTGAAGTATTACGCTAATTTTGCGCGAGGAATCGTTTAACCTGATCGTGGTTGCCGTGTGGGCTATCTTTTTGGGGATGGTGATCTGATTCTTGCTCGACAGCGTAACCGTCATGGGTCTCCTTTAGTTGGTTTAAATACAGCACATTTCCTGCTATGACGCAAAGTAGAAAATCAGAAAAGCGGATTTTAAACATATTCCCGGTCTTGAAATTTATCATTTCCGGTGCTATATTTTAGTTATAAAACACTAAGAAATGGCACTCAAATATGAAATTTATTGAATTCTTACAAGTTTTTGGTGATACGCGCCTCATTGATATGCGCAATGTGAGCACCTGTTTTAACGGGCTTGACCGCCGCAGGCTTTATGAATGGCAGAAGCGGGGGCTTATTCTTAAGGTGACGCGCAATTTTTATCTTGTGAAGGGGAAGCATCTTGATGAGGTGAATAGGCGCGCCATTGCTTCCGTGATCTATGCTCCGGCGTATGTTGCGCTCGAGTCGGCATTGGCGTATTATAATTTTATTCCTGAAGCGGTGTTTTGTACGGTCTGCATGACGACGCGCCGAAACCGGAAGATCAGGACTCCGGTCGGCGATTTTCAGTACCGGTCGATCAAGCCGGGACTTTTCTTCGGGGCAAGGGTGATTGCCCATGATCATGATGTATTTTATATTTCCGATCCCGAGAAAACATTGCTCGATCATTTTTATTTCACGCCTGAAGCGGACAATAAGGATGTGTTGGCCGGGATGCGGCTGAACCTCGAGGAGATCCGACGGGTGGTCGATGTCGGAAAGCTGCGGGATTATGTGAAATTATTTGCGTCGGCGAAGGTGTCAAGGGCTGTTCATCAATTGATGGAGATGGCACATATTGAATTTCAAGGGGGCGTATCATTGCCACATCAGCTTTCCGGGGTTGTTGTTCGAGCAGGGGATGTCAGGGCATCAGCAAGAGCGTATCCTGATCCAGATCGACGCTGAGCCGCAACATTACGCGTATACTCCTGAAAAATTCCTGATCAACCGTTTTGGTATATTCCGGTATATCCATGTTGTGCCGTCGGCGTTATTGACGGCGCAGAAGATTTTTGCCTGCTTGAATCGCAGGAAAGAAAAAGGGAGGGATTTTTTTGATATTGTGTTCCTGATGGGCAAGGCTGTTCCTGATTATGTTTATTTAAAGGACAGGCTTGGTATCAGCGACAAGGATTCCATGATTGATGCCCTGAGGCGGCGAGCGCAGAGCGTCGACATGAAGTCCCTGGCGCGTGATGTTGTTCCGTTTCTAGCTGATCCTTCCCAGCAGGATCGCGTCCTTTTGTTTGAACAATGGCTGGACACCGTCTGAGTTCTTGATGAAGCGTTAAATAGTTTATAATTTTAGATTGTAAAACGTCATGAAAGCCTGTGCGCTTAGCCGCACGGGCTTTTTTCATTATTTCCCCTTTATTTTGTTGACACCATCGTGTGCCGGACTATAATTGTCCATGTGGGTGGAGGAAAGTGGTGTGAAGTGGTGTGTTCCGCTAAAACCTGAGGGTTAATATGTTTTACGGTGAATATGCACACAATCTGGATACCAAGGGCAGGCTGATCCTTCCGGCGAAGTTCCGTGAGGCGGCTAACCAGAACAGTGTGTCCAAGTTCTTCGTCACGCGTGGGCTTGAGGCCTGTGTGTTTATGTTCGCCGAGGCGGAATGGCGGTTGTACGAGCAGAAATTCCGTGATGTCCCGTTCACCAAACAGGATTCGCGCACCTTCAACCGCATGTTTTTTTCCGGAGCCATGGATGTGGTACCGGACAAGCAGGGGCGGTTTCTTCTTCCGTCGTATTTGAAAGATTACGCCGGGATCAAGGACAAGTCGGTTCTGATCGGGGTTTCCAACCGCATCGAGATATGGGATCAGGCACGTTGGCAGGAATATTACGCGAAGTCGAGCCAGCTTTTTGAGCAAACCGCTGAAAATGTCTTAAGTTTATAGATTCCAGCAAGGTTAACCCTTGGGTGAGGAGGTGCGTATGATCACCGCTCAACAACGCTTTATTTTCAGGCACATGGTGGAGCTGCCGCATTGCGAATGTGTTTTTTGTTCTACCGAAGAAGAGCACACGGGCCGGACAAAGCTTTTTCTTGTTTTTCAGAATAGCCACAAGGTGTATATGCGCCACAGCATCAAAGGCAACTGGGAAGAATTGCTGAATGCTGAAGAGCGCGAGCTTGTTCGTGAGGGTTTTCAGCAGGCGGTGCTCGAGCGCAAGATACCCAGTTTCGTTGCCTCATCGGGCGATCTGGCTTCACTGTGATGAAACTTACCGTTAAGAGGCATTCATGACAACTGAAGCCCTGCATATTCCGGTCATGCTCGCTGAGGTCGGTGACCTTCTTGACCCGGCTCCTGGCGCGGTTGTGCTCGATTGCACGCTGGGGCTAGGTGGGCATACGGCGATGATGGCGGCGCGCATTGGTCCCTCAGGACGGATCATTGGCATAGATCAGGATATCAACGCGATCGACAAAGCGCGGGGGCGTCTGGCAGGGTTCGCGGGTCAGCTGGACATTGTTAAAAGTAATTTCTCAAGCCTTGCTGTTGTTCTCGATGGTCTGGGGGTTGAAAAGGTCAACACGATCCTTTTTGATCTGGGTGTTTCCAGCCTTCAGCTCGATGACGCCGGGCGCGGGTTCAGTTTTCGCATGGATGGGCCGCTGGATATGCGCATGGATCGCGCGGCGGCAACGAGCGCGGAAGATCTGGTCAATGAATGGCCCGAAGAAAAACTGGCGGACATTATCTTCAAGTACGGGGAAGAGCGCTTTTCCCGGCGTATTGCCAGGGTGATCGTCATGGCTCGCGCCAGTGAGCGGATCACGACTACCGCACGCTTGGCCGATATTGTCCTCAGGGCTTTGCCGCGCGGGTATCAGCGCAACCGCCTGCATCCGGCAACACGGACGTTCCAGGCGCTGAGGATCGCGGTCAACCGGGAACTTGAAATCCTGGGAGAGGCGTTGGTAACGGCTTTTGAACGGCTGGCTCCCGGCGGGCGGATGGCGGTTATTGCCTTCCATTCACTTGAAGACCGGATTGTGAAAGGGGCATTTAAGGCGCTGGCGCGCGAAGGGCGCGCGGTGTTGTTGACAAAAAAACCATTGAGGCCGGGCGACGTCGAGGACGCGGATAATCCGCGGGCCCGCAGTGCCCGGTTAAGAGTTATCGAAAGGATAGAAGGCGATGGGACATTTTCTTAAGGGGATGGCGGTTATTACAGTGATGGCACTACTCTATATTCATTTGCAGATGAATATTTACGCCCTGGCGTATCAGGGTAAAAAGAAAGAATCGCACATTGAAAAGCTGGCCGAGCACAACGCTGCCGTCAAGAATGATATTCTCCGCCTTAAGTCCTCTGATAATATCGGGCGGGAATTCCTGGTCAAGGAGAACAGCGGGTACCGTTTTGCCAGCCGCAGGAATGTGGTTGAGGTCGAGTCTGCCGCCACCACGGGTGTTTTCGCTGCCGGTATTGAGCGCGGGCAGGGTTTGGTTGGTCGTGTCATGACGCTGGCGTTCGCGTCTCATTAAAATTAACCCTTTGTTGCGTGCAACCTTTTAAGAAAAGTCAACGGCCTTGCATTTTCAAAAATATCCCACACGTGTCGGTCTGATATTTTTTATCTTTCTTTTCTGCATCATTCTTTTTTGCGTCAAATTATCCCTGATACAGGTTTTTCGCGCCGACTACCTTGCTGAGAAAGCGGATAAACAGCACAACCATATCGTTGAGCTTGAACCGGTGCGTGGCACAATTTATGACCGTCACATGCGTTCGCTCGCCCTCAATGTGCCGGCCTATTCGCTCTTTGCCAATCCGCGCGCGATGACCGCTGTGCAGAAGAACAGGGCGGCCCAGGCAGTGGTAGCGGTGGCCGGCGGATCGCTGTCGGTGTACGCCGAGCGTATGGCCAAAGAGAAAAGTTTTGTATGGCTGGCCCGCAAACTTTCCGCGGAACAGTATGAGGCACTCAAGGCGCAAAAAATCCCGGGGCTTGGGTTTGTGAAAGAAAGCCGCCGGTTTTATCCCAATGGCAGTCTGGCGGCGCATGTGATAGGCTTTGCGAACATTGACAATGCCGGCCTTCAAGGGGTTGAACTTGAGTATGACCGTTATTTGCGGGGAGCGAAGGGGATGGCCCAGTTCCTGAGAGATGCCCGTATGCGCGATCTCATGATCGAGAAGGACTTCATCGCGCCCAAAGACGGAGACAGTATTGTCCTTACCATTGATGAGACGATCCAGTTCATAGCCGAACAGGCACTCCGAAGGTCTTTCGAAAAATATCATGCGGCCAGTGCTTCGGTTATTGTGCTTGACCCCAAGACCGGGGAGGTTCTCGCTTTTGCCAATTGTCCAACTTTCCGTCCAGACGCCCCGGAAGCGTCGCCGGCAGAAAATCGCACCAACCGCGCGGTTGCCTTTGTTTATGAACCCGGATCGGTGTTCAAGATCGTGGCGGCGTCTGCCGGGCTCGAAGAGGGGGCGTTCAAGGAAGAGGATATTATTTTTTGTGAGAATGGCAAGTACCGGGTGGGGAATCATATCCTCAATGATCATGAACCGCTGGGCAATTTGACGTTCCGACAGGTTGTTGAGCATTCCAGCAATATCGGTGTGACCAAGATCGCGGAAAAGCTTGGCCCGGCGAAGGTTTATGAATATGCCCGGCGTTTTCGATTCGGGATGAAGACCGGGATCGGAATGGTCGGAGAGGTCGGCGGTCTCTTGAAGCCGCCGGCGCAATGGTCCAAAACAAGTATCGGCGCGATCCCTATCGGGCAGGAAGTCACGGTGACCCCGATCCAGCTTGTGGCGGCGATCGCGGCCATTGCCAATAACGGGCTTTACATGAAGCCGTATTATGTTAAAGCGATCAAGGATGCGCATGGGAATACCAGGACACAGTTTCAGCCGCAGCCGCAGGGGCAGGTTATTCATCCCGACATCGCCCGTCGCCTGCAAAGCATTCTTCAGGGTGTTGTTGATGAGGGGACGGCCATGGCCGCCAAGATGAAGGATATCACCGCCGGCGGCAAGACTGGGACAGCCCAGAAAGTCGTCAATGGTGTTTATTCGCACAGCAAGTTTGTGGCTTCATTTATTGGATTCGCCCCGGTCGAGGATCCCCAGCTGGCGATCGTTGTTACAGTGGATACGCCACATCCTATTTATTATGGAGGCCTTGTGGCAGCACCTGTTTTTAAAGAGATCGTCGAGGATTCGCTGAGATATATGGCCAGCGCCCGGCGGATGGGGCTTCTCGAGGAGTGATCGTGGTTATGGGCGGTATATGGAAAGGATGAAGACGTGCGACTAAGGGATTTGTTGGCTGGGACAGCGCATACGGATGGGCTCGGGTGTTTTGCGGATATGGATATCCCTGCTGTCTGGGATGATTCCCGCCGTGTCACACCGGGAAGTCTTTTTGCCGCGCTTCCACCGGCGGCACGCACGACGCACGATGGCGATATTTTCATTGCGCAGGCCATTTTAAAGGGAGCGAAGGTTATTGTCGCTGCCGGGGCATCGTCTTTTGGCTCAAGCGAAGCGATTCCTGCGGGGGTGTGTTTTTTGCGCGTTAATGATCCACGCGCGGTGTTCCATGCGGCGGCTGGCCATCTTTACGGCCCTCTCTCCCGGCAGGTCAACGTTATAGGCGTGACGGGGACCAACGGGAAAACAACGATCACCTATTTCCTGGAAGCTGTTCTTCATACAGCAGGGCATCAAAGCGGCGTGGTGGGTACGGTCAATTGCCGGGTCGGGGCGCGCCTGTGGCCGTCAAAGAATACGACGCCGGGATTTCTGGACAATCAGTTGTTTCTGGCAAGTTTGGCGTCTGATGGCGTGCCCTATGCGGTCATGGAGGTTTCTTCGCATGCGCTGGCGCAGGGCCGTGTCGATGGCATTGATTTTATTGGCGGGATATTCACCAATCTTACCGGTGATCATCTCGATGCGCATGGAACCATGGAAAATTATTTTCAGGCCAAGGCCCGTTTGTTCAGGGGGCTTTCTGCCGGGGCATTTGCCGTCATCAATACCGATGATGCCTACGGGCGGCGGCTTGTTCCCATGACGCGCGCGCGGGTCCTGACATACGGGCTTGATTTGCCGGCGGATATTGCGGCGCACATAGATGATTTCAGCCTGATGGGAACGCGTTTCACGATCAATTTCAGGGAGCAGGCATTTCCTGTTCAGACGCATTTTATAGGCAGGCATAACATTTATAATATGCTTGCGGCTTTTGCCGCCGGGGTTGGCGCGGGGATCGAACCTGTTATAGTTAGTCAAGGGCTTGCGGCCCTGGCCTGTGTGCCGGGCAGGCTTGAACGTGTTGATGGTGGGCAGGATTTTTGTGTGTTCGTTGATTATGCCCATACGGATGATGGCTTGCAGAATGTGCTCAACTGCCTTAAGGCTGTGCCGCATGCCCGGCTGATCGTTGTGTTTGGATGCGGCGGCGATCGGGATCGCACCAAGCGCCCGCGCATGGGGCGTGTGGCATGCGCCCTGGCGGATCATGCGTTCTTGACGTCGGATAATCCGCGCGGCGAGGATCCTGAGGCGATCATCGCGGAGATCGTGCCCGGATTTGCGCGGCCGATGTATGAAATCATTCCCGATCGGGAGGCAGCCATACGCGCGGCCCTGGCCATGGCGCGCAAGGATGATATTGTTCTTCTGGCAGGCAAGGGGCATGAAACAACCCAGATTTTAGGCGAGCGGACGATTGCTTTTAATGAGCGGGAGATCGTTGCCCGTATTCTCAACGAAAAAGGTTAGTTATGGGGTTTACGCTAGGCGAGATCACCGAAGCGGTTAAAGGCACCCTGGTGGCGGGCGAGGCTCATGCGCGTGTTAACGGGGTTTCGACCGATACACGCCTGATCCGGCGCAACCAGATCTTTGTGGCGGTCAAGGGAGACAATTTTGACGGGCATGATTTTCTGGAAAAAGCAGTGGCCCTTGGCGCGTCGGCGGTGATGGTCAGCCGCAAGGACATTGTTGTGCCCACAGGATCTGCTGTTATTGTCGTGGATGATACCGTCAAGGCGCTGGGATGTATCGCCCGGCATCACAGGCTCCGTTTTAAAATCCCTGTTATTGCTGTTACAGGCAGTGCCGGCAAGACATCGACCAAGGAAATGATCGCAGTTGTCCTGGGCCAGAAATACCGTGTTCTTTTTAATAAGGGGACGGAAAACAATCACATGGGCGTGCCCTTGACCCTGTTGAAGCTGCGTGCGCGGCATGAGGCCGCGGTGATCGAGATGGGTACGAATCATCCGGGTGAGATCGCATGGCTGGCAGAAATTGCCTGTCCGACAATAGCTGTATTCACGAATGTCGGCGCGTCGCATCTGGAGGGGCTGGGAAGCCCTGAAGGGGTTTTTGAGGAAAAGGTTTCATTGCTCAGGTTTTTACCCGAAGATGGGGCTGTTGTTGTGAATGCGGATGATCCTTACTGGAGCCGCCTCTTGACCATGGGGCTTAAACAGAGGATTATTTCCTACGCCATTAAGGCGGGGGCTGACGTAAAGGCTGTTGCGATCACGCTCGATGCCCGCGGGGTGCATCTAAAAACACAAACCGGAGAAGCTTTTATTTTAAAAAGTCCGTCTCCAGGGGCGGCGGGCAATGCGTTGGCGGCTTTGGCCTGCGGGCGTATTTTAGATGTGCCAGGGAACGTGGCGGGCAAGGCACTGGGGCGTTTGCGGCCGGCAAAAGGCCGGCAGTGCCTGATCAGGGCCGGCGGTGTCACGGTCATTGATGATACGTACAATGCCAATCCGGTTTCATATCAGAATGCCTTTAAGGCACTGGATATGATGCAGATCCGCGGCCGTTCGATCATGGCGGCGGCGGATATGCTTGAGTTGGGCGATGGCTCCGATGACCTGCACCGCGCGACCGGTGAAATGGCGGCTAAGGCGCATCTGGATGCATTGTTTACCTGTGGATCAAAAGGCCGGCTTATCGGCGAGGCCGCGCGCGCGGTTCGGCCTGCCCTTGATGTCAGGCACTTTGAGCGGCAGTCGTTGATGGTGGAGGAGCTGAAAGGTTATGTGCGTCCCGGCGATGTGTTTTTGGCCAAGGGGTCGCGCGGTATGCATATGGAAAAAGTGGTTCACGATCTGGTTGAATTCCTGAAAGGATAAACGATGTTTTATTATTTGTCATTGCTCCGGGCCGAGTATTTTCCGTTGAACATTTTCAAGTACATCACCTTCCGCGCGGGTATGGCGGCTGTCACGACGTTTTTGATATGCATTATTGTCGGGCCGTGGTTTATCCGCAAGCTTAAGGAATGGAATCTGGGGGAGAAACCAGTGATGGGGCAGGGACGGGGGCAGATCCTTGGCGAGGAGCTCAAGTCCAAGCAGGGTACGCCCACGATGGGCGGTATTCTTATCATTGGCAGTATCATCCTTTCGGTCCTGTTTTGGGCTGATTTAAGCAACCCTTATATTTTATTGACGATATTGACGAGCATCTGGCTCGCGGTGCTGGGTTTCTTTGATGATTACATGAAGCTTTCCGGGCGGAAAAAGAACGGTCTGAGCGCGCGCACGAAAATGATCTGGCAGGTGCTATTGGCCGGACTTGTGAGTTTTTATGTCTATAGCCAGCTGCATGTGGCCACGACCCTGGATGTCCCGTTCATGAAGAATCTGGTCATCGACCTGGGTGCCTTTTATATGCTGTTTGTCATGGGCGTTGTTGTAGGGACGTCCAATGCGGTAAATCTGACCGACGGGCTAGACGGGCTGGCCATCGGCTGTACCCTCATCGTGGCCATAACCCTTGGGTTTCTTTGTTATGTCAGCGGCAACGTGAATTTCAGTGAGTATCTTTTTATTCCGTATTTGCCGGGGACGGGTGAGCTGACGGTGTTCTGTGCCGCGATCGTCGGGGCGAGTCTTGGGTTTCTCTGGTTCAATGCCCATCCGGCGGATATTTTCATGGGAGATGTGGGCGCCCTTGCCCTTGGGGGAACGCTGGGGATCATTGCGGTGTTCATCAAGAAAGAACTGTTGCTTGTTATCCTCGGAGGGGTTTTTGTCTGGGAAGCCCTGTCCGTTATCCTGCAAGTCACATCGTATAAACTGACACGCAAAAGGATATTTCTCTGTTCACCGTATCATCATCATCTTCAGAAAATAAACTGGAAGGAATCGAAGATCGTTATCCGTTTCTGGATCGCCGGGATCATCCTGGCGCTGCTGACATTGACAACGTTGAAGATCCGCTGAACATTATTCTATAAATTAAAAACAAAGCGTAAGGGATCGCGGTATGGACTTAAAAGGGAAAAAAGTGACGGTGATCGGCGCGGCCAAGAGCGGGGTGGCGGCCGTTAATCTTGTGCTGGCCGCAGGGGGAATGCCGAGGATCAGTGATGCCAGGTCGATGGAGGTGATCGCGGCTGCGATCGCTGGCTTCAGTGATATTCCAGCTGTTGCCGTCGAGGCTGGCGGGCATACCCGTGATTTTATCCAAGGCTCTGATCTGGTGGTCGCCAGTCCTGGTGTCTGGAAAGATGCGGCACCTTTACAATGGGCGAGGGAAGAGGGTATTCCGGTCATGGGCGAGATCGAGTTCGCCTGGCGGTTTTGCCGCAAGCCGGTCATTGCCGTCACCGGGTCAAACGGTAAAACCACCACGGCCACGCTTATCGCCAAGGTGCTTGAGGCCGCGGGTTTGAAAGCCTGCCTGTGCGGTAATGTGGGAGTTCCTTTTTCAGAGGTTGTCGGCGGCGGCAGTGTTGATTACTTTGTTGTCGAGATCAGTTCATTCCAGCTGGAGCTGGTCGAAACCTTCCGGCCGCACATCGCTGTCTTGCTTAATTTCAGCCAGAACCATCTTGACCGGCATCCGGATATGCACGATTATTTTAATGCGAAAAAACGTATTTTTATGAATCAGACAGGTGAAGATCATGCGGTTTTGAATGCGGATGACCCCCTGGTTCAGGGAGTTGCCGTCGGGCTTTCTTCCCACATCAACTTTTTTCACCGGGCAGGCACAGCCAATCCCAATTTTCTGGCGGTCGCTGCTGTGGCGCGTATCCTGGACATTCCCGAAGGGGTGGTTGCCGACGTATGCGCTTCGTTCCCTGGTGTCGAGCATCGTATGGAAAAGGTGCGGATCGTTGAAGGTGTGGAATATATCAATGATTCAAAATCAACGACGGTCGAGGCCGGGCGCTGGGCGCTCGAGCGGCTGGATCGTCCGGCGGTGATGATCGCCGGTGGATATGACAAGCGGCTGGATTACGCTTCTTTAACCGAACTGGTGCGTAAAAAAGTTACGGCCCTGGTGGTTATGGGGGTGATCAAGGAGCAATTGAGGGATACATTCGAAGAGGTGTTGCCCGTAGCGGTCATCCGGGGCGGTCTTGAAGATGCCGTGGCTTGCGCGCAACGCCTGGCGGTCCCCGGAGACTGCATCCTTTTTTCTCCGATGACAGCCAGTTTTGATATGTTTGACAATTTTGAACAGCGCGGCAGGGTTTTTAAGCAGATTGTCCACAGGCTGGGGGATGAACATGCGTGATACCCGGTTTATCTTCTTTGCTTCTTTTATTATTTTGATGAGCCTTGGCACCGTCATGATCTACAGTTCAAGCGGTGTTTATGCCCTCGAAACTATGGGCAACAGCCTGCATTTTCTTCAGCGGCATCTGATGTTCATGGTGATCGGCGGTGCCATGATGTGGACGGCCATGGTCATTGATTACCGCAGCTTGCAGAAATATGCGCGCCCGCTCTTTGTGCTGGCCTTGATCATGCTCATCCTTGTGCTGATTCCAGGGATCGGTAAGATATCATCGGGGGCACGCCGCTGGTTTAACCTGGGACCGATCAATTTTCAACCGTCGGAATATGCCAAAGTTGCCTTGATCATTTATCTGGCGGATTTTTTCTCGCGCAAACGTGAGATGATCCGTTCGGTGCGCCGGGGTTTTATTCCTATTATTATCGTGATGCTTTTTATGTGTGCGCTCATCATGAAACAGCCAGATATGGGCAATACGGTGCTGGTGGCTTCGATCACAATGTCGATGTACTTTATGGCCGGTGGGCGCAAAGGCGTGTTTGCGGCTATTCTGGCGCTGGCGGTTCCTATCTTCGCGGTGCTGGTCATTGCCGAGCCTTACCGTATCCGACGGGTTGTTTCTTTCATGAATCCTTGGCTTGATGCCCAGGGAGCGGGGTTCCAGCTTTCACAATCCCAGATCGCGCTGGGATCAGGCGGGTTCTGGGGCGTGGGCCTGGGCAAGAGTGTACAGAAACTTTTTTATCTTCCGGCAGCGCATACGGATTTCATTTTTTCGATCATCGGTGAGGAGCTTGGGTTTTGGGGTGCGTTGCTGGTTATTATCCTGTTCGGTGTCTTTATCTGGCAGGGGACGCGGATCATCCGCCATACGGCAGATTCGTTCGGGTATTTGCTGTGCGCGGGGATCATGGTCATGCTGAGCATCCAGGTGGTTGTTAATATCGGGGTCAGCATCGGTGCATTGCCGACAAAAGGGTTGCCATTGCCTTTCATCAGTTATGGCGGGTCAGCACTTATATTCAATATGACGATGGTCGGGTTGATGCTCAATGTTTCACGAACACAGGATTTGGGAGGTTGATCGATGCGCAAGGTCTTTCTGGCTACAGGAGGAACCGGCGGTCACATTTATCCGGCACTGGTCACGGCGGATGAGTTGCGTCGCCTGGGCTGTGAGGTTTTCTTCGTCGGTTCTTTTGGTGCGGCCGGGGACAGGATCCGAGGGGCTGGTTTTGAATGTTTTGATGTGGCGGTTGAAGGGTTTGTTGCCAGGAGCTTTTTACGGCGGGTGAGGTCGGCAGGTGCCATGGCGTGTGCTTGTGCGGGATGTTGGGGCATGATCAGGCGAATGCGGCCGTCCGTTGTTCTTGGTTTTGGAGCCTACAGTTCTTTTCCGGTCGTTATGTCGGCAGTCATGGGTGGGATCCCTTCTATGCTGCACGAGCAGAATGCTGTCGTCGGTGAAGCCAATAAGTTTCTGGCGCATTTTGTACAGCGGGTCGCTGTCGGGTTCAGAGAAACGGTAGACTTGTTCCCAGCAGGCAAGGCGGTGTGGACAGGCAACCCGTCGAGATCTTTGGAGGCGGTGATCTCACGCGAGGCGGCGCATCAGGCGTTGGGTCTTGATCCTCGGCGGCGCACGGTGCTGGTTTTTGGCGGTAGCCAGGGCAGTCGTGTGATCAATGGCACCGTGGTGGATGCTTTTGCGAATATTCCGGAATTCCAGGTTATTCATCTAACAGGCCCGCATGATTTTGAGCGCGTGAAAGAGCGTTACCGGTTGATGGGCGTTCCGGCTTTGGTACGTGAATATATGGAGCAGATGGCGACGGCTTATGCGGCGGCGGATCTTGTGATAGCGCGGGCAGGGGCAGGGACGGTAACTGAGCTGGGGTTGTTGGGTATTCCCGCGATCCTTATTCCATATCCGGGAGCTAATGATCATCAGAAATACAATGCGCGTGTATTGGAAAAATTCGGGGTTGCTTCAATAATTGAGGAAAAAGCCTTGCGGCAGAATATGCTTCGCGATAAGATTTCAATCGCTGCAGAGATCGATCCGCTCGGCACCAGGCGAAATAAAAATCGCAGAATACTTCAGAATGACTTTGTTAACGACGGTGCGTTACGTCTCGCCGAGGAATTACTGCGGGTGGCCGATGCGGGAATTGTACGATAATGTGCGGATGACAGGAGCTGTTGTCCGGTCTAGGAAATAATGGGGAGATGTCTGAATGAAGCGCGCCGTTAAAAACAGGAAAGATTCAAAACATTATCATTTCATCGGTATCGGCGGGATGGGGATGGGGAATCTTGCCCTGCTCATGCTGGCCAAAGGTTATACCGTTAGTGGGTCGGATCAGAAAGAAGGTGAGCTGACGCGCCGCCTGCGGCAAAATGGAGCCACCGTATTTATCGGGCATGATGTCCGCCATATTGAAGGCGCGGATTATGTTGTTTATTCTTCGGCCGTCAAGGCGGATAATCCTGAGATGTTCCAGTCTTTCAGCCGTCACATACCTGTCCTGCGTCGCGCTGAACTGCTTGCCCAGCTGGTCAACAAAGAAGTTGGCATTACCGTAGCCGGAGCGCACGGCAAGACCACAACCTCTTCGCTGGCATCCTATTTGTTGATCAACGCGGGATTGAAGCCGACGACGGCTGTCGGCGGGATCGTCCATCAGGGGGATTATAATGCCACGCTGGGCATCGGCCGGCACATGGTTGCCGAGGTGGATGAGAGCGACGGATCTTTTTTATATTTTTCGCCACATTTTTCCATTATTACTAACATGGATTTTGAGCATGTTGATTTTTATCATACCTGGGATAATATTTTTGATGCCTATACGAAGTTTGTTAATCGTACAGTAGCCAACGGGCTGCTGATCATTTGCGGTGATGACAAGCATCTTCCCGGCATTGTCGCCGCGAGTTCCCGTCGCTTTACTACGTATGGCTTCGGCCGGCATAACGCGTGGGTGGCCTCGAAGATCAGTCTGGAAGCTTCTGGTTCGTCTTTTGATTGTCATTATCAAGGAGAATTGATCAAGCGCTTTGAGCTGGGCATTCCCGGGGAACATAATGTTCAGAATTCGCTCGCGGTGATCGCCCTCGGTCATGCTTTAAAGATCGACCTTGCTGTCATTGAGGATACCTTGAAGACTTTCAGGGGGGTTCGGCGGCGTTTTGAACACAAGGGCGAGGCGGGAGGCGTCCTTGTCATCGACGATTACGGGCATCATCCTACCGAGATCGCGGCGACTTTGCAGACGGCGGTTACGCTAGATCGTCGCCGTATCATTGTCGTTTTTCAGCCACACCGCTACAGCCGTACCAAGTTCTTGATGGATGGGTTTGCCGGTTGTTTCGGAGGGGTGGATCACTTGATCCTTATGGATATCTATGCGGCCAGTGAAAAGCCGATCGAGGGTATTACGACCGCTGTGCTGATGGAAAAGATCCGTCAAAAACAGCCGCTGGATATTCTTCATCTTGAAAAAGGGCGGATCGTTGATCATTTGCTTGGGATTGTCCGTCCGGGTGATGTTGTCCTTACGCTCGGTGCCGGGGATGTGACCCATATTTCAGATGAACTGGCCAAGCGTCTGGCGGCACGTCAGTCACAGGTGCGGGAGTTTGGCTGTGTGGGCGTGATCATGGGCGGGTGCTCATCTGAACGGGAGGTTTCTCTCCGATCGGGAGCCGCTGTCTTTGAGGCGTTGTCCCAGGCAGGTTGTGACGTGAAGCGGCTTGACCTTGCCAGTGAAAATCATGATGAGGTCAGGGAATGGATCAGGGACCAGAAGATTGATACGGCCTTCATTGCCCTGCATGGCAGGTTCGGTGAAGACGGAGGGATACAGAAAGTTCTGGAAGAACTCG
This sequence comes from Candidatus Omnitrophota bacterium, assembly GCA_903860135.1. Classification (GTDB taxonomy): domain Bacteria; phylum Omnitrophota; class Gorgyraeia; order Zapsychrales; family Fredricksoniimonadaceae; genus Fredricksoniimonas; species Fredricksoniimonas aquilentivivens. Next base: position 137,555 of record CAIOPG010000017.1, on the reverse strand, counting down.
ATATCCCTTATAATGGTTGTGACCCGGTTGCAAGCGCGGCGGCTTTTCACAAGGGGGCAACCCAGCAAATCTTTGAAGCGCATGATATTATTACACCTAAAACGTTATTATTGAGCGGTTCCGGCATACCTGAAAAAGGATGGGCACCGCAAGCGTTTGGCGGATTCCCCCTGGTTGTCAAGCCGGCCTGTGAAGGGTCAAGTATTGGCGTCAACCTCGCTGTTGATCATGAAGGGTTGATGGCCGCGCTGAGGAAGGCGCGTGAATACGGCCAGGAGGTTGTTGTTCAGCAATATGTGAAAGGCCGGGAGTTGACGGTCGGGTTTGTTGGGGAACAGGTGCTTCCTGTGGTTGAGATCTGCGCGAGCGACACACACGGTTTTTTTGATTTTCAGGCCAAGTACAAGAGTCAGGATACCCGTTACACCGTGCCAGCTGACCTTTCTTCGGAAACAGCTTTGCTGGTGCAGGCCGAAGCGCTGAAGGCGTATCGTGCCGTCGGGTGTGATGGTTTTGGCCGTGTGGATGTCCTTTTAGGCGAAGACGGGCAACCGTATGTTCTTGAAATAAATACCATCCCTGGGTTCACGGCGACGAGCCTTCTTCCCAAGGCCGCGCGTGCGGCAGGGTTGGATTTTGTCCGGCTTTGTTTAACATTATTGGATTTAGCGTATGGCAAGAAAAAAACAAACACCTCCCTTTGATCCCAAATTTCTTCGTCTCGGGGGGCTGGTCCTGATTTTTTTGCTGGGGGTTGCTCTTGTGGTGATGTCGGCGGGGTCACTTCTGATGACATCGTCTTTCTTTGCGGTGAAGGATATTGTTGTTGACGAGCAGGCCCAGCCGCTGGGGATCTCTGATCTGGCAAGATTAAAAGGGCAGAATATTTTTACGGTTGACCTTCTGAAAGCTGAGGAGAGGCTAAGGGTAAAATATCCCCAGCTGGCGCGCCTGCGTGTCATGCGCCGCTGTCCGGATCAGCTGGTTGTGAGCGCGATCAAAAGGGAGCCGTTTGCCTTGGTTTCCATGGACGGTCATCCGTGTGTCATTGACCGTGCGGGCTATATCATTGGGCCGCCCCAGGAAGACCAGCGATCTTTGCCTGTTATCAAGGGCCTGACACGGCAAAAAGTTATTACCGGTAATCCGCTTGAGGATGAGCGCGTGCATACGGCCCTCGACATAGTCGAGCGGTTTCATTCGGACAAGGCACTTTCTTCAATAGCGCTGGTTTCTATTGTGATCGATGATCCGGCGCGTATTGTGTGCCTTCTCGGCCGTGATGAAACGATATTTTTTGACGTGATCATCGACAAGGATAATGCCATGCCTGGGCTCAGGATGTTGGCGGGTGTCATGGTCCGGGGAGGGCTTGATCTTGCGCTGGTGAAATACATTGATCTTCGTTTTGGAGCGCCCGTCATCGGGCAGAAGAAGGTAAAGAAATGAAAGGCATACGTAGATTTTTGACACAGTTTTTGGGCGACCAGTTTTACTGCGGGCTGGATATCGGCACCCATAAACTCAAGGCAAGCTTAAGCCGTGTCGCGGATGCCGATACGCTTGAGTTGCAGGCTGTCAATGAAGTGGAAACGCGGGGGCTTGCGGGAGCCTCGATCAATGATATCGGTGAGTTTTCATCGTGCGTTAGCGCCGTCATTGACGGGATCGCGCGCCGAACCAAGCGAAAGGTGCGCGACATTCATCTGGGGCTTGGCGGTGAATTTGTCGATATGCGTTTAAGCCGGGCCTTGGTTCCCTTGGTCGAGCGCGGCAACAAGATCGTCAGCGAGAAAGATCTGCGTTATGCCCGCGGCCAGGCCAGGATGCTGGGGGTCAGGCTTGAAGAGGAAGTTCTGACAGATATTGTCCAGCAGTACAAAATCGACGATGTGAATATTGCTTTTAATCCTGCCGGGCTTTATGGCCGCAAACTGGAGGTTGAGACACTGCTGGTTTTGGCCAATATCACACGTTTACGGAATTTGACCAAGGCGGTTCAGCAGGCTGGTTTTGAGGTGAATGATATTCATTTCAATGGAGTCGCTGCCAGTGATGCCATGCTCGATAAACGCCGCCGGACCGAGGGGTGTGTGTTCATTGACTTTGGTGCGCGGACAACGATGATCCTGGTGTTCAAAGAGGGGCTTTTGAAGCATTTTCGCAAGGTTGCCGTCGGCGGAGAACTGTTGACGCAACGCATTGCGGCAGAACTTAACATTCCGTTTGTTCTTGCGGAAGATATAAAAAAATCTTACGGCTATGTTGAATTACCTGATACTTCCCCAGAGGCGGGGCGCGGGGCAGGCGAAGAGATATTGGTCAAGAAAGAACAGGTGTTTGTTCCTGTGAAGCGGGCAAGGATCACCAGGGCCGTAGAACCAGACATCAACACGCTGATCGGGCATATGCGTGCGGCAGTCACTGAATCTGGTTATGAAGGACAGCTCAAGGGGGGCATTGTTGTCGTGGGTGGCGGAGCTCTTCTGGCCGGGGTGATGGAACGCGTGGAATTTGAAATGCGCATGCCTGTGACGCTCGGACGCAATATTCCGGGATTAAATACGGCAGCTGTTTACTGTGTATCAACGAGCATCGCCGAGGCCGGGTATAAAAAAATGTTTCGTTATCGTCTTGATTCACAAAAACCCAAAGATCTGTGGACAGCCGCCCGCAACAAAGCCATAGAGATCAGCAATGAATATTTTTAACCCGCATTATACTATCTATTGAAAGATGCGCGCTATATGTCGCTTTCGCGCGGTGCCTGGCGACGCCCCAGATTGTAATCAAGGTTCTTGAGCAGTCCGCTGATCCTCAGGATGTTGTTAAATAAATACAGCATCAGGAACGAGTTGAATAGCAGAAGAAGCACAACGAGAAGCATCAGTCCCGCTTGTGACATGAGGATTTGCTCAGTAACACTTTCTTTTTTGACTTGGTCGCTGATAGTGATAATATTCATCATATAATCAATGAAAAATACAAAAATTACCACCAGGACAATTTCAAAAAGAAGAACAGAGAAATTCTTTGAAAACCACTGATTTGACCGTTTGTCCCATTGACGCAATTTATTGAGGATATCATTCAATAGCATAGTAGTGCCTTTCTATGTATATTTTATGACGAAGAGAGAAAGTCGCAAGGGTTTTCTTTGTAACCAATCCGTATGGGGTGTCCGCCCGGTATGCAACTGAGTGATTTTGATTATTTTCTTCCTGATGCGCTTGTTGCCCAGCATCCTTCTTCGTGTCGCGATGATGCGCGGTTGCTTGTTGTTGATCGTCAACAAGGGACCTTTGTCCATGATGTGTTCCGTCAAGTCGGACGTTACCTCCCGCCGTCAAGTCTTATTATTGTTAATAATACACGCGTGATCCCAGCAAGGCTGAATGGGCACCGGCAGTCATCTGGCGGCGCGGTGGAAGTGTTTTTGTTGCGCGCTATCGGAGGGCGTCGCTTTGAAGCCATGTTGAGGCCTCTCAAGAAGATCCGTGATGGCGAAACTCTTGTCTTTGCGGGTGGTATAACGGCTAGATTAGTGAACCGGGCGGAGCGGGTGGTCGAGTTTGACCGGGATGATGTGCTGGCTGAGCTCGAAAAGATTGGACATATTCCTTTGCCGCCATATATCAAGCGTCCGGATGAGGCTGTTGACCGGATCAATTATCAGACGGTTTATGCCAAACATTCCGGTTCAGTGGCCGCGCCGACGGCGGGCCTTCATTTCACGAAAGATCTTATGGCTTCTCTTATCAACGAAGGGCATCTTTTTGATGAGGTTACACTGCATGTCAACTACGGGACATTTAAACCGGTCGAGACGCAGGATATCGCGCGTCATCGCATGCATGCTGAAGAGTATGCGATCAGCGCCAGGGCTGTGAGTGCTTGTTTGGAAGCTAAGGCCTGCGGGCGCAAGATTGTGGCTGTTGGGACGACCAGTTGCCGCACGCTCGAGACTTTGGCGCGTACAGCGAAGGCGCAGGGGTCGACGGCTATTTTTCTTTATCCCGGTTCAGCATTTAAAATGACAGATGCTCTGATCACCAATTTCCATCTTCCTTGCAGTACCCTTTTGATGCTCGTCGCGGCCTTTGGCGGGTATGACCTTGTCCGCCGGGCTTACCAGGAAGCTATCCGTGAAAAGTACAGGTTTTACAGTTACGGAGATGCCATGATCGTTATCTAGGCATTCTTCATTCTAATGGTGTCGGGTTATAACTTTAAAAGTCGCATAGTTTTGCGGATTAAATTGAAAAAGATTTTGTTTGACGGTATGGCTTATCAGTCTTAAAATAATTTTAGTTACATAACTGAAAGGAAACTCCTTGATGGATCGCGAAAAGATGCTTCAGGATAAAGAGGTGATTGAGGAGATCGACCGTCATAAATGGCTTCAAAGCGAGATGATGGGGTATGACATCGGTTTTGAGGCGGCGGCCAATGATTGGTTTGATCATTACGCTTCGGCGTGGATCGATCATCACCAGACAAAGAATGGCAAGCTGAAGCCGAAAAAATGATTGACCTTCCTGGTTTTTATTTTCCCGTGCCAATATTATTTTTGAATTTTAATGAAAGGAACCGTTCGCATGTCGTCGTATAAGATCGTTTTGTTGCGTCATGGAGAAAGCACATGGAACAAAGAGAATCGCTTTACCGGATGGGTTGATGTTGACCTTGCCCCTAATGGCATCGTTGAAGCCGAGGAAGCGGGGGCGGTCCTGAAGAAAGAAGGCTATGCCTTTGACCTTGCCTACACATCGCTGCTGCGCCGTGCCAACAATACACTTAACGTTGCGCTTGATAAAATGGACCTGCTCTGGATACCCGTCAGAAAGAACTGGCGTTTGAATGAGCGGCATTATGGTGCTTTACAAGGGCTTGACAAGGCGGATACCTTGAAGAAATACGGTGAAGAAAAATTCAAGCAGTGGCGCCGCAGTTACGATGTCCCGCCGCCGCCGCTTTCACGCGATGATGCCATGTATCCCGGCAAGGATCCCCGCTATGCCGATATAGCTCCGGAAGAGTTGCCATTGACCGAGTGCCTGAAAGATTGCGTGGCGCGCGCGTTGCCTTACTGGTTTGTTGAAATTGTTCCGCAGATACTCCAGGGGCGTAAGGTTATTATTGCCGCGCACGGTAATTCCTTGAGAGCACTTGTTAAACACATTAAAGGTATCAGTGATGCGGATATCGCTGAGGTCAATATTCCGACCGCGATCCCGCTGGTCATTGAGCTGGACAAGGATCTTGGCTTTGTGAGGGATTATTATTTGGGTGATCAGGCGAAAATTCAGGCCAAAATTGCAGGGGTTGCCAATCAGGGCAAGAAGGCCTGAATCAGGAAGAATATTTCGGATCGTTTTTAAGAAAACCGTTGGAGAATATCTTCGGCGGTTTTCTTGTTGTCGGAGCCACAGCCGTAATCTTTATTTTCTCAATAAAAGGGCATGATGAAAATACTCCATGAAGTATGTTTGCGCTCGGGACACGATGGCTCATCGCGTGAAATGATACAGGCCTGCCTTGTCCTGTTGGGTGTTCTGCCTGAAAATATTATCGCGGAAGAAGGGAGGGCGGGGCGGAAGATGTCCGTGTTCTTTCCCTTGGTCGCATCAGCCCGCCGGCTTGCACGATCTTTACGGGCTTTAAAATTAAAGGGGGTCGCGATCTCCATCCGTATGCACCGGCAAGTTGATTGGGAAACGCGCTGGAAAAAAGGCTGGAAACCTTTCATGTTGACGCCCCGGATTTATGTGATCCCTCTTTTTTTAAGCGAAGCCCAATGTCCGTCCGGGAAAACGCCGCTTTATCTTGAAACGACGTCAGCCTTTGGGACAGGTCTGCACGAAACCACACGATTCTCGGCAGGGCTTATCGAGGGGTTGACAGATACTTTTAAAAGTTTTCTTGATATTGGCACAGGTACCGGCATCCTGAGCATCGTGGCTTTTAGATCAGGTGCCCGTTATGTGGAAGCCTTTGATATTGATGCGGGTGCCGTGAAGGCCGCCCGTGTGAACTTGAAAGCCAACAGCCTGCGTTGTGATGTCCTTAAGGCAGGCGATGTCGGAGAGTATGGGCTCCAACGCACATTCGACCTTGTGGCGGCCAATTTGATCACCCATGATCTTGTGGCATTTCGACAGAAGATCGTTGCCAGTGTTGCTCCTGGCGGGCATCTGATCATTTCAGGTATTGCGTTGAAAAATATGCCGCTGGTAAAAAAGGCTTATGGCTTGTCTGCGGGGCTGGAATGTGTCAAGATTATCAAAGGGAAGGAATGGTGCGCTTTTCTTTTCAGGCGTTCTTTGACTTCAGGGCGCGATGATGGGTCGTTATAAGGTAATTCTTTTATAGATTGTAAGATCAACTAATATTGTCAACATCGATGAGGTTTTATATGCGGCAATATCTTGACCTTGTGCGGGATGTTCTTGATCATGGTGAAGAAAAGACCGACCGTACTGGAACAGGTACTTTATCGGTGTTTGGCTACCAGTCACGGTATGATTTGCGGCAGGGTTTCCCTCTTGTCACGACCAAAAAGATCCTTTTTGACGCCATTGTCCATGAACTGTTGTGGTTTTTACGCGGGGCGACAAATATAAACGACGGTCTTAAGGCGCACACACCTATCTGGAATGCCTGGGCGGATACGCACGGTGAGCTTGGACCTGTGTACGGCTATCAGTGGCGCAAGTGGGAGAAGTTTGTTGGGGATGGCCATGGAGGGTACGCCAAGTCTCACCTGGACCAGATCACCCAGGTTATCGAAATGATCAAGCATTCACCGGATTCCCGCCGCTTGATCGTTACCGCTTGGAATCCGGCAGATGTTGAACGTATGGCCCTGCCGCCGTGCCATGCGTTCTTTCAGTTTTACGTTGTTAATGGCCGGCTGGACTGTCAGTTATATCAACGCTCTGCCGATATTGCCCTGGGGGTGCCTTTTAATATTGCCAGTTACGCCCTCTTGTTAAGTATGGTTGCGCGGGAATGCCATCTTACGCCAGGTTTCTTCGTGCATACGCTCGGAGACGCGCATATTTATCTTAATCATGTCGACGGACTCAGGTTACAATTAACCAGGGTGCCCAAGCGATTGCCCAGCCTTGAATTGGCAGACAAGAAAGTTCTGGAATATGGTTTTGAGGATATCACGTTGTCAGGCTATGCGCATGATGCGTTCATTAAATTTCCTATCGCGGTGTGAGGCATGAAAGATTTCTCCATTATTGTGGCTTTTGACAGGGAGCAGGGTATCGGCAAGGACGGAGTTATGCCGTGGCATCTTCCGGCGGACCTCAGGCATTTCAGGGATGTCACGATGGATGCTGTGCCTGGAAAGACGAATGCCGTAATCATGGGACGCAAGACCTGGGAGTCTATTCCTGAAAAATTCCGGCCACTGCCAGGCAGAACCAATATTGTCATAACAAGCCATGCGCATTATATTTTGCCGCCGGGTGTTAACAGGGCGGGTTCTTTTCAGGAAGCCTTGGATATTTGTTGTGATGCTTCAAGGGGTGATCTCGGCAGGGTATTTGTTATCGGAGGTGCGCGTGTTTTCACCGAGGCTGTTCATCACGCGGCTTGCCAGAGCCTTTATTTAACACATATTGACGGTGTTTTTGATTGTGATGTTTTTTTCCCGCATATTCCATCCTGTTTCTTGGAATTGTCGCGGTCTGAACGATCTAATGATAATGGCGTATCCTTGTATTTTAGCTATTGCGCAAAAAGTTGATTAGGAAAGAAAACGTTCAGAGTTGTTTTCTTATTTAGGAATACGGAGTAGAGTATTATAATATTAAGCGTTTAATCCGCATTTTTCGATAAGCAAGATATTTTGGGATGAACCCGAGTTCATTTCTTCAGGAGCAGGTATTGTTATGGTTGAAATAGGAAAAAAACAAGTTCTTCTTGTTGATGGTGATGTGGAAAAAATCAAAAAACTAAGTCTTGTCTTGGAAGAATATGGGATAGATGTGCTGACGGCCGTGTCTTCTGACGGTGTTATTCAGAAGGCTGAAGCTCTTGAATTGGATATGATCCTAGTAGGTGATGAGGTTTCAGACAGTAGCGGGGCTGAGATATGCAGTCGCCTAAGAAAAAATCCGCGGACACAACATATCCCCATTATCATGCTGACCGGAGATGCCCAGTCTGCCTTGTTCCTTAAGGGGTATCGTGTCGGTGCCGATGATTGCTTGCATCAAGAAGTTGATAAAGAAGAGTTGCTGGGGCGCATGGATGTGCTGTGGCGGCGCGGGAACAGTTCGGCAAAGAGTGTTCAGAAAGATCCTCAGCGTGAAGTTGCCCGGGAGATTTCAAAGATCATCGATGAGGGGCTTATTAAGCCGTATTTTCAGCCGGTATATTATCTCAATCCTTTCCGTTTTTTTGGGGTTGAGATATTAAGCCGCCCAGTGGCGGGGTCGTTCTTCAGTAATACGGAAGAAATGTTTAAGGCCGCGATCAATCACGATATGTATTATTCTCTGGAGATGATCTGTCTGCAAAAGGCCCTTGATGTTGTAGCCGTTGCCGCCAAGAATGAACAGTTCCTTTTCAATTGCAGTCCTTATCTTATTCAACATCCCAAGTTTCAATCCATTATGGATGTTTTTTCGCGGAATAAAATTCCTTTTAACAAGATCATCCTAGAGATAAAAGGGCGCACGGCCATCAGTGATTACCATGTTTTTGTACGCCATTTGAGTCAATACCGTAATCTTGGGTTCAGTCTTTCCGTCGATGACGCTGGTGGCGGTTATGAAAGTTTAAAATCCATAGCTCTCATGAAACCTGAGGTTATTAAAATCTCAGCTGCGATTGTCCGCAATGTGCATCTGGAGCCGTTGAAGCAGGATTTGATCAAATTTATCGTTACTTTTTGCAGGGGAAGCAATAGTGTGATGATCGCTGAAAAGGTTGAGTGCAAGGAAGAAATGGATATGCTCGTCGCTTTGGGGATCGATGCGGTGCAGGGGTATTATCTTTCCCGTCCGACGGATATACTTAATATTCGGCAGATGAAAGATCTTTGCGTTGATTTCTTTTAATGAGAGGTTTATCCACCATGATGGATCATCGGTCGTCGGGGTTGTTATGCCATATATCCTCCTTGCCATCACCGTACGGGATTGGTGACCTTGGTCCAGAGGCTTTTCTTTTTGTTGATTTGTTGCATCAGGCGCATCAGCACTACTGGCAGGTGCTACCGCTCAATCCAACCGATACCGCGCTCGGGAATTCACCGTACAGCACATACTCGGCTTTTGCTTTTAATCCGCTGTTTATTAGTCCTGATCATTTACACAAGGATGGCTTGCTTACCTCTGCCGAGTTGAGTGCTTGCCGCGTTCCTAGCAGTGCGGCGGTTGCTTTTGATGAGGTCTATGCCCGAAAGGCGCAGATGCTGTCTTTAGCCTATCAAGCACTGAACGACCAATCGTTTTTATGGCGTGCGTTCGCGGGTTTTTGTGACAGTCAGGCGTATTGGCTGGATGATCACGCGCTCTTCGTTGTACTCAAACGCCGTTTTGGTCATGTTAGCTGGACGGATTGGCCTGTTGGCTTGCGTGATCGTTGCCCTAAGGATTTGAAAGCGGCGATTGCAGATGGGGCTGATGCGTTACGGCAGGAAAAGTTCTACCAGTTTTTATTTTATCGCCAGTGGACGGCACTTCAGGCGTATGCTTCTCTGCGTGGTGTCGGGCTAATTGGAGACATCCCGATCTATGTTAATTATGACAGTGTTGATGTCTGGCGTGAACCGGGATTGTTCAAGCTTGATGAAAACAGGCGATTGACGTTTGTGGCTGGTGTTCCTCCGGATTATTTCAGCCGGGATGGCCAGCGCTGGGGGAATCCTGTATATGCCTGGGAGCATCATATCGAGACCGGGTTTGCCTGGTGGATCAAGCGTTTGCGGCATAACCTTGCGTTTTTCAATCTCGTGCGTATTGATCATTTCAGAGCCTTTGCCCAGTGTTGGGAAATACCGGCTTCAGAGCCGACGGCGGTGCGCGGCAGTTGGTGCGATGTTCCTGGTGTCGGGCTTTTTACTGCTTTCCAACGCGAGTTTCCAGATCTTCCGATCATCGCGGAAGATCTGGGTATTATTACCCCGGATGTGGATGCCCTTAAAGAGCGTTTTGGTCTGCCGGGCATGAAGGTTCTTTTGTTTGCTTTTCATACAGAGCCGGCTAAAAGCCGTGATATTCCCGAAAATTATTTACCGCTTAGCGTAGTTTATACGGGAACGCACGACAATAACACTATTCGCGGGTGGTATGCGCGTGATATTTCGTTGATTGAGAAAAAACATATGCTGGCTTATTGCGGCCGTGAGGTGCCTTGGCAGGAGATCAATGACGTCATGATAGGACTGGCCCTGCGATCACCGGCACGGCTCGCCGTGATCCCGTTACAGGATGTTTTAGGTATCGGGGAAGAGGGGCGCATGAATACTCCGTCCACGACGGATGGGAATTGGCTGTGGCGATGCCTGCCGGGAAGTTTCACGCCAGCGCTAGCGTCTCGCTTGGGGGCGGCGACTGTTGAGGCCGGGCGGTAAACACGGGTTAAATGAGGGTGAAATTCTTGAGCTGTTCTTTGCGGTATGTTATCATTTCTTATGAATGATCCTGCGGATCAGGCGGTGTATGCCTATAGGTTGTGCCGTTGGAGGGAAGTTATTGGATTTATAGTGTTCAGGTAAGAAGGGGGTTGATGCTGTGATTGTCGTAACTGGTGGGGCGGGATTTATCGGGAGTTGTCTTATTGCCGAGCTGAACAAACGTGGCGTGGCGGATATTCTGGTTGTTGACCGCTGGGATGCCGACGGCCTCAAGCAGCGTAATCTTGCCGGAAAGAAATATAAGGCTTTTTATGACAAGTGTGATTTTCTTCAGCTCATGCTTTCTGACGGGATCAGGGATCATATAACGGCTGTCTTGCATATGGGGGCCTGCTCGTCAACAACCGGACAGGATCGTGAATATTACCGTCGGAATAATTTTGAATATTCGTGTCATATGGCCCGCTGGTCATTGCGCAAGAATGCCCGTCTGATCTATGCCAGTTCTGCCGCCACTTATGGCAGTGGTGAAGGTGGCTATTCGGATGCCCCGGAGCTTATCCGCCAGTGTCGTCCGTTAAATTATTATGGTGAGTCAAAGCAGATGTTTGATACCTGGGTGCTTGATCAGAATCTTTATGATAAAGTTGTCGGCTTGAAATTCTTTAATGTATTTGGCCCCAATGAATATCATAAAGGGGATATGAAGAGTGTTATAGCCAAGGCGTATGCCAAAGTTGTATCTGAAGATAAGATGACGCTCTTTAAGTCTCACCGGGACGGATTTTCTGACGGTGAACAGATGCGTGATTTCATTTACGTTAAAGACGTTGTTGATGTTGTCTTTTATTTGATGGGCAATCCCAAAGTTAACGGTATTTACAATGTTGGCACGGGCCATGCCCGTACATGGAACGCGGTGGCCGCGGCCTTGTTTGCGGCAGTCGGATCTCCGGGGAAGATCGAGTATGTTCCCATGCCAGAAGTTTTGCGTGATAAATACCAGTATTTTACCGAGGCGGATATGGGGCGTTTGCGAAAAGCCGGGTATGATCGACCGTTTACGTCACTCGAGGCGGCCGTGCATGATTATGCGCACTATTTAAAGGAAAAATCCTACTTATGAGAGGGGGATGTTTGTGCTAATACTTCTGATCGGGATTCTTTGCGTGGCGATGGGGGTTTGTTTTTGGCTTTGGACGGAGCTAAAAAATGATTCATTGCTTGTGCCGCAACAGCCGGTTACCCATGGTGTGGATTCAGGTTCTTTGCCGTCTGACCAGGAAACTAAAGGCGAACGGGTGGTGTTGCAGGAACAGGTTTGCCGGCTCAAAGAAGAGCTTTTGCTCGCACAGATGCAGGGCCAGTCGCGGGGAGAGTCCGAGACAAATGAAATGATTGATTTGAGACGGGAGAATCAGGGTTTAAGGCTCAAGCTGGATGAATTGTCGGCTGTACCGGATGACACGGCCTTGATCCGTTGTCGTGCGGAGAATGAGTCCTTCAGGGTGAAGATGGAGTCGTCCTCCGTTGAACTGAGTCAAAAAATGGAAGCCATTGAATCGCTTACAGCGGAGGTTGGTCGTTTGAAGGCGGATTTGTCAGCAGCGGGTGTTTTGCAGGGTGCGTTAGAGACTTCCAGGGATGACGGTTTGCGCAAGATGCATATAATGAGTATTGAGATGGAGCAGTTGCAAATAGATAATGCGAAGTTTAAAGAGCTTGCAGTGCCAGCTTCTGATGCCGCACCTGTGAAGCAAGAGGCAGTGGCGTCTTTGGAGAAGATCCAAGAGCTCGAGACGGTGAATAGCGTTCAGCTACAGAAAAACGAGTATTTACAGAATGAATTGACGAAGATGCGTGCGTATACGGCTGGTTTGGAGCGTTTGCGTGAAAATGCCGCTCAACCATCGTTAACGTCGGTTGTGGATCAACAGAGGGCGGGTTAAATTGACGCGCGATGTCTTTAAAGGGCTTGTTTCTTCATTAATATAATACGGGTCTTATGATAAAAACATTAACTGTGATTTGTTGCCTTGTTGGGTTATCCGGCTGTTCGGCGTTGTCGGATATGCCGGCCAGCGTCGCTGGCGTTTCGGTTAGAGCCCTGGAAGATGCGCGGGTTGATGCGATCTATCAGAGCTATCCGTGCGCGATCAACGCCTGTTTTGACGCTATCATGAATGTCGCGGGCGAGAAAGGGTATTATATCTTTTCGAAAGATCGTGTCCGGGGGCTTGTTGTTTTGATGAAAATACCCGGGTGCGTCGATACGACTGAGGTGGGCGTGTTTTTGTCGGAATCATTGCACGGCGAAGGCATCCTTGTGGAGCTGTCTTCGCGTAGTTTGCTTGCCAAAAAAACGGTAGCGAAAGCCCTTTTTACCGCTCTGGCGGCCCGTTTTAAAAAAGAATAATCTCGGGCGTGAATGCCGTTACATCGACGGGATATGTATTTTATCATAACAAAAACAAACTCTTTACTTGACATTCTATAATCCGAAGTGTATAGTTCTCTTCATTCGTTTCCAGTGGTTTTACTGCAAGTGTTCTGCAGCAAGAGTTTTACCGGATCGGATCGCTCTACAGAAGATAAACAAAAATGCCCGAAGCCGTAATAAGTAATTACTGCTGAAAACATTTTTAAAAGAAGCAAAAAACTTCTTGACATAATTTTATTGCCTGTTACAATTGAAAACCTCAGAAGAAGAGATTTTCGAGCAGCAATCGTTCTTTGACAATCTTATTGCCCATTAGTATTTTTTTTATTTAGCCAAGTTCATTTTTGGAGAGTTTGATCCTGGCTCAGAGTGAACGCTGGCGGCGTGGATTAGGCATGCAAGTCGAGCGATCTCGCAAGAGATAGCGGCAAAAGGGTGAGTAACACGTAAGTAATTTTCCTTCAAGACGGGGATAGCATCGTGAAAACGGTGGTAATACCCGATAACATAAGTGATCCGCATGGATTGCTTACTAAAGACGGGGACCGAAAGGCCTGTCGCTTAGAGATGAGCTTGCGTACCATCAGCTAGTTGGTAGGGTAATGGCCTACCAAGGCTAAGACGGTTAGCTGGTCTGAGAGGACGACCAGCCACATTGGGACTGAGACACTGCCCAGACTCCTACGGGAGGCTGCAGTCGAGAATATTTAGCAATGGACGAAAGTCTGACTATGCGACGCCGCGTGCAGGATGAAGGTCTTCGGATTGTAAACTGCTTTTGTTAGGGGAGAAACCTGAAACGTTAACAGCGTTTCAGCTGACGGTACCTGACGAATAAGCCACGGCTAACCCTGTGCCAGCAGCCGCGGTAATACAGGGGTGGCAAGCGTTACTCGGAATTATTGGGTGTAAAGGGCAGGTAGGTGGTCTTGTAAGTGAGGGGTGAAATCCCACGGCTCAATCGTGGAACTGCCTTTCAAACTGCAGGACTTGAGAGTGTTAGGGGAGAATGGAATTCCCGGTGTAAGGGTGAAATCTGTAGATATCGGGAAGAACACCAACAGCGAAGGCAATTCTCTGGGACACTTCTGACGCTGAACTGCGAAAGCTAGGGGAGCAAACAGAATTAGATACTCTGGTAGTCCTAGCCGTAAACGATGAATACTAGGTGTTGGTCCTTTCGGGGATCAGTGCCGAAGCTAACGCATTAAGTATTCCACCTGGGGACTACGGTCGCAAGGCTAAAACTCAAAGGAATTGACGGGGGCCCGCACAAGCGGTGGAACATGTGGTTTAATTCGATGCTACGCGAAAAACCTCACCTGGGCTTGACATGTAAGCAGTAGAGAAATGAAAGTGGATCGAACCGTCAAGTCGGTAACTTACACAGGTGCTGCATGGCTGTCGTCAGCTCGTGTCGTGAGATGTTGGGTTAAGTCCCGCAACGAGCGCAACCATTGCCCTATGTTGCTATTTCAGTGCCAGCTTGCTGGTTACTGGAAGCACTCTTAGGGGACTGCCTGGGATAACCAGGAGGAAGGTGGAGATGACGTCAAGTCAGTACGGCCCTTATGCCCAGGGCAACACACGTGTTACAATGGATGGTACAAAGGGTTGCCAACCCGCGAGGGGGAGCTAATCTCAAAAAACCATTCTCAGTTCGGATTGGAGTCTGCAATTCGACTCCATGAAGCCGGAATCGCTAGTAATGGTGGATCAGCACGCCACCGTGAATACGTTCCCGGGCCTTGTACACACCGCCCGTCAAGCGATGGGAGCCGGGAGTACCCGAAGTCTTACGTAGGTAAGCCCAAGGTAAAACTGGTGACTGGCGCTAAGTCGTAACAAGGTAGCCGTACGGGAACGTGCGGCTGGATCACCTCCTTTCTATTCTTCATTCGAAGGAATGTCGGTAGGAAAAACATTGTTTGTCGAAAGACAAGCAGAATATTCAAGCATGTTTTTTCCAAAGAAAACATGTGTCATTCAGGGGATAATTCTCCCGGAATGACTTGGCTAAAATATTTCAGTCTGTCCATCCCATCGTGATGATGGGATGGACAGCATATATTTTGATTAATGGTCAGTGCATGGTGTAAAGACTGATCGGAGATTAAATCATTGACCTCGAGCACATTTCGGGCCCGTAGCTCAGCTGGTTAGAGCATCGTCTTGATAAGGCGAGGGTCAGTGGTTCGATCCCACTCGGGCCCATTTAGAAACTTAGAATAGCATTATTCTTTCTTTTCTTTTTGGGGCTGTAGCTCAGTTTGGGAGAGCACCTGCTTTGCAAGCAGGGGGTCAGGAGTTCAATCCTCCTCAGCTCCACCAGAGCATGAATGGCAATAAGATTGCAAGATATTTTGCCCCAATTTTTTATTGGGGCTTGTTCTTTGACAATTATGTAATGTAGGATAAAACTACAATTTAATCTGTAGTTTGCGCAATATTTGATCAAGTTATAAAGGGTTTACGAAGGCTGACTTGGCAGATTCAGGCGATGAAGGACGCGTTAAGCTGCGATAAGCTTCGGGGAGCTGCAAAAAAGCTTTGATCCGGAGGTTTCCGAATGGGGCAACCCAGCAGGGCTCATACCCTGCTATCTTCCACTGAATAAATAGGTGGCGGATGCTAACGTGGCGAATTGAAACATCTTAGTAGCCACAGGAGAAGAAAACGCATGTGATTCCCCTAGTAGCGGCGAGCGAAGAGGGAAAAGGCTAAACCGTTCAGCTTGCTGAACGGGGTTGCGGGACCTCAACATGGGATTGTAAAAGAATAGTAGAAGCGTCTGGGAAGTCGCACCAAAGAAGGTGATAGTCCTGTATACGAAATTCTTGAGCACCCTAGAGGAATCCCAAGTAGTACGGGGCACGTGTAATCCCGTATGAATCCGGCCCGACCATGGGCTAAGCCTAAATACTCGAATCTGACCGAAAGCGTACAAGTACCGTGAGGGAAAGTTGAAAAGAACCCCGGCGAGGGGAGTGAAATAGAACCTAAAATCGTAAACTTACAAAGCGGTCGAAGGCCTATGCATATCGCAAGATATGAATGGCTGACGGCGTACCTTTTGCATAATGGACCAACTAGTTGCTAGCTGTTGCAAGCTTAAGCTCTTATGGAGCGAAGGCGCAGGGAAACCGAGTCTGAATAGGGCGAATTAGTAACAGTTAGCAGACGCGAAACCACGTGATCTATCCATGGCCAGAATGAAGCTCTGAGAAATCAGAGTGGAGGTTCGAACGCACGTTAGTTGAAAATAACGGCGATGAGCTGTGGATCGGAGTGAAAGGCTAATCAAACGTGGAAATAGCTCGTTCTCCCCGAAATAGTTCTAGGACTAGCCTGGAGTAAATTAAGTGTCAGGGGTAGAGTTACTGAATAGGATAGGGGGTTTACCAACCTACCAAACCTAACCAAACTCCGAATACTGACATTTTTACCTCCGGAGTAAGACAGCGAGGGCTAAGCTCCGTTGTCAAAAGGGAAACAGCCCAGACCATCTGTTAAGGTCCCTAATACATGCTAAGTGGTAAAGGAAGTAAGATCACGTTGACAGCCAGGATGTTGGCTTAGAGGCAGCCATCATTTAAAGAGTGCGTAACAGCTCACTGGTCGAGTGGTCTTGCGCCGAAAATGATCGGGGCTCAAGCATGTAACCGAAGCAGTGGATTCCGCCGCAAGGCGAGAGTGGTAGGGGAGCGTAGTGTCATGCGATGAAGGCGTACCGTAAGGAGCGCTGGAGTTGACACTAGTGATACTGTTGGTATAAGTAGCGCAAACTACGGCGAGAAACCGTAGCACCGAAAATCCAAGGTTTCCTGGAAAAGGTTAATCCAACCAGGGTTAGTCGATCCTAAGGCGAGGCTGAAAAGCGTAGTCGATGGACATCCGGTTAATATTCCGGAACCAGTTATTAACGTTAATACCTTAATGTGACACAGAAGGCTAGGTGATCGGACTTTTGGAATAGTCCGTTTAAACCTGTACCCGTGCAGCAATGTACGGCGAGAGGTGATGTCGACCCGCGACCACGGTCAAGGGGAAGTCATTGACGCCACGCTGTCGAGAAAAACCATTAAGGGAGTATAATAGCTGCTCGTACCGTAATCCGACACAGGTAGATAGCCAGAACATGGCAAGGTGCTCGAGATACCCCTTCCTAAGGAACTAGGCAAAATGGCTCCGTAACTTCGGGATAAGGAGTGCCTGATATGTGTAGCCCCTTGCGGGTCAAGCATTGAAGGTCACAGTAAAGAGGCCTGGGTGACTGTTTAGTAAAAACTCATCACTCTGCAAAGTCGCAAGACAAAGTATAGGGTGTGACACCTGCCCGGTGCTGGAAGGTTAAGGGAAAAGGTTAGCGCAAGCGAAGCTTTGAACCGAAGCCCCAGTAAACGGCGGCCGTAACTATAACGGTCCTAAGGTAGCGAAATTCCTTGTGGGGTAAGTTCCCACGCGCACGAATGGTGTAACAACTTGGGCGCTGTCTCGGGGAGGGTCTCGGCGAAATTGTAGTGGCGGTGAAGATGCCGCCTACCCGCACTTGGACGAAAAGACCCCGGAACCTTTACTGTAATCTGATATTGGATTTGAACTCTGTTTGTGTAGGATAGGTGGGAGGCTTTGAAGTTCCGACGCCAGTCGGGATGGAGCCATTGGTGAAATACCACCCTAATGGCGTTTAGATTCTAACTATGTCGCTGTATAACCAGCCATAGAACAGTGTCAGATGGGCAGTTTGCTTGGGGCGAGTCCCGTCTAAAGAGTAACGACGGGGTCCGAAGGTCACCTCAAACCGGTCGGCAATCGGTTGTGGAGTGCATAGGCATAAGGTGGCTTAACTGTGACTTCGACAGAAGGAACAGATACGAAAGTAGGGCTAAGTGATCCGGTGGTAGATAATGGGATTGCCATCGCTCAACGGATAATAGGTACTCTGGGGATAACAGGCTGATCGCGCTCGAGAGTTCATATCGACAGCGCGGATTGGCACCTCGATGTCGGCTCGTCGTATCCTGGGGGTGTACAAGCTCCCAAGGGTCCGGCTGTTCGCCGGTTAAAACGGCACGTGAGCTGGGTTTAGAACGTCGTGAGACAGTTCGGTCTCTATCCAGTGTGGGCGTACGATAATTGAAAAGGAGCTCTCCTTAGTACGAGAGGACCGGGAGAGGCGAACCTCTGGTGTTCCGGTTGTCACGCCAGTGGCAATGGCCGGGTAGCTAAGTTCGAAAGGGATAAGTGCTGAATGCATATAAGTACGAAGCCCCCCTTAAGATTAATTATCGATTCTTCTTCGGAAGATGAAGGCACCTTGTAGACTACGAGGTCGATAGGCAGCGTGTGTAAGTCCTGAAAGGGATTCAGCTAAGCTGTACTAATTAGCCGAACATTTGATCTTTATTTTTCATCTACAGATGACGTTGTATTTCTATCCTACATTACATAATTGTTAAATATTTTCCGGTAGCTTTGCTGAAGGGGCAACACCCGTTCCCATTCCGAATACGGAAGTTAAGCCCTTCAAGGTCAATGGTACTTCACCCTTTGGGTGTGGGAGAGTAGATAGTTACCGGTTTTATTTCAACTGATCCGCTTTGGTCGCAAGACTGAAGCGGATTTTTTGCGTTTTAATTTTGCATTTTACAAGAATATATGCTATCTTTCTTTTGTCATTATTCCATTAAATATAGTTTTAGTGCCTAAGGGGGCGTCTATGAAAAAAACATTAACTTTTCGCCTGATGTCAGCCTGGGTGCTGGTCAGTTTTCTGGCAACTACCGTGATCCCGCCCAGGGCCTATGCGCAGACGCTGAACTTGCCGGTGCCGGGCACGATGGTGGGGTTGACGCCGGCGTTTATGCCGGTCTTGATGAAGGGGGTCAGGGTGCATCCGGAGAACCCGCTGTTATTTGACTTTATAGTTGATAGCGGCAGGAAAGACCTCAAGATCGATGACCCGGCGTTTAAGGTTGAAGCGCAGAAGCTGATCAAGTATTTCCTGGCGTCGCTGACGATCAAGGAAGAGGATCTTTGGGTTAATTTGAGTCCCTACGAAAAAGACCGCATCATCCCGCAGGAACTCGGCAAGACCGAGATGGGGCGCGACATGCTGGCGCAGGATTATATCCTCAAGCAGTTGACCGCTTCCCTTATATATCCCGAGAAGGACCTGGGCAAGGCGTTCTGGAACCGGATCTACACCAAGGCCAAGGAGCAATTTGGCACAACGGATATCCCGGTTGATACGTTCAATAAAGTCTGGATCACCTCCGAGAAGTCAAAGATCTTCGAACGCAACAATATCGCCTATGTCGTCGGCGCGCACCTGAAAGTCATGCTCGAATCCGACTATCAGGCCGCACAGCTTGCCGGCGTGCGCACTGGCGATGCCGTTTCGGATATCGCACCCGCCCCCGCCTCAGCGCGGGGAGGGGATGGGAGGGGGACGCAGGAACTCGCCAAGCAAGTCATCCGCGACATTGTGATTCCCGAGATCGAAAAAGAAGTCAATGAAGGCCAGAACTTCGCTTTGTTGCGCCAGATGTTCTATTCGATGATCCTCGCCTCCTGGTACAAGCTCGCCTTGAAAGATGCCCTCTTGAATCAGGTCTACAGCAATAAAGATAAAACCAGCGGCGTCCTCTCCGATGACCCGGCCGTGTCGACCAAGATATACGACCAGTACCTGCAGGCCTACAAGAAAGGCGTGTTCAACTATATCAAGGAAGATGTGGACGCCCTAACCCGCGACCCCTTGCCCCGGAAGTATTTTTCGGGTGGGCTGAATGTTCGTCCTGAAAATGCCGAGGTTGTACATGCGAATAGGGATGTAACTGGGGAAGAACGGACTTTGATTTCGAATGCTCAATCAACATCGGGTAGTGTTAGTGTTGCCTTCAAGAGAGAAAATAATGTTAACAATTCTCAAAAGGTAACCGACGCGGCGGTGAATGAAAAAGAGGTGCTTGCTGGCATAAGAATACTTCGAAGAATGCAAACTAAGATTCGGAATTTCATACATTTTTTTGAACATCCACCGATGAATGTGAATATCAATCCTACTGCGCCAGGACTAATAACTAAATTACAAACGTTAAATCAAGATATAACGGAACTTAATTCATTAAACGCCCTTTTTATTAAAAAAGATATTAAAGATCGTTTTCAGGATACAATGAATCCTGTTGTTACTACCATTCGTAGATATTTACCTGATTTAACAAGAAATTTTAATATAGATGATTTATCAAGTCTAAAAAATGCGCTGAGATCGATTACAGATGTACTTATAGCATACGTCGACGCGGCGGCGGAAGTAAGGGATAATTCAACGAAGATGGCGGAAGAACAGGGTTCGTTAATAAATATTAACGATAATCAAACGTATGTACCGATCGAGTTTGGCAAGGATGATTTTGGAAAAGAAATACAGATTAATTTTGCATATAAAGACAACATGTCTGTAAAAGTTGATCCAAAGGGCAAAAGATTGTATTGGAAATCTTATCGCGAGCGTGATTTCCATTCTTTCGATATCGAGGGGGGCGGAAAAGTTTTTGAAATTATATATTTTAACGGGTTGTTCATCGTTGAAACTACAGGTGGGCGTAGTAATCGCGGGTTGAGTCTTTATATGGCGACGCCAGATGGGAAGCTTGTAGCCAGAGATGGTCGCGATTTGTTGGGAGATAACTTTCCAGCGGGAAAGAAATATATTGATCTAAAGGAAATGCCACTGATTAATGGTAAAACTATAGATTTCAAATTAACGAATGAAACATTTCCTAGGTATATTAATTTGGAAGAAGTCAGTAATACCCTTTCCACAGGGACAATCGACCCGGCGGCGAAAGGTGCGGGAGAGGCTCTTTCTGATGAACAAATAGCACTACTTAAAAAAAAGAGCATTACCTCCCTCATTGGAAAGTTTTCTGGCGAGGAAGTTTATGGTGCTTTGGGAGTGATTATTTCAGCACTCGATCAATTTCCTGTGCAGCGTTCTGGTTTCTTTTCACGAAAATATTTAGAGTTGTATAAGTCAGAAAATCGCCAATACGAGGTCGCTATTCCTTTATTGAAAACGATGTCCAAAATGATGGGCATTAAATTTGTCTATGACGTGATTAATTATCGGGGTAATGACTGGTTTGAAGGTTCGACTACTACAAAGGCGGGAGTCCGATTGTCTTTATTAATGAATAAAGGAGCTAATTTGGCTGAAGTTTCACAAAAGATGAAAAATTTGGCTGTAGCTACACAAAAAATTTTATTGGAGTCAAAAGAGCAAGAATATTCTGTGGAGGAGTTAATGGATGCTGAGACGCAAGATAACGCTACCAATAACAAGTGGGCACATGAGTATGGGAATGAATACCCTGTGCATCCTCGAATTGGTGATACAGTCAGTGTTTCGCAGGAGGGCGATGGTTTAGTACTTAACGTTCTTCTTGGAGAAAATGCTAGAATCTTTTTATATAATAGTAAAAAAGTAGTAATTCGTATATTTGCGGATTTGGGTTTGCAGGTATCAAAAGCACCTGCTGTGCGTAAGTTCATTCAGGGTGGAGATGTTCTTGGCCTGCATGATATTTATGCCAAAAAACCCAATAAAATGGCCGCAGGCCTCAAGGCCACGATTGAGGCAGGCTTAATTCCAGAATTGCCAAATGCCAAAAGTATGCGCTTAGCAAGAAGTTTGTATCCGAATGCGTTTCTGGCGCAAACGGTTAAATCGGGAGGTTTGGTGGAGGCTGTGAACGCAGGGGCCGATGTTTTAATAGCAAACACAGTTTTGGAAAAAGATGAAATAAGTGCAGCACGTCAAGCGGCGAGTAACGATGGGAAAGACATTGTTGTAGTTGCCGGCATTAATATGCTTGCTCAGGATGTTTCGGGGGAGGTTAAACTGGCCACAGCTAACGGCTCAGATGCGTTGAAATTAAAACCAATGGTTAAGGGTGGAGCAGATAATACAAACGAAGCGTTGGCATTGATAACAAGGATTAATGAGGAATATCCTACAGTTCCCATTACGGTGGCAAGTGGTATAAATAGCAAAAATCGAACAACGTTTCCTGATGGCATTAAGGCAGCTATGGGACCGGATACGGTAGATGATATTGCAACCATTAAAGAATGGGCTCATGTAGCGGATAGCGGACAGAACGCTCCGCCGGTTGTTAAGCGACAGGGTGGTATTGACTTAAACGCCAAGAAGATGGATATGGACGTTACCAAAGACGGGCGGGGCGTGGAGATGACGTTTGATCCGGCGATGGTGGCGGAGTTCAAGCGTTGGGATTTTACGGGGGTCGAGGGGGTTATCCTGAACATTGTCCCGATCGCCAATCCCTTGCTTTTGCTCGGGCTAGAGGCAAATCCGGCTGATAAACAATCGGCCAAAGGGTAAAGAAAAAACGGAGAAGGTGAGATTCGAACTCACGGACCTTTTGGGTCAACGGTTTTCAAGACCGCCGCATTCGGCCACTCTGCCACCTCTCCAGAAATAATATCAAAGCGAACAATTAGCGTGGAACTCAGGAATACGTTATACCAGACTTTTGGGTAATCGTAAAGAAATAGTCTATTGCAAAATCTGAAAAAGAAATGGTTGCATTCCTTTTTACCTTTGGATATACTAACGGGCAATTAAATTTTACTAACGGGGTGTGCGGCTTGGAATGAAGTGAAATGGCCGCAGGCTTCAACCGGGGGTAACTCCGGGGCAAATCGTTTCCGTCTTCACTTCTGATCTTTACACGACGGAGCAGTAATAAAAGGAGCATGTATGGCGATGGAGTTGATCAGGCAGTTACTTGATGCGGGTGTTCATTTCGGCCACCAGACGCGCCGGTGGAATCCCAAGATGAAGAAGTACATTTTTGGCGAGCGCAGTGGCATTTACGTTATTGATCTCGAGAAGACGGTTGATTGCCTCACACAGGCCCGGGAATTCGCGCGTAACATTTCGGCGAAAGGCGGGCGTTTTTTATTTGTAGGTACCAAGAAACAGGCCCAGGAAGTTGTTCTCCAGGAGGCTCAGCGTTCGGGTATGTTTTACGTGAACAGCCGCTGGATGGGTGGCCTGCTTACTAACTTTGAAACTGTCAAGAAATCCATCCGCAAGCTTCTGGATATTGAGCGCATGGAAAAAGACGGCGTTTTTGACCGCCTCACCAAGAAAGAGATCGCGCTGCTCAACAAGGAGCGTGGGCGCCTGATGAACGACCTTGGCGGTATCCGTGATATGGTTCGCCTTCCCGATGCCATTTTTCTTGTTGACGTCAAGAAGGAAGATATCGCGGTCAAGGAATGCCGAAGGCTTAACATCCCGATCATTGCCATGATCGATACCAATAGCGATCCGGATATGATCGATTGCCCCATTCCGGCCAACGATGATGCGGTGAAGTCTATCCGCTTGATCGCGGGGCTGGTGACCGATAGTATCATCGAAGGCCGCAAAGAGTTTTCCGGCGAAGAAAAAGCTCCTTTGCCAGAAGTTGCAGCGGTTGAAGTAGCGGTGGTCGAAACGGCCGTTCCGTTGGCTGTGGCCGAGGGCGTTGTTCCCCAGGTTATTGTGGAAAGCCTGGTTGAAGGCCTTGTGGAATACGATGAAAAGGTCGAACGCGCCAAGGAAGCGACCAAGAAGAAGGTTGTCAAGAAGACTGTTGCGGAAAAGGAGTAATACATCATGTCGCTCGATGCCATTAAAGAATTACGTGAACTGACTAATTGCGGTATTATAGATTGCAAGAAGGCGCTGGAGCAGGCTGGCGGGAATATTGCCAAAGCCAAGGATATATTGCGTGAGAAAGGGCTCCAGATGGCCCTCAAGAAAGCGTCACGTGCGGCCAATGAAGGCCGTGTCGAGGCCTATGTGCACAACGGAAACAGGATCGGCGTTCTCGTTGAGGTTAATTGTGAAACGGATTTTGTGGCGCGCAATGATTTCTTCGTCCAGTTTTCCAGGGATATCGCCATGCACATTGCGGCCATGGCACCCAAGTACATCAAGAAAGAGGATGTGCCGGCGGCTGTTTTAGAAGGCGGTGTTGAGTTGTCGGCTGTTTGCCTGCTCGAACAGCCTTTTGTTAAGGATTCATCGAAGAGCATTCAGGATCTTTTGAACGAACTTATTGCCAAGACAGGTGAAAATATCCTGATCGGTCGATTCACGCGTTACAAGATCGGTGAATGATCATTAATATAGGTGGGCGTTTTGCCAAACAAAAAACCTGTTTATAAAAGAATTTTGCTCAAGCTCAGCGGCGAAGCCCTTCAGGGCAAGCAGGGGCATGGCATTGATGCGGATGTTTGCGCCGGGTTTGCGGCGCAGATCAAGGAAGTGCATACCTTGGGTGTTCAGGTGGCTCTGGTGGTGGGGGCTGGAAATATTTTTCGCGGCCAGTTTGAATCGAAGCGTTTTGGCCTTGACCGTTCTGTGGCAGATTACATGGGGATGCTGGCGACGGTGCTCAACGGCCTCGCGTTGCAGAATGCGCTCGAACAGCTTGGCCTTGCTTGCCGGGTCATGACAGCCATTGAAATGCATGCTGTTGCCGAGCCGTATATTGTTCGCCGGGCTGTGCGTCATTTGGAAAAAGGCCGTATTGTCATCTTTGTTGCGGGCACAGGCAATCCTTTCTTTACGACGGATACAGCCGCCGCGCTGAGGGCCAGCGAGATCAAGGCCGAGGTTATCATGAAAGCGACCAAGGTCGACGGGATATATTCGGCCGATCCGATGAAAGATCCTGCGGCCAAGAAATATGATCGCCTGAAATTCATGGATGTGCTCAAGCAAAATCTGAAAGTCATGGATTCTACCGCGATCAGCATGTGCATGGATAATGAACTCCCGATCCATGTGTTCAACCTGATGCACGAAGGCAACATCAAGAAGGCTGTTCTTGGTGAAAATATCGGAACGTTGGTGGGTTGAAAGGGGGCTTGTATGGGCTTACGTGAAACGATTCATGAAACTGAAGCGCGGATGAAGAAGGCGGTCGAGTCTGTTGTCCGGGAATTTGGTGAGGTGAGAACAGGTCGGGCACACCCGGCTTTGGTCGAAGAATTATATGTTGATTATTATGGCACACCAACACCCGTCAAACAAATAGCGGCTGTTTCAACGCCAGATGCGAGTTGCTTGATCATTCAGCCTTGGGATCCCAGTGCTTTGGCCGAGATAGAAAGAGCCATTCTGGGTTCAAAGCTTGGGATCACGCCGAACAATGACGGCAAGGTTATCCGTTTGGTGGTGCCGCCTTTATCCGAGGAGCGCCGTAAGGAAATGGCCAAGGTCGCCAAAGAGATTGCCGAAAAGGGCAGGATTGCCCTGAGAGCGATCCGCAGGGATGAGAATGAAAGAATTTCGAAGTTAAAGAAAGATAATGTTGTTTCTCAGGATGATGAATTCAAAGGTCAGGAAGAAGTTCAGAAGTTGACCGATAAATATATTAAAGAAGTCGATGCGGTGCTTGAAAAGAAGAATAAGGAATTGTTGAGTATTTAGCCCGCATTTCTTTACACAGCGGGTGTGTGTTTTTTGCTCTTTGAATATTTTTGACCCACTAGCTCATCTGGTAGAGCACAGCCCTTTTAAGGCTGGTGTGCCGCGTTCGAGTCGCGGGTGGGTCATTTTTTATTTTTTGTATTACACATATTACGGGCGGATGGCGAAATTGGCAGACGCGCCAGACTTAGGATCTGGTCCCGCAAGGGATGGAGGTTCAAGTCCTCTTCCGCCCATGTTTTAGAAAAGAGGACTTGAAAGGAGCCCCGATTCATCCGACAAAAGGAGGATGATCTGGTCGGGGCGGGTGGCCAACCCCGAAGGGGTGCCAAGTCCTCTTCCGCCCATGTTTTAGAAAAGAGGACTTGTTTTTCTTTTTTTGGTGTTGACTATCGTTTCGACGATGATATTATAGAATAATCTTTTTTCAGTTTTTCGTTCAGATCTTTAAAAGTTGGTTCATATGCGGCGGTAATTCAGTTGGCTAGAATGCCACCTTGCCAAGGTGGATGTCGAGGGTTCGAATCCCTTCCGCCGCTTTTTAATTTAATATCCCGATCGTCGCCAGCATAGATCGTTCTATGCTGGTACGGATATTTCACCAGTCAGGAGGCTTTCCCCGCTTATGAAGATCCTTGATTTCCTTTGTCCCGACGCCGTGACCGCCGATTTAAAAGCAACAACCAAAAAAGAGCTTATTGAAGAAATGGCCACCATGATGGTTGATTGTGGAGCCTTCGAAAAGAAGCACAAGTTAAAGATCATTGATGTGCTTTTGGCGCGCGAAGCACTGGGGTCAACGGCCATTGGCCAGGGGATCGCTATTCCTCACGGTAAGACGGATTGTGTCGATAAGCTGGTTGCTGGTTTGGCTATCAGTAAGAAGGGGATCGATTTTGATGCCCTGGATGGTGAACCTGCCCATATATTTTTTCTTTTGGCAGCGCCCATTGATTCAGCAGGTCCTCATTTAAAAGCTTTAGCGCGTGTGGCACGGCTTCTCAAGGATAAATATTTTCGTGAAAGTTTGAAGGCTGTTAAAGACAAGAATGGGATTCTTGAGCTTGTCGCCCGCGAAGACGCCCAGCTCAGTTAAAGGTTAATGGCCAACAATCTTTTTAAGTGGCTGTATCCCGGCATGCAGGTCAAGCGGTGGGCGCTGACCTCGCTTCTTGGTGTTTGTATCGTCGCCTTTGGCGCGTATTTTTCTGCTTATCCTCATCCGTATGTCAGTTCATTGGGTGTTTTCATTTTCCTTTGCGGGATTGTCTTTACGACACTGGGCATTGGCAAGATGACAACATCATTGATCACGATTTTTCTTCCACGCCGGGAACAGGATCTGGTCAATATTCTTTATCAACGGCGGTTTCTCGAGCGGGGGCCGAAGATCGTGGCGATCGGGGGCGGTCATGGCCTTTCCAATTTGCTGTTGGCGCTCAAGGAATATACCGGGAATATCACGGCGATTGTGACGGTGGCTGATAGCGGCGGATCGTCGGGGCGTTTGCGTGAACAATTTGATATAGTAGCACCCGGAGATATCCGTAATTGCCTTGTGGCGCTGGCCGATGCGCCGGGCATCATGGGGGATCTTTTTCAATATCGTTTTCCCGAAAAATCGGAACTTAAAGGCCATAATTTCGGGAATCTTTTTTTGACGGCGCTTTATGAGGTGGGCAATCGTGATTTTCGTCAGGCGGTAGAGCTGACGAGCAAGGTTTTGGCTATCCGCGGCAAGGTTGTGCCGTCAACGGTAACAAATGTGCATCTTGTTGCCAGATATAAAGACGGCAAGATCACCGAGGGTGAAGCAAGGATCCCGCGTTCGGGGGTTCCCATTGAGCGTGTTTTTTTGAATCCGTCGAACGCCGAGCCTAACAAGGACGCGCTCGAGGCTATCCGTGAGGCAGATGTTATTATCCTTGGCCCCGGCAGTCTTTATACCAGCGTCTTGCCCAATCTGGTTATTCCGGGGATCCCTGAGGCTATTGCGCAGGCATCAGCGTTGCGCATTTATGTTTGTAATGTGATGACCCAGCGCGGCGAGACCGAGGGGTATACGGCCAGTGCTCATGTGCGCGCGCTCATCGATCATACCCAGCGCGGCATCCTTGATGCGGTGGTCATCAATGCGAGCGTCATCAGTGATCCTGCCACGCTTTCACGGTATCGCCAGGAGCAGTCCATCCCTGTCGAAGCTGATGCCGACGAGATCCGTGCCATGGGGTACAAGGTTTTCAGTGAAGACATTGTCGGCGTCAGGGATTTTGTCCGGCATGATTCACATAAATTAACACGCGTGCTTATCAGCGCGATTGAACGTAACCGGGTCATCAGGCGTTAATAAATTATGCCCAAAATTGAAAAAACCATTATTGTCAAGAGTAAACAGGGTCTGCACGCGCGCCCTGCCGCCATGTTTGTCCAGCTGGCCAACAAATACACATCGGATGTGACGATCCGTAAAAGTGGTGAAGAGGTCAACGGCAAATCCATTATGGGCATCCTCATGATCGGCGCTGATTGCGGCAGTGAATTGACCATGATCGCTGACGGGGATGACGCGGAAAAGATGTTGGCGGAGCTGGAGGCCTATCTTGGTAAAGAAGATTAAGACAGAATTTGTCCTCAAAGGAATACCTGCGGCTCCAGGCATCGCCATCGGTTCTGCGTTTCTCATGGATCAGCAGGATTTTATTGTTCCTGAACGTGCCATTACCGAGGGAGAGGTGTTGGTCGAGATCGCACGTTTTGAGGAAGCGGTCAGTGATACACGCCGTGAAATCCAGGGTATCAAGGAAAAGATCACCGCGCAGGTGGGGGCGATCGATGCCCAGATATTTGATGCGCACCTGCTTGTCCTTGAGGATTGCATGCTCATTGACGAGGTCAAGAAGCGGATCAAGTCCGATAAATGCAGTGCCGAGAGTGTTTTTTCCAAAATCCTGAAACATTATGTGGGCGTCTTTAAAAAGATCGAGGATGCCTATATCAAGGAACGTTCGGCCGACGTGGAAGATGTCGGGCGCAGGGTTTTGAAGCACCTTATGGGAGAGACACGGATCCATGATTTTGAGCAGCTTTCCGGTGAGATCGTTATTGTCGCGCATGATATTTCGCCGTCGGATGCGGTTACCATGTACAACAAGAGGATCAGGGGGTTTGTCACCGACATCGGCGGTCGGACAGCGCATACGGCGATCATTGCCAAGTCGTTGGGCGTGCCTGCTGTCTTAGGGTTGAAAGATGCGACGTTGCGCATCAGTAATCAGGATAATATTATTATCGACGGGCGTAAAGGGGTTGTGATCATTAACCCTACGGAAGCGACACTGGCTCTTTATATCAGCGAACAGGCAAAGATCGCCTTGTATGAGGGGTCCCTGGCCAATACGCAGGATATGCCGTCGGAGACCAAAGACGGCCGGCGTATTGTGCTTACAGCTAATTTTGAGATGGATGGCGAGATGCCTGCTGTCAAGAAATACAGGGCTGAGGGGATCGGCCTTTACCGCACCGAATTCTTTTACATGAACCGCCTTGATCTTCCGACGGAAGAAGAACAATACCGGGCTTATCGGAAAATTGCTGAGGGAATTGCACCGCATTCTGTGGTGATCCGCACCCTTGACCTCGGCGGTGATAAATTTATTTCCAGCATTCAGTTGCCCAGGGAAATGGTGCCATTTTTGGGATCGCGCGCGATCAGGCTTTGTTTGGAAGAGCCGGAAATATTTCGCACTCAGTTGCGGGCGATCCTCAGGGCTTCAGCCCATGGGAACGTTGCCATGATGTATCCGATGATTGCCGGACCGGGAGAGCTCCGCGCGGCCAACAGTATTTTGCTGGGTGTCAAGCAGCGGTTGCGTGAAAAGGGCATCCCTTTTAATGAGAATATGCCGGTAGGGGTGATGATTGAAGTGCCTTCGGCCGCGATGACAGCCGACCTTTTGGCCAAGGAATGCAACTTCTTCAGTATCGGCACCAATGACCTTATTCAGTACACACTGGCGGTTGATCGTGCCAATGAAAAAATGGCGCAGTTTTATGAGCCCGGGCATCCGGCGGTACTGCGGCTGATCCGGCGTACGATCAGTGCGGCGCATGATGCCAATATCAAAGTCAGCGTCTGCGGTGAGATGGCCAGTGATCCGACGTTGGCGGTTATCCTTTTGGGGCTCGGGCTTGATTCTTTCAGCATGTCGCCATCGAGTATTCCCGTGATCAAGCGTGCTCTATCCCGTATTCGTTTTTCTGACGCGCAGGAGCTGGCGCGGCAAGCCTTAAGGCTTAGCACCGGAGCGGAAGTGGAAGAGTTTATGGTCACGGAGTTGACCCGGCTTGTTCCCGAGCTTTACAATTATAACGGGGAAATTCAGTGAAAGTCCTGATTCTCGCCGGAGGGTATGGCACGCGCCTCTATCCTGTTGTCAAAGATATTCCCAAAGCGCTATTAGAGGTGTGCGGCAAAACCCTCATTGACCATGTGCTTGAGAAATTCATCAAGGTTGAGGGGATCGACGAGGTTTGTGTGGTGACCAATGACAAGTTTGCCTCGCAGATCGAGTCGTGGGCATCACAAAAGACAGTCCTGCCATTTCCTGTGCGTGTGATCAATGACGGTACAAAATCGCCGCACGAACGCCTCGGTGCCGTGGGAGATATTCTTTTTGTCCTCGATAAGGAAAAGGAACCGGTTGACTGGCTGGTGGCGGGCAGTGACAATTTATTTGATGCCGGGGTTGAGGCTTTTGTGCGCTCTGCGCAAAGCCGGGGCGGTTATGCTTCGGTGGGCGCGTATGATATCCGCGATACAGCTGCGGCATCCATTTACGGGGTTCTTGAGTTTGCCGATGACGGGCGGATCCTTTCTTTGGAAGAAAAACCCAAGGCACCGCGCACAAGCCTTATTTCCATGTGCCTTTATTATTTTCCAAAAGAAATGCAGGCCATGATCCGGCAGTATGTGACCGAGACGAACGCTACGGATACGACCGGTGGGTTCTTGCAGTGGCTTTATAAAAAAAATATTGTTTATGGTTTTAAATTTAATGGAAAATGGTATGATATCGGCAGTCTTGAGGCATACGACCATGCCCAGCGGGATTATAGAGATTAGTTGCAGTGTCATTTTGTAAACCATAGAAGAAAGGATCGACACGTGAAAGGCAATTATTTTATCACTTCGGAATCAGTGGGTAATGGGCATCCGGACAAGGTTTGCGACCAGATTTCGGATGCGGTGCTTGATGCGGTGCTCAAAGATGACCCCAAGGGTCGTGTGGCGTGCGAGACCTTTGTCAGCGCCGGGCTTGTGATTGTCGGCGGTGAGATCACGACCACGACCTATGTGGACGTGCATAAACTTGTGCGCGATGTGTTAAAGGATATAGGGTATACCAGCCAGGCTTACGGGTTTGACGGGGCGACCTGCGCGATCCTGAACGCGATCAACCGTCAGTCACCGGACATTTCCCAGGGGGTTGACGCGGGCGGTGCCGGCGACCAGGGGATCATGTATGGGTATGCGACCAATGAAACCAAAGAACTGATGCCGTTGCCGATCACGCTGGCGCATGCGCTGGTCAAGCGTGTCGAGAAGGTGCGTAAGGACAAGACCCTTGATTACCTCGGCCCGGATTGCAAGAGCCAGGTTACGGTTGAATATGTTGACGGGCACCCCAAGCGTATTGATACGGTTGTCCTAGCCTGCCAGCATACGGAGAAGATACTCGACAAGACCGGCAAGAAGATCACGGACAAGGCGCGCGCGGAGATCATCAAGGTCGTGGCCATGCCGATCGTCGGGAAGCTGATCGACAAGAATACAAAGTTCTATATCAATCAGACGGGCAAGTTCGTGGTCGGCGGACCGCAGTCTGATACGGGTGTTACCGGGCGCAAGATCATTGTGGATACCTACGGCGGGATCGTGCCGCACGGCGGCGGCGCGTTCTCCGGCAAAGATCCGACGAAGGTGGACCGTTCGGCGGCCTATATGGCGCGGTATATCACCAAGAACATTGTCGCGGCAGGCATTGCGGACAAGTGCCTCATTCAGCTGAGCTATGTTATTGGCAAGGCCGAGCCATTGAGTGTTTTTGTGGATACCATGGGCACAGGCAAGATCACCGAAGAAAAGATCGTTGAGCTTATCCGCAAGAATTTCGACCTGACACCGGCGGGCATTATCAAGAAGCTTGATCTGCGCAAGCCGGTGTTCCGTCAGACAGCGGCGTACGGGCATTTTGGCAATCCGGCGTTCACCTGGGAAAAGACAGACATGTCGGCCAAGTTGAGCAAAGACGCCAAGATCTAAATCAATCGATGAGGTTCGCCTGCCTGTGAAGAACGGGCAGGCGTCTTCATTTCTAACATCAAGGGATACCCTCTCATGTCAGCCAATGAATACAAAGTCAAAGATATAACACTCGCCGAGCTTGGTCATAAACAGATCGACATGGCCGAGAAAGAAATGCCGGGGCTGATGTCCTTGCGCCGCAAGTACGGCAAGAAAAAGCCGCTCAAGGGGGCGCGCATCATGGGCTCGTTGCACATGACCATCGAAACCGCCGTGTTGATCAAGACGCTGGTGGCGCTGGGGGCGGATGTGCGCTGGGCGAGCTGTAACATTTTCTCGACGCAGGATCAGGCGGCGGCCGCGGTCGCGGATCTGGGGATCCCGGTTTTTGCGTGGAAAGGGGAAACGCTCGAAGAATACTGGTGGTGCACGCAGAAGGCCCTGGTATTCCCTGATGGTAACGGGCCGGACCTGATCGTTGATGACGGCGGGGACGCGACCATGATGGTGCATTTGGGGCTCGAAGCGGAAAAGAATCCCAAGGTCCTCGATCGCAAGGTCGAGGGGGATGATGAAAAGCAGTTATTGTTGTGCCTGAAGAAGGCGCTCAAGGAAGACCCGAAGCTTTGGCATCGCATCACGCCCAAGATCAAGGGCGTTTCCGAGGAGACGACAACGGGCGTGCACCGTTTGTATCAGATGATGCAGGATAAGAAGCTCCTGTTCCCGGCGTTCAATGTCAATGATTCGGTCACCAAATCCAAGTTTGACAATCTGTACGGTTGCCGCGAGTCTTTGGCCGACGGGATCAAGCGCGCGACGGATATCATGATCGCCGGTAAAGTGGCGGTTGTTTGCGGTTATGGCGATGTGGGCAAGGGCTGTGCGCATTCCCTGCGGTATTACGGGGCACGCGTGATCGTGACCGAGATCGACCCGATCTGTGCGTTGCAGGCGGCCATGGAAGGCTTTGAAGTCAAGACCGTCGAGGATGCCCTGCCCGAGGCGAATATTTATGTAACGACAACTGGTAATTGTGAGATTATCACGCTGGAACACATGAAGCAGATGCGTGATCAGGCGATTGTGTGCAACATCGGCCATTTTGACAATGAGATCGCCGTCGGCGACCTGGTGAAGTTTAAGGGTATCGAACATATCAATATCAAGCCCCAGGTCGACAAGTACATTTTCCCTGATGGCCATGCCATTATTCTTCTGGCCGAAGGCCGTTTGGTGAACCTGGGCTGTGCGACAGGCCATCCGTCTTTTGTCATGTCGAATTCTTTCACCAACCAGACACTCGCCCAGCTTGAGCTGTGGACGAAAGAATATGCGGTCGGGGTTTACCGTTTGCCGAAACATCTCGATGAGGAAGTGGCGCGCTTGCATTTGGAAAATGTAGGGGTCAAACTGACACGCCTGACACCGAAACAGGCGAAGTATCTGGGGTTGAATGTGAATGGGCCGTATAAGCCAGAGCATTATCGTTATTGATCCAATAATTCAGAAAGGATCTTTGTTATGAAATTTATCCTTAAGTCAGTATGTTTGCTCGCGGCGCTGGTATGTTTGCCTTTGGGCGATGCCTACGCGTTAAGTGTGGCCGGGGTATCGAAGGTTTCTTCGGTGATGATCTATCAGCAATCGGCGCGCATCACGCGGCAGGCGGCGGTGCGGCTCAAGGCGGGGGAACAGAGCATTGTCCTAACGGATATCCTTTCTGAATTTGATGAGAATTCGCTGACAGTGGCGGGGCAGGGCGAGGCCAGGGTCCGTATCTACGGGGCCAGCCTCAAGCGTGAATACCTTCAACAGGCGGCAGATCCCCGGGTTGCGGAGGTGCAGGAGCAGCTCGTGGCGCTCGATGATGCGATCGCTGTGTTGCACAATGAAGGTAAGGTGATCGAACGCAAAGACAAATATCTGGCGTCGATCAATCTTTATGCCGGCAATGAATTGCCCAAAGAGCTGGTGTCGCAGATGCCGGCCCGTGAATACCTTGCCGGTATTTATGATTTTTTGTCGGTCAGTGCGGTGCAGATCGAAGCGCGGCGGGAAGAGCTGCGGCTGAAAGAACGTGAGCTCCTGAAGGAAAAGAATGTGTTGCAACGCCAGCTGGCGGAGCTTCAGAATTCACCTGCAGCCAAAGTGAAGCGTTCCATCGTGGTGGAGGTGGCCTGCGATCAGCCGGGGGATTTTGTCCTCGAGGTTTCTTATCTTGTCGGCGGAGCCTCCTGGCGCCCGGTGTACGATGCCAGGACGCAGTATGAACAGTCCGAGATCGGCCTCACGCTGTTTGGGGTGATCCGCAATGTTACGGGCGAAGACTGGGAAAATGTGACGCTGGCGCTGTCAACGGTTGATCCGGCCCTTGGCGGACGCATGCCGCAGGTGGAATCTTTACTGCTCAACGGGCTTCAGTATGAACCATATTATTCCTCCAATGCCAACGTAGATAAGAAGGTCGCACGCAAAGCGATGCTTTTTAAAGCGGAAGCTTTTGATTCTGCCGAGCTGGGGCAGGGAGCACCGGCGAGTCTTTCTGAAGCCGTCGTGCAAACAGCCAATGTGGCACAGAAAGGGATATCTGTTGTTTATACCATCGCGCGTCCTGTTTCCATCAAGTCCGATGGTGTTGAGGCGAAGTTCCCTGTTATTTCCCAGAATCTGAAAGCAGATTTCAAGTATTCGGCGTATCCCAGGGCTGTGACCAATGCGTTCCTTGGCAGTCGTGTGACCAATGACAAGGAAATACAGCTCCTGGCGGGAGAAGTGAATCTTTTTCTCGAAGGTGATTATATCGGCAAGTCGACCATCGACGCGGTCGGCCCCGGCGAAGAATTTGACCTTTATCTGGGCGTCGATGAGAATGTTAAGGTGAAGCGTGAACAGTTATCGCGCAAGATAGATGATGTTTTGGTCATGGGGATCGCGTCGCCGAATATCGAGATCAAGCTCGAACGGAAATTAACGGTTCAAAATAATAAAGCGCAAAAATCCAGGGTTATCCTTTTTGAAGCCATGCCGGTTTCTCAAAATGACCGGATCAAGGTCAGGATCAACAGCGTTAATGTTGAGCCGAATGAAAAAGAATGGAAAGAGCGCAAGGGGGTCTGGCGCTGGGAATTTGAACTTGGCCCGAATGAAAAGAAGGAAATTATTTATTCTCTCAGCGTGGTGTATCCGCGCGAGATGAACGTCGGAGATTTCTAATATGAAGAAGAAACAGTCATTGCTCAAGAAGATCGGCGTGCTTTGTTCCGGCGGCGATGGCCCGGGGATGAATGCGGCGTTGCGGGCGGTGGTGCGTTCGGGGATCAACTACGGGTTGCAGGTCGAAGGGATCATGCGCGGGTACCAGGGGCTTATCGACAATGACCTTGTGGATATGGGGCCGCGGTCGGTATCGAACATCATCAATCGCGGCGGCACGATCTTAAAGACGGCGCGTTCGAAGGATTTTCGCACCGAGAAAGGCCAGGCGAAAGCCGTGGCGGTTTTGAAGAAGCACAAGATCGATGCCCTGGTTGTTATCGGCGGCGATGGTTCGTATCTGGGCGCCAGCGACCTGTTCCATAAATGGAATATTCCGGCGGTGGGCATACCTGGCACCATCGACAATGACCTTTACGGCACCGATCAGACGATCGGCTGTCATACGGCGATCAATACGGCGCTCGATGCCATTGACAAGGTGCGTGATACGGCCAGCAGTATGGAACGTATCTTTGTCATCGAGGTCATGGGGAACCGTTCGGGTTATATCGCCATGGAAGTGGCCCTGGCGGCAGGCGCCGAGGATGTGATCGTCCCCGAGTTCAAGCCTGACTATCAGTTGATGTGCGACAATATCAGGGCGGGCAATAAAAAAGGCAAGGTCAACTGGATGATCGTATCGGCTGAAGGCGGCGCCAAGGCGGATGTTGTGGCGCAAACGATCACCCAGATGACAGGCTTAGAGACGCGTTCGGTGGTGCTGGGGCATGTGATGCGCGGCGGCACGCCGTGCGGCGCGGATCGGCTTCTGTCGACGAGGCTGGGCGTTGCGGCGGTTGAGGAGATCCTCAAGGGTAATTTTGGAGTTGCTTTAGGCGTGATTCGTGATAAATTAAACGTCATTCCTTTGTCCGAAGCAAAGAAAAGGGATAACAATATTTATCAGGAACGTCTGCGTTTAATCCAGATGCTCCGTTAGTGCAAAAATAAAAAAAGGAAACTGAAATGCCCAAGATTTATTATGAGAAGGACGCGGACCTGAACGTTCTTAAGGATAAGACCATTGCGATCATCGGTTATGGCATTCAAGGCCGCGGGCAGGCGCTTAACCTGCGCGACAGCGGGTTGAACGTGATCATCGGCCAGCGTGAAGGCGGGCCTAACTATCAGAAGGCGGTTGAAGACGGGTTCAAACCTGTGGATGCGGGCAAAGCCGCGCAGAAGGCGGATATCATCGTGATCCTGACCCAGGATCATTTGCAGGCAGAAATTTACAAGAAGCAGGTGCGCCGTCATTTGAAGCCCGGTAAGGCGCTGGTTTTCTCGCATGGGTTTAATGTGCATTTTGGGTTCATCAAGCCGTCGGCCGAGGTCGATGTGTGGATGATCGCGCCCAAGGGGCCTGGTTCTTTTGTCCGTCGTCAGTATGAAGAGGGCAAGGGCGTGCCGTGCCTGGTGGCCATTCATCAGGATGCGTCCGGCCATGCGCTGGAGCAGGCCTTGGCGTATGCCAAAGGTTTGGGCGGGACACGCGCGGGTGTTTTTGAGACCACGTTCAAAGAAGAGACCGAGACGGATCTTTTTGGCGAGCAGGCTGTCCTTTGCGGCGGCACGAGTGAACTCATCAAGGCGGGTTTTGATACCTTGGTTGAAGCGGGCTATGCGCCTGAAATGGCGTATTTCGAGTGCCTGCATGAGCTGAAGCTCATTGTGGATATTATTTTTGAAGAAGGTATTGCCGGGATGCGCAAGCGCGTTTCTGATACTGCGGAATACGGGGATTATACCCGCGGGCCGCGCGTGGTTACGGACCGTACCCGCAAGGAAATGAAGAAGATCCTCGCCGAGATCCAGAGCGGGAAGTTCGCCCGTGAATGGATGAAAGCGAACAAGAAAGGCCGTGCCGGCTTCTTAAAGATGCGTGAAGACCAGGACAAGCACCAGATCGAAGAGGTAGGAAAGCGACTTAGAGGGATGATGTCCTGGATCAAAAAATAAGGCGTGCCATTGATGCTTATAACCAAAGGACGCATGCCGCCAAGCATGCGTCCTTTTAATTTGATGAAGAAAGACGATGGGTATGAACAAACAAGATAAGGTATTGATATTCGACACCACGTTGCGCGACGGGGAGCAGGCGCCGGGGGCCAGCATGAACCAGCGCGAAAAGCTGGAAGTGGCGCTGGCGCTTGAACGTTTGGGGGTCGATATCATCGAGGCCGGGTTCCCTGTTATTTCCAAAGGGGACTTTGAATCGGTGCAGATGGTGGCTAAAAAGATACGGTCATCGGCCGTGGCTGGCCTGGCGCGCGCGGTGAAGAAGGATATTGAGGCCGCGGCCGAAGCCTTGAAGACGGCCAAGCGGCCGCGTATCCATATTTTCTTGGCTACCTCGAAGATCCATCTGGAGTATAAGCTCAAAAAGACGCCCGACGAGATCGTGCAGATGGCGGTTGACGCGGTCAAGTATGCGCGTCAGAAAACTGATGATGTCGAGTTCTCGCCCGAAGATGCGTCGCGCAGTGACAAGGTTTTTTTATACCGTGTCCTCGAAGCGGTCATTAAAGCCGGTGCCAGGACGGTCAATATCCCGGATACGGTCGGGTATGCGATGCCCGAGCCGTATGGCCAATTGATCACGGATATCCGTGCGCATGTGCCCAATATTAATAAGGCGGTTATTTCTGTTCATTGCCATAATGACCTCGGACTGGCGGTGGCCAATTCATTGGCGGCGGTCAAGGCCGGGGCGCGTCAGGTGGAATGCACCATCAACGGGATCGGCGAGCGCGCGGGCAATGCGGCCATGGAAGAGGTGGTGATGGCCTTGCGCACGCGCAGTGATTATTTTGGCGTTGCGACGGCGATCCATACTGCCGAGATCACACGGGTGTCGCGCCTGGTCAGTAAATTCACCGGGTTTGTGGTGTCCCCCAACAAGGCGATCGTTGGCGGCAATGCGTTCCGTCATGAATCAGGGATCCATCAGGACGGGATGCTGAAAGAGCCGACGACCTACGAGATCATGCGCCCGGAAGATGTCGGGTGCTCGGGCACGGGGCTGGTATTGGGCAAACATTCCGGGCGGCATGCGCTCAAATCCCGGTTGAAGCAGTTGGGCATGGAATTGTCGGACGAAGAACTGGTGCGTGCGTTTGAGCGCTTCAAGGACCTGTGCGACAAGAAGAAAGAAGTGTTCGACGAGGACCTGGTGGCGATCGTCCAGGATGAAGTCCAGGAAGCCAAAGAAATATGGATCCTGGATTCCCTGGCCGTGACCAGCGGGACGCACATCAAACCCGATGTGACCGTGCGCTTGAAAGCCGCGGGTAAAGTCCATGAAGAGAAGGCGACCGGTGATGGCCCGATCGATGCCTGTTATGTGGCCATTGACGCGATCACCCGGATGAAAGGTAACCTGCTCAATTATAGTATTCAGTCTGTTACCGAGGGGCAGGATGCCCTGGGCGAGGTCCGTGTGCGGGTCAATTTTGACGGGAATAAAGTTACAGGGCTTGGCGCGTCGACGGATGTGATCGAGGCTTCGGTCAAGGCGTACCTTAATGCGGTCAATAAAGCTTGCCTGGCTGTTACGGGCAAGAAATCAGGGGCAAGTAAAATCGATTTTGGCCTTCAGCCATAGGATGTAAGGATGACAATGATGAGAACAACATACGGTCTGGTGGGGTATCCCTTGGGGCACAGTTTATCGCCGGTGATCCATAACACGGCGTTGGCCGCGCTCGAGGTGGATGCGGTGTATGAACTTTTTCCCATGGAACAGGAAGCGTTGGCTGACTTCTTCACGGCGTTAAAGGCAAAAGAAAGCCATATTTTCGGGCTCAATGTGACTGTTCCCCACAAGGAAAATGTGATCCCTTTCCTCGATGCGCTCGATCCTTTTGCGACCAAGGTCGGGGCTGTGAATACGGTTGTTATTACCGCTGACCGCAAGCTGATCGGACGCAATACCGACGGCCCGGGCTTTATGACCCATCTGACTGAGGAAGGGTTTAATCCTGCAGGCCGTGCGGTGGCGATCCTTGGCGCTGGCGGGGCCTCGCGCGCGCTGATCAGCGTGCTTTGCTTGTTGCCGGAAAAGCCACGCGAGATCAGGGTTTTTGATGTGGATCAGCAACGGGCGGGTGCCCTGGTGCGGGATCTTTCCGCACGCATGGATACCTCAAGTGTCAAGATCGTGGCCAGTGTCGCGGCGCTGAACATTGAAACGGCTGACCTGTTGATCAATGCCACGCCGATCGGCATGAAGGCTGATGATCCCTGCCTGGTCAAGGAGGAATGGCTGCATGCGGGCATGATGGTCTATGACCTGGTTTACAATCCGGCCGAAACGAAGCTGTTGGCCATGGCCCGACGCCGGGGCGCTAGGGCGGTCAACGGGCTCAGGATGCTTTTTTTTCAGGCGGTCCTTGCGTTCCAGCATTGGGCCGAGATACAACTGCCTGAAAAGATCAAGGCCAAAATGTGGGAGGCCCTCTTAACCGCCAGCCAGCCCAAGGTTCTCTCATGATGCCATCAGATATGGATATTTTCTTTCGCGTCTTTTTCTTCATGCTCGGGGCCATGCTGGGCAGTTTTTTGAATGTCTGCATTGTCCGTATGCCGCGCAATGAATCGATTGTTTTTCCTTCGTCGCATTGCCCGCAGTGCAAGGCGCCGATCCACTGGTTCGATAATATTCCGCTCATCAGTTTTTGCATCCTGGGCAGGCGCTGCCGTTCTTGCCGCCAGCAGATCCCGTTGCGTTATTTTGCGGTTGAATTGATAACGGCTTGCTTCTTTGTGTGGTCATATATGGTGTTCGGCCTCTCATGGGCGCTGGTGCCGGCCTTGACGCTGGTGGGGGCGCTCATCGTGGCCTCTGGCGTTGACCTGGAATGGCGTATCATCCCCGACGAGATCAGTGTGGGCGGGATGTTCGCCGGATTTGTGCTGAGCGCTGTTTTCCCGGCCCTGCACAAGGGGCCGTTGCCCAACATCCTGTCAGCAGGCAGTAAGACGGCCGTGATCATGGCTGTGGCGTGTATGGCCTTGCATGTGTTTAAGTTGTTGAAATTACGCATTGCTTTTGAGAAGGAAGACCTGCAGATATTCGTGCTTGGCGGTGCCCTTCTGGCGTTGCAGGGCATGGCGATTTATTTGACGGGGATCTTTCCGTATTTTACGGCCTCTCTTTCTGCTTTGGCGGATGCCTTGCAAGGCGCGGTCATCGGCGGCTGTTCATTATGGCTGACGGGGTTGATCGGCGAGGTCATTATCAGCAAACGTGTTGTAACCGGGTTTGATTTTAAAGGGGTGGTCGAGGCTCCGGACGGACTATTAAAAGCGTTGCAGGCCAGCGGTTATGTGGACGGCCAGGGGATCCTTCAGAAGGGGTTCCGAGATGTCCCTGCCGCCGGTGATCTCAAGTTGCCCGCAGGCGTGGAAGCGCAACGCAAGGATATTTTCGAGATCCTCAAGGCGGTCGATACCGGCGGGGTGATGGGGTGGGGGGATGTCAAGTTGCTGGCGATGGCCGGTGCTTTTCTGGGCTGGCAGGCCGCGCTGGTGGCTTTTTTTGTTGCCCCGTTCTTTGGTATTCTGCCGGGGGTTGTCAAGATCATGCGTCGTCAGGATACGGCGATCGCGTACGGGCCGTTTCTGGCTGTCGGGATCATCGTGGCTCTTTATTGGGGCGATGGTGTGATCGCCTGGCTTTTGGCGTTGTACGGCATGAATTGATATTTTTGCTTGTCGGGTATCTGTAATCTGGGTATATTGTACGGGCGGTTCGTGAACCGCCCCTACGGTTAACAGAATCAATTAAAAAAACAGGAGAGATTATGGTTTCTTATAAAGAGCTCGGTTTATCGAACACCAAAGACATGTTCCGCAAGGCGTTTGAAGGGGGCTATGCTGTTCCGGCCTACAATTTCAACAACATGGAACAGATCCAGGCGATCATCACCGCCTGCGTTGAAACGGGTTCGCCGGTCATCCTTCAGGTTTCTTCGGGCGCCCGCAAATACGCCAATGCCACGCTCTTGCGCTGGATGGGGCAGGGGGCGGTTGAGATGATGAAAGAGATCGCACAAGCCAAAGGTCTCAGGGAGATCCCGGTGGCATTGCACCTGGATCACGGCGACACCTTTGAGCTGGCCAAATCCTGCATCGAGTCCGGGTTTTCGTCGGTCATGATCGACGGGTCGCATCACCCCTATGACAAGAACGTGGAGCTCACCCGCCAGGTGGTTGACTTCGCGCACAAATACGACGTGACCGTTGAAGGGGAGCTGGGGGTGCTTTCGGGCATTGAAGATGATGTGGTTGCGGCGCATTCGGTGTATACCCAGCCGGACCAGGTTGAAGATTTCGTCAAGAAGACCGGGGTTGATTCCCTGGCGATCTCCATCGGTACCTCGCATGGCGCCTACAAGTTCAAGCCGGCGCAGTGCACCAAAGATCCTGTGACCGGCGTGCTGGTACCGCCGCCATTGCGTTTTGATATCCTCGAAGAGATCGAACGCCGCATCCCGGGGTTTGCGATCGTCCTGCACGGTGCCAGTTCGGTGGCGACGGAATATGTCGAGATGATCAATAAGTTCGGCGGCAAGCTTGAAGCCGCGGTGGGGATCCCCGAGGAACAGCTTCGCCGTGCCGCGAAATCTGCCGTGTGCAAGATCAACATCGATTCCGACGGGCGTCTGGCCATGACCGCGCTGATCCGCAAGACTTTCGCCGAGAACCCGGGCGAATTCGACCCGCGCAAGTACCTGGGCCCCGCGCGCGACGCGCTGGTCAAGGTGTACAAGCAGAAGAACGAAAAAGTCCTGGGTTCCGCCGGCCGGGTGTAATTCAACCGACCAAGTTTTTAAAGCCCCGCGTTTTTCCGTCAGGAGAAGCGCGGGGTTTTTGCTCGACGGGGCATTCCCGGTGTGGGGAGAGTGAGCGTCGATGATTTTTTCGATTGACCATTCCATGCCAGAAGCTTATGGTGTTAGGGTATTTCAAGGACGTTTGGAATACCCGCTTTCTCCGGTTTGAATAGTTTTTTATGACGCTGGCGCGGGGTTGTGGTATTACGAAAGATAAAAATAAAAATTTCTGAAAATGAAACCCTCCTCCGCGAGCGACGCGAGTGTGGGGGAATGGGCGGGGGCGGGGTATATAGCAAAATAGAGTAGTTCGATTTTTATGAATTAAGCTAGGAGCAGATGTGTGGAGAATATGTTTGATTCATTACCAGTATTAAGAGTATTTGATGATCTAAAAGTAACGGATAAAGTTTATTCTAAGAAACTTGGACTTGGGCATATAATTTCAATATATAGCAATGATGAAATTATGGTTCAGTTTGCAGATTTAAGAAAAAGGATTTCTGTATTTGACGAAGAAGTTTCTAAAATTACTGAAGCTCATTTAATAAACAAAATACCCAACAAAAGAATCGAAGTCTTTATGGGCGACGAGAAAATGACGTTTACAGAGTTCAAGAAGAGAAGAATGATTGAGAGAGAACGTGAAAGAATTGAAAATAGTATTAAAAAGATGAAAAAGAAGAGCTTAAAATGAGCACATTCTTGAATAGTGGGATTCTAAACTTTAAGGGAGTTAACGGATGAAATCTTCGATACTCAATTCGCCGTATAAAGTGTCTGCATTGCACTTTAAGTCTGATGAAAAGGGCATCTCAAATGAAATCGTTGAATCCCGTCGTCCAAGCAGTTTCTTTATTCCAGTTCCCCGAGCTAAGACATTAAAGAAGCGTGAAGAACAGAATGTTGCTGAGGGTGCGTACGGGAGTGAATTGCAGCAAGAGAACGAATTCATTAACAAGGTGCGCGCGAAGGTTAGCGCGTGGCGAAACGCGGATTATCCCGGCTTGACCAAAACTTCCCGCGATTTGCTTTATTACTGGAAAGATGAGAACCGCGATAACAAGTTGTTTTTTTGTCAGATCGAAGCACTTGAAACATTGATGTACGTCAATGAGGTTGCAGAGAAGAGTGGCGAGAGTTGGATTATTAATGAGCTGAAGAAGGCTGGGCATGAATCCAACCCCGGTCTTTATCGTATTGCTTTGAAGATGGCTACCGGCTCAGGTAAAACCGTTGTTATGGGAATGATCATAGCGTACAATACTTTGAACAAGATCCGTTACCCAATGGATACCCGCTTTACAGATGCTTTCGTTCTGATTACCCCAGGCATCACGATCAGAGATCGCTTGAATGTGTTATTGCCGAATGACCCTCAAAATTATTACA
Organism: Candidatus Omnitrophota bacterium; assembly: GCA_903860135.1. GTDB lineage: Bacteria > Omnitrophota > Gorgyraeia > Zapsychrales > Fredricksoniimonadaceae > Fredricksoniimonas > Fredricksoniimonas aquilentivivens. The sequence goes on along the minus strand of CAIOPG010000017.1, from coordinate 94,202 downwards.
CTCAGCGTGATATTGTGTCACATCAAGACCTTGAGCTATTGCAAGCGGCCCATGTTTTTATCACAAATTACCATCAGTTGGAGCTACGGCAAAACTCAAGGTTTTCTTTAGGCGCGGTCATCAAGGCCACGGGGTTAATCAAGGAGTCTGCTATTAAAGAGACACCGGCGGCAATGGTGAATCGTGTTTTTAAGGGGCTTTTGAGCAAACCAAGAATCATTGTTATCAACGACGAGGCGCATCATTGTTATCGGGAGAAAGCTACTGAAGACAAGCTTTCCGGGGAGGATCGCAAAGAGGCAGATGAAAACAATGAGGCTGCCCGTGTGTGGATTAGCGGGATAGAGGCATTGGCGCAGAAGATTAATATTAATGCGGTTATTGATTTGTCAGCGACACCGTATTTCTTGCGTGGTTCCGGGTATCAGGAAGGAACACTTTTCCCTTGGGTGATCTCTGATTTCTCATTACTTGATGCTCTTGAATGTGGCGTGGTCAAGATTCCTCGCTTGCCTGTGAAGTCGGACAACATCACGAAAGATGATGAACCTGAATTTCGTAACCTTTGGTTGCATGTTCGGGATGATTTGCCGAAAAGGGGAATGCGAACAGGTCAGTATGATTTAACATCCATTGCCTTGCCGAAGACGCTCGAAGAGGCATTAGAATCTCTTTACGGTAGTTATGAAAAATATCATGCGGTGTATGAAAAACACCGAAAAACGAATCCGGCGGTTATGCCACCCGTGATGATCGTGGTCTGTAACAACACAACTGTTTCCGAAATGGTTTACCGTTGGATTGCTGGCTTTGAGCATGAGACGCCAAGTGGGAAGCTGCTGATTGAAAAGGGTCATTTAGATATCTTTCGTAATGAAGATGGCGTCAGGTTTCTTGAGCGGCCTAACACGCTGTTGATTGATAGTGCGCAGATCGAAAGCGGTGAGAAGATCAATGACGACTTTAAAAAGATCTTCACTAAAGAGATCGACGATTTTCATAAAGAATATCGAAAGAGATTCCCCGGCAGAGAAGACCCAACGGATGAGCAGTTGCTGCGTGAGGTCATGAACACCGTTGGCAAACCTGAGAAGCTGGGAGAGAGCATCAAGTGTGTTGTTAGCGTGTCGATGCTTACTGAAGGTTGGGATGTGAACACGGTAACGCATATTTTAGGCGTACGCGCTTTCTCGACGCAGCTTCTTTGTGAGCAAGTTGTTGGTCGTGCTTTGCGAAGGATTGACTATCATATCGATGAGGCAACAGGATTACTTGCCCCTGAGTACGCGGAAGTTTATGGTGTGCCGTTTAGTTTCTTACGTGTTGAAGGGGATGCCGGGCCACAAGAACCTAAAGTCATTCACCGCGTTAAGTCTTTACCAGAGCGCGAGAAGTATGAGATCACTTATCCGCGAGTTGAGGGTTATCGTTATGAACTCAACGAAACGAAACTGGCTGCTAACTTTACAGAAGAATCTAAGACGATTATTGAGAACGAGCCTACTGAGGTGGAACTCGATGGTATTATCGGCGAGGGTGTGACAGAGAATCTTCAGAAGATCAAAGATCGTCGTGAGGGTGAGGTCATCATCCGTTTGATGGAAGGCCTTTTGAAGACATACTTCAAGGATGCAGATGGTTCAGAAAAGTATTGGCTTGGGCCTCAGCTTAAGAGGATTGCGGAAGAGTATGTTAAGAAGCATGTTGTGCTGAAAGACCGTATGATCATCGGCTATTTAACTATTGGCGAATATTATCGTGGAGCTCTTACCAAGATTCATCAGGCGATAGTTGCAGATAATATCTCCAGCCAGAAAGATCGTAAAATTCTGCCGATCTTAGCGCCTTATGACACCATTGGGTCAACACGTTATGTAGACTTTTTAACGACGCGCCCAGTGCAGGAGACAATTAAAAGCCATGTGAACTATGTTGTCGCTGATACGGAGGAGTGGGAGCAAGGTGTTGCCAAGAAGTTGGAGCAGATGAATGAAGTCTTAACATATGTAAAGAATCAGAACCTTGGGTTCTCGATACCTTATGAATATCAAGGAGTCGGAAGGCAATACGTTCCGGACTTCCTAGTGAAGCTTGAAATGCCTGACAAGGGTATTCTTAATTTACTGTTGGAAGTTACGGGTAAAAAGGATGACAAGAAGACAATAAAAGTTAAGACTGCTCGTGAGTACTGGATTCCGGCGATTAACAACAACGGGCGGTTCGGACAATGGGCGCTTCTTGAGGTGCAGGATATTCATGAAACTCAAAATCTCATTCGAGCAGGTATCGCTAACGGATTCACTAATATTGGGAAATAATTTATGGCAAGAAAATTTAAAGTTCGTACAACTGAGGCTGCAGCTGTGGATTCTTACAAGCACACTGACAAGCGTAAGCGCATTCCTACTCAGGAAGAGTCTGAGAAGCTATCTGCCCGTGATAAGCAGCCCGCTAAAAAGCGCTACGACTTCGACCCATCTTTAGATCCGCAGTTAATTTGGGCGGGGAAGAAAGAAGCGGGAGTTGAGCTGGCGGTGTCAACGGTGCCGATTTATGTGCAAGAAAAAGTTGCTCCTGAAGCGATCATTGCTCGACTAAAGCAGGGAGGGAAAGAAGAGGCTCAGTTAACTCTTTTTGGAGACACAACTCAGCAGCAGTTTGATAAGACGGTTGAATTTTATAAACACGAAGATAATTGGCAGAACCGCATGGTTCTTGGGGATAGCTTGCTTGTTATGAACAGTCTTCTTGAGAAAGAGGGTATGCGCGGTAAGGTGCAGTGTGTTTATGTTGATCCACCTTATGGCATTAAGTTTGGCTCAAACTGGCAGGCGAGCACACGGAAACGCGATGTGAAAGATAACAAGGTAGAGGACTTTGTTCGACAGCCGGAACAAATTAAGGCGTTTCGAGATACTTGGGAATTAGGCGTTCATTCATATCTTTCATATTTGCGAGATCGGCTAATTGTGGCAAGAGATTTGCTTACTGAAAGTGGCAGTTGTTTTGTTCAGATTAGCGACGAGAATTTACATCATGTCCGGGAAATAATGGATGAGGTTTTTGGAGGGGAACAGTTTTGCGGACAGATTGCGTTTATAAAAACATCTGCTTTTACCTCGGAAATATTAAGCAGCACGCATGACTATCTTATTTGGTATGCGCGCGATAAGGCAAAGGTAAAGTATAGAACTCTTTGGCAGCAAAAGAAGGAGAAGACGGAGGGTGGTACATACAGTTGGATAGAGTTACCCGATGGCAGTTGTCGTCGACTTACGGCAAAAGAAATTCGAGGAGAAGTGGCTCTTCCACAAGGAAAGAGATTTCGCGCGGATACCATCGTTTCGCCGGGCGCTTCTCAAGCTGGGGCCAAGCCGGTCGTGTTGAACGGAGTTGAGTATCTTCCTAGTCCGGGAAGCCATTGGAAGACCACGGCAGATGGAATGAAGTGATGAAGGTGGTCGGTGTTTAAGTGGAGAAAGTAGGCGTATGTATCTCCATATTCTTTAATAGAAATGGTAATTCGGGGTGAACCAAGGTTTTTCCTTGGCGGTAAGCTTGTGAAGGGCCCATTGGAATTACAACGTATTTTTTTGCAGAACGGCATCGCCGTTTAAAGACGGCTAATGCACAATTCGTTTTAAAGTAATTTAGTAGATGCCACGGGGTATTACTTTGGAGAAATTACAATGAGTGACAATTACGATCGCCATGACTTTTTTAGGATTGCTGTTCCAGGGTATATCTTCTTACTTGTTGTAGGCGTGTACTGGATTTATTTACAGGGGAACACTGTATTAGGCGACTGGAAGAATTTATTGACAATCTTAATAGCTGGTTTTCCGATTGGTTTTATTATTCAAGCAGTATATTTAGCTTGGCATGTATTGAGAGATTTAGAAGACTTGGATGGCAAAGAAGGATATTGCATAAGGAATGAATTAAAGACAATTAAGAAAGAATATCTTTTGGAAAAAGATTTTCTTAATATTGACAAATTGTCAAAAAACAGTCAACTTTCTTGGTGTTTAGAAACGTTTTTGATATTAGAGAATGAAAATGAGTACCGTGAAAGAAGTCATGAATTGGTTTCTAGAGTGCATTCATTTGGTGCGGTGCTCTTTTCAATCTTATTAGGAAATGTATTCACGTTTTTATTAATTCTTACAGGGTATACTCATCCCGAATTTAAAAGTTGTTTTATGCCCTGCATTCTTTTTATTATTTGGGGTCTTGTTATAATTTTCTTATGGAAAATAAGAGAACATACTAAAAATGTTTTTTCTGCGATGTGTCGAAACTTTGTTAGGAGAAAGATAAATAAGATCGCTCTTTTTATTGAGAATGTAGAAGTGCTTGGAACTGTCCATCCGCCGGGAACAGGGCAATAATCCCGGCGCGTGCATGAGCCGCCCTTGGCATGCCTGTTATTTCCCCCCACCCATACCCGACCAATCGTGGAGGCGGGTATTCCGTAGAAGGGAGCGAAGGCGAAGGGGACAGTCCCCAGTCTAGGATCAGGGCAATAACACTGGAGCGTGCATTAGCCGCCCTTGGCATACCCTTGACCTAAATATCTCCGTGTAGTTTTGCTTCACCGGCGGAGTTGTAGAAAATGAGAAAATAGAACAAGTTATCAGCGAAGGTGGCCCTTGGATAAAAAAACTTTAGTCAAAGAGCATGCGGTGCATCATCGTTACTTCAGCCTTGAAGAGGTCGTGAAGATTGCCGGGATCACCCGGCCGCTTGCCAAGAAGTATCTTCATGAGCTCAAGGAGGCGGGTGTTGTCTTTTCTGCCGGGCGCGGGATCTATAGTAACATTGCCAAAACATTCCCCCTGACAGAAGAAAAGAGCCGTGTGGCCGAGATCCGCCAGATGCTGACCAGGGAATATCCTGAGCTGGATTTCATCATCTGGAACACGTTGACTTTCCAGCCGTATTATCATCACCAGCAGACCCACAACATCACTTTTGTCGAAGTGGAATTTGATGCGATTCATACCGTGTTTGACAGGATTTCGCGCGATTACCGATTTGTGTTGATCGAGAAAACAAGCCGTGTAGCACCCAAAGGCTTTGATATTACGCGGGATCCGATCGTTGTCAGACTGCTGAATAAAGAATCCCCGCGGGAAAGGCATGCAGCTGCTCTTGAAAAGATGCTGGTGGACTTGTTTGTCATTAAGGATAGGTATGCCACTATGGCTAATGCCGATTACTGGGAGCTTTTAGAAAGCGTTGATGACTTTTATAGGGTTAACGTCAGTGATTTTGTCAGGTATGCCAAAGCGCGGAGGTACTTTCGTGACATATATTCACAACTTGTTGAAAAAGAAGGACTTGATAGGGTAACGTTCGCTACATATCTGAAATATGTCGACAAAGTTACCTCAAAGAGGGATGGGCATGGCAAAGCGGATCATTGATCGTGACCGGATGGAGTCCTTGAGGAATGAGCTGGGGTTTAAGGATCCGGGTATATTTGAAAAGTCTGTTTACGCGTTCAATCTGTTGAGCGAGGTCGTGAAGAGTTATCCCGATCTTGTTTTCAAGGGCGGGACATCGCTGTTGCTTCATATTTTCCCACCGGCAAGGCTCTCGATCGACATTGACATTCTTTTGCCGCCTTCTGAAAAAGAAGGTTTGTCGGAAAGGCTGACGCAGATGGCCGCGGATTCCGATTGGTTTGAAGGTATTGAAGAGAGCCATCGCAAGAATAAGACGATCCCGAAGGCGCATTTCAAATTTCCGATCACGTCGCATTTCTCCAAGATCCAGCAGTATGTCTTGCTGGATGTGGTTTTCACAGAAGCGCCTTATGGAAGCTTGCTTCAAAAGGATATTGCCACCAATCCCATGGCGTTCGCCGGAGCGCGTGGCGTAGTCAATGTTCCTACGGTTGAGGGACTGCTTGGCGATAAATTGACGGCCATATCGCCGAAGACAATGGGAATCCCGCTGGTGCCGGATCGGACCATGGAGTTTATGAAGCAGATCATTGACCTTGGCGAACTGTTCAAAGTCGCCGATGATGTTGAAGAGTTACGCCGATCATTTGTGAATACGGTCATGGTCGAAAATGGATTCAGGAATAGCGCACATTCAAGTGATGATGTCTTTGATGATATTACGGAGATCGCTTTCCGGTATTCGCAGGCACTTCTTCGTGGAGGTAACACTGCCTTTGAAGAGATTGGACTTTTGAATGACGGCAACGCCAGAGTTGCTAATCATCTGCGTGCCAGGTTAAGTCCGGATAGGATCAAGATTTCATTTGCCAGAATAGCCTATGTCATCAGTATTCTGCGTCAGGGAAAGGCGGGGAAGATGGTTAAGCAGGTCGATATGAGCATGGTCAAGGATCGTGTTTTTCCTGAGAAGTACAAAATCCTTGAAAAATTGAGAGCGGCTCTTCCTGAGGCGTACTTTTACTGGGCACTTGCGGTTGTAAAAAATGAGACAAAGAACATATTGTTATAGAGCCGGAAAGTTCTAAAACAACTTGATAGCCACACGCATGAGTGGTATTATTATCTTGCCCCTTGATAATAATTACCAACAAAGGAATGTTTGATGAAACAAGAAGTCCTTGTGCAGTTGAATAAAGATTTTGAAGGGTCGGCGCGTGTTGAGAATGGTGTTGAGTTCTGGATGGCGCGGGATATTCAGCGGCTTCTAGATTATACGGAATGGCGGAATTTTCTGCTGGTTGTTGACAAGGCTAAGACGGCGTGTTTGAAGTCTAGGCAGATTGTTTCAGACCATTTTGTTGACGTCAACAAAATGGTTGATCTTGGGTCGGGTAGCCAGCGGTCTGTCGAGGACATGCAGCTTACCCGGTATGCCTGTTATCTAATCGCGCAGAACGGTGATCCTCGGAAAGAACAGATTGCGTTTGCCCAAAGTTATTTTGCTATTCAAACCCGCAAACAGGAACTGCTCGAAGAACGTATTGCGTTGGTAGAGCGCTTGCAGGCTCGTCAGAAACTGGCTGATACAGAGGCTAGGTTATCTGGTGTTGTTTATGAGCACGGTGTTGATGGAGATGGTTTTGCGCGGTTGCGCAGTCAAGGTGATCAGGCGCTGTTTGGCGGGAATTCGACATTAGAAATGAAGAAGAAAATGGGGGTTCCCGTTCAGAAACCTCTGGCGGATTTCTTGCCTACGATCACGATCAAGGCAAAGGATCTCGCGGCTGAGATCACAGGTTTTAATACGAAGAAGAATAATTTGCAAGGTGAGCCATCGATCACGGGGGAGCACGTTAAAAATAATAGGGAAGTTCGGGAATTGCTTGGGAAACGCGGGATCAAACCGGAATTGTTGCCTGCCGAGGAAGATGTCAAGCAGCTGACGCGTCGTCTTAATGCGGAAGGGAAAAAGCTCGCCAAGGGTGTAAAGAGAGTGCGGGGCTAATAGCAATGCGAGGGGCAATAAACCGGAGCGTGCATGAGCCGTCCTTGGCATGCCTGTTTGATGAAACAAGAAGTCCTCGTGCAGTTGAATAAAGATTTTGAAGGGTCGGCGCGTGTTGAGGCGTAATTTCTTGCTGGTGGAATAATTTACAAGGCTAATCGCTGCCAGTTATGCTAACATCATATTTGCACAATATCATATCATATGTTATTGTTGTATTGTAATGTTAAGGATTATTTATGGATAAGATAGTAGAAGCGCTTCAGAAATACCTGCTGGCGAACCTTGGAATAGAGGCCGCGGTGCGTCCTTTTCCCGATGCAGCCAATTATCCAGCTTATTTAAGGGAAGGCTATCGCTTTTTCAGCCTGAACTGGCTTAAAGGGACGTGCCTGATCATGACAGGTGAAAAGGATGTCGCGCTCACGCCGGCTGTCATCGCCAAGCAGCTTGACCAGGTCCGTGGTCGTTGCGGCATGGATGTTGTCTATGTTGCGGAGGCGATCAACTTCTATGAACGCAAGCGCCTCATTGAACAAAAGGTTCCATTTGTTGTACCCGGGAATCAGATGTATCTTCCGTTTTTGGCCATTGATCTTAAGGAGTGCCTAAAGACCCTTCGTACCAAGAGACCAGTTTTGCGGCCGGCAACGCAGATGCTTGTCCTTTATGCGCTCTATCAGGGGGAGAAGTTGACGCTCACGCCGGCCGAAGTCGCTTTGTTTCTTGAGGTTTCTGCCATGACCATGACACGTGCCTTTGATGAGCTGGCGGCGCTCGGGATCGGTGAACATACGATGGCGGGGAAGAATCGCTGTCTGCGTTTTAGCATGAATCGCAAAGAGCTTTGGAATCAGGTCCAGCCGTACCTGAAGACCCCGGTTAAGAAACGCGTTTATGTCACAAACCTGAATTTTAAGAGGGCCTTCCCAGCTGGCCACACGGCATTGGCCAAGTGGTCTATGATCAATGAACCAGAGGCCAGGACCGTGGCTGTGTCGTACAATGATTGGAAGCATTTGGCACAGGAACATCGTGGTCATATCATCCCGGTGCCTGACCGCGGTGCGGTTGAGGTCGAGATCTGGAAGTATTCGCCGGGCCGCTTTTCTAAGAACGGATGCGCTGACAAGATCTCGGTGTACCTGTCTTTGAAGGATAGCCATGATGAGCGCGTGCAGTCTGCGCTGGATGATCTGTTAAGGAGTTTCAAATGGTAAGAGGAACCGTTTCGGGGACACAATACCCACTTTTGCGTATTTAACGCACGTGAACCGAAGAGCGTATAGAAAAGTAGAGAAACCGGGCGTTGTGTACGTGTCCCCGCTACGTTTTTTTGACGCCCCCTCCCATGCCCCCACACTCGCTTCGCTCGCGGAGGAGGGTGTCAATCAGAGGTCCCGCTAAACATGTTCATCCCGCCATTGACAAACCACGCTTTATATAGTAACCTTGGTTACAGTAACGGAGGTTACAATTATGAGATTCTATGACCGGCAGCAGGAACTGGCAGAGTTAAACAAGTTGATGGGGCAGACAAAGGGTGGCTCCCGCATGGCCGTCCTGACCGGGCGCAGGCGCGTGGGGAAGACGCTGCTGTCCCTGGAGTTCGCCAAGGACAAGAAGCACCTGTACCTTTTCGTGGCCAAGAAGTCTGAGGCGTTGCTTTGTGAGGAATACGTCGCGGAGATCAAGCGGCTGTATCCGGACGCGCCCGTGATCGGGAACATTCGCTCCTTCCCGGATGTCTTTCAACTTTTGCTCCAGATCGCCAAGGATGAACCGTTAACGGTCATCATTGATGAGTTCCAGGAGTTCTATAATATCAACCCGTCCGTTTATTCCGAGATACAGAAGCTTTGGGACCTGAACAAGGCCAAGAGCAAGCTGAACGTCATTTGCGTCGGGTCAGTGTATTCCCTGATGCACAAGATCTTTGAGGGCTCCAAGGAACCGCTGTTCAACCGGGCAGACCGGATGTTCATGATCAAGCCGTTCTCGATCGGCACCATGGCCGGCATTCTGCGGGACTACAAGATAAAGAACGCGTCCGTGCTGTTCGACTATTATCTTTTTACTGGCGGAAGCCCGAAGTACATTGATCAGCTGGTGGAGAATCAGGCGTTCACGTTTAAGAAGATCCTGAACTTCGCGGTTGAGGCCAACTCGCCATCCCTGAACGAAGGCAGGAACCTCCTGATCGAGGAGTTCGGCAAAGAGTACGGGACGTACTTCTCCATACTTGAGCTGATTTCTGTCGGGAAGACGGGCCGCTCGGAGATCCAGTCCATCCTGGAGTCGGATGTCGGCGGGTTCCTCGACCGGCTGGAGCGTGATTACGCTGTTATCGAGAGGTACAAGCCGGTGAACGCCAAGCCGAACTCCAGGGCGCAGAAGTACCGGATCGCGGACAACTTTTTGGCCTTCTGGTTCCGGTTCATTTACCGCAACCGGTCCGCGGTCGAGACCGGGAACTTTGAGTACATCCGGGACATTATCAGGCGTGACTATTCCACGTATGCCGGCCGCGTCCTGGAACGGTTCTTTCAGACGTTGTATGCCGAGACCGGTGAGTACAACCGCATTGGCTCGTATTGGGAGAAGGATGGCCAGAACGAGATCGACCTGGTGGCGATGAACGATATGAAAAAGACCATGGTCATTGCCGAGATCAAGATGAACAAGGACCGAATTGATCTCGCGGGGCTAAAGGTCAAGTCTAAGACATTGATCGCCAGTTATCCAAAGTACAAGGTCGAGTGGCAGGCGCTAGGGCTTGAGGATGTTGACCGTCTGGTCAAGAGGTAGGTTGTTTAAGCGAAGGGCGGGGGTTTAGGTAATGTTTTGATAAGAAATTAGTTATAGAGGTTGATGGTGGTCAACATAATCAGAATCAAAAGGATCTCAAGCGAGATGAATGGCTTAAGAGTCAAGGCTTTGATGTTTTAAGGTTTTGGAATAATGATGTTCCCCACGCCAAAGACGCGGGGGAGGGAGTCTCAAGTTAAGCAAGCTATTTAGATACAAGGGCTTTGCGAGTTGGAAGCTAGAACTTTTGACAGAACCGCATGATACCAAGGGAGGCATTATGGGTAATTCGGGTAAGAAGTCGAGGCAGAAGTTGAGTGCGCGAATGGGACAGTCCCCAGTCCCCAGTCTAGGGACAGGGCAATAACCCCAGAGCGTGCATTAGTCGCCCTTGGCATGCCTTGACCTAAATATCCCCGTGTAGTTTTGCTTCACCGGAGGAGTTGTAGAATAAGAAAAGAGAACAAGTTCTCAAAGAACCGGAAAGTCCTAAAACAACTTGATAGCCACACACGTGAGTGGTATTATTATCTTACCCCTTGATAATAATTACCAACAAAGGAATGTTTGATGAAACAAGAGATCATCGTGCAGTTGAATAAGGATTTTGAAGGGTCAGCGCGTGTTGAGGATGGTGTTGAGTTCTGGAGGGCGCGGGATATTCAGAGGCTTCTGGATTACACCGAATAGCGGAATTTTCTGCTGGTTGTTGACAAGGCTAAGACGGCGTGTTTTAAGCCAGTGGAGTTGCTTGAGGAGCGTATGGTGCTGGTGGAATAATTTGCAAGGTGAGCCATCGATTACGGGGGAGCACGTTAAAAATAATAGGGAAGTTCGGGAATTACTGGGGAAAAGCGGGATCAAACCGGAATTGTTGCCTGCCGAGGAAGATGTCAATAAGCTGGCGCATCGGCTTAATGCGGAAGGGAAAAAGCTCGCCAAGGGTGCAAAGAGAACAGTGCAATAAACTTGGATCGTGCCTGGATCAGATGGGGCTAAACAGGAAATGACATTTATGAAAGCAAGAAATCTTCAAATACGCAATAGCACGGCGGAATTTCTGATCTTTACAAGTCAATCGGGTGACAAAAGTATTGAGGCGCGGTATGAAGACGAAACGATCTGGCTGACACAGAAATTAATGGCTGAATTGTTTGATGTTGCTATCCCGACAATCAACGAGCATCTTAAGAATGTCATTTCAAGCAAAGAAGTCGATGAGAAGACAGTTCTTAGGAAATCCCTAATAACTGCCGCGGACGGCAAGAAATACCAAACTAATTTTTATAACTTGGACATGATTATCTCCGTCGGATATCGGGTGAACTCTTTGAGAGCCACGCAATTCCGGCAGTGGGCAACCCGTATTTTGAAGGACTTCGCCATCAAGGGGTATGTGCTGGATAAGAAGCGGTTGGAGAACGGTGCTTTTCTTGGGGAGGATTATTACGAACGGGTGTTGGAGGAAATCCGTGAAATACGCATGAGTGAGCGGCGTTTCTATCAGAAAATCACGGATATTTATTCGACCAGCATGGATTATGACGCTCGAGCTGCTATCACCCAGGCATTCTTTGCGAAGATACAAAATAAATTGCATTTTGCCATTCACGGATATACGGCTGCGGAATTGATTGTTAGACGGGCAGATAGCCAGAAAAAACACATGGGATTGACGTCATGGGAGGGAAGTCCCGACGGAAAGATATTAAAGGCTGATGTGAGTGTGGCGAAGAACTATTTGAGTAAAGACGAAATTGTGGCTTTAGGACGTATCGTTAACGCTTATTTGGATTTAGCCGAAGACCGGGCGCAGCGACGGATACCAATGACAATGGAAGACTGGTCAATGCGCTTGGATATGTTTTTGCAAGTTGCTGACAGAGATATTTTGAAAAATAGCGGGAAGATAACGTCTCAGATTGCTAAAGAACATGCGGAAAGCGAGTTTGAAAAATACCGTATTGTTCAGGATCGTTTATTCGAGAATGATTTTGATCGTGAAATAAAACGTCTCGAAAATAAAAAGAAAGCGTTGAAAGGGTGAAGAAGACAGGGCAATAAACCGAAGCGTGCATGAGCCGTTTTTTAGGAGCAAAAGTTTTTGACAGAACGACTTGCCAATCAAAGAGGTGCTTATGGAATGTCTGATAGAACGGAACAAGCAAGACTGCGGGTGTACGTATGACTGTTCGCGCAAGGGGTTGTGCTGTGAATGTGTGCGGTATCACCGCGCCAAGGGGGCTATTCCGGGGTGTTTTTTCCCCAAGGATGCCGAGAAGACTTACGACAGGAGCATCGCGAATTTCTGCCGGAGTGCTGTCCGGTGAGCAAAAAAGGGCATGTGCAGTTCTGGCACAAGAAACAGGGAAAGCAGGCAGGGGCTTCGGCCCTGGCACGCCATGGGACGGTCAAGGGCGGGAGGCCCGATGGCACGGCCCGTCTGACACCGGCCCAGGCATTCATGGCCGATCTGAAGGCGGCAATCAAGAAAGTGCCTTGACTAGCTTCGGGTATTGACCTATACTCAACCCGTTTTTTATCCGTCAATCTCTGGAATGATTTTGCGCGAGGAGTTATTTGTGTCCGACAAGAAATACGATCTGAGTGCCCTTAAAGCACAGGCCTTGTTGATGCGTCGTGAGATCCTTGAAACCCTCGAGACCGCAGGCTCGGGGCATCCTGGCGGGTCATTGTCCGCCGTGGAGATATTCGTGGCCCTTTACGCGGTGGTGATGAATCACCGTTCGGCTGATCCGGCGTGGGACGGGCGCGACCGTTTGGTGATTTCCAAAGGGCATATTTCCCCGGTCACCTATGTGACGCTGGCCAATTTTGGTTATTTCCCCAAAGAAGAATTGAAGACATTTCGCAAATTTGGCAGTCGCCTGCAGGGGCATGTGACCAAAAAGACGCCGGGGGTTGAATTCAATACCGGGTCGCTCGGCCACGGGCTTTCGTATGCCAACGGGGTGGCCATGGCGGCGAAATTGAAGAACAAGGATTTCAAGACGTATTGCCTGATGGGTGACGGCGAGATCCAGGAAGGGTCGGTCTGGGAAGCGGCCATGGCCGCGGCGCATTTCAAGCTGGATAATGTTTGCGCCATTGTTGACTATAACAAGGTGCAGGAGAACGGCCTTGTCAGCGAGATCAAGGGGCTTGAGCCGCTGGCGGATAAATGGAAGAGCTTTGGCTGGAATGTCATCGATATTGACGGCAATGACCTTGATCTGTTGATCAAGGCTTTCAATGATTTCAAGGGGATGAAGGGGAAGCCTACGGTCGTCATTGCGCAGACGTTAAAGGGCAAGGGAGTCCCGTTCATGGAGCTTAAAAGCGCTTGGCACGGGAAGGCGCCCAACAAGGAACAATTGGCGGATGCGCTAAAGGTGCTCTATTGATATGGCTATGAAACCTACCCCCACACGCGACGGATTTGGCGAGGCATTGGCGGCGATCGGCAAGGTGGATCCTAAAGTCGTGGTTGTTTCGGCGGACCTCGAGGATGCCACGCGCGCAGACTATTTCAAGAAGGTATGCCCGGAGCGTTTCTTTTCGGTCGGTATCGCCGAACAGGATATGATCGGGATGGCGGCCGGGCTGGCGAGCGAAGGCTTTACGGTGGTGACCAATTCTTTTGCGGTCTTTTTGACCAATCGCGCGTATGACCAGATCCGCATGGATATTTGTTACAATAATCTGAACGTCAAGCTGGCCGCGACCCATGCCGGTGTTACCGTCGGTGAAGATGGCGCCAGCGCCCAGTGCCTGGAAGATTTTGCCATCATGCGTGTTCTTCCGAACATCAAGGTCCTTTGCCCGGTGGACTATATCGAGGCGAAGAAAGCCACGGCCGCGATGCTGGCCGAAGAGGGTGCTTTTTATGTCCGCTTTTCACGTGCGCCGTTGCCGGTCTTGACCGATGAAGCAACGCCGTTTGTGGTCGGGCAGGCCAATGTGATCCGGCAGGGGACGGATGCGGCGGTCATTGCCTGCGGGGCCATGGTGTCCGAGGCCGTTGTGGCGGCAGATATGTTGGCGCACGAAGGATTGAATGTGCGCGTTGTCAATATGCACACGATCAAGCCGCTCGATGTTGATGTGATCGTGGCATGCGCCAAAGAGACGGGGGCGATCGTAACGGCTGAAGAACATCAGGCTGTGGGCGGCTTGGGCGGTGCTGTCGCCGAGGTTCTCGGGCAGACGAACCCTGTGCCGCTCGAGATCGTTGGCGTCAAGGATGCCTTCGGCCAGACGGGAACGCCCGAACAGTTGCTGCAGCATTACAATCTGAAAGCGGCGGATATTGCCGCTGCTGTCAGGAAGGTTGTCGCGCGCAAGATGCGTTCTTAAAAAGTTCTGGTATAATGACCAAGCATGAGCCCAACAGTTTTTCAATTTCGAAAATCTTATTGGGAGAATAATGGCCAGCAGTCCTTTCAAAAAAGTAGTGCTCGTCGGTCTTCCCAATACCGGCAAGTCCCAGATATTCAATAATCTCACCGGCGAATACACGATCGTTGCCAATTATCCCGGAACGACCATCGAGATGAAGCGGTCGGTCACGCGGATCAAGGACACATTTTACGAGATCATCGATACCCCCGGACTGCATTGCCTTTTCATTCATTCCGAAGAAGAACTTGCGGTCCGCGATATGATCCTGGCCGAGAAGCCGGATATCCTTGTGCATTGCCTTGATGCCGGGCAATATAAACAATCCTTCCTGCTCCTGGCTGAACTGCTGGAACTGGATATACCGATGGTTGTTGTGTTAAACACCATCGACGGGACTGCGCGCCCGGGGACAGCGATCGATGCCACGGAACTTGAACGGAGCCTTGGTGTGCCCGTCGTGGCCTCGACAGGTCTGCACGGGCTGGGCAAGAAAGAGCTCGAGGAGGCGATCCTGAGGGCGCGCCGCGGCACGCCGGGTGTTAAATATGGCATGCGCCTTGAAACGGCGATCACGGATCTGGCGGCAGCCTTGCCAGTAGAACTGGACTGCAGGTACAAGATCGCGACCCTGCTGTTGATGAAGGATCCTTTTATTGAAAAGTTGATCGAGACGCGCCTGGGCAGGGAGCGGACCGTCCGTGTGTGCGAAGAAGCCGGACGGCGCCGGGTGCAGATCATCGGGAGTGTTCGCCAGGTGATCCATGACAGGCGTAACCGCTGGGTGGACAAGCTGGCACAGGTTGTCCATAAGCAAAAGGAACCATATTCGGACTTGGCACACCAGGTGACACAGGCCACCCGGCATCCCGTCACCGGCATACCAATCTTCCTGGTCCTTATGGCCATTGTTTATTTAAGCCTCGTCACTGTTTCCGGCGCAATCGACAAGAGCATTAATTTTATTGTTGTTCAGCCTGTCACAGGCTTGATCACGGCATTATCCCTGCCGCTTTTCTGGCATGATTTTTTGATCGGCAATCACGGCTTGTTGACGCTGGGGCTTTTCAATGCGCTCTGCACCGTTCTGCCGATCTTGACGGTGTTCTTTTTTATTTTTGGCTGTTTTGAAGACAGCGGGTATATCACGAACTTTACGGTGATGTCGACCCGGATCTTTCAAAAGATCGGGATCCCGGGCAATGCCATCACGGCGCTGGTGCTGGGCTTTGGCTGCAAGACCATGGCGACGCTCAGCACCCGCGGGTTGACGGTGCCCAAAGAGAAATTCATCGCGGTGTTCCTGATCGCTTTTGCCATTCCGTGTTCCGCGCAGATGGGCATATCCATGTCCATCCTGGCGCGTGTCGGCTTTGGGGCTTTCTTGATCGTTCTGGGGACGCTCCTTGTTTGCGAGATGGGCGCCGGGCTTATCCTTAACAGGATCATCAAAAGCAAGGCATCCAGTTCTTTTATCCAGGTGATCCCCGCCATGCGCCTTCCGGGCCTAGGGGCTGTTGCCCGCAAGACCTGGCACCGGGTCATGGATTTTCTCAAGGAAGCCGTGCCGATCTTCCTCTTGTCGGCTGTCGGCCTTTTCTTTTTTGAAAAAACGGGGCTTCTGGGGCTGACCAAACAGGTGCTGAGCCCTGTGGTCGTTGGCTGGATGGGCTTGCCCCGGGACATCGTGGATGTTTTCCTGCTGGCCCTGGCGCGGCGTGAAGCGGCCGCCGGGCTCATATTGAAAATGGTTGAAACCGGAACGCTGGGTTATGTTCAGTCCATCATGGCGGTTGTTGTGACAACGATCTCTTTTCCGTGTGCGGCCAATGTCATTGCTATCGGCAGGGAGATGGGGGTGAAGGTTGCCTGTACGATGACAGCGTTGATCTTTATCATTTCCTTTGCCCTGGCTGGCGCGCTACATGGAATTTTGTTTTTGATTCTTGGCGCGCGATGACGTATAACTAAGATGACTTTGGTTGCCGTCCAGTGCCCTTGGAACCCGAAAAATCGTGGAGCCTATATGGCTATAGAAAAGAATGTCCAGCAGGATGAACATATCGAGCAGTTATGGTACATGAAAGAGCAAGGGAAAACATCCCTGGATTTCTTCAGGAAGTCGATGAAGCATGACTTTGATCCGCTGGTTGTCGAGGAGCTCGCCCGCCGCGGATTGATCGAGCAAAGTGTGGATCCTGCCGTCATCAAGTTGACCGCTGACGGAGAAGCCCGGGCTTGTCAGTTGATCCGGGCGCATCGCCTGGCCGAGCGCCTTATCGCGGATGTTCTTGGCGGCGGCGACCTCGAGCAGGTGGCGTGCGAGTTCGAGCACACGGTGTCGCTGGAACTTGTTAACGGCATATGCACCTTGCTGGGCCATCCTAAAGAGTGTCCTCACGGGATGCCCATTCCCGAGGGTGATTGTTGTAAATTGGCGAAGAAAGCCGAATTCAGCTTTATCATCCCTTTGGCGGATCTCAAGCTCGGTGAAAGCGCCAGGATCGCCTACATTCACTGTAAGAATGACCAGCAGGTTCATAAACTCGAGGGCCTTTGCATCCGTCCGGGGATCGTGGTTAAACTTCATCAGAATTATCCGGCCCATGTCATTGAATGCGAAGGAGCCAGCATTGCCCTTGACCGGGAGGTCGTGGCGCATATATCGGTCTGGAAGAATTTTCAGGGTCATGCGGCGGTGCCGTTGCCCAAAGCCGCGTGCCTTGAGAAAAATACGGTGGGTGGTTTTGGAAAGCTCATCGGGCGCTTCTTTAGAAACAGCTTAACCTGGCGGAAGTTTGGTTCGGGCATTCTTTTCTGCGCTCTGGGGGTATTTTCTTCAGCGGGATATCTCCATGCCGCGCCGTCGGGCATTGAGGCTCTCATGCAAGAGGACATCACGCGCCTTCTGGACACCCCGGTCACCATCAGTTCACGTATACCCGAGAAATTAGAATCCGTGCCGGCGGCTGTTACGGTCATTTCAGCCGAGGACATTGAACGCAGCGGCTACACGCAAGTTTGGGACCTCCTGCGCAAGGTCCCTGGTGTGAATGTGGCCCAGCTGAGCGCCAATACGGTCGGTGTTTCCATCCGTGGCTTCAATGATAAATATTCCAATATGGTCCAGGTCCTTCAGGACGGCCGCTCTATTTTTAATCCTATCACCCAGGGGGTCTGGTGGATTGACCAGCCGATCTTTTTGGAGGACATCGAGCGGATCGAGGTGATGCGCGGCCCGAATGCCGTGATGTACGGGTATAATTCGTTCAATGGTGTCATCAATATCAAGACTAAACCACCGTCGATGACCAAAGGGTTCAAGGCGGTCACGACGGTCGGCTTGGGTAAAGATCAGCAGTATTATTCCCGTGTGGGCGATTCTGTCGGAAAGCTTGACTACCGGCTCAGCGTGCAGGCGGACCGAAGTCAGGGGTTCGGGGGGGATGACGGGAAGCAATACATTGACGGGAGCCGCCTGAATGCCTGCAATATCAGGACGACGTATCATCTGGCGGAAGGTCGGGATATTGAATGGCTGGCGGGATCCAAGACAGGGACGCGCGGCCTAGAGCCGGATGTGGCAAATACCGCCGGGGCAACGGACATGGACTATCAGATGTTCAAGTATAATCACCGGCCTGATCCTGATGCGGGTTTTAATGTGCAGATGTCCCGGACATTCTGGAATATTGATCTGTTCAAGGTCAAGCCTTCCGTTCATGATGTAGCCTACCGGCAGTATGACCTGGAGTTTCAGCATGACTTCAAGCCTCTTTACAATCATAAAATTGTCTGGGGAGGGGGGTATCGCTGGAATGAAGGGCGTGATAATTATTTTGTTGATCCCAGCCGGGACTATCGCGATGTGATCTTGCGCGGGTTTTTACAGGACAGCATGGATGTAACGGATCTGTTGTCCCTGCACAGCGGTGTCGAATGGGCAAAGAATAATTATACCGGTGCCGACTACTCTTTCCGCGAGACCGCCATGTATGATCTTGGCCAGGAGCATTTTATCCGGGCAACCGTCGCACGTGCCACGCACGCGCATGGTTTTTTTGAATATCATGTCAATATCCCTTTTGCGGTGACAGGTAATCCTGACCTGGAGACAACAACGGTCATGAATTATGAGCTGGGTTACCGCGGGGCTTTCATTGACCGCAAGGTTTTTTTTGATACCGCCGTCTTTCTGAATGACCTGCAGAAAATAAGGAATGCGACAGCGGCGCACAGTTTCCTGAATGAGAATAGTGCCGATGTGTACGGGCTTGAAACGGGACTTGAATGGATCCCCTGGGCGTGGCTTAAGGGGTACACCAATTACACCTGCCTCTTTGTCAACGACACCCTCGATCAATACAATACCCAGGATCCCCGTAACAGGGTTAACGCCGGGGCCACGCTTTTTACCCGCAAATATGCGCCGATCGATTATATTGATGCCCGTTATTCTTATGTCGGGGCGATCGACACCCTGAGCGAGCAGGGGCCGTCAGCCCCCAAGATCAAGGATCCCCGTTATCATAAAGTAGACCTCAAGGTGGCGCGCAAGATCTATGGCGGGAGCGGCGAAGTTTCCGTGTCGGCTGAGAATCTTCTCGCGCCCCATCATCTGGAGTTTGGCAATCAGGTCAACGTTGACCGCCGCTATTATCTAACGTTAAAGGTAGAGTTTTAAAATGAGATCATGCTGGCTTGCGTTCATGCTTGTCGCAGGGTTTCTTTTCTCACCGACCGTGGCAGGCGCGCACGATGATGTCCTGCCGAGCGATATATTTACGGCCATCATGCTCAAAGCCCTCAATTATGACCGCAATATTGACAGGCAGGCGCACGAGAAAGTGGTGATCGGCATTGTGTACGTCGATGATGATCCGACGGGGCACGCGTTAGCTGAGGAGATCAGCGCGAATATTTCCCTCGTTAAAACAACGTTTAAAATCAAGGAAAAGCCTGTGGCGGGGAAGGTGCTCGGCCTTGGGAGGATCTTTGGCCGTCAAGGGTTTGAACGATGGCTTACCCGCAATAATATTTCAGTCCTTGTTGTTGCCGTTAAAGATCCTGCGTTCTCGCCTGACATATTTAATGTGTCAGCGGCGATGGGGATCAATTCTGTCTGCTATAGTGCCGCCTGCATAAAGCAGGGGGCGGGGCTGGGGATCATCCTGAAAGATAACAAGCCGCGCATGCTGATCAATGCCCGTTCTGCCAAGCATGAAGGTAGTGATTACAGCGGGAAGTTTCTTGCCCTGTGCGAGGTGTTGCCGTGAACATTATGCCCCGGATCAGGTGGTTGCCGCGTCAAAGCCTGATGGTCAAATTGATCTCTTTCTTGGGCTTAGGCATATTGGTGTCGGGTGTTCTTCTGGGGATACTGCTGGCCTGGACGTATGCGCATTACGAAAACCGGCGGCTTGTGGATACGTTGTCGAAGGAACTGGAGATCGTGTCGTACGCGATGAGCGCCGGGGTGGAATTCAACGATGTGCAGACGATCGAAGAAGGCGTTCTTTTGTTGAGGAATGTCAGGGAGTTCATGCATGTGCGTGTGGTGAAAATGGATGGCAATGTCCTGCTGGCCAAGGACTTTCCGCGCAAGAACAAGATTTCTCGCGTGTATGACTTTTCGGTGACAGCACCGATCTTCAACGCGGTCAATGTCAAGGTCGGACAGATCGAGGCAGTAGCTACATCAGGCTATTTGAGAGCCAATATTCAGCGTACGAGTTGGATCGTCCTAGCGGCATCATTCCCGGTGGTGTTGTTGGCCATGCTCCTCGTTGTTCTTTTCCTCCGGAAATTTCTTGCGCCGCTGGGCCGGCTCAAGGCGGCCATTGACAGGGTTTCCAAGGATGGTTTCATTGGGCGGGTCGATGTGGTATCCAACGATGAGGTCGGGGAGCTGGCGAGGTCTTTCAATGCGATGAGCGAGAACCTGCGTGAGACTACGGTTTCGCGCGATGAGTTGAGATCCGCGCAGGCGCGTTTAGTGCAATCCGAGAAACTAGCAGCCATAGGTCAGCTGGCGGCGGGGGTGGCGCACGAGATCAACAACCCGGCGGGCTTTGTAGCCAGCAATCTGGAAATCCTTGAAACGTATGTGGCGGCTTATTTAAAGATGCTGGGGTTGTCGGCGCAGTTGAAAGTGGCTGTCGAACGACGGGTATGGGATGAGGCGGTGGCTGTTGCCTTGCAAATGCATCTGGCGACCGATGCCCTCAGGATGGGTTATATTATTGCCGACAGTGAGCATTTGGTGCGGCAGTCACGCGAAGGGGTCAGCCGTATCGAGAAGATCGTTGCCGACCTCAAGGTTTTTGCTTATGAAGGGGCACAGTGGTTCGAGGAGAGCGTCAAGATCGAGAATGTCATCGAGATGACACTGGGCATCGCACATAACGAAATGCGGTACCGGATCGATCTGCGCAAGGATTACGGCGATACGCCTCAGATCCGGTGCAATGTCCAGAAAATGGGACAAGTTTTTCTCAATTTGATCGTGAACGCGGCCCAGGCCATTCCCGCTGAAGGTATTATCACGATCAGAACATACCAGGAACCTGGTTATGTGTGCATTGACATTACGGATACGGGCTGTGGTATCAGCGACGATAATCTTAAAAAGATATTCGATCCTTTCTTCACCACCAAACCGATCGGCAAAGGAACCGGCCTCGGATTAAGCATCAGCTATGAACTTGTGAAGAAGCATGGCGGGACGATCCGCGTCCGGTCGGCTGAAGGCCAGGGATCCACGTTCACGGTCGCGCTGCCATTTGTTGGTCTATAGTAGACACTGGCCGCGAAGCGTGATAATATCTTCCTTTTCATGTGTTAAATCTATAATTCAAGAGGTTTATGCATAAATACGCGGGGATCCTTAATTCTTTCGCCCAAAAGCATGTCCTTGTGATCGGCGACCTTATCCTTGACCAGTATATCAAGGGGAGCGTGAGCCGCATTTCGCCGGAAGCGCCGGTGCCTGTGGTTCTGCAGGAACAGCTTTTTCACACGCCGGGCGGGGCGGCTAATGTGGCCAACAATTTGAGCAGCCTGGGTGCCAGAGTTGCCTTGGTCGGTCGGGTTGGGGATGATGCCGAAGGTGTTCTCCTGAAGGCTGTCCTTGCGGCCCGGCATATCCGCACCGATGGTGTGCTGACAGACAAGCGCGTCGAGACTATCCTCAAGACCCGAATCATCGCGCATCATCAGCAGGTCGTGCGTGTGGACCGTGAAACAGTGGACGATGACCCGGACAATGCCTTTTACATGCGGAGTGTTGCGCCTTTTATTAAAAAGAATTTCAGCCATTTTGATGCTGTTATCATATCGGATTACGGCAAGGGCATTGTTCAGTCCGCGCTGGTAGCGGATGTGACGGCCCTGTGCCGGAAGAAAAAGATCCCTGTTGTGGTTGACCCCAAGGTCGAGCACCTGAAGTTTTACGGGCCTGTCACCTCGATCACCCCCAACCGCAAGGAAACAGAGAATGCTTTAAAAAGCCTTGAACCCGATACCCGTCGCGCCCTGGGGATCGGTTCTACCCGCCTGAATAATATGAAGGTTGTTTTTGAGTCGGGAAAAGGGTTGTTGAAATATCTGGGCATTGATTCCTTGCTGATCACCCTCGGTGAGGATGGTATGTGCCTTTTTGAGGAAGGGAAAGAGCCGCATCATATCCCGACCCGCGCGCGCGAAGTTTTTGATGTTTCCGGTGCCGGTGATACTGTTATTTCTGTCTTTACGCTGGCCATTGCGGCCGGGGCGACGCGCCGCCAGGCGGCGGATATTGCCAATCATGCCGCTGGCATTGTGGTGGCCAAGGTAGGGGCGGCTGCTGTGTCGCCCGAAGAACTGGTGCGGTCGCTCAAGGAGGATAAGGCGTGAAGGCGATCGGTATTATTCCGGCCCGCTGGGCCTCGACGCGACTGCCTGGCAAGGTGCTGGTTCCTATCGCCGGCAAAGCCATGTTGCAACGGGTTTGGGAACGGGCGGTGTGTGCCCGGGAACTGTCTGAGGTTATCATTGCCTGTGATGAACCGCGGGTGCTTGAAGCGGCGCAGGCGTTCGGTGCCCGTGCGGTGATGACGCGGGTTGACCATCCATCAGGCTCTGACCGTGTGGCCGAAGCGGCGGCGGCAACGGATGCCGGGATCATTGTTAATATCCAGTGCGATGAGCCTCTGATCCAGCCGGGATTGATCGATGCGTTGATCCTCGATCTTAAAGCAGATGCGGGTTGTGTGCTGGCCACGCCGATTAAACGGATCAGCGGGCTCGAAGAATTCCACAATCCCAATGTTGTCAAGGTTGTGGTTGACAGGAATAAATGCGCGCTTTATTTTTCGCGTTCCCCCATCCCTTTTAAGCGTGACGGGGTGATGGATACCGCGCGTTATTTCAAACATCTGGGCATTTATGCCTACCGCCGAGAATTCTTATTTGATTTTTGCCGCTGGCCGAAATCATTCCTCGAGCAGGAGGAGGCTCTCGAGCAGTTGAGGGTACTTGAGGCTGGGTTTAAGATCAAGACTGTTGAAACCTCAATGGACGCGATCGGTGTTGATACGCCCGAAGATGTCCTGAAAGTTGAAACCTATATGAAAGTGAACGGTATTCAATGAAAAAACGCATTGTCAAAGTCGGAGGTGTTACTTTTGGCGGCGGGGCGCCTTTTGTTCTTATCGCGGGGCCGTGTGTCATTGAAGACCGCCGTTCCACGATCAAGATGGCCGGTGATCTCGTCAAGCTCACGCGCCGCATGGGTATCCCTTATGTTTTTAAGGCCAGTTACGACAAGGCCAACCGGACGTCGATCGATGCGTTCCGCGGTCCGGGGCTTGAAGAGGGGCTGGATATCCTGGCCGAGATCAAGGAACGTTTCCATGTGCCTGTTGTCAGCGATGTGCATGATATCGCCGAGATCGATCTGGCTGAGAAGGTTCTGGATATCATCCAGATCCCGGCGTTCTTGTGCCGCCAGACGTCGCTGGTGGTGCGCGCGGCGCGCAGTGGTCGGGTTGTTAATATTAAAAAGGGGCAGTTCCTGGCGCCGTGGGACATGAAATCTGTTGTTAAAAAAGCCGAAGCCGCCGGCTCTACGAAGATATTGTTGACAGAGCGCGGGGTCACGTTCGGTTATAACAATCTGGTTACGGATTTTACAGGTCTGTCGATCATGGCCGATACCGGTTATCCGGTGGTCTATGACGTGACCCACAGCGTTCAGCAGCCGGGCGGTCTGGGGAATGCCACAGGAGGCCGCAGTGAATTTATTCCGCTTCTTTCCCGGTGCGGGGTCGCGGCAGGTGTTGATGCCGTGTTCATGGAGACGCATACGGATCCGCGCAAGTCGTTGTCTGACGGGGCGAATATGCTGCCTATTGCCAAGCTCGAACCCTTGCTGGCCACCATGATCACCATTGACCGTGTTGTGAAAGGGCTCAAGTGATATGCCATTAAAACGTGCGCAGGAACTTTTAGAGATCGAGGCCACTGCTGTTAAGGCCCTCATCAAGCATCTCGATCAGGATTTTGCCGAGGCGGTCAACATCATGGCCGCGTGCGCGGGGCGTGTGATCGTGTCCGGCATGGGCAAGACCGGTATTATTGCCCGCAAGATTTCCGCAACACTTTCATCGACCGGGACTCCCAGCATTTATATGCACAGCGCTGAAGCGTCGCATGGCGATCTCGGGCAGGTTACGCGCGATGACGTGGTTATTCTGATATCTTCCAGCGGAGAGACGGAAGAGACCGTGAAACTTCTGCCGCTTTTAAAAAAGATCGGCTGTAAGACGATCGCCATGACCGGCGGATTGAAGTCGCCGCTGGCCCGGCATTGCGATCTTGTTATCAATGTGAGTGTCGCGCGTGAAGGTTGTCCGCTGGGGCTGGCACCAATGGCGTCGACGACGGCAACCCTGGCCATGGGCGATGCCTTGGCCGCCTGCCTGGTGGACCGCAAGAATTTCAAGCGCGAAGATTTCGCTTTTTTCCATCCCGGGGGAAGTCTTGGCCGGCGGCTTTTGTTGACGGTCGAGGATATCATGCGCAAGGGCAGTCATTTTGCCAAAGTGCGCGATACGGATCTGGTCAAAGATGTGCTTTTATCGATCACGCAGGCGCGCTGTGGCTCGGCCTGTGTGGTCGACGCACGGCAGAAATTTGTCGGGATATTTACCGACGGGGACTTGCGCCGCCACATCGAGGAAGATGCGGCGATCCTCACCAGACCTGTGGGGAAGGTCATGACAAAGAATCCGCAGACGATTTCAGGTGACCGTCTGGCGGCCGAAGCCTTTGATATCCTGATGCAGAAGAAAGTGGACGAACTGCCTGTTGTTAACGGCAAGGGGCAGTTGACCGGACTCCTGGATGTGCAGGATCTTTTGAAAGCGGGGTTGGCGCGATGATGAAGAAGGACGGCCTTAAAAAGATCAAGGTAATCGCCATGGATGTGGACGGGGTCATGACAGATGGCCGTATCATTTATGACGGCACCGGCAAGGAGCTGAAGTTCTTTGATGTCCAGGATGGTTATGCCATTGCCCGTGCCCGCCGGGAAGGCTTGAAGACGGCTGTCATTTCCGCCCGCAGTGCCGAGGCGGTCAAGGCGCGGATGGCGGATCTTAAGATCGATAAAGTTTATCTGGATGCGTCACCCAAGATCAATGCTTATGAGGATCTGTTGAAGACGTTCAATGTTGCTGATGAAGAGGTTTGTTTTATTGGCGATGATTTTCCTGACCATGCGGTCTTGTCGCGTGCCGGGTTTGCTGTGGCGGTGGCCAATGCGGCTCCGGAAATAAAGAAGGTCGCTGACTATGTTACACGCCGCAGGGGCGGCCGCGGCGCGGTGCGCGAGGCGGTTGAAAAAATCCTTAAGGCTCAAGGGCGCTGGGGTGTTGAATGAGGCGTAGCTTCTTTTGTTTGATGGCGTTGTTTTTCTTTTCATTTGCTGCCTCAGCGGCAGATGTTGTCACCGGCACTGCGCAGAATATTCCCACGCAGGAACTCGAAGGCTTTAATCTTTCGGGCTATACCGAAGGTGGCAGAAAGTCTTGGGACATCAAAGGCGACAAGGCGAATGTTAACGGAGACCAGGTCGCGGTCACGAATGTCAACGCGAATTCTTACGGTGATCAGGATTTGAATATGCAGGCCAAGAAAGGGAATATTGACAAGACGACAGGCAATGTTAATCTTGAGGATAATGTGGTGATTACCGCCGAGAGTGGCGCGACACTTAAAACGGATACCCTAGAATGGCAGCGCGGCAAGGACCTGGTCCAGACCAATGACAAGGTCAGCATTGAGGATACAAACATGACGGTCCAGGGGCAGGGGCTTGAAGCGCATCCAAATCTCAAAGAAGCCAAACTCAAACGGGATGTGACCGCCAATATTCTTTCCGATACCAAGGATAAGACCAAAGACAACCGTATCCAGATCACATCTGATGGTCCCATGGAAGTTGATCAGGCCTCTCAGTCGGCAGTCTTCAGCGAGAATGTTCAGGCGCTGGAGCTTTCATCAGGGCGCCGGCTTAAAGCCGATCGTATGCAGGTGGTGTTTGATGAAGATTCAAAGAAGATCAAGGAGATCGTTTGTACTGGTAATGTAGAAGTGCACCAGGGGCAGAATATCACGTATTCGGATAATCTTGTCTACAAGGCGGATGAACAGCGCATGATCTTGACAGGAAAACCAAAGCTTCTCATTGATCCCGGCGACCGCTCGTCGCGTGATATCTTGAAATATTGAGGGGATGGCATGGATCTTCTGGAATTGAAGGATCTGGTAAAGATATATAATGGCCGCCGGGTGGTTAACGGCTTGAGCCTTTCGGTCGGCCGTTCGGAGATCGTCGGGTTACTGGGGCCCAACGGGGCTGGCAAGACCACGTCGTTTTATATGGCAGCCGGGATAGTGGCGCCGGATGAGGGGAAGATATTCTTTGATCAGGAGGATATTACGGCGAAGCCCATCCATGCGCGTTGTCGCTTAGGGATGGGGTATCTGGCCCAGGAACCATCTATTTTCCGCAAGCTCACGGTGGCGGAGAATATCATGGCCGTGCTTGAAACGCTCAACATCGGGCCGCTGGAAAGAAAGCGCCGCCTGGAGTCGTTGCTCGAGGAATTGAATATTTCTCATCTGGCACGCAGTAAGGCTTATACGCTTTCAGGCGGAGAACGCCGCCGCCTTGAGATCACGCGGGCGCTGGTGACCCAGCCGTCGTTCATTTTGCTCGACGAACCTTTTTCGGGCATAGATCCGATCGTTGTGGCCGAAGCGCAGGAGATCATCCGGGACCTCAAGAAACGGGGACTCGGGATCCTGTTGACCGATCACAATGTGCGTGAGACCCTTGCGATCGTTGACCGCGCTTATCTTGTGGCTGAAGGGCGTATCTTGATCGCGGGCAGTGCCGCGGATCTTATCAATGACCCCAAGGCCCGCAAGGTGTATCTTGGGGAAAAGTTTTCCATGTGATAACCCGGGCGGCATGGACCGGGGGCTGTTATCGTCTAATAAGTGGTTGCTTTTAAATATATTTCATTTATGATGGTTTTTTCCCGAAAATTCTATGTTGAAAGGAGCATGTTGTATTTATGAATATTTCTGTCAAGAAACTGGATGCGCTTCGTCGTGAAATGCAGGTCGAGGTGCCCGCGGAACGTGTGCAGTTAAAATTGGAGCAGGTCATGAAGGAGCTTGTCCGTCATGCCAATATCAAGGGCTTCCGTCCGGGCAAGGCGCCGCGCAACCTGGTAGCCTCCACGCATGGCCATCTGGCGCGTGAAGAAATGATGAAGAAATTGATCCCTGAAGTTTATCAGGAATGCATTGCCGCTGAAAAACTGGAGCCGATCGATTTTCCCGCGATCGACCAGGTCGAAATTAAAGATGGTGCGTTGGTGTTCCGGGCCACTTTTGATCTGCGGCCTGTTGTCGAGGTGAAAGATTACAAGGGGATTACGCTCACCCGCAAGAAAGCGGATGTTTCCGACGATGATGTGACCAAAAGCCTTGAGTTTTTCAAGAAAGGCCGCGGGACCGATGAAAATGCGCCCATAGACGATGCTTTTGCGAAGAATGTCGGCTTTCCTGCCCTTGAAGATTTGAAGAAAGCGGTACGTCAGAATCTTGAAACTGAAAAAGAACGCCAGAATCATTATGATACAGAAACGCAGTTGGTTGATGCCCTTATTGGCAAGAGCAAGTTTGATGTTCCTCAGTCGCTGGTCGACCGTCAGCTTGAAGGGCGTATGGAAGAATTCTTTCGCCGCCTGAAGACCTACGGCATGAAGGACGAGGATATCACCAAGAAGGCGGAGTCTGCTTCCAAGGACCTCAGGGTCTCAGCAGAGAAAGATGTGCGGGCCTTCCTGATCTTGCGTGCCATTGCCGAGATAGAAAAGATCGACGCGTCTGCCAGTGAAAATCTTTCGGCCAAGGTGATGGACTTTTTGTTAAAGGAAGCCAAATGGGAGGATGCCAAATCATGACACGCGCCACACTGGTTCCTATGGTCGTCGAGAGCACCGGTCATGCCGAGCGTTCTTATGATATTTTTTCTCGCCTGCTCAAGGACCGTATTATTTTTCTGGGTACGGCCATTGATGATGTGGTGGCCAATTTGGTCGTGGCCCAGCTGTTGTTCCTTCAGTCGGATGATCCGGACAAGGATATCAGCCTTTATGTCAATTCTCCTGGTGGTTCTGTTACGGCGGGGCTGGCGATCTATGACACGATCCAGTTCTTGAAACCCAAGGTTTGCACCTATTGCATCGGTCAGGCGGCCAGCATGGGCGCCGTGTTATTGACGGCGGGAGCCACGGGAAAGCGTTTCGCACTACCCAATGCCCGTATCATGATCCACCAGCCGTGGGGCGGGGCGGAAGGTACGGCGAGTGATATATCGATCCAGGCCCAGGAGATATTGAGGATGAAACAGAACCTGTCCGAGATCATCGCGCGGCATTCAAAGCAGCCGCTGGAAAAGATCCTCAAGGATTCTGACCGCGATTTTTTCATGTCAGCCCAGGAAGCCAAGGATTATGGGCTTGTTGATGCGGTTGTTCCCGCTATTGTCCGTTGATGCGGAAGTTTTATAAAGAAAGTGATAGAAAGGAAATCACATGAAAAGAAATCTGCTGTTAACCCCGGGGCCGTCAAAAGTCCCTGTTGAATTATGCGAGGTATTGGGACGTCCGATCATCCATCACCGCACCCCCCAGTTCCAGCAGGTGTTGAAGGAACTTTTTGAAGGCTTGAAAAAATTGATCGGCACCACGAGTGACGTTTATCTTTTGGCATCATCAGGTACCGGAGCGATGGAAGCGGCGGTTGCTAATATCGCTTCTCCCGGCGACAAGGTGATCACCGTGGAATACGGGAAGTTCGGCGAACGCTGGGCCGCGTTGGCCAAGGCGTACAAGCTTAACGCCGTGACGCTCAAGATCGAATGGGGCCGGACGATCACCCCCGATGAGGTAAAGGCCGCGCTGACCGAGCATCCGGATGCGAAAGCCATCTTTATCACGCAGTGCGAAACCTCGACATCGGCTACACCGGATCTTAAGGGGATCGCGGCGGTCACGCGTGCGACGGCAACGGCGCTGGTGGTCGATGCGGTGAGCGCGCTGGGGACTGAACCGATCAGCATGGATGAATGGGGCGTGGACGTGGTTTGTTCCGGATCGCACAAGGGGCTGATGCTGCCGCCGGGCGTTGGTATTGTGGCGGCGAGTGCCAAAGCCATCGCGCTTTTTGAAACGTCGTCGAATGTGCGTTTTTATTTTGACCTGCGCAAGTGCCGTAAGGCGCTGGCGGATACGGACACGCCTTTCACACCGGCGATCGGGATTGTGATCGCCCTCAATGAGGCTGTCAAGATGCTCCTGGCGGCGGGTATTGAAAAGAAACAGGCGTACTACCTCAAGATGGCGCAGGCTGTGTGGGCGGCGGTCGAGGCCATTGGCCTTAAAGTTTATGCCCAGCCGGATTACCGTTCGCGCGGGTTGACAGCGATCGTTATCCCTGAGGCGCTCAATCCCAAGAAGATCGTCAAGATCATGCGCGATACGCACGGGATCACGTTTGCCGGAGGCCAGGGCGATCTTGACGGGAAGGCTATCCGTATCGCCCATATGGGTGCGGTCGATGAGTATGATATCTTGACCGGATTGGCGTGCCTTGAGAAAGTTCTTAAAGAAGCCG
Organism: Candidatus Omnitrophota bacterium; assembly: GCA_903860135.1. Taxonomy (GTDB): domain Bacteria; phylum Omnitrophota; class Gorgyraeia; order Zapsychrales; family Fredricksoniimonadaceae; genus Fredricksoniimonas; species Fredricksoniimonas aquilentivivens. Next base: position 64,343 of record CAIOPG010000017.1, on the reverse strand, counting down.
GACACAAATTTGAATTGGGCGCCAGCCTTGCGGCAGCTCAAAAAGTATTAAATGCTTAATTTCAACGAAGGCCATCCCAGGAGCATTGTATGACCAAGATGAAAATATTAGTCAGCGATAAACTCGCCGAGGAAGGCCTCAGCATTCTTAGAGAAGCGGAGGCTTTCGAGGTGGATTGCCGCTATGACCTCAAGCCTGAACAGCTCAAGGAGATCATTGCCGGTTATGATGCCCTTATTGTGCGTTCGGGTACGCAAGTCACAGCCGAGATCATTGATGCGGCGACCCGGCTTAAGGTCATTGGCCGGGCCGGGGTGGGGCTTGACAATGTGGATCTGAAGGCCGCGACCAAGCGGGGCATTATTGCGATGAATACGCCTGGCGGGAACACCACATCCACGGCCGAGCATACGTTCAGCCTGATCATGGCGCTGGCGCGTAACATTCCGCAGGCGCACGGGTCGATGAAGGCCGGCAAATGGGAACGCGGGAAGTTTCAGGGTGTCGAGCTTTACGGCAAGACACTGGGCGTGATCGGGCTTGGCCGTATCGGCTCAACGGTCGCCAAGTTCGCGCAGGGTTTCGGGATGACGATCAAGGCGTATGACCCGTTCCTTTCGGCGGAAATGGCTGCCCGGCGGGGCATCGTGATGTCACCGCTCGAGGATCTTTTCAAGAATTCAGATTTTATCACGGTGCATGTCCCCAAGACCGACACAACCAAGGGCATGATCGGTGAAAAAGAAATTAATCTTATGAAGAAGTCGGTGCGTCTTGTCAATTGTGCGCGCGGCGGGATCATTGATGAGGCGGCCCTGGTGCAGGCTCTGGAGTCCAAGCGGATTGCCGGTGCGGCGCTTGACGTTTATGATGAGGAACCTCCGGCTGCTGATCAGCCACTGCTCAAGTTTGACGCCTGTGTATTGACCCCGCATTTGGGGGCATCGACCGCAGAAGCCCAGGTGAATGTGGCTATCGAGATCGCTTATACGGTCAAGGATGCGCTTCTGGGCAAAGGTATCCGCAATGCGGCCAATTTCCCGTCGCTCGATGCGGAATCTTTCAAGGTGCTCGAGCCTTACATTGATCTCGGCGATAAGCTGGGCAAATTCGCAGGGCAGTTGGTGAATGGCGGGCTTAAGGCCATCACGATCACTTACAGCGGTATCCTGTCGAAATACAATGCATTGCCGGTAACGATGGCGCTGGCTAATGGGGTACTGAAGCCGATCCTGGCGGATAATGTCAATGCGATCAACGCCATTGACATTGCCAAGGAGCGCGGGATCAACCTTGAAGAGGTCCATTCGAATGCCGAGGGTGAGTTTGTCAATGCGGTGACGCTCGAGCTTGTGACCGACAAGGAGCGCCTTGAGGTTTGGGGGACGCTTTCTTCGAACCAGCAGGCGCGTATTGTTAAAGTCAATAATGTTTATGTCGAGGCTGTTCCTTCAGGGAATATCCTTTTCATCCGTAACAAGGATATTCCCGGCATCGTCGGTGCCGTTGGGACGGCGCTCGGCAATGCGGGCATCAACATTGCCTATATAACGTTCGGACGTGAAAAAGAAGGTGCGACAGCGGTCAGCGTTGTGAATGTCGATGGTGAAATGCCTGCCGCGGTCATTGAAGCGCTCAGGGCCGTTACTGGTATTCAGTTTGTTAAAATGCTGAAAGTCTGAAGGCCATGGGGTTTGATCTTTCGGTATTTTTTGCTGTCGGTATGCAGGAGTCGTTCGCGCCGACCCATTTGGCAACAGCCGGGGTGCTGGCATTAGGATTGCTTCTTTTAAGGAAAACGCGGCTTGATGTGCTTCAGGCGTATGTCCTGAATTTTGCGGTTGTGCTTATCTTCTGGGGGATTGTTTTACAGGCTGGCCTTGGTGCTTATATGACAGGCGCGCCACTGTTCAAGCTTTTAACAACCATCAGTTATCTGGTTTGTGGGGTTGGTTTCGTGCTGGCGGGCGGTTTGTTCTGGCACCAGTGGCATTTGTTGAGACGTGATGGCACGGCGTCTTTTGCCTTATGCGTGGGATGTATTTCTGTCAGCCGGGGAGTTGCTGGCCTTATCGGCACCTTTTCGGCGTTGTGGCTTGTGGCGATCGCTTATGTGTGGCCTACGGGTTTTCAGGCGCAGTGGCAGTCTTCGATGGTCTTCTTGCCGGGCAGGCTTTGGGATTCGCTGACAGGTCTTGTGTTTTATGAGATCTGCCGTAATGCGGCATCGGTAGCGGTGCTTGTGTCTTTTTTTGTGATCCGGGTTTGCGCGAAGAACTTCCCCGCGCGCCAGCGGTCATTGGTTTTGATCATCCTGTCGGCTTTTTATCTGGCGTCGGGATGCGCACTTGTGTACTTTTTTTACAACAGGTTTTAGCAAAGGAATGCCTGATGAATATTGTTGTGGTTGGTGCTCAGTGGGGTGATGAAGGAAAGGGCAAACTCATTGACATCCTTTCCAAAGATGTGGATGTTACGGTGCGCTATCAGGGCGGTAGCAATGCCGGTCATACCGTTATTGTAGGCAAAGAGCACTATGTCTTTCATCTTTTGCCATCGGCGATCTTGCGCAGTGGCAAGGTGTGTGTGATCGGCAACGGCGTGGTGGTTGACCCTAAAGCGTTGCTCGAGGAGATCGATGGCCTCAAGAAGCGCGGCATTGTGGTCGCGCCCGAACAGTTGAAGATTGCCGTCAACAGCCATATTGTTATGCCGTATCACCGGGTGCTCGACGGTCTGCGCGAAAAAATGCGCGAGCACCGCATCGGCACCACCGGCCGGGGGATCGGCCCTTGCTATGCCGACAAGGTGACGCGTTGCGGCATCCGTATGGTGGATCTGCTTAATCCGCGCGTGTTCCGTGCCAAGCTGGAAGATAACCTGCGCGAGAAGAATGAGTATTTCAAGAAGGTTTTTGCCCAGGATGGTTTTACAATCGACGATATCTATAATGAATACACGCGCTATGCCCGTCGCCTGAAGCCGTATGTTTGCGATACGGCGTTGTATGTGAATGATGCTATTGCGCGAAAGAAATCAGTTCTCTTTGAAGGGGCGCAGGGGGCTTTTCTCGACATAGATTTCGGGACATATCCGTACGTGACGTCCTCGAATACAACCGTCGGTGGCGTTGCTTCCGGCAGTGGTGTGGCTCCCACAAAGCTGGACAAGATCATTGCCGCGGTGAAAGCGTATACCACCCGTGTGGGCGAGGGGCCTTTTCCGACGGAATTTGACCGCAAGATGGAAGAGGAGATCCGCACCAAGGGCAAGGAATTTGGTGCCACCACCGGCCGGGCAAGGCGCTGCGGATGGTTTGACAGTGTCCTGGTGCGTTACGCGGCGGTGACGGGTGGATTTGACGAGCTGGCGATCATGAAGCTCGACGTGCTTGACGAGTTAAAGACCATCAGCCTTTGCACGGCGTATAAGTACAAGGGCAAGATCTTTAAGGATTTTTCTCATGATTATGAAGTGCTGTGCAAGGCCAAGCCTGTTTATGTGGAGATGCCTGGCTGGCAGTCTCCGGTCGGCAGTATCCGTGAATACCGGAAACTTCCTGCCAAGGCACGCGCTTACCTCGAGCGGATCGAGGAACTTGTGGGTGTGCCGATCAAGTATATTTCTATCGGCTCTGATCGTAACGAGATCATTGTGCGCTAAACTGTTGCCCCTGCCGGGGTGTTTTTGAGGAATATCCTTTGAAGAAGGCATTATTTTTTTTCTTTCTTGTGGCGGGTGTGAGTATTTTTCTGTTGATCCGTTTTGGCCGTGAGAATACGGACATCACACGGATATTGGAACAGGAAAGGTACGGCCGTATGAGCGCAGAAGAAGAACTCCAGCGCGGTGAATACCGTGTCAAGAAGCTGGAGGCAGATCTTCAGGCTACACAGATCAGGCTGGCAAGGCTTCAGGAGTCGATGGATAAAACAAAGGAAGAAAACAAGGTGCTCAAGGCGGATATCCAGAAGGTGGAGCGACAGGGCCGTTGGCAGGAGAACACTTTGCGCAAGGAGATACAGGCCTCGGGGCTTGAGAAAGCGGCATTGCAGATCAAGTTGGGTCAAATGACCAATGAACTCCGACGTGCCGGCCTTGAAGCCCAGCGCGCAAATTTGCCGGTTGATCCAGTCCGGCAGTGACACGTAGAAATTTTCAAACGGGGGAATGGTGAACAAGATACCTGCGCATGTAGCGGTCATTATGGACGGGAACGGTCGTTGGGCTCAAAAGCACGGCCGTGCCAGGACACAGGGCCATCTGGAAGGTGTCAATCGGGTAGATGATATTGTGCAGGCCGCCTCTACGGCTGGTGTTAAAGTGTTGACGCTTTTTACTTTTTCGACTGAGAATTGGCAGCGTGACCCTTCTGAAGTGTCCATGCTGATGCGCACCATTATTGCCGCTTTAAAGCAGAAACTTCAGAACTTGTGCGCGAATAATATCCGTCTGCGTGTTTGCGGGCGCCGGGACGGGGTTCCTTTACAGGTTTTGCAGGCTTTTGATGAAACGGTTATGGCGACCAGTGGGAATTCAGGCATGGTGCTTAACATTGCTTTTAATTACGGAGGGCGCCAGGAGATATTAGATGCCGTTCGTGCGATTGCGGCGGATTGTGTGGGAGGAAAAATTGTTCCCGATGCTGTTGATGAAGCGCTTTTTACTTCCAGACTTTATACAGCCGGTTTACCTGATCCGGATCTGCTTATCCGCACGTCGGGTGAGAAGCGTATCAGCAATTTCTTGTTGTGGCAGTTATCTTACGCTGAATTATATTTTACGGAAAAATGCTGGCCGGAGTTTACGGCAGGGGAATTCAATCTGGCACTGGAGGATTTTGCTCGTCGGGACCGCCGTTACGGCTCGACCGGGCTACAGGGAGTAAAGGTATGAATCCGATGCGTTTTATCAGCGGAGCGGCTGCCGTAGGGTGTGTGGCGCTGGCGGCATGGAATGAATGGTTTTTTATCGCCCTGATCTGTTTTCTGACAGTGGGAGGGTTGTACGAGTTTTTTTATCTGATCAAGAAGAAGGATATACCAATATACAGTTATACGGGGATATTCATCGGGATCATGATCCCCTTGTCTATCTTTACGCGTTTTGAGCTGACAAGGAACTGGGAGCTTTTGCTCATCGTGAGCGGCTTTCTCATCATGCTGCTGCTTCAATTCAAGCGTCAGGATAATCGCAATGCCATCCTTGGTCTTTCGACAACCCTTTTTGGTGTTTTGTATGTGGCCTGGTTTTTTAGCTTCATTGTCAAGATACACCTGCTCCTGCCGGGTTTTGAAGGGGCGAAGCTGGTGCTTTTCATTGTGGCGGTCACCAAGGCCGGTGATATAGGTGCTTTGTTCATCGGGTCTTGGCTGGGGAAGCACCCGCTTTTACCCCTTGTTAGTCCCAATAAGTCGGTTGAAGGGGCGTTGGGCGGCTTGGCCTGCAGTGCCTTGACAGCGGTCCTTTGCCAGTCATGGCTTCCGATGCAGACTTATTTTCCCGTCTGGTTTGTCGCCCTTCTGGGGTTTTTCTTCGGCGGTTTAGGCCAGCTCGGTGACCTGTCCGAATCCATGATCAAGCGGGATTGTAATGTGAAGGATTCAGGGAAAATATTGCCGGGTATCGGCGGGATACTGGATCTTATTGACAGCCTGCTTTTCTCGGCACCGGCGTTTTATCTTTATATGAGCGCGACCTTGAATCGTTTATAAGATATGAAAAGAAAACGGATCGCCGTTCTTGGTTCCACAGGGTCTATTGGCGTCAACACCCTTAGGGTGATCGCGGATCATGGGGATCGTTTTGAAGTTGCCGCGCTGACGGCGTACAAAAATACGGCGTTGCTCGAAGAACAGATCCGCCGGTTTTTGCCGAAACATGTGGCCATGGCGGCGGGGGATATCGCACGTTTCAGCAAGGAATTCGGTCGTGTGAAATTTTATGATGCCGCGCGTGATATGGCCGAGATCGCGGCTTTAAAGGGTATAGATATTGTTGTGATCGCGGTGACTGGAGCAGCGGCCCTGGCACCGTTCCTTGCCGCGGCGCGGGCAGGAAAAATTATTGCTCCGGCCAATAAAGAGGCTTTGGTGATGGCCGGGGATATCCTTATGGCTGAGGTTCGGCGCAATGCTGCGGTTGTTATTCCGGTAGACAGCGAGCAGAGTGCGATCTTTCAGTGCCTTGAGGGGCGGAACAGGCAGGACGTGCGTCAGGTTCATTTGACGGCCTCGGGCGGTCCGTTGAGAGATGTGCCGCGCGCCGAGCATGATCGTTTTACGGTCAAAGATATTTTGGCTCATCCACGCTGGCAAATGGGGGCCAAGATCACCGTTGATTCCGCTACGATGATGAACAAAGGTTTTGAGGTGATCGAGGCCCAGCGTCTTTTTGGCTTGAGCATAGGGCAGATCAATGTTCTTGTTCATCCGGAGGCGGTTGTGCATTCGATGGTTGAATTTACTGACGGCACGGTCCTGGCCCAGCTGGGAGTGACGGATATGCGTTTGCCGATCCAGTATGCGTTGACATATCCCGAGCGAATTGCCTCGGGCACTCCACGGCTTGACCTTGCGGCCGGGGGCTCATTGAATTTCGCGCGGCCTGACCTAGAACGGTTCCCATCGCTCGCACTGGCTTATGAAGCGGCCCGGATCGCCGGGACAGCTCCGGCCGTCCTGAATGCGGCAGACGAGGTAGCCGTTGAAGCTTTTCTTCAGGGACGTATGCGTTTTACGGCGATCCATGCGGTCGTTGAGCAGGTGCTTTTGCAACATCGTAATATCCGCAAGCCGTTACTTTCGGATATTGAACAGGCTGACGCGCGGGCACGTGTCCGCGCGGCCGAATACATAGAAAGGCTGGCATGACGTTTTTAATATTTGCTTTTATTCTTGGGTTTTTGATCGTTGTTCATGAAGCAGGGCATTTCTGGATGGCTCGCCGCAAGGGCGTCCGCGTTGAAGAGTTTGCCTTTGGCTTTGGGCCGAAGCTCTGGGGGTTTAAAAAAGGAGCTACGGAGTATCGTATTTGCGCGATCCCGCTCGGTGGCTATGTCAAGATGGCGGGAGATGAACGTGGTACCTGCAAGGGTTCTGCGGATGAGTATTTTTCAAAGCCCCCCGGCCATCGCGCGCTGATCATTTTGATGGGACCAGCGGTAAATTTCTTGCTGGCGTACCTGTGTTTTGTTATTGTTTTCTGGATAGGGGCTGTTGACCTTGATGCCACGTCGAGGGCGGTACCGGCGTGTGTGGGCAAGATCATGCCCGCATCGGCGGCACTCGAGGCCGGTTTTGCCGCCGAGGATATTATCCTTTCGATCGACGGCCATAAGATCGCCAATTGGGCAGAGATGCAGGACACGGTCATGTCATCGGGCGGTCGGGTGCTTGATGTTGTTGTGACGCGCGCTGGCCAACCGGTGCCTTTAAAGGTTGCACCCCGGATGGAAAAAACACGCGATCTTTTCGGACGTGAACACGCGGTGGCCCGTATCGGCATTCAGCCGAAAGCGCCTGATCAGGCGAGTCATCTGGTTGTTCGGCGGTATGGTTTTCTTGAGGGCTTTGTTAAAGGCGCCGGGGAACTGCGGGATGTTACGGTCAAAACGTATGCGGCGCTATGGCAGATCGTATCTGGCCAACGTTCTGCTAAAGAGGGGATGACCGGACTTGTAGGTATGTTTTTTATTGTCAAGTTTGCGGCCAGTATTGGTTTCTCTTTTCTTTTATATATTGTCGGCGTTATCAGTGCGAGCCTGGCCTTGTTCAATATCCTGCCGGTCATTCCGCTCGATGGAGGGCATCTGGCACTGCTGGGGCTTGAAAAACTGCGCGGACGGGTGCTTTCTCCCCGTACCGAAGACCTTGTGATGAAGGCGGGTTTTGCCTTGATCATCATGTTGGCGGTGTTTGTTTTTTATCTGGATTTTGAGCGCATCGGGTTGATCGACCGGCTCAGGTCTTTAATAAAATAATGTGGAGTATTTATGCCCCCTGTTGAGATAGACTATGAAGAAATAAAAGCGCGCCTGCACAGGTTCATGATCGCGAAAACCGATTTTCTGAAGACCAAAGATTCCATGAACGAAGATCAGATGCGGTTGTTCGTTGATAAAGCGATCAATGACTTTGTCCGTGAATCTGATCTTGATGTTCCTTTTGAGTATCGTATGCGCCTGATCCGTGAATTGACTGCTGCCGGCGGGCTTGGACCTTTGCGTCAGCTTTTAGATGATCCTGATGTCACGGAGATCATGATCAATGGCTATAAGAGCGTGTATGTCCAGAAACGGGGGAAGATATCCAAGACTGCTGTCAAGTTCGATGACAATGCCCAGTTGATGCACACGATCCAGAAGATCCTGACATCGTCGGGCTCTTCCCGGCGCATCGATGAATCTTCGCCGTATGTCGACTTTTCGATGGTCGACGGTTCGCGCGTCAATATCATTATCCCGCCGTGTGCCATGGTAGGGCCAGTCATGACGATCCGCAAGTTTTCCCGTGATATCGGGACGGTCGAGAATCTTATCAATCTTGGAACCATCAACAAGGCGATGGCGGATTTTCTTATTACAGCCATCAAGGCCAAGCTGAATATTGTCTTTTGTGGTGCCACTGGTTCGGGAAAAACAACGATCCTTAACGTCCTTTCGGGGCATATCCCCGAGGAGGAGCGCATCATCACCATCGAAGATACTTCCGAGTTGCGCCTGATGCAGGAGCATGTGGTCAATCTGCAATCGAAAGTGGCTAATATCGAGGGCAAGGGGCAGGTTTCGACCAGGGATCTTTTCATTAATACGCTACGCATGCGTCCCGACAGGATCATTGTCGGCGAGGTCAGAGGGGATGAGATCCTTGATATGATCCAGTCCATCGCTTCCGGCCACTCGGGAACGCTGGCCATTGTGCACGCGGATTCTCCTGAGGAATGTTTCAACCGCATGATCACGATGATGCTCATGTCCGGCATACGCCTTTCCGGTGATCAGATCCATCAGCAGATCGCCAGGTCCATTGACCTCATTGTTTATTCGGAATTGTTCATGGACGGTGTCCGTCGTGTCAAGCATATTACGGACCTTTCTTACAACAGGGCCACAGAAAAGATATCACTGGATGATCTGTTCACCTTCAGGCAGGATCGTATTGATTCGTCGACAGGGAGGATCACCGGCGATTGGGTTGTTGCGCACAAGCGGCCATCGTTCGCCGACAAGTTTGTCAAGCGGAATATCCGTTTGCCGAAAGAATTTGAATAAACCAGGAAGGGGTTGTACACACGATGAAGTGGTCAACATATTTTATCCCGACACTCAAAGAATCACCGGCCGGCGCGGAAGCCATAAGCCATCAGTTGCTGTTACGTTCAGGGCTGGTGCATATGCTCACGTCGGGGATATATTCCTATTTACCGCTGGGGCTTCGTGTCCTGGCCAAGATCGAGGGCATTATCCGTGATGAAATGAATGCGTCCGGTGCCCATGAACTGCTGATGCCGGCGCTTCAGCCTCTTGAAATCTGGCAGCAAACCGGACGTGACAAGACGCTCGAGGATGTCATGATCCGTTTCAAGAACAAGAAAGGGTCGGCCATGTGCCTGGGGCCGACGCATGAGGAGATCATCACGGATCTCGTCAAGAGTTTTGTCCAGTCGTATCGCCAGTTGCCGGTCACGCTCTATCAGATTCAGACCAAGTTCCGTGATGAGACCCGTCCGCGTTTCGGGGTGGTGCGTGCGTGTGAATTCATCATGAAGGATGCTTACAGTTTTGATACGGATGAGGTCGGGTTGAAAAAAAGTTATGCGTCCATGTTTGAAGCTTATCAGAGAATCTTTGCCCGTTGCGGATTAAAACCCATCATTGCCGAAGCGGATAGCGGGGCCATGGGAGGGAAGATTTCCCATGAGTTCCTTGTCCCGGCACCGATCGGCGAGGATAAAGTTAACGATGAGGCGGGCGTGGAGCATGTGGCCATCGAGGTCGGCCATATTTTTCAACTGGGCACAAAGTATACGGAAGCCATGGCAGCCCGGTTCCTCGATGAGGCGGGGAAACAGCATCCGATTGTTATGGGCTGTTACGGGATCGGCGTCAGCCGCTTGCTCGCCACCATCATTGAGGCGCACCATGACCCTAAAGGGATCTGTTGGCCTGCAGGAGTTGCCCCGTTCACGGTTGAGGTTCTTCCTGTCCAGGTGAATGACCCTGCGGCCATGACGGTGGCACAGTCTATTTACGACGGGTTGACAAAACAGGGAATTGATGTTTTAATGGACGACCGTGACGAAAGTGCAGGTCGCAAATTTAACGATGCTGACCTTGTTGGGATACCTTATCGCGTGACCATCGGCAAGCGCGGCCTTTTAGAAGGTAAAGTGGAGATCAAAGACCGTGCCACCGGCGTGGTTGAAAGTGTGCCGTTGGATATGGCTGTGGGTTATGTGGCGCGCATGGTTTCTTCCGTACATTGAAATGCCGGCAGGAAAATGTAAGTTATGGAAAAGTTAGATACATTGATCAAGTCTGTTGAAGATCTGGCAAAGCCTGTTTGCGATGAGCTTGGGCTGGAACTTGTTGAGGTGAACGCACGCGCCCATGCGGGTGATGTGCATATTCAGGTTTTTGCGGACAAGCCCGCTGGCGGTATTGGGATGGACGTGTGCGCGGAGCTGAACCGACGACTTGCGCTGGCGCTGGACAATGGGCTGGATTTAGGGGATAATTATACCCTTGAGGTTTCATCCCCGGGCTTGGATCGAGTTTTGTGCGGTACCCGTGATCTGCGGCGTGTGATTGGCCGCCCTGTACGGCTTTTCTTTAAAGAGCCGGTTGGCGGTAAACGTGAGATCGGCGGCGTTCTCATGGCAGTATCTGAAGCGGATGTTATCCTTAAGACCCGTCAGGGTGAATTGGTTGTCCTGATGGCAAAGATAGAAAAAGCCAGGCAGATCATTAACTAAAAGAGGGATTTTATGGAAAGTGAATTGATAACGATCCTTGAACAGATCGAGCGCGATAAGGGTATTGCCAAAGAGGTGCTGATCGAGGCTGTAGAAGCGGCTGTCGCTTCGGCGGCGCGCAAGGTATGGACGGTCGGCAAGGAAGAGGATGTTGTGGCCAAGCTTGATCTCAAGACCGGCAAGATCCAGGCGTTTGCCAATGGCCAGGAGATCCGTTCGAGCGAATTCGGGCGCATTGCCGCCCAGACGGCCAAGCAGGTCGTCTTTCAAAAGATCCGTGAAGCGGAAAAAGATGTTATCTACAATGAATACAGCATCAGGGTCGGGCAGATCATTTCGGGCAGTGTCTACCGGTTTGATCGCGGCAGTGTGATCGTTGATCTGGGCAAGACCGAGGCTGTGATCCCGCGCAGTGAATTGTGCGGCAAGGAAGAATTCAAGCAGGGTGACCGTGTGCGCGCCTTCATCCTCGAGGTTCAACGCGAGTCCCGCGGTCCGCAGATCGTGCTTTCGCGCGCCCATCCGAATTTTGTCAAGCGCCTGTTTGAACTTGAAGTCCCGGAAATTTATGAGGGCATCATCGAGGTTAAAGCCATTGCCCGTGATCCCGGTGAGCGCACCAAGATATCTGTTTATTCCAAGGATGACAAGGTGGATTGTGTCGGAGCCTGTGTCGGTATGCGCGGGTCGCGTGTTAAGAATATCGTCAATGAACTCCATGGTGAGAAAATTGATATTGTCCGTTATTCCCCCGACATTAAGGAATATATCCAGGCGTCGCTGTCACCGGCTGAAATTTCGCAGATGCAGATCCTTGGCATTGAAAAGAAAGCCAATATCATTGTGGCCGATGACCAGCTTTCCATTGCCATTGGCCGTTACGGGCAGAACGTGAGATTGGCCGGGCGTTTGCTTGGATGGGAACTTGATATTTTCTCCGCGAATCAGTGGGGCGAGCATCTGAAGCAGGAACAGGGTGAGCCGGTGGGAACGCCAGCTCAGGTGACGGTTGAAGAGAATGCTGATAATGCCAGGGGACCGGTCGGTGATACGGAGCTGCCAGAATCTCCAGCGGGACAGGACAATGCCTCTGAAGAATGATGCGCAGTGCGATCCCGTCCGTTGCCAGGCAGGCCGCGGGGGAAAGGACATCAGGGGCTTCAAACACGGAAAGATAACAACATATGTTACTCAGGGATCTTGTTAAACAATACAACATCAGCGAGGATTTACTCCTTTCGACGCTGAAAGCGCTTAAATTACGCGCCAAGGGGGATGACCACGAACTGAGTCCCGGTGTGTTGGCCCTGCTCAAAAGTGATCTTGAGGAGAGGGGGCTTATCCCTGTTGAGAAAGAAGTTGTTGCACCCAAGGCCGTTCTTAAAAAGAAGGCACCTGCGCGCAAGCCGGTGGATCCTTTGCTTAAATCGAAAGATCATGCCAAGACGGAGGATAAAGCTAAGGTTAAAGAGCCTGCGCCGGATCATGTAACCGTGCGCATTGTCTCCAAACCTGAGCCAAAGCCCGTGGAAGTGCCCAAGCCTGTTGTGAGGGCACCTGATGCCCGCTCGGTTGAAGGCCCGGCTGAACCGGTTGTCGTGATCACTGCCGAAGTCGTTACTCCCAAGAATGTCATTGTCGAACAGGTCACTACAACCGAAGTCGATGGCAAGACGGTTACGACTGTTGTAAAAAAGGTTGTAAAGGAACAGCCCGAGTTTATTTCTGTGAAGCCTTTGTCCAAGCGCCGAGAAGAAGAACAGGCAGCCATCCAGGCAGCCAGGACTGCCCATGCGGCTGCTCAGCAACAGCCTGAAGCGACGGTATCATCACCGGCGTTGGCGGCTCATCCGCCAGCATCGAGCGGCCCTGCGAAATATGAAGGGCCTTTGCGCGACCTCGAGGTCAAGACGCCCATTACTGTTGGTGATCTGGCTTTCCGTGTCCAGGAAAAACCCAATGCCGTTTTGAAGATCATGATGGGGATGGGGATGTTCGCCAATATTAATCAGAATCTGGGTGAAGACATTGCCCGCAAGATATGCACCGCTTTGGGTTATAATTTGATCCCGATGAAATCCCAGGAAGAAGAACTTCTTGACCAGCACGACAGTGCCCATGATGCCCCCGAGACACTTAAGGGGCGTGCGCCGATCGTTACGTTCATGGGGCATGTTGATCATGGTAAGACGTCCCTGATGGATTTTATCCGTAAAACGAAAGTCGTTGATAGCGAACATGGTGGTATTACCCAGCATATCCGCGCGTATTCTGTGGCCATCAATAAAGGCACCATCACATTCCTCGATACGCCCGGTCACGCTGCCTTTACGGCCATGAGGGCCAGAGGCGCGCATATCACGGACCTTGTTGTCCTTGTGGTCGCGGCCAATGAAGGGATCATGCCCCAGACCATTGAGGCGATCGATCACGCGAAGGCGGCTGGGGTTCCTATTATTGTTGCGCTCAACAAGATCGACCGTAAGGATGCTGATCCTGAGCGCGTCAAGAAGCAGTTGATGGAACATGACCTGATGCCTGAAGAGTGGGGTGGCAAGACGGTGGTGGCACCGGTGTCGGCGTTGACCGGACAGGGGATCGATAATCTGCTCGAGATGATCCTGCTCGAAGCGGAGATCCTTGAGCTCAAGGCCAATCCGGACAAAAATGCTTCAGGTATTGTTGTGGAAGCACACCTGAGCCCCGGTCGCGGTTCGGTGGCCACACTCATTGTTCAGGGAGGTACCCTGCGTGAAAGCGATATCCTTGTGGTTGGACCCTATTACGGCAAGATCAAGGCGCTGTTCGATGATCATCAGCGCCATATCAGTGCCGCAGGCCCGTCAATGCCGGTTGAGATCCTCGGGCTTTCGGCGGTGCCTGAAGCCGGAGAGAAGTTCTTCGTGGTGGAAAATGAAAAGAGTGCGCGCGAGATTTCCGGTGTGCGTATGGATAAATATAAAGTAGACCGCCTTAAGAATACCAACAAGATCACCCTCGAAGATCTTCTGGCGCAGAAAAAAGCGGGCGAGATACAGGAACTTAATATCGTCCTGAAGGCTGACGTGCAGGGGTCCCTGGAGGCTCTCAGGGATTCGCTCGAAAAGGTTCCGGATACGAACAAGGAAGTCAAGATTAAGTTCATTCATAATGCCGTCGGTGATATCAATGCTTCCGATATCATCCTCGCCTATGCGTCAAAGGCGATCATCATCGCCTTTAGTGTCGGGATGAATAATGATGCCCATGTTGAGCTTGAGAAGTCACCGGTGGATGTCCGCCGTTACAATATCATTTACGATGCGGTCAATGATATGAAGACGGCGCTTGAAGGCCTGCTGAAGCCTGATACCAAGCGGCATTTTGTTGCGCGGGCCGAAGTGCGTCAGGTTTTTAACCTGACCAAGTCCGGGCTTGTGGCCGGTTGTTTTGTGCTTAAAGGGCGCATCCGCCAGAGGATGGATGTGGATGTCATCCGTAACGGGGAAACGATCCACACGAGCCGCGTGTCTGCCCTCAAGCGTTTCAAGGATGATGTCAAGGAAGTCGGCGAGGGTTTTGAGTGCGGTATTTCCGTCGACAAGTTTACCGGCTATCAGGTCGGTGATGTCATTGAGGCGTTCCAGATCGAGCAGATCGCCAGGAAGTTGTGATGAAGACGGTATTCAGCGGCATGCGCCCGACAGGCAAGTTGCATCTGGGACACCTCGTCGGGGCGCTGAACAACTGGGTCAAATTGCAGGACACGCATTGTTGCGTGTATTCCATTGCTGACTGGCATGCGCTGATGGGTGAGTATGAACACAGTGGCGGCATGGTGTCCCATAGCGTGGAAATGGCGGCCGACTGGCTGGCCTGCGGGATTGATCCCCGTCGTTCGATTATTTTTGTTCAGTCAGATGTGCCCCAGCACCTTGAATTGCAGATGATCCTCGCCTGCCTTACGCCGTTGGGCTGGCTTGAACGCAACCCAACCTATAAAGAACAACTGCGTGAAGTGACGACCCGTGATCTGCAGACTTATGCTTTCCTGGGTTATCCTGTGCTACAGGCAGCGGATATTCTGCTTTATAAAGCCGCAGCGGTCCCTATCGGTGAAGATCAGTTGCCGCACCTTGAATTGACCCGCGAGATTGCACGTCGGTTCAATTTCATTTATAAAAAAGATGTTTTCGAGGATTGTGCGGCGATCCTGACACCCGTGCCGCGCCTCATGGGGCTTGACGGGCGCAAGATGTCGAAGAGTTACGGCAATACCATCAATCTTTCCGACACGCCCGATGAGATACGGCGCAAGGTCAGCGGCATGATGACCGACCCCGGGCGTCAGCGGCTCAAGGATCCCGGTCACCCCAAAGCGTGCAACATGTTCCCCTATTACGGGGCATTCTTGCCAGCCAAAGAAATCGAGGTTTGTGCCTGGTGTGAAGGGGCGCTTAAAGGGTGTACAGATTGCAAGAAAACACTGGCCGAAGGCCTTATCGAATATTTGCGTCCGATCCGTGAGCAACGGGAGAAGCTACTGGCTGACCGCGGCTACATTTCAGCTATCCTCCGTGACGGCGCTGATCGGGCAGGGGCGATGGCCGCCGCGACCATGAAAGAAGTGCGGCAAGCGGTTTTTCAGGCATGACATGCAAGATCCAGCTTGAAAGTTTTGAAGGCCCCTTGGACCTTCTGTTGTACCTTATCCGCAAGGATGAGGTTGACATTTACAATATCCCCATCGCCCAGGTCACAGATCAATATATCAGGTATATCGACATGATGAAAATACTCGATCTCGACGGGGTCGGCGATTTTCTTGTCATGGCGGCCACCTTGTTGCAGATCAAGTCAAAAATGCTCCTCCCACCGGATCCGACGGAAGTTGCCGAGGTGGAGGATCCGAGGACCGAACTCGTGCGCCGTCTTGAAGAGTATCAGCTCATCAAGGAGGCAGCCGAGCAATTACGACTGAAAGCCGAACAGCGCCAGGATCTTTTTGCCCGTCGTGCTGATGCAGAAGCACTGGCCAGCTTGCGGGAGGATTCACGGGAAGTTTATTTTGAGGCCAATCTGTTCGACCTGATCACCGCCTTAACGCAGGCGATGGCGAACAAGCCTGTCAAGTCCATTTATGAAGTTGAGCGGGAAGAATATACGGTAGAAGAAAAAGTGCACAGCATCCTTCAGCTGCTCGTTGACCGGCCGCGGATGATGCTGCGTGATCTGTTTGAGGGAGCCCGTGACCGCTTGGAGCTGATCGTCACGTTCATGGCTGTCCTTGAATTATGTAAGATGAAAGAAGTGGTGATCGCTCAGAAGCGTATGTTCGCGGACATTGAACTTTTGCGCAACACCGAAAACATTGTTGTTCAGCAACAACCGGATACCTGATGGAAGAACTAAAACGCGTTGCGCTCAATACTCATGAGACCGAAGAGGACCGGGTTACAAGCTTGTCCCTGCGCCCGGCGAAGCTTGAGGATTTTGTTGGCCAGAAAGAGCTTGTGGCCAATATAAGGGTGGCTGTCGAGGCGGCTCGCCAGCGGGGGGAGCCACTGGAGCATATGCTTTTTTCAGGACCTCCGGGGCTTGGAAAAACGTCGCTGGCGCATATTATTGCTCATGAGATGGGCGGGAAGATCACCGTTACGTCGGGGCCGGCCATCGAGCGCGCGGGTGATTTTATCGGCATCCTGACCAATCTCGAGAAGGGCGATATCCTTTTTATTGACGAGATCCATCGTTTGGCAAAGACCGTCGAGGAATTCCTTTACCCGGCCATGGAGAATTTCCAGATCGACTTTATCGTCGACAAAGGTCCTTACGCGCGCACGATCAACTTTAATTTAAAACCTTTTACGCTCATCGGGGCTACGACCCGCAGTGGCCTTTTGGCTTCGCCCTTGAGGGATCGTTTTGGGATATTCCATCACCTTGATTTTTATGAACCTGAAGACCTCGCCGAGATCATTGCGCGCTCGGCCAGGAAACTGAATGTGGATATCGACGGGGAATCTGCCCTCGAAGTGGCACGCCGTTCGCGCGGCACCCCGCGTATCGCCAATCGTCTCTTAAAGCGCATGCGCGATTATGCCCAGGTGAAGACCGGCGGGCTTGTTTTGCGGCTGCCCGTGGTGGTTGAGGCCATGGGCCGGCTGCACATTGATGCCCAGGGGTTGGACCGGTTTGACCGCAAGATATTGACGGTCATGCGCGACCAATACAACGGAGGTCCCGTCGGGATCGAGGCACTGGCGGCCACACTGAACGAGGAAACAGACACGATCGTTGATGTGGTTGAACCCTATTTGCTCAAGATGGGTTTTCTCCGGCGGACATCGCGCGGGCGCGAGCTGACGGATCTGGCCAAGGGGCATCTATAATGCTGGCCATGTTCCTACGTGCGTTTTTTTTGTTGCCGATCATCCTTTTTATGATGGACGGACTGGTTACGGCCGATGCGCGGTTTATCCGTGTGGCCCTTTTGCGCGATCAAGATCATTTCACCATGGCGGTTGAAGGCCGTTATGATGTGATGGATTTTGCCACCGGTATCCGCCTGGATTCAGGCACCCGGATGCCGCCGACGTTTGTGTCCCTGGAAAAAGGAAAGACGCGTTTTGGTCCGCATGTTTATGAAGCGGTGCGCCTGCTTATCATGCCGCGGCGCGGGGCTTTGGTCAGTGTGAATGACAAGCGTTACAGGGGCAATATCCTTGTGATCAATAACCGCGGCGAGCATATTACCGTAGTTAATATCATCGAGCTTGAACAGTATATCGGCGGCGTGCTTTACCGTGAAATATCTGATCAGTGGCCGCTCGATGCCATCAAGGCGCAGGCGGTGGCGACGCGCACGTTTGCTGTTTATTCCATGGAAAAATTCGCGGCCCATGATTATGACGTGACCAATGATGTTTATTCGCAGGTGTACGGCGGCAGGGGGGCTGAACGCTATCGCACCAATATCGCGGTGGCTCGGACACACGGCGAGGTCTTGACGTACAAGGACAAGATATTTCCCGCTTTCTTTCATGCCAATAGCGGCGGGGTTACCGAAGATGCCGCCGAGCTTTGGGATATTGATATCCTGCCCCTGAAGGGCGGGGTTCAGTCGCCTTTTTCGATAGACTCGCCGCACTATCGCTGGCGCCAGAATTTCCGTCTCAAGAATATTCAGGATGCCCTTGATGCCCGGGGGTACACGCTTGGCCTTATCCGTGAGATCAAGGTGGAAGAGCGCAACAAAAGCGGCCGGGTCAGAAAGTTAAAGATCATCGCGCGCGACGGCAAAGAGGAGATCGTTGAAGGAAAGTTGTTCCGTGATATCATCGGGCCCAATATTCTCAGAAGCAATAAATATGACATTGAAATGAAGGGCTGGTTCGTGGATTTTGTCGGGTTCGGCTGGGGGCATGGCGTCGGTTTATGCCAGTGGGGAGCTTATCGTATGTCTTTGGCGCATTATAATTATCGCCAGATACTGGATTTCTACTATCCATCGTCGCACCTTACCCGTCTGAAGGACGTTGACTGATCATGCGTCAGCCTTCAAGTTTTTTCGCCAACGTGCGTCCGGTCTTATACCTTCTTGCCTTCATGGCCTTTTTCTTCGCGGTGTTCCACTATAGCCCCTCATTCCCGGGCAAAGCACGACCCCCGATCGCTATCGATCCTGCTGACTACACAGCCATTGATGTGGTTTATGTTTATGACGGCGATACGATCAAGTTGTCCAACGGGGAAAAGGTGCGTTTTGTCGGCATCGATACGCCTGAATCCAGTAAGAACAAAAAACTCCTGCGCGATGCCCGTCGTTCAGGGACCGCTGTGGACGATATTCTGCGCATGGGGCACAGGGCGGGTGTGTATACAACTTCACTGCTGGAAGGTCGCAAGGTGCGTCTGGAATTCGATATCGAAAGGCGGGATAAATACGGGCGCCTGTTGGCGTATGTTTACCGTGTCGACGACGGCCTTTTTGTGAATGAGGATATTATCCGCAACGGGTACGCCTATCCCATGACCATCCCTCCCAACATCCGTTATGCCGAGAAATTCCGTCAGGCTTTTCGCGATGCCCGTAAGGACGGAGCCGGCCTTTGGCAGGATTCCGCCTTTCAGTCTGCCCGATAGCATATTCTTCCCTTGATGCGATTGTTCCCTGAAAATGCGCCTAGCGCGCCGCCGTCATAATGGCGTCAGGGGTGAGCGGGAGCAGGATGTAGCCGTCAGCACCATGGTTAACGGCTTCAACGGCCAGCGCTTCTGTTTCATGCCGGCCTGTGGCGATCATCTTGAGGCCCGGCCGCAAGGCGGCGGCTTCTTCAAAGAGCTCGAGGTCAGCGGTATCATCAGCGTCAACGACGGCCAGGAAGGCTTTGTGAATGATTGATTTTTGTTTCAGGGCATCAAGGCATTGCGCGCGGTCCTCGGTGACAATGAGGGGGAGGTGGTTCGCGAGGGCTGATTTCATTTCCTCACGCATCCGTTCTTCGGGTGAATAGATCAGGATGATATTCATAGGGATGCCGGTGTCATGATCGAGATTAATTTTGCGGCTGTTGCGCCGGGATTCTCAATGATATGCGTGGTTGCCGCGCTGAAATAGAGTGACGCATTCTTTTCCAGTTTGACCGACTGGTCTTTGATCTTGATGGCCACGGTACCTTCGAGCACAAAGATGAAACGTTCAGCACCCGGTTTTCCCTGTTCAGGATCGGTGGATGTGTGACCATTCATCCTGATGAGCAGTGGGAGCATCTTTTTGGATGCCGCCTGGCGTGAGAGGATTGCGCAGGATATTTTGTCGTTGGTGGAAACCAACATATCGGTGGGGTTTCCCGCCTTAAGGGCGGTGAGAGCCGGTTTTTCAAGGCCTTCATAAAGTTCGGCCAGGTTGACGCCCAGGGCTTTGGCAATATTAAGGTGTGACCCCAGCGTTCCTGTCATTTTTCCGTTTTCGATGCGTGAAAGGGTAGCGATCTGAACCTGGCTCGCCGTGGAAAGTTCGGTCAGTGATATTTTTCTTATTTTGCGGATCTGCCGGATATGGGCGCCTATTTCCTTCAACATATATTTCTCCTGTTAGAAAGATTATCCTAGCACGCTTTGAGGATACAACAATCTATTTATTAATTAAAATAATATGTTAAGTGATTAGCGCAACGACATCCTGCCTTGAGAGTTAACTGATGGCAGAGGGCAGGGGTTGGAATAAAAGTTGTCCATAAGACAAATGCAGTATTGACAAATCATCAAATCATGTGATATAGTTGTTGTGTGAAGGGCGACCCCAGCCCAATCAATCATAATTGAAGGAGGAGTTATGTCGTCGAGTATTACGTTCAATGTGGAAAAGATGTATCGCTTGCCCGATGCCGGCAACCTGAAAGCCTTTGCGGATGTTTGTGTCAACGACACACTGGTCATCCGCGGGATCCGCCTTCTCGACGGCAAGAAGGGGTTATTTATTTCCATGCCCCAGGAGCAGGGCAAGGATAATCGCTGGTATGATCAGGTTGTGTGCCGCTCAGCCGCGGTGTATGAAAATTTGTCGCAAAAAGTGGTAGAACACTACCATACAAACAGTTGAGCTATAAATAAGGGGGGGCGCCCGATCACCGGGATACGCTCTTTGCTGGCGGGGGCCAGGAAGACTTTGGGGTGCGTGGCCTCGTGGGATAAAGCGGAAGGGCGTCCCCTCTCTTTGGTATTGAAACCAACAAAAAACCTTGCTCCGTCTGGAACAAGGTTTTTTGTTGTATCAAATGGTGGATCGGATGGGAGTTGAACCCACGGCCTCCTCATTGCGAACGAGGCGCTCTCCCAACTGAGCTACCGACCCAAATAAGCTATTTTAAGAACAGAAACTATATTAACAAAAAAAAATTAAAAAACAAGATTAATCAAAATCCCGCCGGCCATTGGACGGCGTAGATCAAGATTTTTGTGCGGCCACTCAGGTCTTGTTCCTTGGCGAAAGGTTTGAAATACGTGAGGCCTTGGCCGTTAAAATAATACAATTTCATGATGAGTGAATTGGCCAGCAACGAATCCATGAGCACGCCGTGGGGGATGTTGTTGTTGTCCTTGAAGATCACCGCACTATAACTCATTGTGGCGTTGGGGAGCGTTTTTTGTTGCACACGGTTGGTGGCGGGGTCCAGGTAAACCACCGACGCAGGGATGCCACGGCCGAATTTGGGGGAATTGATCTCGACCGTCATATCAGCGGTGTCGAGGATCATGCCCTGGTCAAAAAGGATCTTGGAGCCATTGCGTCCGGCAGGGGAAAGTGTTTCGCTCTGGCGAAGCGGCCCGCCGACTAAGCTCCAGAGGAAGTCGATGTAATTCTTGGAACTCCGGGAGGGGATCTTTTTCAGTGCGGCGGGGGTGGCATTTAATTGTTCGATGCGGGTAAAATCCCATTTACCGACATAACCGAGCAGGACATTACCTTCCACGATTTCGTTATAGATAAGCAGATAAGAAGGCGGCGGCGTGCCATGCGTCAGTTTAAGCAAGGCCGCGGCTTGCACCGGGCTCAGGATACCGTTCAGGTAATGGCTGGCGTCGGTGCGCGGCATGCGTGTGATCGTTTCAAGCAAGGCTGTGGCGCGTGATACCGGCCAGCCAAGGGCCTGCAACCATTCACACGCCTGGTTAGAGCTGGTGTTAAGCATACGCAGGATCCCCAGGGCATCTTCTTCATTGGGGCTCAGATAAACTTTTGTCAGCCAGTAGGCTTGTTCGCCTTTAATGGATGCGCCGTCGAAGGTGACGCTGCGCCGCGCGATAGCTTTGACAAAGTGCCCGGGAGACCACCAGGTGTTGATGACGCTGTTTTCGGGTGTCTTCTCGCGCAGGGCTGTCAGGGCGCGGTCCCAGGCGGAGTTGAAGATGGGATGCAGGAATGAAGCGATATTCTGGTTTGTTGCTGTCAACGGGATGATGGTTCCCATAAAAAATAGTAACAGCAAAGATTTGGCCATGGTTTGATTGGGGAGTTTGAGTCTTTCTGCCCAGAGCCGGCGCCGTTGCCAGAGTTGTTCGAGGGCAACCGCAAAAGCAATGGAAAGCGGAGCTAACAGAAGAAGCGCGAAGCGTTCGGCACTCAAGGCCAGCAGGAAGGTGGCACCTGTAAAGAAAGCCAGCAGGAGTATGGCATTCGACGGGCTTTTATGTTTGATGACCGCCTCGCGGGCGTAAATGAAGAAAGCGGCAAGGGCACCATAAAAAACAACAGGACCACCGGTCAGCATGACAGATTCAGCCATTGTACCGCGGCGAAGTTCACCGACAACAATGAAAAGGTCCGGCCAGTCCTTGAGCCGGGGAGCAATGAATTTGCCGAGTTCCTGGGCGGCCAGAGGGAAAAGGGCGAGGAACTGGTTTAAGCCGATCATGGCCGTGAGACAGGTCAGGGTGATGGCACCGGTCATGAGAAGCACCAGGGCAAGATTGTGGCGACGCGGTTCTTTAAAGAAATAGGCGCGTACGGTCATGAGGCTGAGCGCGGCCATGGCGATGCCCCAGGAAAAGCTCCATCCGGTCCAGAAGCGGGCGAAGAGGGCAAACGAAAGTCCGGCGAGAACGCTCCAGATCAGGGCTTTGCGTGTGTTATCCAGCGACTTTAATGCCAGGACTGTAAGCCCCATGTTGAGCAGGGGGAATAAAACGCTGTAGGAGTCGTTATCATACCAGGCATAGGTACTGCGCTGGAGGTAAATGGGGGCAAGGGCGAAAAAGATCGATGCGGTGAAAGCCGCAGGCCATTGACAGCCAAAGGCACGGCAGGCCAGGAAAAAAGCACCCAGGATGAAAGGAAAAAGGAACAGCGGTGTGAACGCAACGCCCCGCATGACGTCGATATCCGGGTTCAATGCTTTTGCGGCTTTGTAGACCCATGCACCGATATACGGGTGCCATGTCTGCGGTTCCCAGTAGCCGATGGGGGCAAGCATGCGGTTATTAAAATATTGACTGCCGTTCACCTGGGTACTCACATCGCCTTTTTCAAGGATGTTTTGTGTCAGGTCGAGAAAATAGTAAGAATCGGATTCCTGAAGGTAATGACGGGTCTCACCGGTCTTTTTGAGTATTTCCCGGCTTACTTTGTCAAACGTCTCGTGCAGTTTTGTTTTTTGTGTCCGGAGGGCCTGGTTTAACTGTTCCTGGATGATCCGTTGCTGTTGGGCAGGTGGTAGAGTCGGATAGGCACTGGAGATTTGCCCCGCAATATCAGCGCGCATTTTGGCAAGAACCAGCATGGTCGCTTGCTCGTAGGCGTCAGAAGCCACATTGTGGTACAAAGGATAAAGCCGGAAGTAAAGGCCGATGCACAGGGCGATGAGGGCGCAGATGAACCAAGCGATCACTTTAGCAGGATTTTGTTTTTTCATAGGCTTTACTTTATAGGTTTTTGTTATCCTTCGCAAGATATAAGGGGAGTTTTCTTAAGGCCGGCTAACCAGATGAACAAGATCGTCCTTTTTATTGGACAAGCGGGTGCAATGTAATATACTGACACCCATGTTTATTAGTGAAAGAATAAAAATATTTTTGCCCGCGGCATTGTTATTTGTCCTGTGCCTTTTAGTGTACACCCCGGTCTTGCAGCATCAATTCCTGGGGGATGATTTCTTTTTTCTGCGTTTTCATGAAGTATCCCGGATATTCAGGGAGCCGGGGCTTATTTTTGCCCGCACGCATCATTTCGAACCCCTGTATAATTTGACCAACGGCATTCTTTTTTCTCTTTTTAAAGAGGCGGGGCCGCTGTATGGTATCAATATCTTTCTTTTCTTCATTAATTGTTATTTATTGTTCGTTGTTATCTTCCTTTTCACCCGGCAATATTTTGTCGCGCTGGGCACAAGCCTGCTTTTTTGTATGCATCCCATGAGTGCTGAAGTGATGATGCATATTGCATTCAATAATATCCTGTTCAGTGTCATTTTCATGGAATTAAGCCTCATCGCTCTGTACAAACATATTGAACAAAGCAAGAACCATGTTTTTTATGGGCTGAGCCTTGCGTCATTCTTTGTCGCGCTTTTGTTTCAGGAGGTTTCGTGGTTTTTTATCTTTTATGCCGCTGCTTTTCTTTATTACAGGACTGCTGATGTCAAGAAAACCCTGCGCCTTTGCCTGCCGTTCATCTTGTTGACAGGGGTATGTGTCATTACGTGGTTGTGGTTGGCTGGTTCAAAGACGAGCATGCTCGAAAGGGCGCATTCTTTTCATTTGACCTTTTGGGTTTTTGTGGCGAATTTCTTTATTTTGATCAAGTGGTATATCAGCAATCTTTTCCTCCCGACTGATATTGTTTTTATGTTCAATATGCTACCGGTCAAGAGCTTTATCTGGCTATGGAATATGGCATGCGTTTCTTTTACGGCTAGTTTTTGCTGGCTGATATGGCGTAACCCCAAGCCGAATACGGAAGGCCTAGGACTGGCCGTCTTTATGAGTGGACTTTTATTTGTTATCCCCGGATCGATATGCCGTCCGCAGATGGGGTTTGTGGTTGAACCCTACTGGTTTTACTTTTCGTCTATCGGGTTTTTCCTGATCGTGGCGTCAGCGATCCAGCGGATGCAGGGGTTTTGTAACAAGTATCTTTTTGTTACTTTTATTACGGCTATTACGATCTTTTTGCTTGCCATGACATTCCGGCATATTCCCGTCGGGCGCAATGATATCAGTTATTGCCTTAACTGGTTGAATAAGTCCCCGAACAATACGATCGCTCTGGAAACCCTCGAGGGGCTTTTTTCTTTTGAAAAAGATATGGAGATCCAGGAACCGCTTATTTCACAAATGTCATTCCTGGCGGACTGGCATTTGAAGATCAATGCCAATGCCAGAGCTATCCGTGTGATCAAACTGCTGGTGCGTTCTGAAAAACGCGCGCCTGAAAAACGTATTCTTCTTTGCAAGCTGGCAGTGGCGTATGAAAAGAATGGGGATGTTGCCCTGGCAGATGAGATCATGCGCACGCTTGTCCGCGAAGGAACAAGTCAGCAGGATCTTTTTCAACTATGTTATATCTTTTTTGACAATGGAATTTCCGGAAAGACCAGGACCATGCTTGAACGGTGTCAGGCGATGGATCCGCAGTACCTTGAGCCCTATTTACTGCTGGGCGTTATGCTGGCCAATGAAGCGCGTTACGCCGAAAGCCTTGCCTGGCTTGAAAAGGGCCTGGCACTGGCGCCTGCGGACGCACGTTTTAGTGGGATGATCCGGGACATTCAGCGTAAGCTGGGGCGTGATGTTCCTGTTAAATAATCGTCCTGTTCATGCCAAGTATCCCGCCAACGGCTACGGGGCCCAAGGCATGGTGGGAGCCATCATGGTGAGCACCCTCATACTTATCGCCGGGACAGCGCAGGCGGGTACAGCCACAGGGCGAGGTATTTTTGTCAGCCTTATTGAAAAGAAGCCCGTACTTTCAAGTCGACAGGCGATGGACGATGTGGTGGCATTGGCCAGGCAAGCGCGGATAACGGTCGTTTTTCTGCAAGTCTACCGGGCAAATCAGGCATGGTTTCCTTCGCGCGTTGGCGATGCGGCACCTTATGCGCGTGCCTTAGAGGCTGTGGGAGAAGATCCTGTTGCCTTGTTCATCCGTAAAGCGCATGCGGCGGGCATCGAGGTGCATGCGTGGGTCAACTTGCTGAGCCTCAGTACCAATACGCAGGCACCTTTGTTAAAGAAGTATGGCTGTCGGATCCTGACCAGAAATGTGGTCGCCAAGAAAAAGCTGGAGGATTACAAGATCGACGGCCAATATTTCCTTGAACCGGGGGATCCGCGTGTGCGCAAGGAACTGGAGGCGATGACCGGTGAATTGTTGCTGCGGTATCCTCAGCTCGATGGTATCCAATTTGATTATATCCGTTATCCAGACGCAAAACCGGCTTACGGGTATACGTGCGCCAATCTGGAACGTTTCAGGAAAGTTGTGCGGGTCATGTCTTTCCGTGAGGCAACCCCGGCGTGGCAAAACTGGAAACGCGCCCAGGTGACGGGACTTCTTCGTCAGCTCGTTGCCCGAGCCCGGGCCATTCATCCGGATATTCATATTTCCACGACGGGGTGCATGTCATACTTCAGGGCGTATCATGAGGCTTTTCAGGACTGGCCTTCCTGGGTCAATGATGGCCTTGTCGAATTTGTTTCGGTGATGAGTTATCCGGATAATGTGCCGGACTTTATCGAGCAAATGGCCGAGGTGCGGGAGCATGTGGTTGATTTCACGAAGGTTAATATGTGTGTCGGGGCTTATAAATTCATTAAAACACCGGCTATTTTTGGCGAGCAGTTCAGCGTTTGTGAGCAATCAGGCGCCCGGGCCTGCCTTGTTTTTTATTATGGTAATTTGAAAGATAATCCAGCCCTGGCAGAAAGCCTGACACTTCCGCACCAGTCAGCAGAACGTCCCCGGAGCAGAGATTGAGATAGTAGTGGTAAAAATGAGGGGGAATCGTTAAAATAACGGATTCAAAAAACAATATTCGATATTACTATGTCCTTTTGCAAAATTGCTTTATTTATTTTATGTTCGGTCTATTTCATGGGTGTCCCGGGCTATGCCCAGGATGCCGAGGCATTGCCGTCGGCTATCAGCTTTTCTGCGGCCGACCGGGTGCTTGTCCTTGCGCCGCACCCGGATGATGAGACCATCGCTACCGGTGGGGTATTGCAACAGGCCCTGAAAGCCGGTGCCGCTACGCGGGTATGCCTTTTCACCAATGGCGAGAATAATGAGTTCGCTTTTATTGTGTACGAGCGGCGGCTTGTGCTTAAACCCAAAGAATTTCTTCGCCTGGGCGAGGTGCGCCGTCAGGAAAGCGTCGATGCCATGCGCGTGCTGGGTGTACGCCCTGAAGATATTATTTCTCTGGGCTATCCAGATTACGGCACGATGGAGATCTTCCTGAAATACTGGGGGGAAACAAAGCCTTTTCGCAGTATGCTTTCTAGGGTCAATAAAGTCCCGTATCAGGAAGCGGTTTCACCGGGCGCGGCGTATGTTGGAGAAAATATCCTCAAAGATCTGGAACAGGTCATTGCCGCGTTTAAGCCGACCAAGATATTTGTGTCGCATCCGGCTGATGTGAACAGGGATCATCGCGCGCTTTATCTTTTTATGCAGGTGGCACTATGGGACCTCGCCACGCAGATGGGCATCGCGCCTCCCGAGGTATTTCCCTATATCATTCATGTGGCCGGGTGGCCGTTACTGCGGGGGTATCATCCTGAACTTCAGTTGTCAATCCCTCCGGGCTTTGACAAGAAAGGGATCAGGTGGATCGAGCAGCCGCTGGACACATCGGAGATCGGAAAGAAATTTGATGCCATACTGGAGTATCCTTCCCAGATCAAATATGCGCCGCGTTACCTGGTCACTTTTGCCCGACGGAACGAGATCTTTGGTAATTTCCCTGCGATCGTTCTGCCGCGTCAGCTGGCGTCAGATACCGAGTTGTCCTGGACGGATCTTGCTATTCATGCCTCTGTCAAAAATCGTGTCAAGAGTGCTGAAACCGAACATTTTACCCAGCTTGCTTATGCGCGGCAGGGAAATTACCTGGTCATCCGCGTCGTTCTCAAACGGGTGATGGATAAAGACCTGGGGATGTCGGTTTCCCTGATGGGGTACAGCCGTCAAACGCCTTACGGCCAAATGCCCAAGATCAGCCTCATTGTCGGCCTGAACGGGTTTCATGTTAAAGATAAGAAACGCACGATTGCTTCAGCTGAAGTTATTTTTCTGGATAAAGGCAAGGAAATGATCTTCAAGGTGCCGTTATCTTTGCTCGGTGATCCGCAATACGTGTTCAGTTGTGCCAAGACGGCTGTTTATGATCTGACCCTTGATGAAACCGCCTGGCGCGTCTTGGAACTGCCATGAATCCGGTGATCCGTCCTTACCGGTTGACTGACCGCAGTGCTGTCCGGCAGATTGCCTTTGAAACCGCGTTTATGGGCGCCAGTGCCGCTGTTTTCTTTGAAGGCCAGGAATTCTTGAAAGATGCATTAACACTGTATTTTACGGATCATGAACCCGAAAGCATCTGGGTGTTTGAAGTGGACGGGGTTGTTGCCGGATATATTCTGGGGGCCAGGGACGAGAAGAAAATGGACAGGGTTGTTTGGACCAAGATCATTCCCGGCCTTTGTGTTGATGCCCTGGGCCAGGGGCTCCTGTTGCGTCCCAGAAATATGAAGTTGCTCGGCGGTCTTGCCGCCAGTTTTCTAAAGGGTGAGTTTTTTATGCCGTCTTTCAGCGAAGATTATCCGGCGGTCCTTCATATTAACCTCAAGGCGGATCGTCGGGGGCATGGGGCAGGAGGGGCTTTGATCCGGACACTGGTGGAAGCTTTCACGCAAGCAGGGGTGAAGGGGGTTCATCTGGGCACCATGTCATCGGCTGGCGCTGACTTTTTTCAAAAGAACGGCTTCGTGCTTTTGTTTCAGGGGCAAAGAAGCTATATGGAAAATTTTGCGGGCAAGGCGGTGCCGCTGTATCTTCTTGGGCGAAAACTACGGTAGCTGGAATAAATGGAAAGGGTTATATGCGGCATATCATCATCCTGTCTTTATTGGCGGCTGTTATTTTCTTCGGTGGGAATAATGTTCTTCCATTAACAAATCCTGACGAGGTTTTCTATGCCGGAACGGCCAAGGAAATGGCGACAGCCGGGACATGGGTAACGCCGTATATATTTGGTCAACCGCAGTTTGAAAAGCCTGTCCTGACGTATGATCTGATCCGTGCCGGTTTTCTAATGTTTGGGCAGACGCCGTTTGCCGCCCGATTTTTTCCGGCCTTGTTCGCGCTGTTGGGCGTGTTGACCGTGTATTTTCTGGGCCGCTTGTTTCATGCCGACCAGCGCAAAGCGTTCATGGGGGCTTTTATCCTCATGACTTCGGCCCTTTATATCGGACTGGCCAAGACCGTGTTCACCGACATGATCTTTTCTGTCTTTATTTTGCTGGCACTCACGGCGTTCTATGCCGCTTATCGGTCGCCGGGACGTAAGACGATCGGGCTTATCTTGTTCCATGTTTTTGCGGCGCTGGCGGTACTGACCAAAGGGCCTTTGGGTTTTGCCATCCCGCTGATAACGGTCCTGATCTTCCTCTTATGGCGGGGGGAGCAGAAATTCCTGTTAACAAAAGCTTTCTGGATCGGCTTGTTCATGGGGGTTGTGATCGCCTTGCCATGGTACGCGCTCATGTGCAAACTTTATGGCCACGGGTTCACGCATGAATTTTTTTATAATGATCACTGGCGGCGCTTGCTATCGGCGGAGCACAGGTCCAATGACCGCTGGTATTTTTATCCGGGAGCCATGCTCGGCTGTATGTTTCCCTGGATCCTCGCTGTTGCCGTTTCACTATGGATGGCGATCAAAGCTTCACTGGATAAAAAAGCAGAGCCATTCGAGCAGTTCCTTTTGGTATGGATCGTCGTGGTGCTGGTTGTTTTTCAGCCGGCGCATTCCAAGCTGGTGAGTTATATTTTTCCTTTGTTCCCTGCGCTGGCATTGCTGGCCGGTCCGTATTTGACGGAGCGGCTGGATCAACTCAAGCGCCCTGGCTGGATGGAGGTAACGACATTTGTGTTCTTTTTGTTCGTCCCGGTATTGATCTTTGTGGCGGGTGAAAAATATCCTGCGTACCTTCCGGAACCGTTGCATCTTGGCGCTATCATGATGGTTGAGATACTTTTTCTTGTGATCATCGGCAGTCTGTTTCTGCAAAATAATATCCGCCGCGCTGTTTATCTTTTCGGGTTGCAGGTGCCCTTGCTCCTGTTCCTGGCATTAACGGCAAGCCGGCAGATCGATCCTTATGTTTCATCGCAGGCCGCCGTGGCCTATTTGATGCAGCAGCCCGCGATGGACGGGAAGATCATGGCGTCGAAGTTCTTTATACGGGCGGTGAAGTATTATTCCGGCAGGGATGTGGTCCTGTTGAATTTCAGTAATGCCAATTTCTTCAGCCCGCACCCTGTGCCTGACCTGAATACGGATGAGAAGCTGTTTGCTTTCTTGCAGGGCCAGCCGGTCAGTTATGGGATCGTCAATGATCATACATGGGAGAGCCTTGAAGCAGCTTGCCGCCGGAACGGATTCCCTGCGGAATTGCTGGCCAAGGTGGGCGATGCTTTTGTGGTCAGGATCACGGTGCCGCCTCAGGTTGTACAACGAAAGGGTGCTTGATACGTGTTGATCGTGCGCCGCATCCTATTCTATCTTTTTCTTTTGATCTACCTGATCTTATGCCCGGGGCTTCTGCTGTATGCTTCGGGGTATATCTTTGACCCTTTCACGCGCGAAGTTGAGCGCACAGGGCTTATCCATTTGTCTTCGATACCGCCGGGGGCGGTTATTTATCTGGAGCATCGCCGGTTTGTCCGTAAAACACCTGCGACGATCGACCAGCTGCGCCCTGGGGATTACCGTGTGACGCTTTCCATGCCCGGGCATCGGCCGTGGACGCAGTCTGTAGCTGTCAGGGCAGGCAAGGCCTCGGTCTTTGAAAAAGCCCTTCTTTTGCCCAATGATCTTTTGCCCCAAGCACCCTTGAAGGGAGCGTTCCGTCAATTATTCCCGATGCCAGGCACTGATTTTCTTTTATTGTCCAGGGGCAATGATCTTGGCGGCATTGAGGTGTATAATTTAAAAAATGATAAATCAATGCCACTGCTTGAACCGGGATCCCCTTGGTTTGATTTTCCGGTGCTCTCGTTGTCCCATCAAGAGAACAGCCGTTCATTCATCATTTACGGCGGTGGCTTGCTCGAGAGAAAATATTTGTGGGTGATGCTCAAGGGAGGAAGACCGGTCTTCGCCGACATTACCAGGTTTTTCCTCAAAGACCCCCTGCTGATCGAATGGGATCCGTCGAACACCAATGAACTCTTTGCGGTGTATACCAATTACATTGATCGTGTGGATATTGAGGCTGGTGTTATTTATCCGCGTGATATCAACGGGGTCAAGGGGGTCGGGTTTCATAATAACCGGGTTTATCTCATGACGGCGGATAACCGTTTTATCAAATATGGGCGTGATAAAACCAAAACAGAATCATTCCTGGAGGGGCATCATTTTGACAAGGCTCTCCTGGACAAGAATACTTTTTATCATATATCGGCTCCCGCTGAAGAGAAGCTGATCTTCCTTCTCGGTGAGGACGGCAGTCTCCTGTTCAATGATTTTCCTTATCAGATCGTTGACAAAGGCGTCAAGGGCATGGCTTTTCATGCGCGGGCCAAAATGTTCATGTACTGGAATTCTTCGGCCGTTATGCTTGTTGATCCCGGGCCTGCAGATGCTTCTGCTGTCAAGTCTCCGGCGACGAAGGTCGTATTCAGCGGCGGCCAGGACATTAAACAGTGTTTCTGGGGCGATGCCGCAACGCACATCATTTGCAACGATAATGACAGGGTTTATTTCATTGAGGTTGAACCCGAAGGCGGGGATCACAACGAATTTATTACGGCTATTCGCAAAGGCTCTTCGATCGCGTACAACCCTGACACAGGGTGGCTGTATTATATCAACGAACAGGGTTTGTTCGAGAAGGTTCAGCTGGTCCCTGACGAGAGCGTTGTTGATCAGTTCCTGAACAAGAGGACATGAACGTATGCTTTTTAATTATTCCCGTCATAACCTGAATAGTCAGGAAAAACGTATCGAGCGGTTTTTCGAGATCGCGCCAGGTGCTTTATCTTGGGGCATCATTCTGGGCATGGCCATCGTGTCGGTGGCGCAGCCACTTTGGGCGGCTGCGGTCATGGTGGCGTTTGTGCTTTACTGGGTCTTGCGCCTTATTTACATGAATTTCTTCCTGGGGGTGTCGTATTCCCGGCTGGCCATTGAGAAAGAAACAGAATGGATGCGTTTGATCAACGGCATGCATGATCTCGACAGCCTGCTGCAGACGCTGGCGGTACGTTCTAAAGTTCCGCTCACGCCGCGCCAACATATAGCCCGGCGGATCCGCCGCAATCAAATAGCTGCGTTAAGAAAGACCGGTGCGTGTCCACCCGACGTAGCGCGTATTCATCATGTGATCATCCTTCCGGTCGCCCGCGAATCACGTCATGTGATCGAACCCGGCATCCGCGGGCTTGCGGCTGGTGTTTATCCGACGGATCGTGTGGTCTTTGTTGTGGCACTCGAGGCCAGAGCCTCGGCAGAGGTTAAACGTGATGTGTATGCGCTGAAGGCGTTGTATGCCGCCAGGTTCATGGCTTTTCTTGTTGTCGAACACCCGGCCGATATCGAGGGTGAGTCACGGGTCAAGGGTGCTAATGCGACCTGGGCGGCCAGGCATGCCGGGCAATGGTTGACAGACAAGGGCATCCCGTTCGAGCACGTGATCGTGTCTTGCTTTGATGCCGACACGGTGGCGCACCGGGACTATTTGGCCTGCCTGACGTATTATTTTATGATCACGCCTTCGCGTACCCGTGCCAGTTATCAACCCATTCCGGTCTATTACAACAATCTGTGGGATGTGCCGGGCTTTGCCCGTGTCATTGATATCGGGGCTTCATTCTTTCAGCTGGTCGAGTGCACCAACCCTGAAAAGCTGGTGACATTTTCAAGCCACAGCATGAGTTTCAAGGCTCTCGTTGAAGTGGGGTACTGGCCCGTGGACATGATCTCCGATGATTCGGCTATTTTCTGGAAATCATTCATTCATTACGACGGGAATTATCAGGTTGTTCCGATCTACACCACGGTCTCCATGGATATCGCCGGCGGGCAGACATCGCTGGGTACTTTCATCAATATTTACAAACAAAAACGCCGCTGGGCCTGGGGTGTTGAGAATCTGCCCATTGTCATGCGCGCTTTCCTTCAGTCGCCGGGCATATCGCTGTACAAGAAGGTCATGTTCAGCTTCCGCTTGTTTGACATGTTCATATCCTGGGCAACACTATCGTTCCTGCTGGTCATTATTAATTTGTTCCCGGCTTTCTTCGCCGGACGGGAATTCGGCACAACGACCATGTACTACATGGCGCCAAGGATCAAGGACATCATTTTCAGCCTTTCGCTGGCAGGACTGGTTGTGTGCATGGTGATCAGCATTGAACTCTTATCAACAAGTACGATACGCCTCCGGTTCCGGCAGAAGCTGTTGCATTTATTTGACTGGCTGGCCATTCCGGTGGTTATCCTGGCCCTCAGCTCTATACCGGCGATCGACGCGCAGACGCGGCTGATGCTCGGGAGATATATGGAGTTTAAGGTGACCGAAAAATACCGGAACCGCAAGGAGTAACGATAGCTATGAAAACGATCTTATTGACTGGCGCGGCAGGGTTCATTGGGGCGTGTACCGCCGAGAAACTGCTCAAGCAAGGGGTTCATGTTGTCGGAGTGGATAACATGAATGATTATTACGATGTGCGCCTGAAACAGTTCCGGCTGAAAGCGTTGAAGAAGTATCCCGGCTTTACATTCTACAAGGGGGATATTGAAGATATTTCTTTTCTGCGACGTATTTTCAAAACCCATGCTTTTGATGCCGTGATGAACCTGGCGGCGCGTGCCGGCGTGCGTTACAGCATGGAAAATCCTTTTATTTATATGACGACCAATGCCAACGGGACGCTCAATGTCCTGGAGCTTTGCCGGGAATACAAGGTGAAGAAATTTGTCCTGGCGTCAACATCATCGCTTTACGCCGGTCAGAAGATGCCCTTCAACGAGGATCTTCCGGTCAATACGCCGATTTCACCCTATGCCGCGAGCAAGAAGGCGGCAGAAGTGATGGCGTATACGTACCACTATCTTTACGGAATCGATGTGTCGGTGGTGCGTTATTTTACGGTCTACGGTCCAGCGGGACGCCCGGACATGTGCATTTTCCGCTTTATCAAGTGGATCGATGAAGGCAAGGCCATGGAGGTGTTTGGTGACGGGACCCAGCGCCGTGATTTCACTTATGTCGATGACATTGCCGACGGCACCATCAAGGCGCTGAAGAAGGTCGGTTTTGAGACGATCAACCTGGGTGGGAATCGTCCCTATGACTTGAATGAAGCCATCGCCCTTATCGAGCGATACCTCGGCAAGCCTTCGACGCGCCAGGAGAAAGCTTTCCACAAGACGGACATCAAAGCCACGTGGGCAAATATCGAGAAAGCCGGACGCCTGCTGGCCTGGAAGCCGAAGATCGGGCTCGACGAAGGCGTTCGCCGGACAGTTCAATGGTACCTAGACAACAAAGCCTGGGTATCGCGGGTGAAAGTATAAGCGGGCTGTTGCGCAGAACCCGTATTGAAAGAATGCGGGTTAAATGTTATGGTTATATCTGAAGTTCAGGTGGATAGCATTTAATCTCGGATTTTTTTAATAGTCTTAATAATCAGCGCACAATTCGTTTATTACCCATGATTTGTCCTATTGCCGTAATAAATATAACACTTCTTCATTGATGAAAGGTGAGGGGGATGGTTAGTTTGTTGATCAAAAGAATTTTATGCGTGGGGGTACTTCTGGCTTTTATCTCAACCAGCCTTGTGCCACCAGCTTTGGCCCAAGGGATCCCCGCTATGCTTCCTTCGATCCGTCCGGTTACGGCCTTGGCGGATAATCTTCCATTATTACGGGGGTTGAAAGTTCATTTGGATGATCCCTTGGAGTTTGATTTTATCCTCGATCCTGGTTCGTCGGTGGCTGTGCCTGGATTAAACGCCGAAGCTAATCGTGCGATCAAATATTTCCTGACAGCGCTCACGGTGCCCGATGGTGATCTATGGGTTAACCTCAGCCCCTATGAAAAAGGGCGCATTATGCCCCCGGCTTTTGGCAGGACAGAAATGGGCCGCGATCTTTTGGACCAGGATCTTACCTTGAAACAAGTGGCATCACGGCTACTGCACCCTGACGTGACGTCGGGCAAGGCTTTCTGGGCAAAGATATACGCCAGGGCTTTTGAGAAGTTTGGCACAACGGATATCCCCTTGGATGTGTTTAACAAAGTCTGGATCATCCCCGATGAGGCGCGTGTGTCCGAAAACAAGGATCGCGTGTATGTGGCTGGTTGTCATCTGAAGGTCATGCTGGAAAGTGATTATGCCGCCCTTGAACATTCTGTTCTCACGAAAGCCAGTAAGGTCGTTTCCGGAAAAGCAATGGATCTGGCAGCTCAAGTCTTAAGGGAAGCTGTTTTACCAGAGCTTGAACGTGCGGTCAATCAGGACAGGGCTTTTGCGCGGCTTCGCCAGATTTGTTATGCCGTGATCCTTGCCGGGTGGTATAAACGCAAGGTCAGGGGCAGTATTTTGGAAAGAACGTATGTGAGCCGCAATAAAGTGGCGGGTGTGGATATTGATGACCTGAAAATGCCGGAGAAGATATGGGCGCGTTATGTTGAGGCATTCCACCGGGGAGAAGTCAATCTTGTCCGTGAAGAACGCGATCCTCTGGACGGGGAGATGGTGCCGAGGAAATATTTTTCAGGAGGGATTGTCCTGGGGGCGGATAACACCCCAATTAACGTGATTCCCCCTGAGGCGGTCAATACCATCCCCGGGCTTCAACTTGTTCATGCGGGAGCAAACCGTGCCGAGGCAGCGGTCATTGCCCCCAATGATGTGGTTGGCTGGCTCAATGCAATGGATACGCTTGATCCGATAAAACTGAGGGATGCCAAGCGGCATTTGTTGCATTTAACTCCTGAAATGTTCCATGATTACCTTGTAAGTAGTGGCCTTTGGGAACTTGCAGGCGATGCCGACGATAGTTGGAAATCTGTTTGGGCGGTGTATCAGGAAATAGTTGTTCGTTCGATCATGACACCATATCTTAATGAGAAGGATATCAAGAGAGCTTTGCAGTCTTATTTCAATCAACAAGGACGATCACTATCAGATATGCCTTGGAATACGCGACTTACATTTGTTTTTCCTAATGACAGGGAACGTAACCATCTTTCTCGTGATGATTACATGAAGATATACGAGCAATATCGAACCTCAATGTTCCCGGTGTTGGCCATGCTTTTAATGCAAGAGGGTTTTTCAAATGATGATGATAACCAGCGCCCCCGTTTACCTATTCCAGCGGTTGATTTCAATACAAGTTACGAGTTCGGATCTCTTTTGAAAGAAATAAATGATAGCAAAGCATTTATCGCTTACCTTTCAAGGCAGGAGTCTTTCTTAACTTCTGAGGCTCTGTCGAAATGCCTGTCGAGCAGTAAAAGGTATAAACCCTCCGAGCAGAAAAGATTATTTTGGAAGGTATTGATCGAGCGCCGTTTTCAGGGATTTCAGGAACTTGTTAGGACCGTGGAGATTCCCAAAGGAGTAACAACATCCGGGAAGTCGATGGTCACAAGCGTGTTGGATCTTATTGATATCCCCCATATGAAAGCAGAGGTTCTTAAACAGGAGGAAAAGAAATCTCCTGTTACAAGAGCCTTTGAGTTGATCAATTTTCTTTATCCTTACGAAGCTTCGCTAAGGAATGATTTCAGCCTGATGCTGACAGCCCGGTGTCCGTTCAACTGCCCTATGTGCATTGCAGCCAATCTGCGCAAGGAGGCTGGGTCTAACGGAGAACTTTCGAAAGAGGAGATACTGAGAAGGATAGACATGGTGCATGGCGCTGATCGCATCCGCCTGCTCGGCCCCGGTGAGACTATGGTTTTTGGCAAAAAGAAAATGAACGAAGGCGGTTTGTCAGAAGATTTTATTGAAGTCCTTAAAGCCGCGTCAACAGCCGCGACAGAAGTATATGTGATCACCAACGGGATCCTTGTCCCGCAGAACATAGATGCGGCACGCGCCATGTTCAAGGATCTGCCGAAAAATATTGTATGGGTCTTTTCGGTGGATGACGATCATGCCAAAGAAATGTTACGCGTTCAAGGGCGGGAGATCAAGGATCTTGTTACTGTGACGGAACAATTGCATCAGGAGCAGGTTATTCAGGCTAAGTATTATTCTGCATTTATGCGTGGGAGCGATACTAAAGCGAGCATAAAGAAATACGGGCTTGAACAAGCGGCTGATGATCATCGGGTGCGCGTGTTCCATGTTTTTAAGGAGGGTGCCGCGCAGGAACTTGCCGGTGCTTCCGAAAGAGTGCCAGGCTTCTTTTTTTCAAGACATAATCGATTTTATATTAATTTATTAGGAGAGGTTTATGGGGATAACTATGGCTTTTATTTTACAGAGAAGGAGAAGTCTCTCTATTGGACCGACTACATAATCGCGGGTAATATTAATACGATGTCTTTAAGTCAGATACTTATTGAGCGTGTTTTGTTTAAAATACGTCACGAGGTTGGAAGTTCGCGTTCTCTTAGTAGCCAGGCAGAATTGATCTTCATGCAGGTCTTATTAGCAGTAATCAGCGGTGATAGTGAGCAGTTTCATCGTTTATGGGTGGCTGAGCCGATCGAGGGAAGAGATTTTGGAGCCAATTGGCGTCAATACGCGGTTGAATCTGTTGCATCTTTAGTAAAAAAGTTGTTTGAAGGGCAGTTTCCGAATCCTATCTCTTTTTATGTGCCGCATATTTTGCTGTTGAACAAGTATTTCAGTCAAGAGATCGCATCGATTGATTTCGGTTATCTTGAGCCTTTGGTGAGAGCCACGATAGCTAATCTTGATCAAGCCGCTGTTGCGCGTGACGGCGGTATTGATTTAAACCGTGCCGCACAGGCCGTAGCATCAGGTCCGCAGGAAGCCTTTCTTCAATTCGCTCCGGATCCGATGATGCTGAAGCAATACATCGACGCGCCAGGTTTTACGCCTATTATTCACGATATTGTACCCATGGATAATTTGCTACAATTTTTGAAGCAATGATAAAATCCGATGGTACCTGGAGAACAAATCCTGGCTGTCGCGGGTGAAAGTATAAGCGGGCTGATCGTGGCCTTAACAAGACCTGTATAAAAAGGTGATCATCATGA
This sequence comes from Candidatus Omnitrophota bacterium, assembly GCA_903860135.1. Lineage (GTDB taxonomy): Bacteria > Omnitrophota > Gorgyraeia > Zapsychrales > Fredricksoniimonadaceae > Fredricksoniimonas > Fredricksoniimonas aquilentivivens. The sequence goes on along the minus strand of CAIOPG010000017.1, from coordinate 26,411 downwards.
CATTAGCGGAACAGATCAGTACCGGGAAAGAAAAAATCGCGGTGGTCGGGCTGGGATATGTGGGGCTTCCTTTGGCTGTTGAGTTTGGGAAGAATTTCCAGACCATTGGCTTTGATGTCAACGCCAGGCGGGTCGCGGCGCTCAGGAAAGCCCATGATCATACCGGCGAGATGTCGGCGGAGGCACTCAACGGGTCTGCTTTCCTGACAATTACCGATGATGCCGCACTGCTCCGGAAGGCAAAATTCATCATTGTGGCGGTCCCGACACCAATCACGATCAACAAGATCCCGGATCTGGCCTGCCTGAAGCGTGCGTCGGAACTGGTGGGGCGGCATCTGGCCAAGGGCAGTACGGTTGTGTATGAGTCAACGGTTTATCCCGGCGTTACCGAAGATGTTTGTGTCCCGATCCTCGAGGAATATTCAGGGTTGGTGTGCGGCAGGGATTTCAAGGTGGGGTATTCCCCCGAACGCATTAACCCCGGCGACAAGGAACATACCCTGACCCGTATTGTCAAAGTGGTGTCCGGCTGTGATGCGGCGACGCTCGACGATGTTGCCGCTGTGTACAGCCTGGTGGTCAAGGCCGGCGTCTTTCGGGCGCAATCGATCAAGGTTGCCGAAGCGGCCAAGGTTATCGAGAATACCCAGCGCGACCTGAATATCGCGCTCATGAATGAACTCGCCCTGATCTTTCACAAAATGGGCATTGATACCCGCTCTGTTCTGGAGGCGGCCGGTACCAAGTGGAATTTTATCAAGATGAATCCCGGCCTTGTGGGCGGCCATTGCATTGGTGTTGATCCGTATTATTTGACATTCAAGGCCGAAGAGATCGGCTATCATCCGCAGGTTATCCTCGCCGGCCGCCGCATCAATGACAGCATGGGCCAGTATATCGCCCAGCAGACGGTGAAACTGTTGATCGAGGCAGGCAAAGCCGTCAAGGACGCCAAGGTGCTGATCCTGGGCATCACGTTCAAGGAAAATGTATCGGATATCCGCAACAGCCGGGTCATTGATATTATTAATGAACTGAAAGAATACGGGGTTAAGGTCCTTGCGGCTGATCCCTTGGCGGACAAGGAAGAGGTCAGGGCAGAATACGCGGTGGAGCTGGTGACGTACAACAGGAACATGAAACTGGACGGCATTGTCATTGCGGTTAATCACGCGGTGTTTAAGGATATCCTGACCCCGGCCGTACTCAAAGCCCACCTGGCTTCGGCGAAAGGCAAGGGGGTTGTCGTGGATGTGAAAGGGCTTTTTGATCCTGAATGTTTTAAAGGATCCCGCCTCCGGTACTGGCGGTTATGACGGCCACAGCATATGACCTGATCATTATTGGCGCCGGAGCGGCAGGGCTTATGGCCGCGGCGGAGGCGGGCAGGCTTGGGCTGAATGTGCTGGTCCTTGAAGGCCAGCGTGAGCCGGGCTTAAAACTGCTTATCACGGGGGGCGGTCGCTGTAACGCGACCCATGCGCGCGTGACAGCAAAAGATTTCCATGCCGGCAACGCACATACCTTGCGGCATGTCCTTCAAACCTTCTCGCCGCACGACGCGGTGGCTTTCTTTGAGGCGTTGGGAGCTCCTTTGGCCGTCCAGCCTTCCGGAGAATTCTTCGCGGCAGACGACAAGGCATCGACGGTGCGCGATGCCCTTGTGCGCGCCGCACGGCATTATGGGGCTGTGATTGAATGCGGCCGCCGGGTTATTTCACTGGCGGCTGAAGGCACTGGTTTCAATGTGGTCGGCCATGATTTCTTAAGGTCAGCCCGGAAGGTTCTTGTAACCACGGGCGGTCTTTCTTATCCCGCGACTGGTTCTGATGGCAGCGGTTATGTTTTTGCCGGGAATTTCGGGCATCGCCTTGTTCCCGCACATCCCGCCTTGGTCGCCTTATTCGCCGGAGATGACAGCTTTGCCACGCTGGGCGGGATCACATCGCCGGTGCGTTTGTCGTTGTGGGGCGGCGGGAAAAAACTCTTGTCGGTTGAAGGACCGTTCCTTTTTACGCATCAGGGGTTCAGCGGCCCGGCGGCCATGGAGGTGGCCGGACCGTGGCTTAAGGCCATGGCGCAGGGGCCGGTTGAGATCCGTGCTGATTTCTTGCCAACGGTTAAAGGGGAGGATATCAGTACTGTTATTATTCCCGGGAATCGGCGCAGTATCAAGAATATCCTGACCGCGTACTTGCCCGAACGGCTTGTTATTGTCCTGGCTCAATTGGCCAAGGTTGATCCGCTCCGTCCGTCAGGTGAACTGCGTGTGGACGAGCGCCGCGCCTTGCAGCGGTCCCTGCGCGCATGCCCGTTACCTGTTGGTGATACCGCAGGCTACGCTAAGGCCGAAGTCACAGCTGGCGGCGTTGACCTTGAAGAGCTCAAAGGCGCAACGCTTGAGTCCCGCTTACAGGAAGGTCTGTATTTCGCCGGGGAAGTCCTGGATGTGGATGGTCGTATCGGTGGTTTCAACCTACAGTGGGCATGGTCAAGCGCCATCGCCGCCGCACGGGCAGTTGCAAGGAATATTTCCAAGTAACACGTTGCGTGGATAGAAAAAGAATTTTGGTGGTATTTGAATTGGTTTACAGCGTGGCGAGGCGTTGGGTGCAGAGGTCGAGTTCCTGGAGCATCCTGGCGCGGAAGGCTTCTGTTTCTTCGATGATCTGTGGTATCAGTTGGCGGTAATAGGTGATGCCTTCTTCGAGGTTCTGCCGGAACTCATCGCGGACCGGGTCTTTGCGTTCGGCGTCCTCTTGTTTCTTGTTGGCGTAAAGTTCGGCGAACTGGTTGAGGTTCAGTTTCAGTTCCTTGATGAACATATGGGGACGGTTGGGGAAGGGCATAATATTGATCCGGCCGTAAATATGATCGATCATTTCCTTGAGCGTGGCGGCACGGTTGAAATAGGCGATATTGGGCCCCGGGCATACAGCAGGGAAAGAACCAGTGAGCTTGTCCTGAAGCGTATTCTTGTAGAAACTATCACCGAGTTGGGCGCATACACAGGCTTTGTCCGTGATCTTGGCGGCCTGTCGTTCGTATTCTTCCCGGGGCAGTCCCAGTGCTCTAAGAGCTTCAAGTTTTAATTTTTGATAGGTGCGCGAAGCGGTACATACGGGATTCTTTGTAAATTCTGTATTGGTTGCCAGGTGGCCTAAGACGCACAGGCTGCCGGGGGTCCCCGCGGTGATCATTTCACAGCGCCTTAATTCACTGAGGGAATTGCGCAGATTGTTGAAGGCCACATTGAGCGGGGAAACGTTGCTCAGGAAAAGGTCATCTTCACCGGCAGCGGCGAGTTTCTGGTGTGTATCTTTGTCAATCTGCACCGCTTCGGGAACGAGTAAGAAGGGAGATCCCCAGCCGGTTGTTGTCAAGCCGTAATAACGCTTGAGGAACGTGTCTTCCTGGGCAGTACCGATACCGCCTTGCGCGGTAACACGGAAAGAAAGCGGGGCGGAAGGCACGATCCTGTCTTTTAATTTGAGGGCTTCACGGCAGAAGCCGTCAAGTTGGCTGATGAGCTCTTGGCGCTTTTGTTTGAATTCCTCAAGGACAGGTCCCATCAGATTGCCCGATCCGGCAAAAGCATGACCGCCACAATTCAGTCCGGATTCGATGCGGAACTCGGATACCCAAAGGCCTTTGCGGGCAAGAAATTTTCCCTGGGTGATGGCGGAACGGTAATCGCTCACTTTAAGGATGATCTCTTTCTTGAAGTCTCCGACCGCATCAGCATAGAAATCAGCAAATTCTTCAATATAGGTGTAAAGGCGGCGGTTAAATCCGGCCGAGAGTTCGATGGCACCGTTGATCGTGCTTTGGGCAAATCCGCGCAGGGCAGACAAGGCGTCGGAGAATTCTTCAGACAAAAGATTTCCGTTACGGTCCACATTGGGCTTATCAAGCTTGGTCATGATGTTGACATCGATACGCCCCGCGATGACATGAGTGCGCAACTCATCCTGAAGTGCCTGACGTGCTGAGGCATCTTGCGTATCGAGCATGCGTTTGTAAAGTTTTTTGGACGCTGATTCATCGGGGATGAGGTCGAAATAACGGGTGATCTCGGAACCGGGCTCGAAAGCTGCGGCGCGGACATCTGCTGTTTGTTGACCGACAATGCGGTTGACAAGGTTCAGATATTCGGTGATCCGGCGCGCACGCCAGTCTTCGTCAAATTTCTTGATGGGAGTGAACGGTTCTTTATAACGCGCGGCGTAAAACTTACGGACATCTTCGATCAGGTTGTCATCGACCAGTGAAATGACCGATGAAATGCCATAGCGAGCCACCCGGATAGGTGAATCTATGGTGAATGAGGTCCCCATGACGGGTATGTGGAATGTGTGTGCTGTTGTCATGTTTTTCTTTATGCCTCACTATAAAGGAAAGAAGATGAAAAGCAAGGCATTTTTGCTGACTTTCTGCTAAGATAGCCGGCATGAAAGACAAATATTATCAGGTTATGGGTGATGCGATCGCGCGATCAGAAGTCCTCGCGCGCGAGGATGCCGTTCGGATGCTGGATATCAACCAGCTGGACACCATGGAATTGCTGGCGCTGGCTTACCGGTTCCGCCGTCAGTATTTTGGCAGGACCGTGACGGTGCACATCCTCAACAATGTCCAGAACGGGATGTGCCCGGAGGATTGCCGTTATTGCGCGCAGTCGGCGTCATCATCGGCGCCGATCGAAGGGTACGCGATGAAGTCTGATGAAGAAATTTATGCCGAGGCCGCCGCGGCCCATGCGGCCGGAGCCGGGCGTTACTGCCTGGTGTTTTCGGGGACAGGGCCTTCGGACAGCCGGATCGCTCATCTGGTGCGGTTGATCCGCGAGATCAAGCGCCGGCACCATATGGAGGTTTGCGTGTCACCGGGTGTTGTGAATACGGATCAGGCGCGCCAATTAAAAGAAGCGGGACTGGATCGTCTGAATCACAATATCAATACATCCGAGAAGTACTACCGGTACATTTGCACGAGTCATACCTATGCGGATCGCCTGGGGACGCTCCGGGCGGCCCAAACGGCAGGCTTGCCGGTTTGTTCGGGCGTGATCATTGGCATGGGCGAAGGGCCGGATGATGTTTATGGCATGGCCCGGACCCTGCGCGATGCCGGGGCAGCGTCTATTCCGGTTAACTTTCTGATTCCTGTTGCCGGCATTGCCATCAAGGCGGCGGTTGGGTTGACACCTGAATATTGTCTGCGTGTGCTCTGCCTGTTCCGCCTGATGAACCCGTCGGCAGAGATCAGGATGGCCGCCGGGCGGGAACTGCATCTGCGTTCGCTGGAGCCGCTGGGGCTCTACGCGGCAAATTCGCTGTTCTTGCAGGGGTATTTGAATGCGAAGGGGGCTGCCGATAACCGGACCTTGCGCATGATCAGTGATATGGGTTTTACGCTCACCTCGGATATTCCGTTGGAGGCATTGTTATCGCGCGGAAACGAAGATGACGGTTGCACGGTGGATCAGTTAAAAGGGTTGAAGGAATTACGGCCATTTCAGGAGAATGTATAAATGGACAATGTCATTATCATTGGTTCAGGTCCCGCAGGGCACACCGCGGCAATCTATACGGCACGCGCCAACCTCAAGCCCTTGATGTTCGAGGGAATGATGGCCGGCGGCATAGCCCCGGGAGGGCAGTTGACCACCACCACCGAGATCGAAAACTTTCCCGGTTTTCCAGAAGGTGTTTCTGGGCCTGTGTTGATGGAGCGGATGCGGGAGCAATCCGTGAAGCATGGGGCGCGGATCGAGACTGAAACGGTCGTGCGCGTTGATCTTTCGCGTCGGCCTTTTCGGGTTATCACGGAGTCGGGGAGCGAGATTGAGGCCCGGGCTTTGATCGTTGCCAGCGGGGCAACGGCTCGGCGTATGGCTATCCCTGGGGAAGATAAGTATTGGCAGCGTGGCATTTCCGCCTGTGCTGTTTGTGACGGGGCACTGCCTCTTTTCCGCGGCAAGGTGCTCGTGGTGGTCGGCGGAGGGGATTCGGCGATCGAGGAGGCCTGTCATCTGGCCAAATACGCGTCGAGGGTCATCCTCATGCATCGACGGGATAGCCTGCGTGCGTCGCAAGCCATGCAGGATCGTGTCAAGGCAAACCCTGTGATCACGATCATGTGGCATACGGTTCCTGTGGAGGCGTATGGTGAAAAGTTTTTAACAGGCCTGAAAGTGAAGGATGTCAGGACAGATGCGGTGTCCGAGCTCCCCTGCGGTGGTCTTTTTTACGCGATCGGGCATACGCCCAACACGGCTTTCCTTGGCGGGCAGATCGAACTTGATGAAGCCGGATATATTAAGGTTATCCCCGGGACAACGCATACCAGTGCCACGGGTGTGTTTGCCTGTGGTGACGTGCAGGATAAGAAATATCGTCAGGCCATCGTGGCCGCTGGTTCAGGTGGCATGGCCGCCCTTGATGCGGAAAGGTTTTTGAATGACCATCCAGATATTTGATGCCATTGCCCCGGATTATGACAAGGTGAACCGGGTCTTGTCGCTGGGAATGGATCGGCGGTGGCGTCAGAAGGCCGTTCATTTTCTCCCCGAGGGATCGGCCTTGCGCGTGCTTGATCTGGCGGCGGGCACAGCCGAAATGGCGATCGTCCTTGGCCGTGAGGCACGTGTCGGCAGGGTTACAGGGATAGACTGCGCTGAAGAGATGCTCCGCCTCGGGCGGCTGAAGGTCCAACAGCAAGGGCTTACCGGCAAGGTGGAGTTGATCGCCGGCGATGCGCTGGCGTTGGCGTTCAAAGATCACGAATTTGATGTTGTCACAGCGGCTTTTGGTGTCCGGAATTTCCCGGATCTGATGCAAGGGCTGGCCGAGGCTTTTCGTGTGCTGAAGCCCGGCGGGCGTTGTATTATCCTTGAGTTTTCGATGCCTTCTGGCTGGTGGCAAAAGATCGGGCATTCTTTGTATTTGGGTATGGCGGTGCCTTTGATCGGCGGGCTATTTACAGGGAAGAAGGAAGCGTACTGTTATCTGGGCAGATCCATACGCGCGTTTCCTTCCGGTGAACGGATGGGGCGCATTATCCGTCAGGCAGGTTTTGGGGTTATTGAGCGTTATGCGCTGGCCATGGGGGCCGTAACGATCTGCGTTGCGACGAGGTAAAGTCATGCATTATGGTTTTGAGGAAGCCAAGAAAATCTTGCTTGCGCAATTGGATGAAGCGATGCGCGTTGACAATGATCCTAAAAGGGGATCGGTTATCCTGCGGTTCAAGGTTCCTCTTGTGAATGTTGATCCTGTTGCCTGGCTTGCCGGACAGACCAGCAGCCGCAAGGTATTCTGGCGTTCTGCCGGCGGAGCTTTGACGGTTGCCGGGATCGGTTCTGCTTTTGAGATCACCGCTGACGGCTGGTATGCCCTCGAAGAGCTTTATGCCCGTATCAACGCGATGATGCAGGCCTGTCCTGAGGCACGTTTTTTTGTTGGCATGAGTTTTAATCGTTCTGTCAGTGCCCTTGAATGGAAGAACTTTCCGGCCATCCGCTTTATCCTTCCGGCTGTGGAGCTCGTTTGCCATGCGGAGGGTGTTTTCCTTGCGGTTAATGTTGTGCGCGGCGCCCCGGAGGCTCCGCTTGACGGTCGCATCAGGATGGAATTGGAAAAACTCCGTTTTATTAATAATGTCAGTAGCGGGGACATTATTTTGAGTTCGCGTGAAGATGTCCCTGATTATGAAGATTGGGTCATGGCTGCGGAACAGGCCGAGAGAGCATTGGAGAATGGGGTGCTTCAAAACATTGTTATGGCACGCCGGGTAACCATTGAACTTGAAAATATGGTTTTCCCCGAAAAGATGCTTGAAACTTTCCTGACCGAGCAACAGGATGATTTCGCGTTCCTTTTTTCGGCAGGGGAAGATGTATTCTTTGGGGTTTCGCCAGAGCTCCTGTATGTGCGCAATGGCAATCGTGTCAAGAGCCTGGCCATTCTGGGTGTTTGCCCGCGTGGTGTTGATGCGGCACATGATGACAGGCTTTCCCATTCACTCTTAAAATCGGACAAGCTATTACGCGGCCATAATCTTTTTGCTGGCGCCATGATCGAGGTCTTTCGACAGTTTTGCCGGTCGTATCAGGTTGACCGCGAGTCGGAAGTCTTTAGCCGTGCGCACCATCATCAGCTTGCTGTGCGCCTTTCAGGAACTCTCAGTGAGGATATTACAGACAGGGAGTTCTTACAGGCGCTGCATCCGTCGCCGGTTGTTTCGGGGATGCCTGCGGAAAAAGCGCGGTTGTTCTTGCAACAGCATGAGGTTTTTGACCGGGGATGGTTTTGCGGCCCGGTTGGTTTTTTGAGTAAAGATTATACGGAACTGGCGGTGGCGGCAAGAGCCTGTCTTCTTGAAGAAAAGAGTTTGCACGCGTACGCTTCGGCGGTATTCACCAAGGGGACAGATCCTCTGGAAGCGTGGGAGCAGGCGGCTTCAGGGATGAAGGTTGTACTGGATATCATTCACGGCGCGCGGACTTGATTTTGACGAATTTCGTTTACCGGAAGTTTTTCTTCTGCTATTATTTCTCGTCGAAACAGATGCGGTTCAGGGTGTCTTTCTTCAATGATGTCATCCGAGAGTATGGAAAGGTTTCTTTATGATCTCCCCGGAAGCGATCCTTAACGCACGTATTCTTGTTGTTGAGGATGATACCATTAGCCGCAAACTTCTGGTGAATATTCTGTTGTCGGCAGGATTTATTGATGTGCATGCGATCCCCGATGCTGGGCACGTCCATACTATTTATAAGCAGTACAAGCCCCATTTGGTGCTCCTTGATTTAAATCTGCCTGGTATTGACGGGTTTACGGTCATGCAACAGTTGCGTGAGACGTATCCGGATGATTACCTGCCCATCTTGGTTATTTCTGCGGAGACCGACCCGGAGGTTTACGCACGCGCCCTTTCTGGCGGTGCGAAAGACTTCCTGAACAAGCCATACGATGGGGCCAAGGTTGTGTTGCGTTGCCGGAACATCATTGAAGTCCGTCTTCTTTATCAGGAATTGCAGGAGAAGAACGATGACCTTGAAGTTAAGATCGCGGCGCGGACCAAGGAGCTGAGTGATAGCAGGCTTGATGTCATCCGCCGGTTGGGATATGCCGCGGAATGCCGTGATAGTGATACGGGTCAGCATATTGTGCGCATGAGTCGTTTTTGTGCTTGCCTAGCCCGTGCCATGGGGATGACCGGGGAAGAGTGTGAACTGATCTTGGCGTCGGCTCCGCTCCATGATATCGGCAAGATCGCGATCCCGGACAGTATCCTTTTGAAACCCGGTTCGCTGACCCCCGAGGAGTGGGGGGTTATGAAGACACATGCCTGGATAGGCGGAGAGATCCTTTCCGGCGGAGATTCATCGTTCCTTAAGATGTCCGAAACGATCGCACGCACGCATCATGAACGCTGGGATGGGGCAGGTTATCCTGTAGGTTTAAAGGGTAAAGAGATCCCTTTAGTTGGCCGTATTTGTTCGGTATGTGATGTTTTTGATGCCTTGACATCTGACAGGCCGTACAAGAATGCCTGGTCGGTTGAGGCGGCGGCAGTTGAAATAAGAAAGATGTCCGGAGCCCATTTCGATCCGGAAGTAGTGGATGTGTTCCTTACTATCTTGCCGGATGTTTGTATTATTAAACGGGATGTTGAGACCCAGGTCCTTCGGGGACATACGGTATCTGGGCAATGAAAAATCTTTGCATTGGAGGTCGTTGAATGGAACAGCATCCTCAGCCGGCTAAAGTTATTCTCGACGGGAATACGTTTGAACTGCCTATTGTTGTTGGAACCGAAGGTGAAAAAGGCATTGATATTTCCAAGCTGCGTACGTTGACGAATTACGTCACGCTCGATCATGGCTTCGGGAATACATCCAATTGCGAGAGCGCTATTACCTATCTCGACGGGGATGCCGGTGTCCTGCGTTACCGCGGTTATCCTATTGAACAGCTTGCCGAGCACTCGAGTTTCCTGGAAGTGGCGCATTTGCTTATTTATGGTGAATTGCCGTCAGCCGAGCAGTTGCGCCGCCTTTCCGAGAATTTCACGGATCACTCGATGATCCATGAGGACATGAAACGTTTTTTCGACGGTTATCCCTCGAGCGCGCATCCGATGGCCGTTCTGGCATCGATGGTATGTTCGTTGTCGGCGTATTATCCCGGCATAGACATGATGAATCCGACAAAGGAAGATTTCGACCGGATCGCCATCCAGTTAATGTCCAAGGTCAGGACGATCGTGGCCTTCGCGTACAAAAAATCCATCGGTGAGCCTTTTATTTATCCCCATGAAGATATGGAGTATGTCCCTAATCTTCTCAATATGATGTTCTCATCGCCGACCAAGCCGTACAAGATCTATGACGAGGTCGTTCAGGCCATGAAGGTGCTGTTCATCCTTCATGCTGATCACGAGCAGAATTGTTCGACCTCAACGGTACGGCTTGTGGGTAGCGCGCGCACCAACCTTTTTGCGTCAGTCTCGGCGGGGATCTGTGCTCTCTGGGGTCCCCTGCATGGCGGGGCCAATGAGGCCGTCATTGATATGCTCGAGATGATCCATGCCCATGGCGGCGGGATCGAGAAATACATTGATATGGCCAAGGACAAGAACAACACCTTTCGCCTGATGGGTGTCGGGCATCGTGTTTACAAGAGCTATGACCCGCGCGCGAAGATCATCAAGCAGTGCGCCCATCAACTCCTGGGCAAGCTGGGTATTGATGATCCCTTGCTTGAGATCGCGATCCAACTTGAAGAAGCTGTCTTGAGAGACCCTTATTTCGTTGAGCGGAATCTTTATCCGAATGTGGATTTTTACAGTGGTTTGATCTACAAGGCCATCGGCATTCCCAAGGATATGTTCACGGTTATGTTTGCCATAGGCCGCATGCCCGGATGGATCGCCCATTGGAAAGAGATGATCGAGGTTCCTGGCGGCTCGAAGATCGGGCGTCCGCGTCAGATCTATGTCGGGCCTCAGCGGCGCGATTATGTTCCCGTTACCCGAAGAGTTTAATTTAACAAGGAGTTGTGTGTGATCAGTTTTATTCCCAAAGCTTTATTTAACAAACCGGCCGCGCTTGTCTGTTTGACAGCCGCTCAGGTCAGTGCCGGGGTTGTTCCTGTTGTTGACAAAGGCGTTGCGGCGGCCTTGAACGCGGTTCTTGGTTCAGGGAAATTTGAGGGCACCAAAGGGGAAATGTTCCCGGTCGTTTGTGGCCGATGCCTGGTGCTTCTTTTAGGCCTTGGCAAGGAGGAAGAGCTGACATTGCCTTCCCTGCGTGTTCTTTTGCGGCGGGCATTGGGAGCTTCTTTCTTTAAAAAGACTGCGGATATCGAAGTTGTCGTCCACCGTGACGGGGAAGATGTGGTCAGGGCTTTGATCGATGCGCATGTGATCGGTGCCTATGCCTGGAAGAAATACATCACCCGCAAGAAAGAGGATACGACAGTAGAGCATAAACATCTGCACATTGTCGCCGAAAAAAAAGCACTGTATACCAAGCTGAACGTGATCGCGGCAGCGGTGAATTTTACGCGTGATATTATTAATGAGAACGCCGACATAACAACGGCGGAATACCTCGCAAAGACGGTGCGTGGCCTTGTGAAGGGCAACAAGGAGGTAACGCTTGATGTTTTGGGGCGCAAGGAGCTTGCGGCCGGGAAATTTGGCCTTATCCTGGCGGTGAACAGAGGCAGTGCGCAGGCGCCGCGGATTGTTGTTGCCTGTTATAATGGCGGACGCAACGATGAGCCTTACACCGCGCTTGTTGGTAAAGGCCTTACGTTTGATTCGGGCGGGCTTAATTTGAAACCGTCGGGCAGTATGGAAACCATGCGCAGTGATATGAGCGGGGCGGCGGCCATTATCGGGACATTAAAAACTGTCCTTGAACTGGGTATCAAGAAAAATATCATTTTTGCTTTTGGCGCGGCCGAGAATGCCATCGATGCCAATGCTTATAAGCCGGGTGACGTGATCACCGGTTATGCCGGCAAGTCCGTCGAGGTTGGTAATACGGATGCCGAGGGTCGGCTGGTCCTGGCGGATGTGATCGCTTATGTTATCGATAAATATAAACCGGCGCGGCTTGTGGATATCGCCACCCTGACAGGGGCGTGTGTCGTCGGGCTTGGGTATGATTATGCCGGGCTTATGTCCAACAATGATGCGCTGGCCGATGCCATCCTGGCCAGTGCGGCGGCGACCGACGACAGGGCCTGGCGATTGCCCCTGTATCCCGAGCTGAAGGATATGATCAAATCGAAGATCGCGGACATGAAGAACATCAGCAATCAGAAAGGTTCTGCCGGCACGATGACCGGGGCCGAGTTCCTGCATCAGTTTGTGGGAGAGGTCCCCTGGGCGCACCTTGATATCGCGGGGACGGCTTTTGTCGACGGTGATTCCAGGATGTACTTTGGCCATGGGGCCACCGGTTACGGGGTCCGTTTATTGACAGATTTCATCGAGAAGAACTGATATGGAATACCGTATTGAATCCGACAGCATGGGGGATGTCAAGGTTCCGGCAGGTATGTATTACGGAGCCCAGACCCAGCGGTCCCTGGAGAATTTCAGGATCGGGGACCAGACCTTTCCCCGGGGCTTCATCCGGGCTATGGCGATCATCAAGAAGTCATGTGCCATGGCCAATGTCCGGCTGGGTGTGCTTGACCGCAAGAAAGCGGAGGCCATTGTTTCTGCGGCCGAAGAGGTGATGAGCGGGCACCTGGATGCCCATTTTCCTCTGGTTGTCTGGCAGACAGGCAGTGGGACACAAACCAATATGAACCTGAATGAAGTGATCGGCAACCGTGCCTGTGTCCTTATGGGCGGCGTGATGGGGACGAGGCATCCTGTTCATCCCAATGATGATGTTAACAAGGGGCAGTCTTCCAATGATGTCTTTCCGGCGGCGATGCATGTGTCGGCGGCCGAGGCTGTTTATCATGAACTTTTACCGGCCCTCAAGGGGTTGCAGGCTGTCCTCGATGAGAAAGCGGAGAAGTTCAAAGCCATTGTCAAGATCGGGCGGACGCATTTGATGGATGCGACCCCGCTGACGTTAGGCCAGGAGTTTTCGGGGTACGCCTGCCAGCTGGGGAATACCGTCGAACGGCTGAATGCTGTCTGGCCCCGCCTGATGGAGATCCCTTTGGGAGGGACGGCTGTGGGCACCGGGTTAAATGCGCATCGGGATCTTGGCAAAGTAGCATCGGAGATCATCGCCGAGATCACACGCCTGCCTTTTCGTCCGGCGCGCAACAAGTTCGAAGGTTTGGCCGCCCATGATACCATGGTTGAGCTTTCGGGTGTTTTGAAGACGGCGGCTTGTTCGCTGATGAAGATCGCCAATGATATCCGTTGGATGGCTTCCGGTCCGCGCTGCGGCCTGGGAGAGATCACGATCCCTGAGAATGAGCCCGGGAGCTCGATCATGCCGGGCAAAGTTAATCCGACCCAGTGTGAGGCCATGACCATGGTTTGTGCGCAGGTCATGGGCAATGACACGACGGTGGCGGTGGCCGGCGCATCGGGTAATTTTGAACTGAATGTGTACAAGCCTGTGATCATCTATAATGTCCTGCAATCGATCCATCTGTTGACGGATGCCTGCATGAGTTTTACGGATAATTGTGTGGCGGGGATTGAGCCTGACCTGCGGCGTCTCGAAGCGAATGTCGAAAATTCTCTGATGACCGTAACAGCTCTTGTGCCACATATAGGGTATGATCGGGCGGCATTGGTGGTCAAAAAAGCCCACAACGAGAATATGACACTTAAGGCGGCGGCACTCGTCTTAGGTTTTGTAACAGCTGAAGAATATGGCCGTTTTGTTCAACCAGTCCGGATGACCGGCCCTGCCTAAGGATCAGCATGTCGAGGATGGCTAAAGATAGTGTTATGGGAGAACGCCGCAGGGGCGAGCGCGTTCATCGCATCCTTGCCTTGAGGCACCGCCTTGTCCGGTCGCGCGCCTCAGATGGCGTTGCTGACTGGAGTCTTTCTTCCACAAAAGATATGAGCCATAGCGGTCTGCTGTTCCTGAGTTCGAGGGCTTATTTGGTCGGTGATATTGTTGAACTGCAGGTTGTCATGTCCGGGGTGATCGATATTTACAACGGACGCGCCAAGGTCGTTCGCGTCACCGAAATATCGGCGGTATCGTTTGATATCGGTGTGAAGTATATCTTGCCAAAGCCGTCGGCACGATGCGCCAAGTCTCATCTCAAGACTTGATGGCCGTATCCTTTGCAGGTCGCGTTACCAGAAACCTGCGGGATTGCAGGTCGATGCGTTCTTAAATTCTCCCAACAGCCTTACTTCCCGTACCAGCTCAATGTTGAATGTTGTTTTGACAAGTTTCGCCATAGCCAGGGTGAGGTTGTAAACATCCTGGGCCGTGGCTCCGTCGTCGCGGGTGATGATGTTGGCATGGTTCTGGTAGGCATGGGCGCCGTTGACATCAAGGCCTTTGGCGCCTGATCTTTCGAGGAATGATCCGGCGGCCTGGCGCAGACCACCGGGGGCGGCGGGTTCGATATTGCGAAAGAATGATCCGGCGCAGGGATTCTTTTCCCAAGTGCCGTGCTTGCTGCGGCGTGTTTCCAGGATCTCGTGGCGTCGGGCGTGGAGCACCGTTATGTCTTCAGCCGGGGTCAAGGCGAAGGATGCTTCGAGGATGATAGCGTTGTTATATTTGAAATCCGAGTCACGGTAGTCAAAACGGATAGCGTTCCTGGGGATCGTGATCACGGCGTTGTCCGGCATCAGGGCGGTGACCGCCATCAGGTGGTCGGCAACCTGCTGGCCGTAAGCACCGGCATTGCCGGCGATGGCACCGCCCACTGTTCCCGGGATGCCGCTCATGGCGGTTAGCCCGTCGAGGCGGCTGTTGATCGCCGCAAGAGCGAGGTCGTCGAGTTGGGTCGAAGCATCCGTGGTGAGGGTGTTGCCGCTGATCTTAAGCACAGGTTTTCCGGTACAGTAGCGGAGCATGATAACGGGGATGCCCTGGTCTGAGGCAAGGATATTGGAGCCAAAGCCCATGATCAGGAAAGGGATCTTGCGTTCGCGCAGGAGGATCACCGTTTGGATCAAGGTGCCGGCATCCTGACATTCGATCACCGCCGGACAGGATCCTCCCAGGCGGAATGTTGTGAAGTGGCGCAGGTCGGCGTCAAGGTTGATCTTAAGGGTGCTGTTGTTCAGGAATGAAAGGTCCATAGGTCACATATCCGGTAGAGGGAAGACGATGTTTTTCTCAGGGTTGTCGAAGGTTGTTACCGTGCTGTCCGGATAAGCGTTCGATATTCTAGCCATGATCTCATCGACGAGATCCCGGGGAACCGATGCCCCCGAGCTTATGCCGATATGGGTTTTGTTTTTAAGAAGAGCCATATCAATTTCTCCGGCGTGGTCAACGATGATGGTGGTGACCCCCAGATGGCTTCCGGTTTCCTGGAGCCGGTTGGAGTTGGAGCTGTTGGGCGATCCGCAGATAATGATCAGGCTGTTGGCAGGTGATGCGGGTGCCAGACTGCGCGCCAGTTCCTTGATGGCTTCCTGCCTGTTTTGAGTGGCGTAGCAAATATCTTCACGGTCCGGTCCGGTCAGCCGCGGGAACCTGCCGCGGAGTTTGAGGATGAGGGTGCGGGTGTCATCGACCGATAACGTGGTTTGGGTGATAACGGCCACTTTCTTATGGGCAGCGATGGTTAGCTGGTCGATATCTTCGACGGTGGAAACGATATGCAGGAGCTCTGGTTTGACATACCCGGAGGTCCCTTCAACTTCTTCATGGCCGTTGTGGCCGATCAGGATAACAGGTGTGTCCTGGGCGGCGAAGAAAGCGGCCTCATGATGCACCTTGGTCACCAGCGGGCAAGTGGCGTCGATCGTCAGCAGGCCTCTGACCCGGGCTTGATCGACAATGGCCGGGGATACGCCGTGAGCGCTGAAAATGAGGCGGCCGCCAGGTGGCACAGCGTTGATACAGTTGACGAACACAACCCCTTTGGTCTTGAAGTGGCCGACGACCGAGGTGTTGTGGACGATCTCGTGGAACACATATAACGGGGCGCCGAAAGCTGTCAGCGCCTGTTCGACGGTCTGGATGGCGCGCGCCACCCCGGCGCAAAAACCTTGGGTGCGTGCCAGAAAGATTTGCATTGATGAGGCTCCATTGTTTAATTACAATGGGATGATTATACCACCGCTTAACCACAGGATGAACCAAAATGTCCGAAATTCTCCGTCGTAAAACACCGGCAGTCCTTGTCGGGAATATTCAGCTGGGAAGTTCTTGTCCGGTCCTTGTCCAGGCGATGACCGATACACCCACGGCCGACGTTGAGGCCACGGTACGCCAGACGATCGAGTTGATTGATGCTGGTTCTGAAATGGTCCGCTGGACCATCAATGATGATGCCGCCGCTTGCGGTGCCCTGGAGGGTATCCGTCGCTTGCGCGCGTCAGGTATCCGTACGCCCATCATCGGCGATTTTCATTTCAACGGGCACACCATCCTCGCGCACCATGACGAGCTGGCCCGCGCGCTGGACAAATACCGCATCAATCCCGGTAATGTTGGGCACGGTGAGCGGGGCGATGCTCATTTTGCGTCGATCATTGCTGTTGCGGTGCGCTACGCGAAAGCGGTACGTATCGGTGTGAACTGGGGGTCGCTCGACCGGGAGCTTTTGGCGAAGAAGATGGATGACAATGCCCGTTTGCCCAAGCCTTTGGATGGAAGGGTTGTTATCCGTGAAGCCATGGTTGAAAGCGCGCTGACCAGTGCGTCGCAAGCCCTGGCGCTGGGGCTTAGCGCGGAGAAACTTGTCCTGAGTGCAAAGATGTCAGACCTGCAAGACACCGTGGCGGTTTATACCCGCCTGGCGGGGCTGTGCGATCATGCCCTGCATTTAGGACTTACCGAAGCGGGGGGCGGGGATAAAGGTATTGCCGCGAGTGCGTCGGCTTTGTCAATTTTGCTCGAGCAGGGCATTGGTGATACGATCCGGGTTTCATTGACGCCCGAGCCCGGGAGCCCGCGATCGCGCGAGGTCAAGGTTTGCCAGGATATCCTTCAGGCAATGGGCTTCCGTTATTTCTTTCCAGACATCACCAGCTGTCCCGGTTGCGGGCGTACCCGGAGCGTTTATTTTCGTGAACTTGCGCGGGATATCCGGACCTACATAGCGGCGCAGATGCCCGTGTGGCGCGTTGCGTATCCCGGCATAGAACAGCTCAAGATCGCGGTGATGGGCTGTGTGGTCAACGGCCCGGGCGAGAGCGCTCACGCGGATATCGGCATCAGCCTGCCCGGCGCCGCCGAAGAGCTGATGGCTCCTGTTTATGTGGATGGCCAAAAGAAGACCGTGCTTAAAGGAGCACACATCCGCGATGAATTCATCGCGTTACTCGAACAATACATCGCCCGGCGTTTTGGTTTAAAAAGTTAGTGCGGGGATCAGGCTAAAGGTACGGTGCGGGTGATTTTGCGTTTTTCGAAAAGGACATATTCTTTGTAACCGGCGGCCAGCGCAAGGTCGCGGCCTTTGTCAAAGTCAGCGCCGACATCTTTGGGGTTGTGCGCGTCGGACCCGAAAGTGATGGGGACGCCTTTGGCACAATAAAGTTTCAGGTCATGCAGGGATGGATATATCTCTTTGGCCGGTTTGCGCAGGCCGGAGGTATTGATCTCGATCACGACGCCGGTCTTCTTGAACACCCGCGCGTTTTCTTCGATCTCGGCGGTCATGTCCACCGTCGGGTGGAAATCAAACTTCTTCACAAGATCGATATGGGCCAGGATGTCAAACATCCTTGCCAGGGCACTTTTTCTCAACAGGCGGTTGTAGTCATGGTAGACCTCGTTCACGTCACGGATATTCCATTCTTTCATCTGGATGGGGTCATCGAACCCCCATTTTTCGATGAAGTGAACGGACCCGATAACGTAGTCGTAGGGGTACTGTTTCAGGATCGCTTTGGTGCGTTCTTCAAAGCCGGGGATGTAGTCAGCTTCAATACCCACCATGACCTTGATCTCGTCTTCGAATTCGGCGCGCACACTTTCGATCATGTGGTGATAAATGGGAAGCTGGGAATGATCCATCGAGATGGTTGAATCTTTATGGGATACCAGCGGCGCATGATCTGAAAAACCTATTTCAGTAAGGCCGATCTTGATGGCCTGCTTGACATAGGCCTGGGGTTCGCCCGAAGCATGCCCGCAAAGAGGTGTGTGCAAGTGATAGTCGGAATAAGGTAACATCTAGTTACTATAGCACAATTTCAACGTCGGGCAATAAGCTGGGGTGTTTATTTTTTTCTGCCGAAGATAGAAAGGGCGTGTTAAATTAAGCTAACCAAAAGGGTGAAAAGCAGAGAAGGTTAACCCGTTATCAGAAAGCAGGTCCTTATGAAAGTTGTAGCGATCAATGGCAGTGCGCGCAAAGACGGCAATACGTCGATCCTGATCGAGGAGGTTTTTGGACCTTTGCGGGCGCAGGGGATCGAGTGCCAACAGATCCAGCTGGCAGGGCATACGGTGCGCGGGTGCCGGGCGTGTTATGGGTGTTACAGCAAGAAGGATAGGCGCTGTTCGTTTGAAGATATTGTCAATGAGTGCATCGCAAAGATGATTGATGCTGACGGCATCATCCTGGGATCACCGGTTTATGTGGCGGATGTTTCCTCGGAAATGAAAGCCCTCATTGACCGCACATGCCTGGTTTCGCGGGCTAATGGCAATTTCCTGAGGCGGAAGGTTGGCGCCGGGTTATTGGCCGTCCGCCGCGGCGGGGCGATCCATGCGTTTGACACGTTGAATCATTTCTTTACGATCTCTGAAATGATGATCGTCGGTTCCAGCTACTGGAATTTTGCTTTTGGCCGTGAGATCGGCGAGGTCTCCAAGGATGAAGAGGGGATGCAGACCATGAACGTCCTTGGCGAGAATATGGCCTGGCTGTTAAAAAAGATCCATGGGGTTAAGCCTTAAGATCCCTGCGGTACACCATTGTTGTTGCCGGGGAATATTATGTTGAAGAAGCCCGTCCGGGGAGATAATCTCCGGGCGGGGTTTACTGTTGTAGCGCGACATGACGTTATTAATACGTTTTTGTATTATGTATTGAAATTAACTTAAAGATAAACTATACTTCATAATATGAATAACATGATTTACACGCCATTACAGGTGCGAGAAGTTTTTCATATTGAATTTCTGCGCTGGTTCATCCGCAGGATCCCGGCGGAAGAGTATGTGCTCAAGGGAGGTGTTAATCTTCGGCTTTTCTTTAAAAGTATCCGCTATTCTGAAGATATTGATATTGACGTTAAGCGGGTGAGCATTGAGAAACTCAAAAAGATCACGATGGATATTCTTTCTTCCCGCGGGTTTGCGGACAATCTGCGGTCTTTGGGGATCGCCGGGGTTGTTGCGCCGGATATTGGCAAAGCCAAGCAGACGGGAACGACGCAACGGTTTAAGGTGCAATTGATGACAACGGCAGGACAAGATCTATTTACCAAGGTAGAGTTTTCCAGACGCGAGACAAAGGGAACAGCGATGGCGACCCCTGTTGCGGATCAGGTCTTACGGCCCTACCGCATGGCACCGCTTATTGTGATGCATTATGATACGCCTTCTGCCGTGGAACAAAAGATACGGGCCATGGCGCGGCGGACAATTTTGCAGGCCCGGGATATTTTTGATCTTTTTTTGCTAAGTTCCCAGTTTGATCCTGGCTGGTGTCAACGGGCGTTAGTCGGCAAGGATGATCTTGCCGTGGCCAGGGAGAATGTTTTTCAGGTGGATTATGTACTGTTCCGGGATTCTGTTGTGGCGTATTTGGGTGCCGAGGATCAAGCGGTTTATTCTTCACCTCAGGTGTGGGATGAGATCAAACTCAGGGTGTCGCAGTTCATGGAGGAGTTTACGGATGTTGCTGTCTGACACGAACAATATATTTGTGTTTATCAGGAGGCTTGGCCGGCCTGTATTTACGACCAGCGAGGTGATTGCCGTGTCGGGCAGATCTGCATCGACGGTTGTCCAGTGCCTGGGACGACTGGCGCGCCAGGGTCTTTTGATCAAGCTGTATCGCGGCGTGTGGGCAGACCCGGGACAGCACGCGGTATCGGCGTTCGATGTGCTTCCGCATCTTTTCCCGTTTCAGCGTGTGTATGTTTCCTTTATTACAGCGCTTCATTTGCACGGGATCGTGGAACAAGTTCCGCAGACGATCACCGTAGCGTCATTGGCGCATGCCCGAACTATCCGGACAAAAGCAGGCGTTTATTCAATTCATCAGATCTCACCGAACTTCTTCAAAGGGTTTGACTGGTATAAGGATAATGGGAAGTTCCTGATCGCGACGCCGGAAAAAGCCTTGATCGATAGCCTTTATCTTTCAGGTCGCAAGAAAAAACAGTTCGGTCATTTTCCCGAACTGCATATTCCGTCGGGATTCAGTTTTACGAAAGCAGGACAATGGGCACGGTTGATCCCGGGGGATAAACTTCGTTGTTATGTTCTTAAGAAATTACAGATATTACGCCAGAGCCTTGGCCGGACAAGGGATTGATAGCATAAAGATTTATGCGATGTCGCGACATGACGTTGTCGTGAATGCCATGTAGACTTAACGCATACTCTGCTACAATGATGATCTGCAGAGGAACCCTTAATGGCATGAGGTGACCGCATGGATGATGAAGGTTTTGAAGTTCAGTCATTGATCAATGATCTTGTGTATGATGCGGGCCGTGACAAGAAGTTGGTCAGAGACCCTAAGATCCTTACCAAGTCGAAATTCTTAAACGGCATCCAGTGTCCTAAGCTGTTATGGACACGTTGCAATGCCCCTGAAACAATCCCCGCCCCTTCTAACAGATTACAGCAGGTTTTTGACATCGGGCATCGTGTGGGGGAACTTGCCACAACACGTTTTCCCGGTGGCCAGCGTATCTCGGAAGATAACTTTCAAAAGAACATTGAAGACACGCGCACGCTCTTATCGTCGCAGGATCCTAAACCGATCTATGAGGCAGGGGTTAAGGCCGGAAGGTTATATTCCAGAGCGGATATTCTTGTCCCGTCGGTGACGCTCAGAGGCATGTGGGATGTGGTTGAGGTCAAGTGCAGTACGTCTGTTAAAGAAGTGTATCTGCAGGATATTGCTTTTCAGCGCTACTGTTATGAACAAGCAGGGATCAGTGTTGACCGCTGTTATCTCATGCATATCAATAATCAATATGTGCGTCAGGGTGATATTGAGGCAGGGGCATTCTTTACGCTGGTGGATGTTACGGAAGAGCTTGTGCCATTTATCGCGAGAATGCCGGGCTGGATTGATGGCTTTCTAAAAATCATTGATATGCCTGTTTGTCCGCATATTGGCATTCGGGAACATTGTGGCAAACCATATGAATGTCCGATGAAACCGGGGTGCTGGGCCTTTTTGCCAGAGGCGCATGTGGTTGAACTCACGCGCGGCAAAAGCAAGGGGTTTGATCTCATTGATCAGGGTATTCTCCGTCTGGCGGAGATCCCGGATGATTACAAACTGACGGATAATCAGACGATCCAGCGGTATGGCGCGTTGACTGGCCAGCCGTATGTGGATCAGGGGGCATTAGGGAATTTCCTGAAAGGTCTGAAGTATCCGTTATGGTATATGGATTTTGAAACGATCTTTGAGGCCATTCCGCGTTTTAACGGTATCAGGCCTTACCAGCAGGTGCCATTTCAGTTTTCAGTGCATCGCCAGAGTTCACCGGAAGCTGTGCCAGAACATTTCGAATTTCTGCATCAAGCATCAGATGATCCACGCCTGTATTTCTTACACGCCCTGAAGCTTTGTCTTGGCCTTGATGGAACCATTTTAGCGTACAACATGAGTTTTGAGAAAGCCCGCCTTAAAGAGCTGGGAGATGCTTTCCCGGAATATGCCGATTGGTGCCGTGAGATCAATATGAGAATGGATGACCTGATCATTCCTTTCCGAAGTTTTATTTATTATCATCCGGCTCAGCATGGTTCGGCGTCGTTGAAGAAAGTCCTTCCTGCATTGACCGGCAAGAGCTACGTCGGGATGGCTATTGCCGACGGCGGCCAAGCTACGGGTGAATACGTGCGTGTTACTTACGGTGCGGGCATTGATCCAACCGATCGTGCCAGAGTTTACGCCGATCTTGAAGCTTATTGCGGGCTGGATACGGCGGCGATGGTGGATATTTTATCAAAGTTAATGGGGATGATTGAAGATAAGGGAGTCTTTTAATCAGAAAGGGTAAATCATGCCAGCTAAGAAGATCGTAACATTCAAGCGAACAGGCAAGGGTAAGAAATCCGACGGTCAGCGTAAGTCTATTGAACGCTTGATCGTGATCCTGTCGATTCTTGATAAAGGGAAATCAATTGCGTCCAGGGATATGGCGCAACAGCTGAATGTGGCGCAGCGTACCATCCAGAGGGATATTCGGATCCTCAAGAATGCAGGGTATCCGATCGAGGATATGGACAATGGCCGGTATCAGTTCATCGGCGGATTTACGTTGGGGAAATTTTCACTGACCGAAGAACAGGCGTCGCTCTTATCGTTCATGGGTGAAGTTGCCGCTGATTTGGGAGAGACTTTTGAGGCTTCGTTTAAGGATCTTTTTAATCGCCTTCGGGGCAAGGATCTGGCGACGGCGTATTACGCGAAAGTTCCGGCCAGAAAGACACCGCTTCCGGCAACTTCCGATATCAAGTTCCTCGAAGCCGCAATCCTTGAGAATAGCCGTGTTCAGATCAATTATGTATCTGCCGCGCAGGTGGAGAAGGAGTATTTTCTGGAGCCACTCAAGATCGCGTTTTTTGACGGGTTCTGGTATTTGATCGCGGTCAAGAAGGGCGAAAAGCAGATCCAGAAATACCGGGCAGACCGTATCAGGGATGTGCGGATCCTCGATGAGAGTTTCATCACAACCGTGAACATCGACAAGATCCTGGGTGACAGCGTGAATATCTGGTTTGATGAAGTGCGTGGCGACCGCGTCCTTATTAAGGTTGCCGCCGGAGCTGTTTCATTTTTCAAGGACCGGCAATATCTCCCACTTCAAAAGACCGTAGAAGAACACAAAGACGGATCGATCATCATCGAAACATTTCCCGCGCATCCTGATGAGATAAAACACATCATCATGCACTGGATCCCCTGCCTGACAGTCCTTGAACCCGCCAGCCTTAAGGCGGAGATTAGGGGAATGGTGGAGGGGTATTTGGGGGAGTTTTAATTTTATATTTATAAAAGGGAGGAGAATTTATGCCGTTCGTTCAAGAGCATTTAAATATCTTTTTAAAAAATATTCCTGAAGGACCGCAAGAGTCTATTGGTGAAGTGCCAAGTGTTTGGCTGTTAACTTTAAGTCTGAGATCAGGTGGAAGATACGTTTTTAAAAAATGGAATGATTCCAATATTATTTTTGGGAATGCTTTCTGGAGGACAGCCAATGGATGTTTACTCTCGTCAAAAATTAATTAAGGATATTAAATTAAGGTTAAGAGAATAAATACTAATTTTTTGTTAATTTTTTACCGCCCGTGAACGAGATTCCCGGGCGGTTTTTTATTTTATAGCCCGACATGATGTTGTCGCGGGGGTAAGTTAAGCTTGATCTTGTAGCTAGTTTTTATCAGGAATAACTTTATACAAGGAGAAATGTTATGGCCATCGGATGTGTTGTTCAGCGGGGAGCAATGATCTACATTTATGATGAACACGGGCAGCAGTTGGGATCGCAATCGGGGGATGCTTTATTGGGGTATACGCAGAGTTCTGTCAGTATCCGCCAGGGATCGATGATCCGTATTTTTAACGAAAGGGGCCAACAGATCGGGAGTCAATCGGCTTGATAGTTGTGCTGTACCTGTGGGATATATTTATTGCCCGACATGACGTTGTCGCCGGGATGGAATATGCTGCTTAATCGAAGCAGGATTTTGGTTTCTTGGTGTGTGTTGTGTGGTTGATCTTGGGGGGACATGATGATGAATCTAAAGATGAAGGACATGCAGGAAGAGCTTTTTGTTTCGCTGATGCTCAAGAAGGAATTTTCTCCATTGAATGAAGCTAGGGTGGCAGATGAGCGGCGGTATTACAAATTAACACCAAGTCCTTGTGGAAAGTTTTCAGCTATCTGTGATTTGTTGTCAGCGTATAAGGAGGCCGGTTCTTTTGACGAAGCGATTGCTGTTTGTAAGGAGGTTTTGGAGAATCCGATTCTTAAGGAATATCAGGCAAGTCTGTATTTTCAGATGGGACAGCTACATGAAGCAAAGAGAGATTTCCCGGGGGCATTGAATTATTATCTTCAGACCATCAGGGTCGGATCAGGGAATTCCTTTCTTTTATATTGGGCACATAATAACGCGGCTTTCTGTTGTTTGATCCAGCAAGACTTTGTGGCGGCTGAGGATCATTGTCGTATTGCCTTAGACCTAGATGAGCAGTACTGGATGAAGTGGGGACGGCGTTATTGCGATGATCGCGATTGGCATGCCTGGAAGAATATGGGTGCTGTGATGGAATATACCGGTAGATATCATGAAGCCGCATCATATTATGTGACGTCGATCAAGTTAAGTCGAGGAAATGAACGGGCAGTGCTTTATTTTAAAAGGCTTCTGGAAAGGCATCCGGAATTGCAGGGATGGTGGCGTGAGCCGGTGGAGGATCTTTTTACTTATTATAAAGTTGTTATTTGATGTAGGAATTGTGGCACATGGTCCAATAGATAATGAGCATTAATAATGGCTATTATAATGTTGATAAAAACAGCGTCAGATAGTTTCCCTGGCAAAACAGTATATTTCTCAGCGCTCTTGCCTGACAGATTCCCTGCGTTTTTTAAGTGCCTTACTGACATTGTGAATACCTCCGGAATTCCGTGGGGGCTTTTACCGTATACCAGGGATATTTGGTGCCGGGATTATATGCCCGTGAGAGGAGCTTCGCAAGAGCTGGTTCAGTTTCAATATGCGCCATCGTATTTGAACACGTTGCAATGGCGGCAAACTATTACTGATCCGTCTAAGGTGTGTGAGGCTATTGGTATTATGGCGGATAGCGTGGATGTTGTGATCGACGGCGGGAATGTTGTCCGGTTTAAAAGAAAAGCGATCATGACCGAACGGATTTACAGGGAAAATCCGGGTTATTCCAAAGAGGTTTTGCTGGATAAACTTAAGGACGTTCTGGGCGTCGATGAGATTGTCATGATACCGGTTGAGCCAGGGGATCCTTACGGGCATGCTGATGGGTGTGTGCGGTTTCTGAATGAGAATACGGTGATGATCAATGAGCCGCAGAAGAGTCATCCAAAGTTTGATCGTGCTTTAAGAAAAATTCTGGAAAAGCATCGGTTAGGTTTTCACGAGATGCCGATTTTTATAGATCATGATTCCAAGCATAAGGATTCGGCGGTGGGGAATTATATAAATTATTTAGACGCCGACGGGTTGGTGGTGTTACCTTGTTATGAAGGATACGCGCATCAGAATGAGCGGGCACTTCAGGCCTGGGCGAGCTGTCCTCGCGGGACAGAACCTTTCACATGGATAGAGGCAACCCCTATTGCCAAACACGGTGGGGTGTTGAATTGTGTGAGTTGGGACTACAATGGAGGTGTTTATGGAATTGGGAAATTATTTAATGAAGCAAAAGGAAGTTATTGAGCAATGTGTAAAATGTTTCAAATTGCTTGAAGCAAAGCAAGGCATTGATTTGAAGGATTTCTTTGAAGCTGGTAACAAAAAGAATTATAAATTGTTCAGTGATATCAAGAAAAAAGGATTGTATGCTTTTTATGATGGCAAGCATATTGTTTATATTGGCAAGGGAGGCGATTCGGAAACAAGGTTGTTAAAAGAACGGATACTTCAAGAATTGCATTACGATGGTAATGGAGATACTGGTGCGACTTTATCAAAGAATATTAGAAGTAGAGTTAATGGACACTGTATTAATAGTGAAACTGAGTTTTATGAGTATATTCGTAATTGGAAATTAAAAGTTGTCGACTATAATGATGATGAATTGTTAGTTTCTTTAGATCTCGTTGAAGCTTTTTGTATCGAGTTGTTTGAAACAAGGAAATTTCTTAATATAAAGTAGTTTATTATGAATCATGAGAAACTTTATTGCCGTAGCAATGTGAAAAACTAGACAATTATAGATCGTTGCATTGATTATGTTAAATAATTCTCGAAGAACTTTTTAGTCAATTCAGGCCTTTTCTGCATACTTCTCAGCGCTCCAACAACCAACCGCCCAAGTTGTTTTTTATCCTGCGCCTGATGATTCTTTAGA
>CAIOPG010000016.1 GCA_903860135.1 Candidatus Omnitrophota bacterium | reverse complement strand
TGATTTGTGCCGAATCAGGCAATATATCCGACATAACCCGGCTCAATGGGAGCAGGATGAAGAAAATTGGGCTCTTGCGAATGGAGAAAGTAGGGAACGGTCGCGACCGTTCCGTACGGGAATCAGGATGCCCTGTGAAGTATCGTATCCATTACGACTGGACGACAAAATTTAAGTGGTTAGAATCGCATGGGATTTATGGAAGCCATGAATCCTGTTACGACTGGACGACAAAATTTAAGTGGTTAGAATTTTGGAGTTACAACAGCGTTGGGAGGCAAAGTTACGACTGGACGACAAAATTTAAGTGGTTAGAATATCGTTACTTTGGTCAATCAAACGGTTCTTGTTACGACTGGACGACAAAATTTAAGTGGTTAGAATATCTAAATCTTAAAGGCTTGCGATCCAAGGCTTTAAGATTTATTGGTGCATGGGAAAAAAGTGGTTTATACTTAAAAAAGCATGTATTGGTCATCTTTTTTATGGGTTTTTGTAATCTTTCTATTTTGGATATTGATAATGTTTGCGAATTGTTTGTCGGTGAAAAACAATACTGATATACTTCCTTCTGGTGGCATATGTATCCGTATGGCGCGAATAAACTTCTCTGTTTTTTCGCGAGTTCCGCAGAAGCGGAAATAAACAGAGAATTGGACCATTTCAAAACCAAGATCCAAGAGAAAATTTCTAAATTTTGTTGCATTCTTGCGTTCATCTTCTTCAGTAACAGGCAAGTCAAACATTACCATTAGCCACATTAGATTATATTTACTTTCAGTAGTTAACGTCATCGGCGGAGATTCTAATGGAAATGATGAGAGGTGATATTAACAGGTCTTTTCCTTGGGCTAGAGAGGATGCAAAGGATGAAAACGCTTTTGGCTTTCCCAAAGTTTGTTAAATTCGTGCTCATACATTGCCCGCTCGGGATAGATACTGCAGTTAGTGACGTCGTGTTTTATACGGATTGGTGTTTTGGTATGTTGCTTGTCAGCATCCTTAGTTATGTTGATGCGGTAGAAATATTCGCCTAGTGTTCTGGCTTGTGTTGTTTCGATAATATGTTGAAGGTTTTTTATACCGGTTTTGATTGGCCCCCTGTCGGTTGACTTTTTATCTGATTTGCGGTTGCTTTTAAACCCGCGTCGTTGATTGAGCTGGAATATGGCTCTGCCAAGCTCGTAAAGGACTAGTTTTTCGTCAAGTCCGCGGGCACGCAGGGCATACGGGTCAAGCATTTCGATTCTTTTTCTTTCAAGAATATCTCTGGGCATTAATCCTGCATTGATCAGGGCGTTCATTAAGCGTTGGCGTCGTCGTTTGTATCGTTCTAGGCGACGTCGGACACTGCGCGCTGCCCGTCGAGTTACTGCGAGAGGCTCTTTACTCTTTGCGTCACGCCCATCATCAAAGATCCGAACGCCCATGTCAGTAATATTAACAGAGGATTTGTCATTGATCTTTAATATGCACCATCCAAGTGACGTTGAACCGAGATCAATGCCGAGGCGATATTTCATTTGCTTTTCTCCCTTATCTTGATATTATAATTTTGTCGTCCAGTCGTTAACAAGTCGTGTTAACGACGCCAAATTAGGGAACAAGCTCCGGCTTGTTCCCCTTTTTTTTGACTGATTGATTTGAGTATATGCTGTAAATTCGGATTGTGTATTAGTCGTTTGTCATCGATGATAGGTTGTGCGCACAAAACGTGCGTTTTTATTTTAACTTTGCTTCCACCAATTTGCCTTCAAGAAAAAATTTGAGTTCAATCCATATGCCATTCTATTAATTGAGAATAATAGTCAAATTTAGTTTAATCTTTTTCCAGAAAAGTGCAAGGCTTTGCAACCAGCGGTATGCACAATTATTTGAAAGGGAACGGTCGCGACCGTTCCGTACGGGTATCAGTGTCTTATTTGGATTCACAGGATCGTTGAATTCCATCTTTAAATTAGCATGACCGGTTAATCCCATAGCCCCGGAATCTTTTCGCCGTCAGCACAAGTGCCGTGATTAAGTCCGTTGTAGACAGTGGACATGCCCTGGCGGATGATCGCTTTGTCACCTGATTCCGGGCAGAAGGTGGTTTCGCCGGGGGCGTAGGCGATGTTGCCGGTGTAGACGTATTTTAAGCCTTCCTCGATAGCAATGGCGCGGGCGCGGATCACGGTTTCCGGCGGAGTGGAGGGGACATTCAGCATTTTATATTGCGGCGAGAAGCGTGAAAAATGCAAAGGGACGTCCGGGCCAAGATTTTCTTTGACCCACCGGACAAGAGCGCGGATCTGCGGGTCTGTGTCATTTTGCCCGGTGACAAGCAGGGTCACGATCTCAAGCCACACACCGCTGTCATGGATCGTTTTTAGGCTATCGAGGACCGGTTGTAAATGCCCGCCGGTTAGTTTTTTGTAGAATTCCTCGTCGAAGCCTTTGAAGTCTATCTTGTAAGCATCAATGTATTTCAGAAGTTCCCGCAGTGGTTCCTGGGCGATGTAGCCGTTACTGACCATGAGGGTCTTGATGCCGGCCGCTTTGGCTAATTTGGCGATATCAAGGACATACTCAAAAGAGATCGTGGGTTCGCTGTAGGTGAAGGCAATGGCGCTGACCCCGCGCTGGCGGGCTTGCGCCACGATATCTGCCGGTGCGGCATCCTGGGTTTTGATATCGAACGGGAGCGTCTGGGATATTTCCCAGTTCTGGCAAAAAAGGCATTGCAGGTTACAGCCGGTGGTAGCGATCGAGAAGGCTTCGTGTCCGGGCAGGACATGGAAGAAGGGTTTTTTTTCAATGGGGTCAACATGCCAGGTGGCGATCTTGCCGTAGACGATAGAATAAAGGCGCCCGGCGATATTCTTGCGGGCCTTGCAGCGCCCATACTGTCCGGCAGCGAGCACGCACTGGTGCGGGCATAACTGGCACTGGACAATATCCCCGACAGCTTTCTTATAATACAGTGCTTCATGGAATTTCACAGGATCCTCCTCGCGGTTAATGATACTTGCGCGGTGCCTGATGACGCCGGCCGCAGAGCCAAGAACGGTCAGCATAAAAAGGAAGGCGATGATCTTCTTGAGCAGGTCGGGCATAGGTTACCGGAAGTGAAGCCAGATAAAAAGGCCTGTTACCATAAAGGCTAAAGAATAAAGGTAAATATTAAGCCAGAGTTCAGACTTGAACAGGCACCAGTCTTTGAGCTTTTTATATAAAGATTTTATCGCATGGATCATGAAAAAAATGAAAAGAGGAACTGGCAATAGTTGGGTGTGGATGTATTTAGCCAGCGCCGGATCCATGATCTGTTTGGTCATGCCATAGCCGGTCACGATGAACAGCAGGATCAGGAAAAACAGGATCCATGCGCCGACGGCATCAATCTTCGCAATCCATTTTGCGCCGAACATCATGAGATTCTACCTTCCGGTTGTCAGTTGTTGTGCGAGCGCATAAGCCGCGTAGACGATAAACAGGACAGCTGTTATCATACCTGACAGCCGCGCCACGCGCTGGATTTCTTTTATTTTGGCAAGCATGCCGACAAAGACCATGGGTAGAAAGTAGAGTGAACTAACAAGAAAGAATATCGTGAAATATAGCAGGCTTTGCAGGACATCTCGCAGGGAAACAACATAGCTTAGGGATAGCAAAAATGGCGGGCAGATATTGACGCCCATGAGAAAACCCATAAGAACGGCCTTCCAATGAGTGGGCGTGTTTGCAGGTTTATTGCCAGCGCCCGCCGCCGCACAGGCAGGGATGTTCCGTCGAAGGATCCCGAAGATCTGCAGGATCATGACCAAAGAAACAAGGATCAGGGACGCGTCAGCAATAAGGGAAATAACAGGGGATCGCAGGCGTTGCCCGAGCAGGCCAAAGAGCAGGGCGAAAAGCATATAGCCCAGAAAGCGCCCGGCAAGAAAATACAGGATCAGGCCAAGGTTTTTTCTTGAGGTGCGTTCTTCACTCGCCATGAAGGCCGCCAAGAGGGGAAAGCAGGTGGACATGCAGAATGCCCCCGTGGAGAGTCCGGCAACGACCGGTTTGACAAAAGAAATAAATAGCATATTCTTATTATACAATAAGAAAGGAATCGCATGCTTACGAACAATGACATTATGAAGAAACTCCGTGTCGCCCTGCACTTGAGGGACACGGACATCATGGAGATCCTGCGCCTGGCAGAATTTGAGACCACATCATCGGAATTGTCGGCGATCTTTCGTAAAGAGGATCAGCCGCAATACATGCCTTGCGGCGATCAGCTCCTGCGGCGTTTTCTCGACGGGCTTATTATCCGCAATCGCGGGACCAGAGAAGATGCTCCTGCAAAGCCAGTAGCACCGGAGAGAAGTCATGGGTGAGATAAAAGACATTACAGCTAAGATCATGCAATTCCGTGAGGCCCGGGACTGGAAGCAGTTCCATAATCACAAGGATGTGGCCTTGTCGCTGGTTTTGGAAGCGGGTGAGGTCATGGAGCATTTTCAGTGGAAATCCGCCGAAGAAGTCGTGCGGCACGGCAAAGAGTGCCGCGATGAGATCGCTGACGAGTTGGCGGATGTGGCGTGGTATCTTTTTGAACTGGCGCATGATCTTGATATAGACTTGCCACAGGCGATCGACTCCAAAATGAAGAAGAATGCCGAGAAGTATCCCGTTGCAAAATGCCACGGGCGGCATACGAAATATAATAAATTGTGAACAGGAAATAATGTCAACGTCACAGCACACACCGCAGGATATTGAGCAGTGCATTCGTGTTTTGGAAGGACTGGTTCAGGACAGTTCTCAATTAGCTGGTTTATCAACGGCGCAAAGTGTGGCTTTGCGAAAGGCCGCCGGGATGATCTCGCGGCCCGACCGGGTTGAGTTTGAAAAACGCAAGCGCGACAGGGTTCGTCTGAAGAAACAGCAGATCGATACGCATGAACGTAAGGCGCGTGCGGCAACCGGGATCCGGGCGGCGCGCGAAGCGGCGGTATTCACGGCACCCCAATGCCTGGAAGGTCCGGCGCGTGAGGCGGCGGGAGAGGGCATGGAGCTTATCAAGCCGGATTCCTGTTATGTCTGCAAGCAGGAATTTACGAAGGTGCATTTCTTTTATGATTCGATGTGCCCCAAATGTGCTGAATTTAATTATGCCAAGCGGTTTCAGATAGCATCGCTCGAGGGGCAGGTGGCGGTGATCACGGGGTCGCGCCTGAAGATTGGGTATCAGGCGGCGCTCATGATGCTGCGCTCCGGTGCACGCGTGATTGCCACAACACGCTTTCCCGTCGATAGTGCGATGCGGTATGCCCGTGAGGCGGACTTTAAGCAGTGGGGCGACCGCCTGCACATTTACGGGCTTGACCTGCGGCATACGCCGAGTGTGGAGATGTTTTGTAAGTTTATCGAACAAAAATATGACCGGCTTGATCTTCTGGTCAATAATGCCGCTCAGACGGTGCGTCGTCCGCCGGGATTTTATGCGCACATGATCGCCAATGAAGCCCTGCACTTTGAGGACTTATCACCTGAAGTCCAGTGCTTGCTCCGTCCTTTTGAGCAGTGCAAGAAGGAGCTGGGGCTTGACCCCAGAGATGCGCCGCGTGTGGCTGAATCATCCCTACCTGTGGCCTGGAACGGAAAAATGACCGGAGTTGGCCTGTGTGCGTCCGCCAAACTTTCGCAGGTTCCGTATGTGCATGACGAATCCCTTTCTGTCGAAAAAGTATTCCCTGACGGCAAGCTGGACGCGGATCTTCAGCAGGTTGATTTGCGTGAAACCAACAGTTGGCGCCTGCGCCTCGGTGATATCCCGACGTCCGAGATGATCGAGCTTCAGCTGGTCAATGCCATTGCGCCGTTTGTGCTTTGCAATAAGTTGTCCTGGATGATGAAGCGCCAGAATACGGGGCAGAAACATATTGTGAATGTATCGGCGATGGAAGGCAAGTTTCATCGGTTCGTCAAGACCGACCGTCATCCGCACACCAACATGGCCAAGGCCGCGCTCAACATGCTGACCCACACGTCGGCGAGCGACCTGGCCAAATACGGCATTTTCATGAATGCCGTTGATACCGGCTGGGTGACGGACGAAGATCCTTTTGCCATCTCCATGCGCAAGCAGAAAGAACACGACTTCCAGCCGCCTTTGGATATTGTCGACGGAGCCGCCCGAGTATGCGACCCCTTTTTCAACGGCATCCTGACCGGCGAACACTGGTGCGGCAAATTCCTCAAAGATTATTTCCCGGTGGAATGGTAGGGAGTGGTTTTAAACCGTTCCGTTGAGCCTGCGGAGAGTCCTATACAATGTACTATACAAACACTATACAATGTGTTAGGATTCCTTCATGTTTAGTCCAACATATCGTTTAACAAACTATCTTTCGGCTTGCCTGGAACGGACAATACTCTTATCATCTGCGTTAAAAAGCCTTTCTGCTGAATCCCTCGTTAGAATCAAGGTCACGCGTGATGCGCTTGGTCGCGACGCGCATTCTTCAACATGGATAGAAGGAAACACATTATCATTAGCACAAGTGGCTGCGCTTGTTGACGGGAAAGATGTTGATGCGGAATCAAAGCAAAAGACTGAAGTAAAGAATTGTATTGCTGTGCTTCGTTGGATCATTGCGCATCAGGACACTGCCTGCACGACAGCCCGAATACGTTCCCTTCACGCACAAATGACAAAAGGCCTTCTGCCAGTTGCACGTTCGGGATGTTGGCGTAAGTTGCAGAATTATGTCGTCAACGCAAAGCATCAAGTTATATATACGCCCCCTTCGCCCAAAGATGTCTTAAGGCGGATGAGCGAGCTTCAGACCTGGTTATTGAAGTCAAAACAGGAACACCCGATCATTCGAAGCGCGATATTTCATCATGAATTTGTTGCGATTCATCCGTTTGTTGACGGGAATGGCCGTATGGCGCGGGCTTTATCGCAATGGATTTTATTACAGGGCGGGTATGATCCGGCGCATTCTTTAGGGTTGGATGAATATTTTGCAGCTAATCGGGCAAAATATTACCAGATGATCAATGAAACGCATGAAATGGATTATGATTATACTTACTGGATAGAATATTTTGCTTTGGGCCTTCAGACATCTATGGAGAGCTTGGCTGAACGGTTACGTTCAATTAAGGCCGATGGCAGGGAGTGGACGCCTAAACAGCGCGAATTGCTTGATTTATTGACTAAACAGGGGGTTTTAGGCTCAGGAGATATTTGCCGTGTCATGCATGTCAATCGTGCCCGAGTTAATCAATTGATTGCGCCTTTGATCGCGGCAGGAGTCGTTGCCAAGGAAGGGCATACCCGCTCGGCAAGGTATCGAATTGTTTAACCCGCATTTTTCAATAGACAGAGGTAATGCGGGTTGAACCCGGGCCTTTCCTAGACGGTAAAATTGTGGAAGGCCAGTTGAAATAACAACGCATGTTTTTGTGCCAACGGTTGCGTCGATGAAAGACGGCTATTGCACAATCCGGGTTTAATAGGCCGGTTATTATGGCAAGTAGGGGGGTAATTAATGTCACATACGCTTAAGGTAATAGTTGAAAAGCCGACGGAGCAAAAGCTTATTGATTTGGGTGTAAGATCCTGGCCGATATGGACCAAAGAAGTCTCAACGTTTGATTGGCAATATGATGAACAGGAGATCTGTTTATTCCTCGATGGTGATGTGACAGTTAAAACGCCGTTTGAGACTGTTTCATTTGGTAAGAGCGACCTTGTGACATTTCCGAAAGGATTAAGCTGTACTTGGCACGTTAAAAAGGCCGTGCGTAAGCATTATAAATTTGGGGATCTGTGACGCTTATGGATTCTGTTCCCATGAGTGTTCGTGTTGACAAATGGTTATGGTCCGTGCGGATTTGCAAGACACGACCGGTGGCAACGGATTTGTGTAAAAGGCATAAGGTCAATATTGACGGGCAGGAGGTGAAGCCTTCACGGGTCGTTAGTGTTGGCCAGGTGATTGTTGTCCGCAAAGATGGTCTGAGTTGGCAGTATCGAGTTTTGAAATGCATTGATAAGCGTGTTGGGGCTGTGCTTGTCAAAGAGTGTTGTGAAGACATAACGCCTCAAGCGGAGAAAGATAAGCTTGCACTTATTAAGGGTGGATGGGTGCCGCGTCGTGCTAAAGGCGAAGGCCGTCCAACCAAAAAAGAGCGTCGGGACATGGATCGTACAATGAATTTGTAGCAGGGATTATGATAAGTTGCTTTAGCTTGAATTAACGGGGAACGGTCATTTAATATAAAGGAGTCTATAAGGAAAGTAGTGTGTTCCGGGTTTTAACCGATGGGCATATGACGTATAGATTGTCGCGGATTATATGGATCATGATGAAAAGTTGACGTTGAGTCGAAAGTATTATATCCTTACTGTAAGGAAGTAAGGAATAATAACGAAAGGACAATGGGTATGACTATTATCGAGACTGCCAAAGTAACAACCAAGGGGCAGGTCACTATTCCCAGCCGGATTCGCAAGCTTTTGCATCTTGAGGAAGGGTCTTCAATCGCTTTTGGTATTGGCAAGAATGGCATCATGCTGATGCCGTGTGAAGTAACTGCTAAATCCCCGTATACACCCAAGGAGTGGCAGAAGATTGAGAAATTAGCGTCCGAGAAGGGGAAAACTTTCTCAAGCGATGAATCAGCCAAGAACCATCTTGCCAGCTTATGAGATTTGAGTTTAAACTCTCATTTGATCGCTCGATCAAGCAGCTGCCACCGAATGATAAGGCTGAAGTTAAGGTCGCGGCCAGTCAGCTCATTGATTATAAGGAAAAAGTAGTGTGTTCCTGTTTTTTTACGAAATGTTATTAAGAAAACTTAAGGTGTCTAAAATATGAACGCGACAAGTATTACTCTGATCGTTACGTGCGCCTTTGGGTTGGAGGCTGTTGTCAAGCGCGAGCTTGAGGCCTTGGGGATTACGGATTACGCCACAGCTGATGGGCGGATTGAGTTTGCCGCCACCTTTGATGATATCCCGCGGCTCAATATTTCCCTGCGGGTCTCGGACCGCGTGCTCCTTAAGATCGCGAAATTTCCGGCGGGTGATTTTGATCAATTGTTCGACGGCACAAGTGCGGTCCTTTGGGAGGAATGGATCCCGAAAGATGCGATGATCACGGTCACCGGCAAATGCGTGCGCTCCACACTTATGAGTATCAGGGCCTGCCAATCCATTGTCAAAAGAGCGATCGTGAACCGTCTTCAAGAGAAATTCTTTGGCCGTCTCCCCGCGAAACGAAGCGAGCCTCGCCCTTTGGGCTCAGATCGAGATCGCGGTGAAACGGCTCTTCCCGAGACGGGCCCCGAGTTCATCGTCGAGATCGCGATCACCAACAATGTGGCGACCCTCACGCTCGATGCAACGGGGCGGGGGCTTCACAAGCGGGGTTATCGGATGGATAGGGGGGAAGCGCCCATCAGAGAGACCATGGCGGCCGCACTTGTCCTTTTGAGCTTTTGGGACAAAGACCGGATCCTCATTGACCCGATGTGTGGGGCAGGGACCATTCTGATCGAAGCGGCCATGATCGGGCGCAACATCGCACCAGGCCTCAACCGTTCTTTTGCTGCCGAGGCCTGGGCTCAGATCGATAAAAAAGCCTGGGACGATGCCCGCAATGCGGCTCGCGCGGCGATCCTTCCCGAGGGGAATCTTTTGATATTCGGCTCTGACATTGATCCCCAGCGCATTAAGGACGCTAAAGCCAATGCCCTGCGAGCCGGCGTTTTAAAGGACATCACCTTTGAACAGAAAGATATCAAGGACCTGTGGATCGACAAACAATACGGCGTCATGATCTCCAATCCGCCGTACGGCATACATATCGGGAGTCTTAAGGAACTCACAGGGGTCTATATTGCGCTCAACAAAATGTTGAAGAATAAGACCGGCTGGTCCCTGTATTTTCTGACGCCTGACCAGCGGTTCCCGGATTTTTTTAAGCGCGCCAAGCCGGACAAGGTGCGTAAGCTTTTCAATGCCACGATTGAAACCAACTATTACCAGTACTTTGGCGAGCGCCCGCCAAAGAAATGACTCGCGTGTCATCCCGATCCCGAGCCTGCTGATAATCTGAGATTAATCCGGGGGCACATTTTTTAGACGCGTCTCGTAAGTATATATGTCGTTAATAGTTACAACATTGACCATCGCCCTCATAACATGATCTTCGAAAGGTTCGTAAAGTTCGATTAATTCCCGTATTTAGATGTCAGTCTCGTCGGAGGATGTCTATTAATTTGCGAACCATGTTGACTGGTTCGCCAAAGGCGCGTTTTTGTTCCTGGGATCTTGGTTCGCAAAGTTCGATAGATTCGAGATATTATTCCTTGCATATCGTCGCTGATAGGATATACTATTTCCGAACCATATAAGGTGGTTCGCAAATAAAGGGTTGTATTTATGGATGAAAAAGGTTTGAAGAAGGCCATCGCGGCGTTACGGTCCAATGACGATCGGCTTGTTACCGTCCAGAACGCGGAGTGGTATTCGCTCTTTCGGGAGGAGATTCGCAATTCTATTGCCATCGAGGGCGTCTTTGCCAATCGGCAGGAGCTGATCGATGTCCTGGAGCATAACAGCAAGACCAATAAAGAGAAGGCTGCGGCGATCCTTGGGTATTTTGAGGCGGCGAGTACCATCTATGAGTATGCGTATAACCAGTGGCGTGAGGGAGAGTTTTGCCTGCGCATGGCGGATGTTAAGCAGATCCACACGATCCTCATGAGGTATGAGAGGGAACTTGGCACTTATATTGGCGAGATCGGGGACTTTCGTAAGACAACAGCCGAAGTGACGCAGTCTAAGTTCAAACCGATCGATCATTTTTATGTGCGTGAGGCTGTTGATTTGATGGTTCGCTGGACCAACAGGCACTTGAAGCTGTCAAAGTATTCGCCTGTAACGCTGGCGGCTTTGACCCATACATGGTTTGAAACGATACATCCTTTCAGGGATGGCAATGGTCGTGCCGGGCGCATCCTTTTGAATTATATCCTCATAGGCAGTGGACATCTTAATATTGCGATCAAGGGGTTCTCCAAGTTGGACCGAGACCTTTATTACAATGCCCTGGAGCAGGGGGATGATTGTTTTGAGGAGATCAATCGGAGGCTTGAGAAAGGGAAGAAGTTATCCTTGGAGCAAGCGGAAGGGATCATTACAGATGTTCCATTGACGGGTTTGAAAAAGATCGTCCTGGAGCGGTTGGCTGAAAGTGTTAAGCGGATGAAGAACGGCACAACAAGGAGCATGAACAAGGATGCCGTTGTGCCTTTGCGTGACTTGGCCCAGCTTTATGATTACTCCCAGGATTACCTGCGCAACCTGATCAATCGCGGAGAACTCAAGGCTCAGAAGAAGGGGAAGCTGTGGTATGTGAAGGTCCAGGATATGGCGGAGCATATTTCAAGTGTGGATCAAAAGGCCTGGCAGGTTAAAAAGTAGTTGGCACAATTTAGGCACAGAATTATTTCGCATCTCGTAAGTCTATATCTTGCAATGGTTACAAAAGCGTCCCTAGTTCTCACAACCTGAAGGTGGCCGGGGATTATGGCAAGTGGGAGTGGTCAGTGGATGACCAGTTAAAGATTATATTCAGATTTTTAAAAGATCGGCGGTAGCAAGCCATGTTTAATGACATTCTTTTGGCGTTTATTCCCATGTTCTTCGCTGTTGATTCTCTTGGGATTTTGGCTGTTTTTGCTGGTTTAACCCAAGGGTTGTCTCGTGAGCAAAAGCGCAGTATTATTTTTCAATCGTTGGCTACGGCTACGATCCTGGCCATCAGTTTTATCTTCCTTGGGAAATTTCTACTTGGTTTTCTAGGTATTGGTATTGGCGATTTTATGATCGCTGGCGGTGCTATCCTTTTTTGTTTATCGATGGCGGATTTGATGGGACGGTCGTTGCAGACCAGAAAGGTTAAGCCATCGGATCTGGCTGTTGTGCCGATCGGGACGCCATTGATCGTTGGGCCGGCCGTGCTGACGCTGGCTTTGATGCAGATGAATCAGTATGGCTGGGCGGTGACGCTAGTGTCCGTTCTTTCCAATTTAGTTATTGTGGGCGTGGTGTTTTTCTTTTCAGACAGACTCATTCGTCTGATCGGGGCGAGTGGGGCACGCGCGCTATCAAAGGTTATGTATCTTTTACTGGCCGCTATAGGTGTGATGATGGTTCGTAACGGCGTCCTGACAATCATAGCATCCATGAAAGTAGTAACATCATGAGCAAGCTTCAGGTGGGTGTTTATAACCGCGCCCTTGATTTTATTGGTGTTCAAGTAGGAGTTATTAATCAAGTAGAACGGATATCAGGACTGCAGATAGGCTTGTTAAACGTTGCAAAGGGCAAAAATGATGCGTCAACGTCGTTCATTCCTTTAGCAAGGTTTAGAACGCAGTTCTAAAAGTTTGTGAACACATGGCAGGTCGGTTGTTATGGTAAGTAGTAAGAAATGGTGTTTGTCACCACAATGAGGGGTAAAGACAGTCATGAGCGGTGAAAAGACTCGCTTGGTGTCCAGTAGTGGTGTTAGCATTCCCCAGATCCTTTACGGCACAGCCTGGAAAAAGGATCGCACTGCGCCTCTTGTCGCAACGGCCATCAGGTCGGGATTCCGCGGCATCGATACCGCCTGTCAGCCAAAACATTACAACGAACCGGGTGTGGGTGAAGGGATAGCGCTGGCTTTGGATACAGGGCTCACGCGCAGTGACCTTTACATTCAGAGTAAGTTTACTCCCGTGAGGGGGCAGGATCCCGGGAATATCCCCTATGATCCATCGGCAAGTCTGGCGCAACAAGTTAGCCAGTCATTGATCGCCTCACTGCGCAATCTTCGGACCGATGTGCTGGACTGTCTGCTCCTGCATTCCCCTTTGCAGACTGAAGCGCAAATGCGGGAGGTCTGGCAGGCGATGGAGGCAGGTGTCGACAGCGGGAGTGTTCGGCAACTAGGCATCAGCAATTGTTACGAACTTGAAGACCTGGAGTGGTTGTATCAAGCGGCGCGCATCAAGCCGGCAGTCGTTCAAAACCGCTTTTATCAAGAGACTGGATACGATCGTTCCATCAGGACTTTTTGCCGGGAGCGGGGTATTCTTTACGAGGGGTTCTGGATCATCACGGCTAATCCCCATCTTCTAGCGCACAGCGTCTTTCAGAATCTGGCCGCACATTACCAATGCTCTCCGGCCCATATCCTGTTTCGCGCCTTGATCCAGAACGATATTATCCCTCTCATCGGCACAACATCTGAAGCACATATGCATGAAGACCAAGAAATCTTTAATTTCGAGCTTACTCAAAGCGAGTGTGCTCAGATTGATAAATTGATGTGAATAGTTTTGTATGGACGGTAATTCTTTGTTGCGTATCAATTGTTATGGTAAGTCGGAGATAAAACATGAAATCATCTAAGATTATTGATCAAGAGTATAAAAACTGGCTTGCTGATATTAAAACAAGAGTGCGCTCTTCTCAGATTAAAGCGGCTGTTTCAGTTAATACCGAGTTGCTTAATTTATATTTGAGCATCGGAGCGGATATTAGTATTCAACAAAAGAAATCTAAATGGGGTGATGGATTATTATCTCGTTTAAGTAAAGATCTAATGAATGAATTTCCCGATATGAAAGGATTCTCGGAAAGAAATTTGAAGTACATTCGGCAATGGTATGCATTCTATGGACAGGGGGCTGCAATTGGGCAACAAGTTGTTGCCCAATTAACCCGAGTCCCTTGGGGACACAACATTGCGATTATTTCAGAGAGTAAAGATATTGATGAGGCTCTTTTTTAGAGAAACCAGGGACACACTACTTTTGAGGCAGCACTGATCAAAATTTGTAGCCCTGATGGAGAATATTAACTGCTAAATTAATCATTTTATCCCCTCCCAATGGAGCAGTCACATCATGTAATTCAGCGGGGCAATAGACGGGAGAAAGTTTTCTTAAGGAAAAGTAGTGTAACTGCTTTTTATAGGGGCAAAAAGTGTTTTTCTGTTATACTAAATATTTAAGAATTGTAGGTTGAAATCTGAATTCTTTCTTAGGGAAAAATATGCCTGTTATTTCAAGATTCTATGGTATTAGTATTCTCATGTTTTTTCAGGATCATCATCCACCTCATTTTCATGCAAAATATGAAGGTCAGCTTGGGGTTTTTAGTATAGATGGTTGTCGTTTGATTGCCGGGAAACTTCCTCCCAGGGCGACGCGCTTGATCAAGGAGTGGTCGAAGATGCATGAAAAGGAATTGATGATCGATTGGAATATCGCCCAAAAAGATGGCAAATTGAAAACAATAGAGCCGTTATTATGAAAAATATCGTAGCCCGAGAGGTCATTGAAGCCAGGATCATCAAAGATTATAGCGTTGAATTTGTTTTTGATGATTTGAAAAGGGGCGTTTTAGATCTGCGAAAATATTTAGGAAGGGGTGTATTTAAAGGGTTACTCGACCCGAAAAAGTTTTCCCAGATGAAGGTTGATGCTGAGCTGGGGACGATCTGCTGGCCTAATGGCGCGGATATTGCGCCTGACAGGTTGTATATGGAATTGATCGAGAGATAATCGGAACAAATTATTTTCTGCTATACTGGTCAAAATCCAGCAAGCTTCAGGAGGTGGTGTTATGGAAGAACGGATCAAGGATATCTGGAACAATATAAAACCAGGGGATTATCACATGGATCATAAATCTACTTTTTTTCTCGGCGGGATCGTTGTTGTTATGGTGGCATTCTGGATGTTCGTTGGTATCGTGGATATCAAGTCCACGGAAGTGGGGGTTGAGGTCGACAAGGTGCAGGGTAAAGTCCTCGATATGCCGCTGGGCGTTGGGTACCATGTTTATAATAAGATCTCGACGGATATCGTGGTTTATCATGTCGCGGCGCGGGCCTTCCCGGGCGATGTGGTCAAGAGCGAAGGCAGTGACAATTACACGCTTGAGCTAAAGACCAATGACGGGCAGAATATTCGCGTTGACCTGACTATCCTGTATGCGCTCAAGAGCAAGGATGTGCCGGTCTTGCATCAGTCGATCGGGCCTAATTACGAGGATCAGATCCTGTTGCCGCAAATCCGCTCGGAAGCACGTATTGCTATCGGCAGTTATACCGCCGAAGAGATCTACAGCGGCAAGGTGCGCGATGTGATCCAGAAAGAGATCGCGACCCGCCTGCAGAATTCCGTCGCTAAATTCCCGGCGATCATGATCCAGGATGCTTTGATCCGTCATTTTGCCTTCAGCACGGAATTTGAGCATGCCATTGAGCAGAAAAAGCTCGCGGCCCAGCAGGTGGAGATCAACAAGAATCGCGCGCTGGCCCAGGAAGAAGAATCCAAGCGTCAGGAAGCCGAAGCCCGCGGTAGTAAGCTCAAAGCGGTGCAGGATGCCGAAGGTCGTGCCCAGTCAGTCAAGATCGAGGCTGAAGCTGAGCGTTACAAGCTTGAACAGCAGGCGGCAGGTAAGCTTGCTAATTATAAAGCGGATGCCGAAGGCAAGAAGCTCCAGGCCGAAGCGTTGGGCGGCGGCCAGAATGTCGTGGCACTCAAGTTTGCGGAGAACATCCCTGACAAATTCAGGGTCTTCGCGGTGCCGATCGGTCAGAATTCAACCAGTTTGATGGACTTAAACGGTATTTTCAAGGGCATGTTCAACGAGGCGAAGGAATAAGGAGAGGCTCATATGATCGCATTTCTTGAAACAGCGGTGTTGCTTCAGGCTATTATTATCGGCTTCTTGCTTTTTAAGGTGCTGGAATTGCAGAAGAGTAAGGATGAAAAATAATCAGGGGTAAGCGCAAGCGTTTTGATTGACCAGGTGTGTTCAGCGAGGCTGACGCACCTGGTCAATTTTATTTCCCATGGATCACCCGCAGGAACGCCGCGCTGAATCTTTCCAGTTTCTGTTCGCCCACCCCGAACACATGCGCGAATTCTGCCTTTGTCCTG
This sequence comes from Candidatus Omnitrophota bacterium, assembly GCA_903860135.1. Classification (GTDB taxonomy): domain Bacteria; phylum Omnitrophota; class Gorgyraeia; order Zapsychrales; family Fredricksoniimonadaceae; genus Fredricksoniimonas; species Fredricksoniimonas aquilentivivens. The sequence goes on along the minus strand of CAIOPG010000016.1, from coordinate 54,775 downwards.
GGCTTGCGCTGGCACATGTCGATCAGGGATTTATCCGAGAAGATGATATAGGGCGGGACGCCGTTGCGGTCGGCGATTTCCTTGCGCTCGGCGCGCAGGCGCTCGAAGAGGTCGGTGTCATAATCTTCGCTGGATTTAACCCTGACGGATTTGACCGGAACGGTATCTTTCCTGGGGGTGAAGCCCTTGAAGGTGCGGCGGCGGCTCAGGAGTTCAAGGGATCCGGCGGTGAAGCTGAGGACGCCGTAGTCATCGTCTTTCTTCAGAAGGGATTGGGTCAGCAATTGAGACACAAGATCCTGCCATTGCTTGATGGTCCAGTCGCGCCCGGTCCCGAAGGATCTATTATGCTGATGCCCGTAATGCAGGATTTTCTCCGCTTCACTGCCGCGCAGGATATTGATGAGGTGCAGGGCACCGAAGCGTTCGCCGGTTTCGGAAACACATTGCAGGAACAGGATGGCGGGGAGGCTCAGGTCAACGGCAGTGGCCTGCGGTGTGACGCAGTTGTCGCACAGGGCGCAATCTGTGGCGGTGTGGTTTTCGCCGAAATAGGTCAACAGCGGGATCCGGCGGCACTGGCGGCTCTGGGCATAGGCGATAATGGCATTTAAGTGGTTCTGCGCCACGCGCTTTTGTGCCGGATCTTCTTTCTGGTCAATGAAATATTTGATCTTGGCCGCGTCTCCGGCACTGAATAGCAGGAGGCATTGGGCCGGAAGCCCGTCACGCCCGGCGCGCCCGGTTTCCTGGTAATAGGATTCAATATTTTTGGGCAGGTCATAGTGGATGACAAAGCGCACATTGGGCTTGTTGATCCCCATGCCAAAGGCGATCGTGGCCACCATGATCGGGACATCGTCGCGGATAAAAAGTTCCTGGTTCTTATGGCGGACATCATCGGCCAGGCCCGCGTGGTAGGGCAGGGCCTTGAACCCGGCTTTTTTGATGTCCAGTGTCAGGCTGTCGACCTGTTTACGCGAAAAACAATAAATGATCCCGCTTTGTCCTTTGAATTTCCGGAGATAATCGATCGTCTGGTCGGTGGCGTTATTCTTGGGGATGACTTCGTAGAAAAGATTATCCCGGTTGAAGCTGGCCACGAGTTCCGAGGGATCTCTAAGGGCAAGGTTTCCGATAATATCCCGGCGCACGCGCTCGGTGGCGGTGGCTGTGACCGCGAGGAATACCGCCTGCGGGAATTGGTCGCGCAGGTCTTTGATCCGGCGGTATTCCGGACGAAAATCATGCCCCCATTCCGAAATGCAATGCGCTTCATCAATGGTGATGCAATCGACCCGGCAGGCGGCGAGCATGGCCAGGATTTCTTCCTTGAACAAGGTTTCCGGCGCGCAGAAGAGCAGTTTGGTTTTCCCGCTTAAGATACGGCTTTTATTCGCATCATATTCATCCCAGGACAGCGAACTGTTCAAGACCTCTGCCTCAACACCCAGGTTCTTAAGCTGGCTGACCTGGTCTTTCATCAAAGAGATCAGTGGTGAAATGACCACCGTCAGCCCGTGGAACATCAGCCCCGGGATCTGATAACACAACGATTTCCCGCCGCCCGTCGGCATGATGAGGAGCGTGTCTTTCTTGGCAAGCACCGACCGGATACAAACATCCTGCAAGGGCCTGAAAGAGTCATAACCGAATACGGAACGAAGGATATTCAAGGCTGTCATAGGTTGTCCATTATAGGATGAATCAAGGGGTTGGGTAGTGATCTTTTATTATCCAAGGCTGAAGATTTGACAAGGTTAAAAACATGGTGTATTGTTCCCGACGTCCAATTAATTTGTTTGAACTGATCGAATGGTTATTCTTTAGGGTGCAATCTTGGTATGAACAACGAAATCATGACAGAAGCGGCACGGCGCCGGACGTTTGCGATCATTTCGCATCCGGATGCCGGGAAAACGACATTGACGGAGAAACTGCTCCTTTATGGCGGGGCACTGGATCTGGCGGGGTCGGTGACGGCGAAGAAGAAGCAGAGCGAGACGGCGTCTGACTGGATGGAGCTTGAGAAACAGCGCGGGATCTCGATCTCATCGACGGTGTTGCAGTTCGATTATGAGGATTACCGCCTGAACCTGCTCGATACGCCGGGGCATAAGGATTTCTCGGAAGATACGTACCGTGTCCTTATGGCCGTCGATGCGGTCATCATGGTGATTGACGCAGGTAAGGGGATCGAGAGCCAGACGCTCAAGCTTTTTCAGATCTGCCGCAAACGCGGTATCCCGATTTTTACATTCATGAACAAGCTTGATCGTCCTTCCAAGTCGCCGCTGGAACTTATTGATCAGCTTGAAAAAGAACTTCATTTGCATGCCTTTCCGGTGAACTGGCCACTGGGCAATGGTCCGGATTTCAAGGGCATTTATGATCGGACAAAAAAGGAAGTGCATCTTTTTGAACGGGTGCCGGGCGGGGTTTACCGGGCGCCGGTGTCGGTGCACGGGCTTGCCGATCCTTTGGTCAAGGCGTTGTTATCGGAAGGAACCTACCTTGAAGTCGTCGAAGAACTTGAAATGCTCGACGGCGCGCATGGTGGGTTTGACAGCCAGGCAGTGCTTGAGGGCAAGACAACGCCGGTTTTCTTCGGCAGTGCGGCTAATAATTTCGGGGTGGAATATCTGCTCAAAGAGTTCTTGCGCTATTCACCGCCGCCCATGCCGCGCCGGTCAAACGATGTGGTCATTCCGCTCGATCATCCTGATTTCTCTGCGTTTATTTTTAAGGTCCAGACGAACATGAACCCGTTGCACCGGGACCGTGTGGTTTTTGCCAGGGTTTGTTCGGGGCGGTTTTACCGTGAGATGAAGGTGTTCCATTTCCGCACCGGCCGCGAGATCCGCCTGGGAGATTCCTATAATCTTTTTGGTCGCAGCCGCGAATTGATGGCCGAGGCGTATCCGGGGGATGTGATGGGGTTTGTCACCAAGCTTGATTTTAGGATCGGCGACACGATCAGCACGGATCCCGGGCTTGTCCTCGAGGAGATCCCGCGCTTTGCGCCGGAATGTTTCGCGTATTTGAATAATATGGCCGCGTCGAGCTCAAAGGCATTCCGCAAGGGCATCGACCATCTGCTGGCCGAGGATATTGTCCAGTCCTTTACAGTCGACCATTCCTACCACGCGACGCCGATGCTTGGTGCGGTTGGGCCGTTGCAATTTGAAGTCCTGCAGTACCGGCTTAAAGATGAATACGGCTCGGCCTCAAGGCTTGAAATGCAGCCCTGGAAGATCTTGCGCTGGCTTGCCCCGGATTTCAAGGATGAGATGCTCAAAGACATCCTGCCACGTGAGGCGGCCCTCGCGACCGACGACCAACGGCGCCGGGTCATTCTTTTTCAGACGCCCTGGTCGTTCAAATACTTTGCGGACCGCAATCCTGCGATCAAATTATTCGACACCCCGCCGACTAATTCTCCCCAAGTCATGCTGAAAGTGCTATAATAAATTTTTCAATTGAGTTGAAGGTATTATTTTCGTCAAGTATTCTGTCTAAAAAGGAGTTAATATCAAGCCACCTGTGACGTCCCGTCAGGGCAGGAAGTGCAAGCGTCCGCACTGCAAGAATGTGTTGAGTATTTATAATCATGAGGCATATTGTCATTCCTGCTCTATCCAGCGGCCCAAAGACAATGTGATCTCGGCCCGTCAAAGCCGTTAATAGTTGTTTCCGGTGATCTGTATCTTTAGGCCGGCATCAAGGAGAATACTGTGGGACGAGATAATTATTCTTACCAGAAGTACCAGAAAGAATTAAGCCGCAAAAAAAAGGCCGAGGAAAAGAAGCAGAAGAAGCTTGAGAAAAAGTCGGCGGATGCGGTCATTGATCCGGGTCAGGTTGTTCCGGAATCAGGTGTATGAATAGATTTGCCAGATAAGGGATGGTATGAGTTCTCAGCGGATCAATTTGGTTCATACAGGCTTTGCTTCATCCAACCTTTTTAATTATCTCCCGCGTTTTGAAGAAATCTATTATCAGGGCAATCCCATGGGCCGGGTGCAGTCATTCACGGCCGTGCGCGAAGGGCAGGCGTGTAAACTCCTGGCCGTGACGATCATCCGCAAGGATGAGGATTTCCTGTGGGAATCGACCAGAGATCTGCTGGACCGTTCGGTGAAAGATGCGGCGGTTATGATGCGTGGTGTACATACGTTTGATCTTCTGACGTTTGATGTGCATCAGGAAACAGGGTCGTTCAATGCCCGGGAACTGGCCCAGGTTCTGGTGAATTCCTCTTTGAGGCTCAAGACCGGTGAGGCAATGCTGATCAAGTATTCGTCGGTTTATGGTATTCTTCAGAAGCTTGTCGACGAGCCATGGGGCAAGATCCTCTTTAAGACCGCCGTTGAACTTTTCAATGACAAGCCGAATTTTCTTTATGTCCTTGTCAAAAAGATCCTCAAGACCGTTGAATTTGCCCGCGAGCCGGTCATGGTGCTGGTCAATGACCTGAGCACGTATCCCTTGCATGATCCCGACAATGAATTACAGAAGGCATTCTTGGATGATCTGATCGCGGCACAAGTTAAAAACAGCATCGAATTCCCGCCGGAAGTGTATATCCAGGATCAGCGCGGGGTGAGGGAATTATTCTCGGGGACCATTGTCAAAGGGTGATGTGTTATGGCATCGATGTCGTTGATCCTTACGCGCAGGATCATGTGGGCGTTCACGGTTCTGGGCCTGGTCATTGTGATCATGGGGGGCATTGGCCTACATTATCTTGAGGGTATCCGCATCCATCAGCTGCAATTGGAGGAGGAATGGACGGAGTATCAGCGGATGGTTGCCGCCGAAGATGTTTTTAAGGAAATAGCGACGGATATTACAGGCTGGCAAGCCGGCCTATTGACGTTTGAGCAATTAAAAGCGAAGTCTGACGCTATGGCACGGTTATTATATGACTGGGGGCGTGCCGAGCAGGAAGCGTCGCGGGGGACTGGCCTTGTGACGCATGAAGAAGAGGAAGCTATCCTGCTCGGAAAGGCGCATCGGTATTTCCTGGAATTGACCCGGGTCATTGATGTGTTGCCGTCCAAGTCCAATCCTTTGGCCGCGGTGGCGCTGATCCGTTCGATCGGGCAATTGCAGGCGACGACCCAGTTATTGCGTCAATTTTATTTTGGGAGCATCCGTACGTCGCTCGAGAAATCCCAAAGATCACGTTCCAAGGCGCACGAAGGCAGTATTTATTTCATGCTGATCGTGATCCTGCTGGTCCTGGGTATCAGTGGTTACAGTATCAGGGTGTTGCATCGTCAGGCGCGTCAATTGGTGGATCAGCAAAGGCAACTGGCACTCGCGGCGCTGGTCCAGCACCTGGCGCATGAGATCCGTAATCCGCTGGGGATCGTCAAAAGTGCGGCAGGGATCATTGCCCGGCGTTCTGCAGGGGATGTAGCGGCGCTGGCGCAGGATATTTCTTCTGAAGTGGAACGGGTTGATGAGTTGTTGACAGATCTGTTGAACCTGCATCGGGTGGACAATAAGCCCAAGATTCCCGTGGATATTGCGGCGCTGGTCCAGCAGGTGGCGGCCTTGTTTGCCGTTAAGCTTGAGACCGCAGGGCTTGTCCTGCAGATCAAGGATGAGTCGCTAGGGGTGTTTTTGCCATGCCATGCGGCGGGGATCAGGCAGGTGCTGATGAACCTTTTGCTGAATGCCATTGAGGCGTCTCCTGAAAAAGGCAGTATTGAGATCGTAACGAAAGTCGTCGGGAGAGAGTATGTGCTGGTGGTGAAAGATCATGGTGTCGGGCTTAATCCTGCGCAAAAACAGAAGATATTTGACCTGATGTACACGACAAAGCCTTACGGTTTTGGGATCGGGTTGACGGTTGTCCGGCGTATTGTGGAAGAACATGGCGGCAGGATCGAAGTTGCCGACGCGCTCCCGCACGGCGCTGTATTTGCGGTCTATTTGCCCCTGAGGATATAATATGCCTACCATGCTTATTGTGGACGATGAGCCGCGCCTTCTGCGCGTGTTGCGCCTGGGGCTTCCCGAATATGGGTTCAATGTGCTGACGGCGGCCAATGGTGAAGAGGCGCTGAAAGTCCTGTTTGACAAACAGGTGGATGTGGTTGTGACCGATGTGCGGATGCCGGTCATGGGCGGGGTGGAGCTCATTTACGAAATGGAGCGCCTGGGCATCAAGTTGCCGATCGTGGTGACAACCGCGTACGCGGATGTGGATACAGCGGTAAAAACATTGAAGCATGGTGCCTGTGATTATATCCGTAAGCCTTTCAGCGTCGAGGAGCTGGTGCAGTCGGTCAGCAAGGCCATGCCCAAGGTTTTCGCAGAGAATGTTTTGCCTCAGGCTGGCTTTGACCTGCAAGCACAGATCGATATTAAAGAAAAAGAGGCGATCCAGAAAGCGCTTTATGCCGCCGGCGGTGTTAAGGCGGAGGCGGCACGCCTGCTGGGTATTTCCGAACGTAATCTTTGGTATAAACTTAAGAAATACGGGTTGTAACAGCATTGCCTCAGTGTATCCTTTGAACCCTGCAAGTTTTTGCGGGGTTTTTTATTTTTTATGCCATAGTTTGCGTTTAAGACACCTGTTTGGCGCAGGAGATGCTTTTATGCTTTTAAATTTATGGGATAATTAATACATGTCGGACCGGCACAGGAGATCGGTGGCGTGGTGTCATATAAAGGAGAAATGTATGAATAAGGCGCGATGTTTGTTGTGGGGCAATTTTCTTCTTTTTGTTTTCTTCATTGTTCAGGTTATTACCAGCGCGGTTCTTTTCTTTATGGAGTTACCCAAAGAACAGGAACATGTGGTTTATCTGGTCCATGCTTTTGGCGGGCTGGTGCTGTCCGTTCTTGTTATTGTTCATTTGGCTCTGCATTGGCGGATGATCAAGCACGTTTATTTTGAATAGGGTGCTTTATTGTTGAAGGAGGAGATCGTAACCGGGGAGACAGGTATGGCGGATAATATTTTGATCGCGGGCGTTGGCGGAGTGTTGGGGCGGGCACTGGTGGGGGCATTTAACAAGAAAGGGGTCAATCCATCGGGGTTGTCTCTCTTTGAGCGCGAATTTAATGGTATCGAAGGCTTATCTTCCAAGATCCTGGGGGATGTGACGCGGCCTGAATCCCTGCACGGGACCTGCGCCGGGATCGACGTGGTTGTCTCGGTCGTTGGCATCACGCGGATCCGCGGTAAATTAACGCACATGGATGTGGATTATCAGGGGAACATGAACCTGCTGGCCGAGGCGAAACGGGCGGGGGTCAGGAAGTTTGTTGTTATATCTCCGGCGGGAACAGATCTTGGGGCGCGCCAGGGCGTGCCTTTGATGGAGGCTAAGTTCAAGTTTGAAGAAGCATTGAAGAAAAGCGGGTTGGCGTGGATTATCGTTCGTTCCGGCGGGTTTATGGCTGATTTCGTTGGCATGGCCGAGCTTGCCCGCAAGGGGCCGATGTATATCATTGGTAATGGCAATGCGGTCAGTACGCCGGTTGAAGTCGAAGAACTGGCAGCCCTGATGGTTGACGATACGCTGTTATTGGCCAATACGTATACGTCTATTGGCGGGCCGCGCGACATGACCTGGCGTCAGATCGGCACAGCCTGTTTTAAATTATGGGATAAGCCGATCCGGATGATTTCCATCCCGGCGTGGATCTGCCGGTTGATGCTGGTTCTTATCCGGCCGTTTTCGTTTCAGTATTATGCCATGGGGCAACTGATCCTTTTCTTTTCTGTCAATAGCGCTCCGACCGCACAGCGGGGAAAGATGGATCTGGAGGCATATTTGCAGCATTATTACAGGAAGAGTTCCTGATGTCGGTGCTCGATATCGGCCGTGCTTTTGTTGAGAACAAGGTGCTTGTGGGGGCATTTAAGGAATGTTGCCTTTGCCTCGGTGATGTTGACCGGGTCGGCAGGGAGATCATGGTTTCTCCGCGGGGAACGCCCGGAGATTTTGTGATCAGCGCCGGAGCACTTCCGGCGGCTATGTATATGCCGCACCGCAATTTTTTCTCAACATTTTTTCAGGCGGTGTATGCCCTTCTGGATATTGCCCCGGAACGGCGGCTGTTCTATGGGCGGATCAATTATTTATTCCGTATTTGGGTGACATCGGCGGATAATCTGCTCGATGATGAGGACAAGGTTTTTTTCCCGATCAAGATGCCGGCAGACTCGCGTGTCATGCGTCAGGTAGTAGCTGTCATGGCGGCGGATAGGATCATGGGGCGGTTCATTGCAGAGGCGGTGTCCGGCGGGGTGATCACACCAGAACAGGCGCGGATCGTCGCCGACGGCACATTGCAGGTGCTTTTGCCCAGTGCGGCCGAAGAGGCCTCCGAGGAGGCGGGTATCGTTAAACGTCCCCGGCCTGAATATGTATTGAATACGATCCATCAGTTGAAAACAGGGTTGTTGTTTCATCTGCCGTTGTTTGGCCCGGAACGGATCGAGAAGGAGGTTGACCTCCGGGTGATGGCGTTGGCACGCCAGGGGCTGGGCAAATTTGGATTGGGTTGTCAGCTTGCCGATGATATGCGGGATCTGGCTCGTGATCATATTGAACGGCGTCATAATTATGCCCTTTCCCTGATGACGTACCAGCATCGTGCGGCAGGGAAACGACTTAAAGAGATGGAAGGTGATTTGCCGGTCGACAAGGCGGTATTCCATCAATTTCAGGAGGAATTGACGCCTGTGGCGCGTGACGCGTACGGTTTTATGGTCGAGGGGTTGTCGCTCTTGGATGCGTGTGGTCTTGGGCTGGGGGAGGCGGCGCGGCGTGCGGTAGCTCTGGGGATGTTCAAGGCGCTGGATATCGAAAAGGCTGTGGGTTGGATCAGGTAGGCTGTGTCGCGCGGGTGTAGAAAACATTATTAATGAAACAGGGGGTTGTATGAAAAAGTTCTTGATGGGGATCACGTTGTTATTGACCATGGGAACCATGGCGTTGGCCGCGCCTGTTCCGGCGGATGATCCTGTGGGGCAGAAAGTACAGGCGTATTTTGATGACACGTTTGCCAAATTGAAGCTGGCGGCTGATGCGCAGCCAAATTATTTGACTTTTCGCGAGGCCATGAAACCTGTCATTGCCGGGGTTCCGGGGATTTTTGGAGGATCTTTCATCGATGAGAACTGGGTGATCCGGCAGGTTTTATTTCCGTCGCATTTTCTGGCGCGCGGGTTTGATCTCAAGGGCGTCAAGGAGCTTCATCTGTTTCAGAAGTTATTGAAAGAAAGCCCCGGGCCACAGCTTTCCGAGCCGGCGCATGGCAGTATGGTTCAGCCCAGGCTGATCGCGATGCGGTATCCTGTCATGAAAGACGGCAAGGTTGCCGGGCTTGTGTCGATGATGGTGCGTACGCCTTTCTTTTTGAAGGCGGTGGGGCTGGATAAGGCCAAGGCGTACCAGATCATTTGCTCGGGCAAAGAGGCTGAAGCTTTCGGGGTCTTAGGGACAAACTATAAAGAAGTGAAGCTAACCCTTCCGTCGACGGAATGGGTGATCCGTTACGTGATATAAGCACGGGGAGATTATTGTTTCAGGAGAAGTGCTTACAGGGTCCGTCGTTATGGCGGACCTTTTTCAATAATATTTCCATATTCATGTAACTTTTTAGGGTTAAGCTGTGTCTAACACAATGTGCGGCACGGCAAGAATGTTTTTAGCGGGCATTAGGGAAAGTGAAGGGTATTATGGCGTTGAAGAAAGTGGCTGTTATTGTTGTTTTCTGTTTTATGGTTATTCCGCTGGCCTATGCCGCCGGGGATGAGCCATTGTCCTGGGCAATGGCGGTGCGTGAGGCGCGCGACAACAATCCCGAATTGATGTCAGCCCGTCAGAAGTTGAAGGCGGCTCAAGCCAATACAGGGATCGTGCGCAGTGCGGCTTTGCCGCAGTTATCGGCCAATGCCGGGGCAGATACCAGCAAGACAATGGCCCGGCAGCAGGCCGATGCGTATTCTTATCGCATCAGCGGCCGTCAGCTTTTGTTTGACGGGTTCAAGGCATCGCATGATCTTGCCGCTGCGCAGGAGCAGGTCAAATCCGCGACATACAATTATCAGGTCGTTTCTTCCAATGTGCGCCTTGAATTAGACACCGCCTTTATCGGCCTTTTAAGCGCGCAGGAAAATCTCAATGTCACGCAAAATATCCTGAGCCGTCGCCGGCAGAATATGGCAATGGTGACGTTGCAATATCAGGGGGGGCGCGAACATAAAGGTTCGCTCTTGACCGCTGAGGCGAATGCGGCGCAGGCAGAGCTTGATTGTGTTACGGCCGAGCGGTCTATTGAACTATACCAGCGGCGCTTGCTAAAGGCGTTGGGGCGTGTTAAATTCGCGGCACTCACGGCGACTGGGGATCTTACCGTCGTTGAAATCGATCGTGCCAGGCCTGAATTTGAAACCTTGGTTGCGATGACACCGTTGCTCAAGAATCTTGTCGCGCAGAAAGAGGCGGCGCGTTTTGGCGTAAAGTCGGCCAGGTCTGATTTCTTTCCGCAGGTGTATGCCGATGCCGGTGCCGGGAAGAGTGATGCCGGATGGCCGCCGCAAACAAGCAACTGGTCCGCCGGTATCAGTGTGTCTTTCCCGATCTTTCAGGGTGGCCAACAACAGGCGGCGCTGGCCAAAGCTAAAGCGGCTTATCAGCAGGCTGAAGCTGATGCCCGCAGTGGTCGTGATGGCGTGATATTTACGCTGGCACAGGCATGGACACAGTGGATCAATGATGTCGATCAAGCGGCGGTCCAGGAGAAATTCTTTCAGGCAGCCCGTCAGCGCGCGGAAATTGTCGAAGCGCAATACAAGTCCGGCCTTGCCACGTTTAATGACTGGACGATCATCGAGGATGACCTGGTGAAGAACCAGAAGTCTTTATTACAGGCCAAAACCAATGCGTTGCTGGCGGAAGCCAGCTGGCTCCAGGCTAAAGGGGAGACGATCGATGAATAAACGAAATATTGCCATGGTGCTTGGTGTTTTTTGTGTTGTTATCGGGGTGTGGGTCTTCTTTGGACGAGGTTCTGCAAAGGCGATTGCGTACAAGCGGGTCAAGCCGTTTTACGGCAAGATCGAGGTATCGATTACAGCTACGGGCACTGTTCAGCCGCAGAACCGCCTTGAGATCAAGCCGCCGATCAGCGGGCGTATTGAAAAGATCCTTGTGGTTGAAGGGCAGAAGGTGAAAACCGGGGATATCCTTGCGCTCATGAGCTCGACGGACCGTGCGGCTCTTATGGACGCGGCCCGTCTGCAGGGGGCGTCGACAATGAAGAGCTGGGAGGATGTATATAAACCAACGCCTCTGATCGCGCCCATTGACGGTGATGTGATCGTTAAGGCGGTTGAGCCGGGGCAGACCGTGACACAGGCTGATGCGGTGATCGTTCTTTCCGACCGGCTGATTGTTGAGACTCAGGTCGACGAAACAGATATCGGCAAGGTCAAGCTGGGCCAGGAGGCTGTGATCACCCTCGACGCCTATCCACAAATGGAGGTCAAGGCCAAGGTGGATCATGTATCTTACGAATCCAAAACCGTGAGCAATGTAACGATCTATGCCGTTGATATTGTCCCAGAACAGGTGCCGGAGGTTTTTCGTTCGGGCATGAGTGCCAATGTCAAGATCATCCAGTCAAGTCAGGAGCATTTGCTTCTCGTATCCCAGCAAGCTGTGACCAAAGAAAACGGCAAGAATTTTATTCTCATCGGTCAGGGCCGCGGAGTCAAGCCGCTTGTGCAGGAAGTCGAGCTGGGATTATCCGACGGCGAGAATGTGCAGGTCACCCGCGGGCTTGCAGAAGATGACAAGGTTTTAATCGTGTCTGTTGTGAGCAAGGGAACTAAGGGTACCGCCAAGAAGGCGGGCAGTCCTTTTATGCCCGCAGGTCCTGGCGGAAGGCGCGGGGCGCATTAAAGGAACATCTCATGATTGAACTCAAGCATATCAGCAAGACGTATCAGATGGGCACTGCCCAGGTGCGTGCCTTGCAGGATGTTTCACTCACGATCAAAGCTGGCGATTTTGTCGCGATCATGGGGCCGTCGGGTTCCGGGAAATCGACCATGCTGCATGTCCTGGGTTTCTTGGATCGCCCGGATGCCGGCGCGTATTTTCTTAACGGCCACGACATCAGCCGCTTGGGTGATGATCAGTTGGCTGTGCTGCGCAATCAGACTGCTGGTTTTGTGTTCCAGCAGTTTCATCTTTTGCCCAGGATCACGGCACTGGATAATATCGCCCTGCCGTTGATCTATGCCGGTAAACAGCATCTACGCGAACGCGCGTCGGCCAGGATCAAGGCTGTGGGGCTGGGGGCCAGGGCAGATCATCAGCCCAACGAACTGTCAGGCGGGGAACGCCAGCGTGTGGCCATTGCCAGGGCGCTGGTCAATGACCCGGTGATCATCTTCGCGGATGAGCCGACGGGAAACCTGGATACCAAAAGCGAAGCCGAGATCATGGCCATCTTAAGGGAACTCAACGCGCAGGGCAAGACGATTGTCCTGGTGACCCATGAACGGGAAGTGGCCGAGCATGCCCGGCGGATTATCCTGATGCGCGATGGCCGGATTGTTTCCGATGAAATAAAGGATGCAGCATGTCCTCCGGCGCGTGTGGACCTCGCCTCGATCGATCAGGCACTGGCGGGGCCAGTCCGTGTCGGCGGTCGCGCGGAATGGACAGACCATGTCCGGCAGTCGGCCCATGCTATCCTTTCCAACCGTATGCGGTCATTATTATCCATGTTGGGGATCCTGATCGGCGTGGCGGCAGTCATTGCCATGCTGGCCCTCGGTCAGGGTGCCAAAGATGCGATCGCTCAGCGCCTGTCATCATTGGGTTCGAATTTGCTTATGGTAAGGCCGGGGTCTTCCCAGATGGGCGGGGTGTCGCTCGGAGCGGGTGCGGTGACACGTTTTACCCTTGATGATGCGCAGGCCATGGCGCGCCTGATGGAAGTCAGGCGGGTGTCACCGACGGTATCTGGTCGTGTTCAGCTTGTTGCAGGTGACAAGAACTGGAGCACGCAGGTGCAGGGGGCAGGGGTTGATTATGCCGGCATGCGTTCTGCCAATCCTGTGTTGGGAAGATTTTTCACGGCCGAGGAATTAAGGATGCGCGAGCGTGTTGCCTTGGTCGGCAAGACGGTGGCCGTGCAGCTTTTCGGTGATGACAATCCGGTCGGCCGGGATATCCGCGTCAATCGCGTCAGTTTCAGGGTGATCGGCGTCCTGCCGGAAAAAGGAGCTTCGGGCTGGCATGATGAGGATGATGTGGTCATGGTTCCTGTAACGACGGCCATGTACCGGCTGTTGGGCAAGCAGTATGTTGATTCGATCGATGTTGAAGTTGCTGATGCGGCGTTGATGGAGCAGGCCCAGGAGTCATTGAGATCCCTTATTATCAAGCGGCATAAACAGGAGAAAGACAAGGAAGATTCTTTCCAGATCCGCAATATGGCTGAGATCCAGGCAACGCTTGAGAGCACCACCCAGACCATGACACTTCTGTTGGGGTCCATTGCCGCGATATCACTTCTGGTCGGCGGCATCGGGATCATGAACATCATGCTGGTGTCGGTGACCGAGCGCACGCGTGAGATCGGCCTGCGCAAAGCGATCGGCGCGCGCAAGTCGGATATTATTTCCCAGTTCTTGATCGAAGCTGTCCTGATGACGGTGATCGGCGGATTGATCGGCATTGTCCTCGGTACAGGCACCGCTTGGATTTTGTCGGCAGTCGCGGGCTGGGCGACCAAGGTGTCTTTGGGATCGATCGTCATGGCCGCGGCTTTTTCCATCGCTGTTGGTATTGTCTTCGGCCTGCGCCCGGCGATACAGGCCGCCAATCTAAATCCTATCGAAGCCCTGCGTTACGAGTAAAGAATTCTTTTCAAGTTCTGGCATGAAGATCTTTTCTTGTTATAATCCATTGCCCGGGCATTTTCCTGGTGGCTAATGCACAATCCGGGTTTATCGGCATTCAGGGAATGATGGATTGTGACACTGAAGAAAATCCTTTTTTATACAATTATTGCTTTTTTGGCGTGGCATTTTTGTGGGCCGCTGCCAAGGGCCGCGTGGAAAGGTTCTGCCGCACCCGCTGAGCCGATCCAGGCAACAGAGGATCTGCCTGCGCCATGGACAAAAGGCGCGTATACAATTTCTCCCCGGGCACATTATTGGATTAAAGCGCTTGTTCTTTCCCGGCATCATTATTGGGCCGGATATGACGAGGATATTCTGGCGCCATATGATCTGGCCCTCGGTTGGGGTGTCATGAGTCAGGCAGCCCTGATCAATGCCTTAAAGATCTCGCAGGACGGGCGCTGGTATAATTATACTTGGAAAGGCGAATTGCCGGTAGCGGCCGATGAGGTCGTGCGCCATTCGGCCAATCATCACATCCTTGCGGATAATAAGAATGTTTTGAGAAAGATCGCGGCTGTGCGGCGTTTTGATGTGGTTGATCTGGAAGGCTTTCTTGTGGATGTAACAAAGACAGACGGCTGGCACTGGAATACATCATTGACCCGTGAGGATTCAGGTGGCGGGGCTTGCGAGGTGTTTTGGGTGAAGACGGTGCGCAGTGTCCGGCGTCCCTGAGCAGGGGCATGCTGGCTACAAAAAAGGACAATTTCCTAGCATGAAAAGAATGATCGATCTGCACAGGACTATCAGCCCATGGATCTGGCGGGGGATGTTTGTGGTGCTGGTGCTGGGGATGACTTCCTGCGCCACGCCGCCAATGATTTCTCCGTCGGTTCGATCGGGGCCGGTAACATTACCCCTGGGCCTTTCGCCGATTCCCGGGCCACGTCATGATATGGCGCATATGGTTGTTCCAGGCGAAACGGTCTTTCGCCTGAGCCGGATGTACGATGTCACGGTGAATGATATTCTATTGCGCAATCATTTCAAAGAGCCTGCGGATCTTAAGATGGGGCAGACGGTCATGATCCCCTTGGCCGCACCGCTCCGGGAGGTTATCCCGGTGTTCCCTTCGCGTAAATGGAAATATATCATTATCCATCACAGCGCGACCGATGCGGACAATGCCATGTCTCTTTTTAAGGCCCATTTACACCGGGGTTTTGATGGAACGGGCTATGATTTCATTGTTGATAACGGCACCAAAGGCTCCATCGCCGGGCATGTGGATGCGACCCCCCGCTGGGTTGCCCAGAAAGACGGTGCGCATTGCAAGGCTTCCGGTATGAATGCCAAGGCGATCGGGATATGCCTGGTGGGGAACTTCAGCCAGGAACATGTGCCAGAAGCTCAGCTGGCCGCTTTGATCCGCCTTGTGGATCATCTGAAGCAATACTATCATATCCCGGAGCGCAATATCCTTGGCCACGGTCAGGTCTTCGGCGCTAGGACCGAATGCCCCGGCACGCTTTTTCCGTGGAAAACATTCAAACGGCGGCTCGGACACATTTGAACACATGATGAGAGTAGCAATATCTATTGATTCATAACATCTGTTTGCCCTATCGGGCAAATATTGTTAGACTGGACGAAATTCTTCGGCGGAACTTTAAATCGGAGGAGGCGTATGGTAGGAGCGATCGTGTTGGGTATCTGGATATGGTTTGTATTGCGTTGCCTGTTCACCGGGATCTATACCGTTGACCAGAACGAGCGGGCGATCGTGACGACGTTCGGCCGGGCACCACGGTTCGGGGATAAGACCACCGCGGATGATCCGATGTCGGCGGTGCTTGATCCTGAAGAGAAGGCGCGCTACCGTTATCCGCTCCTTGAGGTGACGGATCCAGGCCTTTATTTCAAGTTCCCGTGGCAGCAAGTCTTTAAGGTGTCTATTGCGACCCAGACGGCGAGCATCGCCTTTGACCCTGACAGTTCGCTGGCCAATGACCGAGGCACTGCGCTCGAGGCGGTGACCAAGGATCAGTTGAATACTGGCCTTAAGGGCCAGATCCGTTATAAGGTCGATGAAAAGAATCTTTACGCCTATCTTTTTGGTGTGCGCAAACCAATTTCGCATGTCATGGGGTATTTTGTTTCTGTTCTCAGGGAACGCATTGCCAAGTTCGAAGCGCCGGTGGCCAAGATCGGAGAGCCCGGGCATGAGGTGCCTGTTTCCTCGAGCCATATTTCCGGCATATCGATCAATGACCTCCGGAAAAATCTCAGCAATCTCAATGCCCATATGGAAAAAGAGTGCGTG
This sequence comes from Candidatus Omnitrophota bacterium, assembly GCA_903860135.1. GTDB lineage: Bacteria > Omnitrophota > Gorgyraeia > Zapsychrales > Fredricksoniimonadaceae > Fredricksoniimonas > Fredricksoniimonas aquilentivivens. The sequence continues at coordinate 38,558 of CAIOPG010000016.1, read as the reverse complement.
GCTTCCGGGGCACGTTACGGGATCACGTTTGAGACGGCGCTGATCACCGAGATCGATCCGCCGCTTGATGTGGAATCTGCTCTTGCCGCCATCAATACCGCCCACAACCAGGTTTCTTCGGAGATCAGCCTGTCGCAGGCCGGGGCCGACCAGAAGATCGTGCAGTCCAAGAAAGCGGTCGAGATCGAGACGCTGAAGGCTCAGGCCGAGGTTCAGCTCATCAGGCAGTTGTCCGAGCAGTTGGCGATCCTCAAGGCGAGCGGCACCGAAGCCATGCGCCTTTATTTGCGCAACTATAAACTGCAACTCTTCAGCAAGGCCCGGAGAGTTATTGTGGAGGCTGACAGATGATAGAGCCATTATTTATTGTCCCGTTTGTTGTTGTGGCGTGTTTTATCCTTGAGCCGGTCATTCTCGGTGTTTTGTATTCTCTGGGTGTTTTTGCGGTGGTCAACGAGAACGAGGCGCGTGTTTATGTCCTTTTTGGCACGGTTATTGGTGTTGTCCGTGAGCCGGGTCTGCATTTTCTTTGGCTGGAACTGGGGGCCAGTGCCGTCATTGTTAATATTTTCGGGCAGTGCCATATCCGCGATACCCGCCTTGATCAAGAATACATCCGTAGTAATCCTGTTAATTCTGAAGAAGGCGCGCCGATGGGCATTGGCGTCTGGTACGAGATGTACATTACGGATCCTGTGGCGCATGTGTTCCGTAACCTTGACCCGCGCGGTTCCCTGCGCGCTAATGTCAGCAGTGCCACGGTGCGCTGTCTGAGCAATATGAAGCTTGCCAATATGCTTGACAACCGCCATGCGATGAGCCTGACGGTGCGTGAAGAAGTGTCGCCGCTTTCCAATGAGTGGGGTTATGGGTTGGGGTCGGTCTATATCCGCAAGGTTCATTTCCGTGATGTGGGCATGGTCAAGCAGATCGAAGAGAAGGTGGTTAACCGCTTGCGCCAGGTCACATCGGCTATTCGCCAGGATGGTGCCAATACGGTCAACATCATCAGCAGTACCGCTGAAAAGGATGCGGCCACCGAATTTGCGCGCGCGGCAGCTATCCGTTCCCAGATCGTGGGTGCCGAACTTCAGCGTGTGGCGGCGGATAAAGAGGTCGCGGAAACTCTTTTTGAAATCCTTGAAGCCCGGCAGATCCTTTCGGCCGATGTGGATATTGTTGTTCTTCCGACGAGGTCGCGCGCGGACCTGTTGACCCAATTTTCAGCCGATGTCCGCGATCCGTTGAAATAAATTTTTGTTGAAAACACTGCTTGACAAATAAATTATATTGGGGCATACTTGAGCCTGAGCAAATTGGTGAAGTGATCTTAGACCGTAGTGGTTTCTTGTTGGATCCGCCAGTATTTGCTCAAATTCAATAACAAGGAGAAGGTTTCATGGTCAAAGGTAAAGTGAAGTGGTTCGACGACAAAAAGGGGTTTGGCTTTATTACACCAGAGTCTGGCAAAGATGTATTCGTACATCACAGCGAAATTCAGGGTGAAGGCCACAGAACGCTGAGCGACGGCCAGGCGGTCGAGTTTGAAATCGCCCAGGGTCCAAAAGGCGAGCAAGCCAAGAACGTCGTGAAGCTGTAATAGCTTTAAAAGTTCTATAAGAAAGCCCTTCAGCCAATAAGTTGAAGGGCTTTCTTATATTTTCTTGACTGTGTCGTCCCTTCCATATAAAATATCGAATCTGGCGCATGGTTAAATCTGGATTGTGCTTTACCGGTCTTTCACCGTTGGCACAAAAATTTGCGTTGTTATTTCAACTGGCCTTCCACAATGGCATCGTTAAGAAAAGGCCCAGATTCAACCCGCATGATCTCTTTTTAAGAAAAATGCGGATTAAACCCCCAAGACATTATCCATGAAAAAAATTACTGATAATAAACGTACACACCCGGGTAACCGGGGTCCGCGGCCATCAGGTCCGCGGCAACCAGGCTCGCGTTCAGTCACTTCCATTCGTCCGATCTCACCGCGCTTATCGGTTGATGAAGGGGAGCGCAAGTTCTTTACGGGCACACCTGTGGATCCTTCGCCGCGTATCCGTCTTGAAGATGGTAGCAGTGAGTTGACCATGCGCGCCATGGATATCATTTGTCCGATCGGTATGGGTCAGCGCGGCCTTATTGTGGCGCCTCCGGGTTCGGGCAAGACCACCTTCCTCAAGCACATTTGTCAAGCCGTTGCCAAGGCATGTCCCACGATGAAGCTTTATTGCCTTTTGATCGACGAGCGCCCCGAGGAGGTTACGGATTTCAAGCGCAGTGTTGCGGCCGATGTCCGGGCTTCATCGACTGATCAGCAATATGAGCATCATGTGGCCACGGCTGATGCGTTGATGCGTCAGGCGATCCGTGAAGCCGGAGCTGGTGAAAATGTTATGGTTCTCATCGATTCATTGACCCGTCTGGCGCGCGTGCACAATGCCGAACGCCGTGGTGGCGGGCGGACGATCTCTGGTGGCTTGGATGCAAGGGCCATGGAAGTGCCGCGGCGCATTTTCGGCGCGGCCCGCAAGATCGAGAACGGCGGATCGCTGTCGATTCTGGCGACTATCCTGATCGAGACCGGAAGCCGTATGGATGAGGTTATTTTTGAGGAATTCAAGGGGACTGGCAATATGGAAGTCGTGCTGGCGCGTGAGATATCCCAGCGCCGTATTTTTCCCGCGATCAATATTGCCAAAAGTGGCACGCGCCGTGAGGAGCTCCTGCTCCCGGCACCCGAACATAAAAAAGTCCAGATGTTGCGCCGCGCGCTGGCAGATCTCAATGCGGTTGAAGCGATGCAATCGCTGACCGAGCGCCTCTCCAAATTTCCAACCAATAAAGCCATGCTTGACCAGATCGGGGTCTGACCGTGGATACCCCGCTGTCGGGATTACTGCAGGCCGCATGGGTTAAACGTGAAAATCTGCGTGCGTTCACCAATGCCATTCGCATTGTGAACGGTTACGGCGACGGACTCGACGGTCTTGTGCTCGAACAGCATGATCAGCATTTTGTGGCCCAGGTATTTGAAGAGCGCTGGCTTGACGAGCAAGAGGCACTGGTTCATTTTGTCCGAGGTCTCGGCGCGAAGTATTTTGTTATCAAGGATCGGACTCAATCGGCATCTTCGCGGGCGGAAGACCTGCTGACACGTGTGTGGATCGACGGGTTGTCATCGACGATGGTCGAGGAGCATGGGGTCAAATTCAGCGTGGATATGAAGGATACGCTCAACACTGGTCTTTTTCTGGATATGCGCGCCAATCGCCGGCGTGTGGCCAGTCTGGCCAAGGCGCGGAAGGTCCTGAATCTTTTTGCGTATACCTGCGCGTTCGGGCTGCATTGCCGCAAGCAGGGCGCGGCGTCGGTTGTGAATGTGGATGTGAGCCGCAAGGCACTTGACCGGGCCAGGGTGAACTATGAGTTGAATGGGGTCTTGCCGGAGAAGAACGAGTTTATCCGTGCCGATGCTGTGGAATATTTGGAGCGCGGCGTCAAGAAAGACAACCGGTTTAATATGATCATCCTTGATCCGCCGTCTTTTGCGCGTTTTGAAGGCAAGACATTTGTCGTTAAGAAAGACTTGCCGCAGGTGGTTGCCTTGTGCATCAAACTGCTTGAGCCGGATGGGGTTCTGTTTGTGGCGACCAATCATAGCGAAATGATCCATTCACATTTGCAGAGCATTATTAAAACAGCGGCCAAAGGGCGCAAGGTGAATGATATCCAATGCCTGGGGCAGGATACGGATTTTGAAGGCAGTGGGTTCATGGCTGAAAGCTGCTTGACCGCGGTATTGGCCAGATTATGATCATTGGCGGCGAGCGCGCGGGGCGTTAAACATTTATTGTACGGCAGGATGTTACAGTCATTATGGCATTGATCGGTCTTCAGGAAATTTCCCTCGCTTTTGGCGGGCCAAAACTTTTCGACAAACTTTCCCTTCAGATAGAATCCGGCGAACGTACCGCGTTGCTGGGCCGTAACGGCACAGGCAAGAGCACGCTTATGAAAGTCATGGCCCGTGAACTTGGCGTGGATAACGGCCAGGTTGTGCATCAAAAGGGCATTAGCATTGCTTTTCTAGCCCAGGAAGTGCCGCGCGATTTGAGCGGGGATGTATTTGATATTGTTGCGTCGGGCCTTGGCCCGCGGGCGACCCTGCTCAGTGATTATCACCATGTCAGCAACCGCCTGCATACGGAATACACGCCGGAGCTCATGAGCCGGCTCGATGCGTTGCAGGCCGAGCTGGACCGTACTAACAGCTGGGAACTCGATCATCAGATCGAGGATGTCATCGCCAAGATGAAGATCGACCTGTCGATAGACTTCGCTTGTTTGTCCGGCGGGCAGAAACGCCGTGTGCTCATGGCGCGGGCGTTGGTCCTTAAGCCGGATGTGCTTTTGCTCGACGAGCCGACCAATCACCTGGATATCGATTCGATTGAATGGTTGGAAGGGTTTTTACGAAAATATCCCGGCACTGTGTTTTTTGTGACGCATGACCGGATGTTCATGGAGCACGTGGCCAACCGCATCATTGAACTGGATCGCGGCCATCTGATGAGCTGGTCGTGTGATTACCGGACCTTCCTGGAACGTAAGGAATTGGCCTTGCGCATGGAAACCGTCTCTCAAGAGCGTTTCGATAAAAAGTTGGGTGGGGAAGAAGTTTGGATCCGCCGGGGCGTCGAGGCGCGTCGGTGCCGTAATGAGGGCCGTGTGAAGGCGCTCGAAGAAATGCGCGTGGTCCGTCAGGCGCGGCGGTCACGCGAAGGCCAGGTCAAGTTTCGCCTGCAGGAAACCGATGAATCGGGGCACCTGGTCATCAAGGCGTCGCGCCTGGGGCAGACGTATGATGCATTGTGCCTGATCAGGGATTTTTCAACGAACATCATGCGTGGTGACAAGATTGGCGTTATCGGTCCCAACGGGTCAGGCAAGAGCACCTTGCTGCGCATTTTGATCGGCAAGCAGGAGCCGTCGAAGGGGACGATCCGCCTCGGAACCGACCTGCAGGTGGCCTACTTTGACCAGATGCGCGAAGCCATCGACGAGAATAAAACGGTCATGGAAAATATCGCCGGGCAGTGCGAAACGGTCGTTATCAATGGCAAGCCGCGGCATATCATTGGCTATCTTGAAGATTTTCTTTTTTCTCCCGACCGTGCACGGACACCCGTCAAGGTGCTTTCCGGCGGGGAGCGCAATCGCCTGCTGTTGGCCAGGCTTTTCACGCGCCCAGCGAATTTGCTGGTTATGGATGAGCCGACCAATGACCTTGATATGGAAACGCTGGAATTGCTTGAGCAGATCCTTGTGGCCTATGAGGGAACGCTGATCCTTGTTAGCCATGACCGTTCGTTCCTTAACAATGTTGTGACATCGACGATCGTGCTTGAAGGTGGTGGAGAGGTTAATGAATATCCGGGCGGGTATGATGACTGGCTTAACCAGCGTCGGCCGGGTGTTACGCCGTCCAAGAATGAACGACCAGAGGCTCCCAAGGTGGCAGTCGTGGAGAAGCCACGCACGGTTTCAAAGCTTTCCTCTAAAGACAGCAAGGAACTAGAAAATATTCCCAGAAAGATCGAAAAACTTGAAGCGGAACAGGCTACCTTGTGCGCCTTGCTCGCTGATGTTGAATTCTATAAGAAAGACCAGCAGGAAATCACCCGCGTCACAGCTGGTTCTGCCGCCCTTGCCTTTGAAATCCTTGAAATCTATCGCCGTTGGGAAGAACTTGAAGCCTTGAAGAAGTGATCATGAAGAATGGGCGTAGGTGTTTTCCATGTCTCGATCAACCTTTTTTTCGATCAGCTTGCCACTGTTTGAAAGAAGATCTTTGAGTTTTTCACCGAGCACTGGCAGTGAGACGGGTTTGCCAAGATAATCGTCAACCCCCAGCGCAAGTGCCCGGCTTACAACTTCGGCACTTTGCCAGGCACTTACGATCACGATCCTGGATGACGGGTTTAAATTTTTGATTATGCCAATGGCATCAATGCCGCTTAGACCCGGCAGTTTAATATCAAGGAATATCACATCCGGGCGATTCTCCCGGATTTTTTCAAGTGCCTCCGGGATATCCCCGGCCTCGAGTATATCGGCATCAAAACGCGGTTCGATATAATGCCTAAGCCCTGCGCGTAAGCGCGACTCATCATCTACCAGTAGTATTTTGGGGCGGGTTACAGTATCCCTTCGATCAAGCACGCCTTTGATCTTGGACGTCACAATATCCCGCAGGTAATGCCGGTTAAAAGGCTTGGTAATATATTCATCCGCCCCGCGTTGGAGTGCTTCTGTCCGCGCCATTGGCTCACCCCTGGCAGTGACCACAATAACAATCAATTCCGGATCTTCTTTTTTGAATTCATTGAGAAGATCAAGCCCGTCAACGGCACCCACCACAAGATCAAGGAACACAATACGCGGTTTGGCTTTGCGAAACAGGGCACGCGCCCTTTCAGCGGAAGTTGCGGCAGACACGTTAAACCCAATACCGGAAAATGTTCTGGCTATGATATCACAAATTCCGATTTCATCATCGATCACAAGTATCTTGATCATTGATCCGTTCACCTATCGTCTATTTTTATTGTAGAATCACACACCACCTTGACTAAGTATAAACTGTATTTAGCCGATGGACAAGTAGAAAAAAACAATGGCTGGGGATTGGGGAAACATTTATCGATTATATGATGCGCGAACAGACGATTTACGATCGATCGCCTTCGGAAAACGATTGATTTTTATATCTATATAAGTTATATTTAAGGAAATAAAAGGGAAAAATATCATGAAAAAACTTCTTTCCATATTGATGGTTTTGGGCATTTCCTTGGTGGGGACGGCTTGGGGTGCGGTTGAAGACCGCGTGGAAGGAGTGGGGCATATGGGAATGGTTCAGGCGGCTCTTGACCTAGCGGAGCGGGAGGGGGCGGTTGCTTCGGAGCTTTCAGTGGCGAGGGGGCCCGGGCGTGTTGTAGGGCATGAGAAGCTGGATATTAAAACCAAAGTTTCCGGTGAGGTACGTTCTTCTTTCGGGATCGAATCTGACGGCCAGACGGTTTTTAATCGGGCCAATGCTGACTTGAACGAGCGCAATTGGCGCATCCTTTCGAGCGATGACCTCAATAACCGTACCAATACCTATGATCCGGCTATTTATTCCCGTCTTAAAGTTGTTGTGGACACAGCGGTTAAGAATGCTGTGGCCATGCATTTGAATGTCACGGCAGATCCTTGGAGCTATACAGGAAGGACCGGGGTTGTGACCGTGAACAGCGGCTGGGGGGATACGGCGCGCGTTCAGCAATTATATTGGGGCAATAATGGGTATACCGTTAATCATTCAGTCAATACCTTAAAGTTTGGCGGATATCTTGGTCTGCCGGAGATCAAGGTCAAAGATGGGCGTGTTCCTGCAACCGCTATGGGTTCAACTATTTGCAATGAATGGGGTATGTGCGACAGTTTTGATGTCCCGGCGATGGATGTTAAAGAAACCTTCCAGCCGATCCGTGAATTGTGGTTTGATGTCAAGCCTAACGACACGTCTAAACTCCGGGTTTTTCCGATGGCGTACCAGGATCAGGCGCTCACGACCGATGAACCGATCCGTCTCTCTAATAACAGAAGCTGGTGGGAAGAAAGCCCCTGGCTGCACGACTGGCGCGGCGGGCAGATCAATCATATCACAGGGCTTCCCGAGGATTACAGTATCGGCAAATGGGATCGCGGGTTTGCGTTTGCGACCCGTGACAGCGATGGTACGCGTTTGACGGCGTTGCGCGGTGCGTCTGTTGATATCAAAACTGACGAAAACACGCGTTTTCAGGCAACGGTGGCGACGCCAAAAACATTATGGCAGGATTATCACGAGGTTACGGCGGTGCCGGGCAGTGCCCGTCTGAAGCATTTCTTTGATGATAAAGCCTACGTTGGCGCGACGGCCAACATGCACCATGGGTTTGTCAATGAAAAGCTCGACAAAGAGAATTATGTCGGTGGTGTGGATGGCGCGTTTGTGCCTTTTGATAAACTTAAGGTGGCTGGCCAGATAAGCACGTCCGTCAGCCATAATGATGTGGCTAACTCTTATTACGCTTCCGAGAAACGGGGGCAGGCGTATTATCTTTCGCTCGAGGCCATTTCCAGCGCTTTTTACCGTGTGGATACGGATTATCTTTCCCGGAGGGCTTTCTCGGATAAGGTCAATTTTTTTAAAAGCAAGATGTTTGTAGGGCGCATGGACAAGAATTTTGAGTCTAGTCTGTCCAATTATCATGTGACGCGCAAGGATTCGTTCTGGAGCCGGCATTTGACGTTTTATCCATCGATCTACCGGAATATGCCGGGAGCTGTGGCTACCTTGTCTGAAGGGGACCAGGAAGCGTTCGCCATTGGCAACGGGCTTGATTATGGCCGCAATGTGGTTGGCTGGCGCGGGGATACCCAGCTTATGGATGGTACGCTCGACGGTATGGCTGATGTCCGGCATGTGACGACCAATGATAACAGGAAGATAGAAACAGTGGCAAGGATGGGGGTAACAAAGAAAGTGGACGAGAAGCTGACGGTCAAAGGTCTTCTCGTCTTGCATACGCTTCCCAAGAGCCGGGCCGGCGAAGACCCGTTCATCGTTAACAATGATACCGGTGATTATCTTCTTAATGATATTGTTAAAGGAGGGGAAGACCGTAATCTTAAAACACGCACGGTCGGTGCCCGGTATGAATTGACAGCGTGGGCGGATGTCAATGGCGTCTGGGAGTTCACGAATGATTCCACGCTTGCCGAGGATACGTTCCCGCGCGGGCTTTTTGATGGTATGAGTACGCGTGTTTTTACTCAGGATGGCCGGCGTTACCGCACCGATCTCCCGTGGCTTTATGACCAGGGGTTTTTCTCTCAGCCGAAGTATCCATATTACAATATTTTCAAGACAGGCCTGCACCTTAAGCCGACCGATATCTGGGATCTTTATTTTGATTATACCCGCAATCCTAATGGCTTTGCCGGTAATATTGATGATAATATGCAGCATTTGGGCGCAGAGACAAGCCTGGTGCCAACAAAATCTCTGGGCTTTTTCGCGCGGTATACTTATTCTCGTGCTTACAATTTGATCCAGCTGAACAAGGATAAGACCCTTTCTTACCAAGGGTATCATAATATTTTCCTCGAAGGGCGCTATATCGCGCCCAGGGACAATGTTTTCTCGCTGGAGTATGGTGTTGGCCCAGCGTACTTTGTGAACACCTCGATCACTGATCCGGCCTTGTCGTTCTACACGGCACCTGTTCTTGAGACCGAGCATATTATCCGCATGACGTACCAGAAGCGTTTTTGATCACCTTTCCTACGGAAGAGGCCTGTGTGTCCAAACTTGGTATTGCCCTTATTCAGACAACGGCGGCTGTGTCGTTGCAAAAGAACTTCGACAAAACGCTTGACCTGATGGCGCGTGCGGTTAAAGGTGGCGCGAAAATCATTTGCACGCAGGAGCTTTTCAAGTCGCCGTATTTTTGCCAGCAGGAATCATATGACCTTTTCAAGCTGGCGGAACCGGTGGACGCAAAGGCGTCGGTGATCCGTGAGTTGTCGGTTTTTGCCAAAGCGCATAAGGCTGTTATTGTGGCATCTCTGTTTGAAAAGCGCGCCGAAGGGGTTTATCACAATACGGCGGCGGTGCTCGATGCTGACGGGAAATATCTTGGCAAGTACCGCAAGATGCATATCCCCGATGATCCCCAGTTTTATGAAAAGTTCTATTTCGCGCCGGGCGACCTTGGCTATAAGGTGTTTAAGACAAAATATGCGGCTATCGGTGTCCTCATTTGCTGGGATCAGTGGTATCCCGAGGCGGCGCGCGTGACCGCGCTCTTGGGCGCGCAGATCATTTTTTATCCTACGGCCATCGGCTGGCTGCCGCAGGATAAGGCGGAGTATGGGCAACGCCAGCAGACCTCTTGGGAGACGATCCAGCGGTCGCATGCCATTGCCAACGGCTGTTATGTGGCGGCGGCTAATCGTGTTGGTTTTGAGGCTGATCCTGGCGGTCAAGAGGGCATTGAATTCTGGGGAGGCAGTTTTGTGGCGGATCCTTACGGCACGATTATCAAACGCGCGTCGCCGGACAAAGAAGAGGCCCTGGTCGTCGCTGTGGATCTGGATGTCATTGCTTCCAAGCGTGTGCAGTGGCCGTTCTTGCGTGACCGGCGCATTGACAGTTATGGCGATATCCTCAAGCGGTACGCCGATGAATAAATTTCCTCCGCACGATCTGGGCGCTTGTGGTTACCGGATGCCCGCCGAGTGGGAGCCTCACCGGGGCACATGGCTTTCGTATCCACATAACCCCAAAAGTTTCTTCACGGCGTTAAAAGGCGCGCAAGACGGCTTTGCCGACATGGTTGCGGCGCTGGCCAAAGTCGAGGAAGTGCACGTTAATGTCAATGACCTGGCCACGGAGCGGGTTCTCCGGCGGAAACTTGTTCGGCGCAAGGCATTGAAGAATGTTTTTTATCATCATTTCCCGACCAATGATGCCTGGTGCCGTGATCACGGAGCCATCTTCCTTAAGGAGGCAACGACGGGCAAGATCGTTGCCACGGACTGGATCTTCAATGCCTGGGGCGGGAAATACCCGTGCGCGAAGGACAACCGTATCGCGCGCCAGATGGCGGACTTCCTGGGTACGGCATGTTTTGCGTTTCCCTGGGTTATGGAAGGTGGCGCGATCGATGTCAATGGCACCGGTCTTCTGTTGACCACAGAAGCCTGCCTGCTTAACAAGAATCGAAATCCGTCCCTGTCTAGGCGCAAGATCGAGAAGCTGCTATGTGCCGGGCTGGGGGTGAAGAAGGTGCTCTGGCTCAAGGACGGTATTGCCGGTGATGATACCAATGGCCACATTGACGATATTGCCCGGTTTGTCGATGCCCGGACGATCGTCACGGTGGTCGAAGAAAATAAGGCTGACGATAATCACGCTGTTCTTGCCAGGAACCTGGCAGACCTGAAAAGTTTTCGTGATCTTGACGGGCAACCGTTGCGTATCGTGACGCTGCCGATGCCCGCGCCTGTTTATTACCGCAAGGACGAGCGTCTGCCGGCCAGTTACGCGAATTTCTATATTGCCAACGGGATCGTCCTGTTGCCGGTTTTCAATTGTCCGCAAGATCAAGAAGCGATCAGAACCCTGGCGGGCGTCTTTAAGACGCGCAAGATCGTTCCTGTTGATGCCAGCGCCATCATCGTTGGGCTGGGGACCTGCCATTGCCTTTCCCAGCAGATCCCCGCCTGAGGATCGTCGATGGCGTTACATTTATATTTTGGAAGAAGAAACAAAGTGGATGAAAAAAGCGCCCCCTGGGGGAATCGAACCCTCATCCCAAGCTTCGGAGGCTTGTGCTTTATCCGTTAAGCTAAGGGGACAGCGGGACAAATATTACCACAATCTCGCGTTTGAGGGTAGAAAATAAAACAGGTTTCTGGGATTATCAGAAAATAAAACAGGAGGTTCTTATGGGGTCAGAGAAGAAAGAAGTGAAAAAGGGTTTTTTTGCGCGTATGTTTGAAGCGCTGGACAAGAAACTGGCCGAGAAGGCATCAAGCTGCGGTTCATGCTGTTGCGGTTCGGATCCCAAAGACCAGGACAAGAGCAAGAAGTGTTGTTGAGGGCGTTGATCGGCATACCGGCGAAATTCAGTCAGGAATGAAATTTTTATTTGCATTGCGTGGCATTTGGTGTTAAATTTTCATCTATCATTTCCGGTTCGTTCAGGGACATTTTCATTCTGTCCTGTTCTCGACGGGGGAAGTAAAATAAAATACCGTTCGGGATCATGTTCAGTATGCCGTTGTGTCGGGTGGGGCATTTAATGGGTCAACCACAGGAAAAAAGGATCAGCGAGAGATGAAAAATACCGCGCATGCTGTTGTCAGCACGCCTGTCAATCTGGATGATATTGTGATCGATGCCGAAGGCCTTGTTAATGAAAAGCCGTTTCAGGCCGTTACTTTTGGCGCCCGTATCCCCAAGGATTATTTTGTCACGAGCGGCGTGGGCGAGTGCGACATCACGGTGCATGCGGGTTCATTTCACCTGGCTTTGCGCGATGCCGGCATCGAGCGTTACAATATCATGACTTATTCGTCGATCATGCCGGGCATTGCCCGCCTGATCCCCAAGCCCAGGGATCTGGTGCACGGTTGCGTGATCGAGACGATCATGGCTTGCGCGAGCATGGAAAAGGGTGTGCGCGCCACGGCGGGGATCATTTACGGTTGGCTTTACAACCGCAAGACCCGTCAGCGTTACGGCGGGCTGGTGTGCGAATATAACGGTTCGTTGACGGCGCAGGAAGCGGGCGAACAACTGCATGCGAGCCTTCAGACCCTTTACAAGAACGGGTTTGAAGAAGAATATGAATTGCGCGACGAGAAACTGACGACCGAGAGCTTTATCCCGAAAAAGAAATACGGGACGGCACTGGTGGCGATCTGTTTCTCGAATTATGTTTATCCTGTTTTGAGTGTGCGTTAAGGGCCGGTGATCGGCCTTGATCTTTCAGATCCGCGGGATAACTTTGCCGCGGATTTTGATTTTAACCCGGACATGAGCCTGTTTAACAAGGAGAGATGACGCGATGAAGAAGAAAGATCTATTGAAGGATGTTATCAAGCATGTGGACATCAAGTCATTTGATGCGACCAAGATCATTGATGCGATGCGCGGCATGTCGTTCACGTCCCGTGATACGGCGCGCGCGACGGATATCCTGGTCAAGATGATCAATGAAAAGCATTGCGCCAATATCCTGACGCTGGCCGGCAGTACGTCGGCGGGCGGCTGTATGCAGGTTTATGTCGACATGGTCAAGTGCGGCATGATCGACGCGATCGTGGCGACAGGAGCGTCGATTGTTGACATGGATTTCTTTGAGGCGCTGGGGTTCAAGCATTACAAGGCGGCGTCGAATGTGGATGACAAGATCCTCCGTTCCCTGTACATCGACCGTATTTATGATACTTATATCGACGAGACCAATCTTCAGGTGTGCGACCGTGCTATCGGGGTGATCGCTGATAGCCTGGAGCCGCGCCCGTATTCGTCGCGCGAATTCATCCATGAAATGGGGAAGTACCTTGTCAAGAACGGCAAGAAGAAGGATTCGTTGGTCCAGACGGCGTATGAGCACGGTGTGCCGATCTTCTGCCCGGCCTTTAGTGATTCATCGGCGGGATTCGGGCTTGTGCTGCACCAGGTGAAGCATCCGACAGCGCATATGTCCATCGATTCTGTGAAGGATTTCTATGAACTGACCCAGATCAAGATGAAGTCGGCTACGTCGGGGCTTTTTATGATCGGCGGGGGCGTACCCAAGAATTTCGCGCAGGACACGGTTGTTTGCGCCGAGGTCCTCGGGGTGGAGGTCCCGATGCACAAGTATGCGGTCCAGATCACGGTGGCCGATGTGCGCGACGGGGCTTGTTCGAGTTCGACGCTCAAGGAAGCGGCCTCGTGGGGTAAGGTGGACACGGTGTTTGAGCAGATGGTGTACGCGGAAGCGACCAGCGTCCTGCCGCTCATCGTCAGTTATGCCTATCATAATGCCAACTGGAAGACCAGAAAGCCGCGCCAATTCGCGAAACTTTACGCCAAATAAGGGGTTTTTATGAACCGCAAGAATTATGCCGGGAATGTGACCAGCGCTGTTCTCGAGAACAATACCGATATCCTGATCGATTTTGACAAGCTGGCCAAGATCGGGCAGAGCCAGGAACCGGTTGTGCCGGTTGTGGTCCAGGATGCGGTCACCAAGGACGTCCTGATCCTGGCTTATGCCAATGAGACGGCCTTGCGCCATACGCTTGCTTCAGGTATCGCCACCTTCTGGAGCACCTCGCGCCATGAATTATGGATCAAGGGCAAGACTTCGGGCGACGAGCTTCAGATCGTCGAGGTCAGGGTCAATTGTGAACAGAATTCGCTCCTTTATCTGGTGACGATGAAAGGCAAGGGGTCTTGCCACGTCAAGGATGCTTCGGGCCAGACCCGTTTCGGCTGTTATTACCGGCGGATCAAGGACGATCATCTGGAGTATTGATCCGATGTCCGCCAGTGCCTTGAGGCGTCCTGTTATCCTGTGCGTTGACGATGAGCCCGGGATCCTGCATAGTTTAGAGCGTTGCCTGGCGTTTGAACATTACGAAGTCCTGACAGCTGAAGATGGTCTTAAAGGGCTTGCGATCCTCGAAACCCGCGCCGGGGCTGTCGATCTGATCATTGTGGACCATCGGATGCCGCACATGTCCGGTGATGAGTTCCTGCATCATGTCAAGGCACGCTATGGCCACATCCAGGCGATCCTGATCTCCGGCTACCTGGATCTCGCCAGAATCCCCCGCATCCTCAATGACGGCGAAATATACCGCATCTTCGAAAAACCCTGGGACAACAAAGAACTCCTCGACGCCGTCCGCACCGCTTTGTCAGTCGTCTGAAATATATTGCGGTTGCGCGAGGGGGGATGAATGTGAATTAAACAGGATTCAGGATTATGTTATCAACAATCCGGCGCAATGGGATGTTGATCGCAATAATCCGGATAATAAAGGTGAAATTTCAAATGATGGTGTGTTGAGTGCGTGTTGGCGCGGGGGCTTTCGATTACATTGACACGGATTGATTGTCGTTGTACACTTCAGATGTACAGATAGAAATGGAGGTGCCGTATGACGCAAAGCGGGATACTTGAAACCAGAAGTAATTTGTCGCAGATCGTCAATAATATCCAGTTGGGTGAAGAACATGTTATTTTGAAGAATAATGTGCCTGTGGCGAGGATCGTGCCTGTCAGGAGCGACCCTTTGGATGAGCCGGGGAATCTGATGATTAAGATCAGGGACATTCGCAAGGCATTTAAGCAAACAACAATCGATGAGATTAATGCCTGGAAACGGGAAGGGCGGGCTTAGCGCATGAAAAGTGAAGCGGTCATAGATGCTAGTGTGGCGGCATCATGGTTTTTGTCGGATGAAGATTCTTCAGCGTATCAGCATGTGATTAAGAACATGCATCAGTTCCACTTGTTCGCTCCGGTGATATTTGAATATGAAATGCTCAATATTGTGTTGAATTCTTTCCGCAGAGGCAGGCTAGCGCTGGAAACACAGCAGGCCATTTTTGATGTCATACGGCATTATCATGTTGTTATAAGAAATCCGCGCAATTATTTTATCGATAGCCTTGCCGCGTTTGATCTGGCCAAAGAACATAAGTTGACCATTTATGACGCGGCCTATCTTTCTTTGGCGATAGAAATGGGCGTGCCGCTATTTACGTATGACAAGGCACTTCTTGCGGCGGCACGGGTATTAAGGGTTGCAACGGTGGTATAGCAGGCAGATGTGTTTTTTTCTTGACTAATGATACAGTGGTGGTATCATTATTGCATGAACCTTCTGACACGTAACACAGACTACGCGGCACGGGCGCTTCTTTATATGGGGGGGCGCAGGGGGCAGAGGGTTTCGACGGCGGATATTCACCGCGACTTGAAATTGCCCAGGCCTTTTATGCGCAAGATCCTTCAGCAGTTGCAGAAGGAGGGGTATCTGGTGTCGGTCAAAGGGTATAAGGGGGGATTTACCCTTGCGTTGCCGCCGGCGAAGATACGGCTCATCGAGCTGATGCGGATCTTTCAGGGGGATTTGTCGCTCAGTGACTGCCTTTTCCAGAAGAAAATTTGTTCGTGCGTGGCGGTGTGTCCTTTGCGCCGGGAACTTAAGGCCGCGGAGAAAATGTTGGTGGATCGGTTAAAAGGGGTAACGCTAGCGGATTTGATGAAGAAATAATTTTTTTATACATTAACGATACCTATATCATCCTATTACTAAGGAGTGTTATGCGTAGAAAAATCGTAAAGATCGACGAGGTTAAATGCAATGGTTGCGGCGCGTGCATCCCTTCGTGCCATGAAGGGGCGATCAGGATCATCGGGGGAAAGGCGCGCTTGGTCGGGGACGCTTTGTGCGATGGGTTGGGGGCATGTTTGGGAGAGTGCCCGCAGGGGGCTATTTCTCTGGAGGAGCGTGAGGCTGGCGACTTTGTTGCGCCGGAGCCTGTGCATCATGAAATGTTACCGTGTGGATGCCCGGGGAGCCTGACGCAGGATTTCAGGCAGGAGGCACCGTGCGCTTCGGCAGAGGCACACAGCCCGTCAACTTCGGCGTTAAGGCAGTGGCCGGTGCAGTTGCGTTTGCTTAGCCCTTCGGCGCCATTCTTCCAAGATGCTGATCTGGTCGTGAGCGCGGATTGTGTGGCGTTTGCTCATGGGGATTTCCATCAGGCGTTCCTGAAGGGGAAGGTGTTGGTTATTTTCTGCCCAAAGCTCGATGAGGACACGGAAGAATATGCGGTGAAACTCGGGGATATTTTTCATCTGAATAACATCAGGTCTGTGACTGTGCTGCGGATGGAAGTGCCTTGTTGTGGAGCAACGGTGGCGATCGTGAAAGAGGCGCTCAAGCGTTCGGGCAAGAGCCTTGCCATCAAGGGGTATACGGTATCTCTTAAAGGGGATATCGTTCAATAACGTAAGGAGAGCGCCATTCGTCCGCTGTGTAAATTGATCGGTGCGCAGTATGTCTGTTTCTTTTATCTTGTAACGACCGGACCTCCATGCTTTAATGATGTGCGATTAAAGCAGGAGGTTCGGGTTGTTTGTGTATATTTAACAGGAGGTCGTTGATCATGTCGCGTGTTTTATTGTGTTTATCGGGATTTTTATTTTCTATTGCGTCGGCATCGGCGGCGGAGACAGCCGGACTGGCTGGAACTGTGGCACAAGAGCATTTGGGGGCGGTTCAAGAAGTCCTGCATATGGTCATGCTGTATGTGGTCAAGTATGCGTTTCAGGTGCTTGGCGGATGTGTTGTTCTTGCGCTGGGATGGTTCATCGCGCAATATGCCGCGCGCGGGGCGCAGAAATATTTTGATGACCGGCAGGTGGATATCACCGTATCAAAATTCATGGCAGGGGCGATCCGTCTGGTCATTATGCTGTTCGCCCTTGTGGTGGCACTCAGTAAGTTCGGTATTGAGATTGCGCCATTTATCGCCGGCATTTCTGTGGTGGGGTTTGGTACGAGCTTTGCGCTTCAGGGGCCGTTGTCGAATTATGCTTCCGGCGCGACGCTTATCTTCACAAAGCCTTTCAAGGTCGGCGAGATCATCGAGGTGGCTGGTGTCGTCGGAGAAGTCGTGGACATGAAACTTTCCTGTACCGTTATTTCAACGTTGGATAATGAGACGGTGGTTATCCCTAACAAGCATATTGTTGGAGAGGTCATCCATAACTATTCAAATTGCAAGCGCGTGGATGTCTCGGTCCTGGTCAGTTACCGGGCTGATGTGGACAGGGCGATCCATCTCCTTGAAGGCATTGTCCGCAGTAATCCGCATGTGGCCGCGGATAAGCCGCCGCAGGTCGGGATTACGGATTTTACGGACCTAGGGATTAATGTTTTTGCGCGGTTGTGGTGCCCGCAGAAAAATTACTGGGATGTCCGTTTTGACATCAACCGCAGGATGATCGCGGCCTTCAAGGCCGAGGGGATAGAGATTCCGGTATTGCAGAAGAATATCAAGGATGTCTAACAGGAGGGTGGTATGCGCGAAGGCCGTGAACAGAGGGAATGGATAAGGATCGCGGTTGATCTGCCGGCAAAATACCGTATCATTGACGGGCCAGCCCGGTATGACATCATGCGTATTGTTGATATCCATCATCGCGGAGGATGTTTTCAGGCCGCCCAGCACCTCTCTAAAGGGGAGAAAGTGCGCATTATCCTGGAGATCCCTTTTGAGGGGCAGGTCAATTTTACAGCAGAGGTGGCCTGGTGTTTTCCCATGAATGACGAAGATGATTATCGCACCGGCGTTAAATTTATCGTCGACGGCCCCCAGGCCGAGGAAAATTGCCATAAACTTTATCATTTCTGCCTTCTGCAACAGCCCAAGGGGTGAGAGGGGGTTTCCTCTGTCGCCCTTGCATGAAATCCGATCGGTAGTTTTTGTCTTTGTGGTGCTAAAGACGGTTCTATGAGTTTTCTGATGGCTTCAAAGACGATTTTGAATTGCCGGTTGTACTGCTTTTCTAACGCCGTGATCTTGAGTTGAAGGTCTTTGTGTGTTGCCATCAGCGCCCGCAGTTGTGTGAATGTCCGCATGATCTGGATGTTAACTTCGATAGCTTTTTCGCTGTTAAGGACGCTGGAGAGCATAAGGATGCCGTGTTCTGTAAAAGCGTATGGACGGGACGGGTTGAACTTTAGATCCGGGAGGTTATCACAGTTTGTGATAACCTCAGTTAATTCTTTCTTAGTCAATTGGAACATGAAATCTTCGGGGAATCTTCGGGCATTACGTTTAACGGCCTGGTTGAGTGTGCGGGTTTCAACGTCGTACAAAAGAGCGAGGTCTTTGTCCAGCATGATTTTCTTGTTACGGACAAAGAATATGCGTTGTTGAATTCTTTCTGTGAGGATAAGTGTTGTTTTGGATGTCACACGGTTTCTTTTCGTATGTGATGTAAATGTTTTCTGTAGCTGGATCATGTGCTTGTCCTGTCCAGCGTCCTGTACCCGATAGCTTCAGAGAGATGTCCTGTGTTGATCGTGTCAGCCCCGTCGATGTCGGCGATCGTGCGGGCCAGGCGCAGGATCTTGTCGTGGGCGCGGGCCGAGATCCCTAGGGTTTCTACCGCATCTTTCAGCAGTTTTTGCGCGGCTTTATCCAGGGCACAGTGTTTGCGGATGTGGCGGTGTGACATCTGGGTGTTGGCAAAAACGTCCTCGCCTTTAAAACGTTCCAGCTGGCGTTCACGCGCTGTCAGGACACGCGCCCGGATCGTTTCGGACGATTCGCCCGAAGGCGCATTCAACAGGTCATCAGTCTTGAGGGCCGGGACATCCAGATGAATATCGATGCGGTCAAGCAAGGGGCCCGAGATCTTTATCTGGTAGCGCTGGATCTGCGCGCTGCTGCAGCGGCAGGCTTTGTTGCGGTCGCCCAGGTGGCCGCATGGGCAGGGATTCATCACGAAATTAAAACCGTTGTTGTGGAGGTTGGGTTGTTATAATGAAATGTTAATATTGCGAAAATGCTAAATACCTTGTCTTGAGTAGTTTATGTTATTACAATGTGGGATAAATTAAAATATGCAGATAGAAAAATCTCTAAATTCAATAATACATCAGGATTGTGTCGACGGGATGAAGGCCTTGCCAGATTCCTCAATCGACTTAATTATTGCTGATCCACCATATAATTTGTCGAAAGGCAATAAGTGGGGATGGGATAAAAGTGTTGAGTTGAAGGGCATGGGTGGCGTTTGGAATAAAGTGATGGAAGATTGGGACTGTATGGGGCTAAGTGAATATTTTAATTTCACTCTAGCTTGGTTGACTGAAGCAAAGCGATTGTTGAAGCCTACAGGCTCTATTTGGGTATATGGAACATATCATAATATTGGAGTTATAAACTTCGTATTTCAACTTCTAGGAATTGAAATTATTAATGAGGTTGTTTGGTATAAAAGGAATTCATTCCCCAATTTGTCAGGGCGGCGTTTGACTGCAAGTCATGAAACGTTGTTATGGGGCCATTATGGTAAAGGGAAGCGAAAGTATTTCTTTAATTATCCGTATACTAAGAATGGTGATTTTGCTGAAGACTTGTTGAAGAAGAAGGGGAAGCAGATGAGAACCGTCTGGGATATTCCCAATAATAAGACGAAAGTTGAACGGAAGTATGGTTCTCATCCAACTCAGAAGCCTATTAGAATAGCAGATAGAATTATTTCTATTGCGAGTAAGCCGGGAGATGTTTGTTTGATTCCATTTTGTGGGTCTGGAACAGAATGTGTAGCCGCAAAAATGTTGGATCGTCGATATATTGCATTTGAAATAAGTGAGGAATATATTAAACTCGCGAAAGAAAGGGTTGAATTTACCGAGCCTGACCTTTTTGTAAAAGGGGATGAATCACGATGAGACTTGGAAATTCATTGATGCCAATCATTAAATGGACAGGTAGTAAACGAAGTCAAGCTAAAGAGATAGTGAGTAAGTTCCCTCAGGATTTAGGGTGCTATTACGAGCCATTTATTGGTGGGGGATCTATAATTTCATATCTTCGACCTAAGATTGCTGTTTGCAGTGATATTTGTAAGCCGCTTATTGATTTATGGAAAGTCGTTCAAGATTCTCCAGATAGTTTGTTGACTTATTATCAGAAGGAGTGGAATAGATTGAAGGCCGACGGTCATTTAGTCTTTTATGATGTTCGTAATCGGTTTAATGAAACACATAGTCCATATGATCTCTTCTTTCTTTCTAGGACATGCGTGAATGGGCTTATTAGATTTAATAAGAATGGGGAGTTTAACAATTCATTACATCATACAAGAAGAGGCATCCAGCCTGAAAGATTGGCGGGAATTCTAGTAGAGTGGCAAGAGGTTGTGAAGCCAGTTGACTTTTGTGTCGGTGATTATAGAAAGACTTTGGCGAGAGTTGAAACTGGAGATTTTGTATATTTAGATCCGCCATATTTTTATACAAAGGGGCGATATTATGGCACAATTAATTTTAGTGAGTTTCTTGATGAATTGAATCGTTTAAATAAGAAGAAGATAAAATACGCATTGTCGTTCGATGGGAAGAGTACGGAGAAAGATTATTCTGTAGAAATTCCGAAATCATTATATAAGAGGCATTTTCTTTTGCGCTCAGGTTATTCGAGTTTCAGAAAAGTAATAGATAAGACGAAGAATATGGTGGAGGAGTCTTTGTATTTAAATTATTGAGGCTTTTATAGGTAGTCTTGATATTTTTGTTAAGGAATGAATTGATGTGAGCAATTCTGTTCCAATAGGTGATCCTGCAAGCAGTTTCAATTCCGCATCTTTTCCGTTAGCTGATATCGTTATTCCAATTATCAAATCTGCTTGAGATTTCTTTTTGGCAATTTCTAATTCATTATTACTATCTGATAAGAATGCCACAGCTGATGCGAATCTAAATTTCTTTAGATCAATTTTATCGACTGATACCTTCCAAGCTCCTTTGGGGAACTCTCGTTCTACGGAGGATGGAACTTTCATAAGCTGTTGAATGTAGCCAGAAAGTCTTTCGCCGATATTTGGCTCGACGTCAGATGATTTCTCCTTAGATTCAACTGAGAGAATAATCGGAAGCTTATTCGGAAAGAATATTTGAAAGACATGGTCTGGTCTTTTGTGTTGTTGTGCGCTAACCCTTGGCAGGGAAAGCCAACGCTTCTCCAGAGTTACATTATTAGCACTATCCTTAATTGAAATACCACTCCAATCTCCGCCGGGCGGGTTGCACATACCTTCGAATACTATTTCTTTATTGGAAGTCATTAGGAGGTGTATTACGGTGTCAACATCATTCTCTCCGAGTGATGTTGGAGTGATAACACTAACCGGGAGTGGAGATGGAGGTATTGGTGATTGAGCCTTATGCCAGTGGCTGCGAAGGTAGCCTTTATCTGTAATATTTTTATCCGTAATGCTGTCTACCAATATTGCATCGCTCATTGCTAAGATTGCTTCCCAAAGCCCATTTTGATTAGCTAATTGTTGTGGTTTATTGTGCAATAAGGGCCAGGAGAATGGTTTGGCAGGTCCATAGACAAATGTTAAGAGATCAGTCTTGGGTCCAAATATCATACGAGCTAGAGGGGGAAGTCCACGATCAGGTCGAGCGTCATCCCCTCGAGGTTTGAATCCCATTACCCAGCAAATACCAAGAGGCCGGTCTTCTTTAAGCCAATTACGAAATTGAGGTGTTAACTTTGGATATTGCGTGATGATAAAGTTAGCAAAATTGACGCGTTGGCTTGCGGGAACTACACAGATTGGGACTTGAGATGCTCCGGCGCCAATCGCATATTTCGGCGCGGAGTTGATAACATTCTTTGTGGTTTGAGTTAGTCCGGCTATATATGCTGTTTTTCCCCAACTAAGTGCTTGTTGTGCAATGTAAGTAGCAGCAGTCTGATCATTATGGATTGTTTTAAGCCATTCTTCCCATAGTGGAGGAGTAAAGGTATTCTTAACTTTTTGCTTTCGATTGTCCGATAGAATATTAACGAGTGCGAGTGTTTTAGCTGTTAAAGCATTGGCTGAGGAGGATGGGTTTGTGTTTAAGATAGCGTGGCGAATTAGCTCGAGCAAATTAGGTAAACCAAAACAATTATGAAAGTTGGTCAAGGCTGTTTTATCTGCTGCCGCATTTGGAATGAAAACGGGTAATGCGAATGTATCGGATTGGAATGATAATGTTAGATAAGCAAATGGGATTAATGGGTTAGGCAATCGTACAGCTTTTATATTTCTATCTTCATCTAACTCAAATCCGCCTAGTTCTGCTAAATAAATATAAGGAATCTTAGCTGCCGAAAAAGCTAATGCTCGACCGCAGCGTTGCCAAGCTTGATTCCCTGCAGCTAAGGCTCCACAGAATTCGATTGCTAACAACGGGATTTGAATGGGTTGATTATCTTTAGATGTTAGATTTAGGCAAATAATAGCATCGGCAGCCTCACGTAACATAGCGCCGCGATTCTTAATATGGGCTAGAATATCTGGACTCCATCGGTTAAACCCAGGGAGAAATACTGCACGAAGTTGAATATTATATTCTTGAGAGGATGCTTCAAAGTTAGGGGCAATAATTGAATCGGGGATAATTGAAGGTGTGCTTGAGTGGCAATTGAACGCATCTTTGATTAATGCCCAAGCGCGTTCGCACTCAACGATATTATCACCGTGAATTGATAGGTTGATTATTTGTTGAGGATTAGTAGTTGATGTCATTTATTGGTAACAATTTTTATAATAGTATAATACCGAATATACAAATAATGTAACGAAGATATTTAAGCATGGTTAGAAGGACAGGGGATGAAAAATAAGGTCAACCTTGCGTCATAGATTAGCTTGATGTATACTCATAACATAAAAACATGGCTGGGAGAGCTTTGGAGGCTCCCCCAACATTTACAGTTGGCACAAGAAGATTCTGGAGTTCTTCTTGTGGTGCGCCCATCAATGTAAATGTTTGCCATGTTTTTTACTTTTTAGAGTGGTTAGAGTCTAGGAAGGCAACAAACCATGTGCCTTTTTCAGGGAGATCCTGCTTAACAATGCTGTACCGGCCCGCGAGTTCTTTTGGGTCTAATCTGTTGAAGGCAAAGAAGGCTCCTGATTGAAGGGATAGGTTGCCAGCTTTACGAATGGTGAGTTTTATTGCACCAACGTAGTCAGCTAAGTCTACGAACTGGAAACACACTGCTTTTTCTACAGGATCGTAACCAAGAATGCAGAACTTATACTTGAGCAGATCCCACTCATGGCAGGCACCGGAGGAGAACATGAACCCGCCTTTAGGGCTCATGGTCAATGTCTTTGACGATAGTTTTGATCTAGGCTTTGTAAACAATACTGGATTAACAGTTCTTTCACTCATAATTTCCTCCGTTCTTACTTCATATAGTATACTAAACCATTATCTTGTCAAGAGTAAATCGGAAGAAAGTTTACTTATTCTACGACTTTGGGTACATAGAAGTCGTTAAATGTTCACTATTGTTCATAATTGTCTGTAAACCTTGGGGAAATTATGGAAAAAGAGAAGCCGAAGAAAGTTGTCATAAAGTTTCATGAGGATGGTAGGGTGGAGATCCTTTCCAAAGATCCGGGTGTTGCTCTGGTAATTTTAACCCCAGATGACGCTGAGATCGAGTACAGTGAAGATGGAAAGCAGATTTTTACCAAGAAGGGTCTGGTCGATCAGGAGGATGCGGGTTGAACACTAACGCCAGAAACCTTTTAGTGATCGCAGCATTCTTCCTGTTGCTAATTCTTGTTGCTTGGATTATCTCTGAGCAGTACAAACAGACACCGCAACCTCAGCAGGTCCAGCAGACTGTTCAATCAACGCCAACTATTGGTGCTAGGACTAAAGACTTTAACTGTGTAAAGCAGGGATCACTGCCGGACAAGGCCTGCACACCCGGTGCAGTGTTTGAACAGGCAACGGTGGCCGAGATTTGTGTGTCGGGTTACACCAAGACCATGAGAAATGTTACAGTAGCATTGAAGCGTGATGTTTATGCTGAGTATGGCGTCGAGCATCGTGTTAAAGGTGAGTATGAAGTAGATCACTTGGTGCCGTTAGAACTCGGTGGGTCCAATGACATTGCTAATCTCTGGCCTGAACCAGCGGAGCCTAGGCCGGGATTCCACGAGAAAGATAAGGTTGAGAATTACCTACACGAACAGGTCTGCTCTGGACAGATGGAGCTCCGTGCAGCACAAAGTGTTATTGCTAATGATTGGTTGGCTGTTTACAAGCGGTTAAACTAGTAGCATTTCTCCGTCCGAGTATCTCAACAGGTAAAGACAGAATTTAATGCCTTATATTTCTGGATCGTCATTATTCTTTTACTACTTACTCGATAGTATATGGCACTTTCTTTTTATTGGATGCTTAGGAGTAGACAAGCGTTCTCAGTATAGGTAAATGGTTATAGTAGGTTGCCCATAATAATTAATCATAATTAACTTGTTGAAAGAGTTCTCAGCTCTTTCAAGGGAGCAAAGGGTACAGAGGGAAGTTCTTCCCGGCATACCTGTACTAGTTCTGTAAAGCAACCAACTTTAAAATATTCTTCTTAATTTTTAAAGTATTTCTCTTCTATCTAAAATCGTTTAGAAATATTTTAAGCAGGGTTAAGTGGTTTTAATTAACCCTTAGTACTTTCCTGTTTAAAGAGTGAGTGTTTTGTTAATGGTTTTATATCTCTCTAAAATATTTACTCAGTTTCAATATTGTGTCTGAGCTTTCTCTGTGTTTTAATTTTATTGGGATATAGATATGTTCTCGAGGGTTGCCCTCGATTCCCTTTGTGCCCTCTGGACGTGGAGAAATGCCACGGAAAGAGGGATTTCTGCTTTATAGGAATATATATGGAGGTGTGATGAGTACTGATGAAATATGGTATGCCAAGGATTCTCCACCCGGTACCTCGGTTGAAGATTTCCGAGCTTGGCTGAGGCAGGAGCTGGCAAGGATTAGTAAAATCTTAGGGAGTAGTGGTTTAATTCTTCCTCCTAATTTTGAGAGGATTGTGTGTCGAGATCTGAAAGAGTGTAAGGAAGTTCAATGGGGTGATTTTTACACGAACAGTCCTCTGAAATGGAATTTGATAAAGGAGTACAGAGGTGAGGCCATGTTTAAGGCTAAGCCTTGGCGACAGATGAAGGATTTGCAGGCCTATTTTTGTAAGGTTCCGACCCTTGACCCAGTATTTACGTGCAAGGGTGAGTTGGTGGCGGTGCGAGTCTGTGCGCGGATGGTTAGGCAGGCTAAGATCGAGCTCTCATATCCTGAGCTGTATGTCTTGGCTCATGACCTGTACCTTGAGGGTGAGCGACTGGACAAGGAGCAGTGGGGAAAGTGAAGAACTGTCATCACGCATGGATGGAGTTGAAACGCAATCATGGCGATGAGTGCATCGAGATCACATTTCGATGCCGTTGCGGGACTATCAGGGTTGAAGATTATAAATTAGAGAACGCTTACGAGTTGGATGGCGAACAAGGGAGGGTAAAGTGAGCAAGGCTTTCGTAGTTTATCTGCGTGTAAGTAGCAATTCTCAGGTAGAGGATGGTTGTAGTTTATCGGCGATGAGAGCTCGGTGTGAGGCTTACATCACAGCCCAAGGTGGAACGTTGGTCCGGGTTTATACTGATGAGGCTTATTCTGGTACGCTTCCGCCTATACGTCGCCCGGCTTTGGCGCAGTTGCTTCA
The DNA here is from genome assembly GCA_903860135.1 of Candidatus Omnitrophota bacterium. Taxonomy (GTDB): domain Bacteria; phylum Omnitrophota; class Gorgyraeia; order Zapsychrales; family Fredricksoniimonadaceae; genus Fredricksoniimonas; species Fredricksoniimonas aquilentivivens. Next base: position 12,628 of record CAIOPG010000016.1, on the reverse strand, counting down.
AGATATGAAGGAGAAGGCAGACTTTAATGTTGTGCTGACTTGGCGGTTCGATCGAATTTCTCGCAATGTTAGGGATCTGCTGAATTTGGACTATGAGTTTCGCCGCTGTGGTGTTGGCCTCGAGTCAGTCGTTGAGCTGATTGATACCAAGAGCCCGGGAGGAAGGGTGCTGTTCTCAGTCTTGGGCGTGTTTGGTGAGTATGAGGCCACCTCTGGAGGTATTAGATGTAGGAATGCAATGGCATCTTTGACCGGGCAGTTTTTGGGAGGGCGGCCACCACTTGGCTATAAAGTGGAAGGCAAGCGTCTGATTATTGATGACAATACTAAGCCGATAGTGGAGCAGATCTTTCGAGAATTTCTTAAGCGCAAGAACATGACGGCTGTGGCAACGGTGCTAAATAAGGTAGGCGTAAAAAGTTCATACGGAAAATTATTTTCGAGCAAAAAGGTACAGAGAATTCTGACCAACCCGGTTTATAAGGGTGCAGCCCGATGGGGATTTAGAAAGGTTAAGGCTAGAGGATGGGGTGGCGATTGTATCGAGAAGCCCGGCGCAGTTGAAAAGATTATCGACGAGAAAGTATTCGATAAGGTTCAGAGGTGTATTGTGGCTAGACACGCGATACCTCACGTGTCTGAAAATAATCTTGTTGGACATAGAGCAAAATAATTTTCCTTGACTTTTATTCCCCAGTGTGGAATACTTTGCTCATGTCAAAAGAAGATAATGATTTCACAGGACAAGAAGTTTGCCAAAGAGTTGGAGTTTCCAGTGCTTGGCTTTGGAAGATGGAAGATGCTTTAAATTTGCGGCGTTCATCTTCTCGCAGGAAACTGGCAACCGGGGCAAGTGGTGCGCACGGGGCAAAGAGTAGTTATACATCCGCAGAAGTTGAATTCTTTAGAATGATTCTGTTACTTCGTACGGCACACATCCCATTATCTGAGTTAAAGGAATTTTGTGATCTGGAGGTTAAGATATTTAATTTTGCACAGGTTGAGTTCGATCTGGATGAGGAGGAGGGAGAAGATATTATTAACCTTAATTTACAGCTTATGTCATGGATGATGGGGCCTACAGGTGAATTTGAGTTCTCTAAAGATAAATTTGACTCTAATTCCAAGAAACAAGCTAAGAAAGAATTTTTGGAGCTTCGGAAGAAGCAGGCTGAAATATGGTCTGATTTTCGCAAGAGAGTGTTGGATTTTAAAGAATATTTTAACAAGATGTCCGAGTTGATCGCCCAGTAAAATTTTTTAACCGAACATTCCACAGTGTGGAATAAAGAAAGGAACGTGTATGAAGAGCAATATGAGCAGGAAGGTAGATGGGCTAGTAGTTAAGGATGGGCAAGGTCAAGGTTCGCTAATGGGTTTTAAATGTGACCATTGTTATTGTTCAGGTAGCAGTGGAAGGTTAACTTTTGAGGGGTTGTATGGCAAATGTAACCTACGGCAACGAAGTGACTGTGCTGCTGCAAAAGAGATAGTTGAAATTAGTGAGAGATTAGAGGCGTTTGCTTCTTTGGCCGGGCTTAGATCGAGTGTTAGCTTACTTCTGACAAGAGATGACGGATTAAATATGAGTATGGATATAAGAACAGTGGGCAAAGGAAAGAGGGGAATATGAATAAATCAGTTAGAAAGCCAATAACAGTCGATGAATTCTTTAATTTGTATGGCAAGAGACGAAAGTACGCTGGAGCTGGTGATATTTGTTGTTTGTGTAATGACATTGAAGAACTTGTGGAAGGAATATCTATTAAAGGTTACCCCAAGAGATCCTGGATATGTAGGGCGTGCATTGAACAGTTCGTAAAGCATATGGATAAGGTGGCCTGTTTGGAGTGTCAGCTTAAACCTGATGTATGTGATGGCAGTGGTTGTGTATGCCAAATGAAACGTGCATTGAGATTGAATGTTGAATTTGCTGAGTATTTCAATGCCAAGAAACGTAAAGCATTGCAATTCGAAATGGTACATGGTTGAGAATTAAGTTTATAGAAATAATGAATAGAAGAACGGTAACAATTAGGAGGAGAAATGGTAATAGAAATACGAAGTAGACATGGTGATATGGGAAGAGTTGTGGACTCTGAGTTTATGAAGGAAGTTAGTAACACACATATTATTGATGATGATCAAACGCTTATGGGGAAATTGTGTAATCTTTCAGTTAAGGGTAACAGCAATCTCTATGTAAAGCGTTGTCAGTGTCTTAAGTGTGGGTCAGATTGTCTAACTAATCGAGCAGTTGCTATGAGAATAAATACACTGAACATCAATCTTGAGGATTCTGAGACGAAACTTTTTAGTAGGAAAGATTTAATACAGCAAAAAGGTGTCTGGCTGTGTAATAAATGCGTAAAAACCCAACTTGTGATTCGGTCAAGTTTGATGTGCAGTGAATGTAAGAAGGAATTAAGGATGGATGTAAAGAATGCCACATGTTTGACCTGTATTAAACAGTGTTTGATTTATTGGGGAACATATTATTATTTCTTTGTTAATGATCCGATGAATGAGTTGAGCAATCTCACTCCTGAAAAAAGGGAACGATTCTCAAAAGCAATTATGTTGGCATTTGGGATTAAACCAAAGAAAAGAAAGGGAAATCCTAATGTCTAAGAAGAGGGTTGTTGAATGTAGTACTCATCCGAGTAGAGCTATACAAATTGACGAAAGCATTCCACCAGTTGCTGTGCATTTGACTGATATTGAGAAGTCAGAGTATGTCAATAAACGAGTTCAGGTTGATGTAAGGATTACTGCCGCAGTGGAAAGCTTTCAAGTGCCGGTGCAGTTTGCAGTGGAGTGTGCGTTCGTTGATAAGAACAGATCCGCGTGTGGCAATTGTAGCTATCGAAAAGGTTCATCTATTCGATTTGAAGCGACAGACCCAACGATACTGACGCTCTGTCGAAAAGATTCTGATCAGGTGGAGCGGATTATCAAGAAGTCGTTACAGGCTCAAGTTAGTGAAGATTGCCGATTGTCGATACGGCTTGTGGCGTATACAGCCGTGCAAGAACTGGTTGTAGTACCTCAGGCACAGGTTATTAATGAAGGGGATAATGGCGAATTAGTTGATGAGAAGGGCCGGGACTATAGACAGAAGATTGTTTACCTAGCTGGGAACTTGATAAAGACTGACGGGCATTTTCGTCTTACCGGCGTAGTTGTACCACATCCCAAGACACAGGCTGCAACTTTATTTGTTCAAGCAGTCGAACCACTTAGGACAGATATTGATGCACAGGAAACAACGGATAGCATCAAGTCAGAGTTTAAGAAATTTCGAGCGGTCCATGATAGTCCAGAGTTGATAGAAATCGCAGTGAATAGAACACTTAAAGACGTTACTGCGAACATCACCAAGATTTATGGTGAGTGCCGCGTAAATATTCTGCTATTTGTGCTGATTACTTTTCACACCGTGCTTCAGTTTAAGTTTAACGGAGCGAAGACTAAGGGTTGGGGTGAAATGATGGTGATGGGCGATACTGCACAGGGAAAATCAACATTAGTGGAGCGACTTGTTCGGGGTATTGGTATTGGCCAAATGACAAGTGGAAGTGCATCATCACGAACAGGATTAGGTTACAGCCTCGATACTGTGATAAACAATCAGCGAATAATTACATGGGGCGTTGGGCCATTGAATGATAAGAAAGCTGTAGTTGTCGACGAAGCTCAGAAGTTTAAGTCCGAAGAGATGGAAGAATTTAGCAGCGCAAGATCAAGTGGCGTAATGATTGTCACGAAGTCAGTTAAAGCTGAGCATCCATGTAGAGTTCGGTATGTATTCTTGGCGAATCCTGTTAGTGGAGAGCCAATGGATAACTTTCAATACCCGATAACAGCTATTAATTATCAGCGACCGGCGGATATTAGGCGATTAGATGTCGTTATTTGTGTCCGACGGGGGGATGTCCCTAGAAAGGTCATTCTCATGTTGGATGAGGAACGTGAGAAAGTTCATCAGTCCATAACGCCTAAGCTTCTTCAGCAAAGTATTTTATGGGCGTGGCGGAAGGGGATTAATGATGTCGTATTCGAAAAGGAGGCTACTAACGAGATTCTGCGCCAATCAGATCTAATGCTCAACAAGTATGAAGATCCGACAATCCCATTAGTGCTGACTGATATTCATGAGAAATTGGCCAGGATGTCGGTAGGCCTTGCAGCGTTGTTGCATTCAACCGATGAGAGTCATGAAAAGATTGTTGTTAAGCAGGGTCATGTCCTGTTTCTAGTTAAGAAGTTGCAACAAGTTTACGATCATGACAATTGCCGATTTGATAAGTATGTGTCAGCGATGCACATCAATGAAAATTTAGACCTTGATGATTATAAACGCATTACTGCCGATATTAAGTCGAGGAAAGTTGATGAAAATTATAAAGGAACAATGATGCAGGTTCTCAAGGCTGTTTTATCACATGAATTTGTTAAGCAAGAGACGCTTGAGAAGTCATTAAGCGTTGGTGATAAACCAATAAGAGCCAGCATGGAGATTCTTTTCAAGCATGGGCTCATTGTGCGAACAGCCAAAGGATGTCGCAAGACTGTTAAGGGTAACAAATTCTTCGAGCAGTACTTTGATGAAGATGGTGGCAATCCCACAACGGAGCAGCAGTATGAGGTTGACGTTAATCTTGATAAGGTGTGATTTATGACTATTGAACTTAAAGAAAGAGCTGAAGGAAGGGAGATTGTTCACGGGATTATCGTTAAGGTTCATTCTGTCAAAGTTGATGAGAGTGAGCGGCGTGAAAGACGAACGAGGATTCTACGTGCAATCTTGATGTGTGATGACATCTAAGGTCACAGCTCTGTACTCTAGGGTGTCGACAGACATCCAACGTGATAAAGGGCTGTCTGTGCCTCGGCAGAAGGAGTGGCTCGAGCAGGAAGTAGCAAGAAAGAACCTCACTCGAGCAGAACACTTTGTTGATAACGGTTACTCCGCCGCGAGTATCAATAGGCCTGCTTTTAGCCAACTTCTAGCACGGATTGCGGATGGTTCTGTTGGGACTGTCGTCGTTTACAAGTTTGACAGGGTGGCGCGGAATGTTAGGGACTTGCTGGATTTCGTAGACCTTCTTAGTAAGCACGACGTTAGCTTTATATCGCTAAGTGAAAATTTAGACACGACTTCGCCCACGGGTAGGTTGATGTTGACGATCTTGGGTAGTTTGGCCGAATGGGAGCGGTCGATCACAGTTGAACGTGTAAAAGATGCGATGTATCACAAGGCAGATCGTGGTGATTTCTGTGGAGGGCAGCCACCATATGGCTACGACGTTAAGGATAAGGGGTTAGTGATTAATGGTGCTGAGGCTAAAGTCGTAAGAGCAATGTACACCAAGTTTGAGGAAATCCGAACGCTTAGGGGCCTGACGCATTGGATGAATAAGAAGGCGTACACAACCAAGCGAGGACAGACTTGGGCGGCAACAACCGTGAGAAGAGTGCTGACAAGCCCACCTTACATGGGGTACTACACCTACGGGAAGCGAGCCGGTGGTTCAAAGGTTTACTTGCCTAAGGATAAATGGACTGTGAGGAAGGGTGATTTCACTCCGATTATCACCGAGGAGCAGTATGAGAGAGTTCAGGCTCTAGTAAAGCAACGACGCTACATAAAACAGCATCGTTCAGGAGAGTTTTATCTTCTATCAGGTCTGATGCGGTGTACTGAGTGCGGCGGATCTCTTTGTGGTCAGTGTACGAGTAAGCAGAACGGGAAATCCTTTAGCTATTACCGATGTCATAACCACATAAGCAAAGGGCCAAATGTATGTTTAGGAGTCTCTATCAATAAGCAGAACTTGGAGAAGGTCGTTCTAGAAAAGATTCAGCAGTATGCGAACCTTCATTTTGATGAGCACGATGCTGAGAAGGTATTGGAACGATTGAAGCAGGATAAACCGGCAGAGGAGTTGAAAGGAGTGGAAAGAAATCTGAACAAGATGCTGGGCAAGCAGAAGAAGTTACTCGAGCTGTTTGAGGATGGAGCAATCTCTAAAGACTTGTTGGTGGAGCGAATGGATAACATCGCCAAAGACTTAGAGAAGTTACAGACATTAAGGGAGCGACTTATCCTTGATGTTAATCCTAAGGCTCGTGATAAGCGTGTAACCTTGCTACGCCGGGTTAAGGACTTGAAGGGAGCCTTTCTCAAGCTAACACCACGAACGCAGCGGGAGATTCTGACCGAGTTAGTCAAAGTGATTCATGTTTCAACTAAGGATGATATTGATATTGAGCTGTATGAACTCTAACGAAAGGAAAATTATGAAATCTAGCAGCAGAAGAAATGTATATATGCAGCACGATAAATTTAGCAGTATTAATATTGATAAGAAAATGAATTACGACGATATATTTGGATCAACATATCGTGAATTAATCAAATTATGGATTAGTTTTACAAGAGAGCAGCATATTATTGAGAATGCACCGTATGAGCTTTATCGCGAGCCTGCATTGATTGGTGTCGATAATCAACTTTTAGCCATTGATCAAGGTGGGCAATATCATGTGTATTTAGATTGTTGTCAGAGGGATGACTTGCGCAATAGTCCAGATTATACTTATGAAACAATAGGTGAGCCTCCCCACTCGCATGCTCTATTCTATGCAATAAAAAGGAAAGATGTATTTTCTAAGACTGTTATTTTTAGCAGTAAAAAGGAAATATCTCACAGCGAATTCAGCAAGATTGATTTGTTTGGAGATATGAAGGTTTTATATTTTAATGACTTGCTAGGTGAACTGATTACAAGCACTAGTTCAAAGTTGACCTGCGGGATGACTTTACTAGGACCATTAATGGAGATGATATATCTCCTAAAGAAATACAATTATCTTTCACCCTCTCCAGTGGCAAGTTTATTAGAAAGCTTGCCTAGAAAGGTTGAGAGCTTCCCTGATTTAGGGGAATTATGATAACAATTTAGTATTCAGATTGTGATGCACGGGCAGGGGTTCATGGCGGCCAGGAGCGTGAACTTTGACGGGAAACGCAGGGTTTTTGAGGCACGCGCAATGGTTACGCACCGGTCTTCCAGGGGTTGCCGCAGGGCTTCGAGGGCATTGCGGCCGAATTCTGGTAATTCATCCAGGAAAAGAACGCCATTGTGCGCCAGGGTGACCTCCCCGGGTTTGGGATCTGAACCACCGCCGACTAAAGAGACCATCGATGCGCTGTGATGCGGGGTGCGGAAAGGGCGCTGGGCAATGAGCATCCGCTCGGTGCGGGCATAGCCTGTGATGGAGTGGATCTTGGTGATCTCAAGGGCTTCCGCGCGGGTCATAGGTGGCAGGATCGAGGGAAATCTTCTGGCCAGCATGGTCTTGCCACTGCCCGGAGGCCCGATCATCAGGACATTGTGCCCGCCGGCAGAGGCAATTTCAAGTCCCCGTTTGGCCAGGCTTTGCCCTTTGACATCCGCAAAATTGAGCCCCGCCGGGATATCCTCGAGCGTTGCGGCATCATGGGTGGGCGTGAACGCCCCGATGCCTTCAGGGGTGTGGAGAAAACAAACGACTGCTTCAAGGGTTCGGAAAGGGAATATCCGGGCATGTTCAGCCAGGGCGGCTTCCTCGGCATTGGCCTGGGGGACAAGCAGCCCTTCGAGGGTTTCTTCGCGTTGGCAGGTCGAGGCGATGGCGGCCGGAAGGCAACCTGAAACGGACTGGATCTTGCCGGTGAGGGAAAGTTCACCGAGCGAGGCGAAACGGGACAAGGTTGCGACCGGCAGTTGTTCTGTGGCCGCCAGCAGACCCAGCGCAATGGGCAGGTCGAAGCAGGGGCCTTCCTTTGGCGTATCCGCAGGCGCGAGGTTGATCGTTATCCTCGCTGACGGGAACGTGAAATGCGAGTTCTTGATCGCCGAGCGGACGCGTTCCTTGCTTTCGCGGATGGCACTGTCTGGCAGACCGACAATGGTGAACGCGGGCAAGCCTTTGGCGACATCCACTTCAATGGTGATCGGGTAAGCGTCAAGTCCGTTGAGCCCAAAACTGAATGATCTGGCAAGCATGAAGAAACCCCCTGTTTATAGAATTAAAAGGGGGTGCGTGCGGGATAAAGCGGATAAAATATACGGCCGGGGGTCCGTTTTGATAGCCAGAGGATAGCATAACCCCGGGTTTTGGTCAAATGACGGTGTTTTTCCCATCCGGACAATGCGGGAAAACACCCTTGCTTTTTATAACTTATACAATATAATAATGCTCCTGTGGTCGTCCGGACAGGTATCAGGTGTACCGGGCGTATAAGCAACCAGCATCTTTTGGATAAAACCCTTTGCATATACCCAGTTTTGATCTTCCGAGTATTTTTGTTCAGATCGTGCACAACAAGATATTTATTATCACGATCTCCGTCTGGATCATTGGCCAGGGGATCAAGATCGCGATCAATATCCTGCGCGGTAAGCGGTTCAGTTTTCGCTGGTTTATCGGGACAGGGGGGATGCCCTCCAGTCACGCGGCTGGCGTGGCAGCTTTGGCGACAAGCTGTGGCATGGAATACGGGTTCAATTCTGGCATGTTCGCGCTGGCGGCTGTTTTTGCCATGGTTACCATGTTTGATGCCCAGGGCGTCAGGCGGCAGTCGGGCGAGCAGGCGGAGGTTTTGAACAAGGTCATTGATGATATGTATTGGCATAAACAGGTTGAAATGTCCCGCATCAAGGAATTTGTGGGGCATACCCCCATCCAGGTCCTTGTCGGGTCTATTCTCGGCGTATGTCTCGCTGTTTTGTTCTATTGAAGGAGGCGGTTGTGAAGAAATGTTTGGTTGTGTTCGTGGTGATGGGATTTATGCTGATGTCCGCAGGTTGTGGTCAGGGCGGGAACAAGCTGCCCCGGCTTTCAGGTGATGCCGGAGGAGAGCTTTACCGTCAGGCCAAGTCTTTGTCAACGGAAGGCAAGATGCTCGAGGCCAAGGCGGCCTATCAGCAGATTCTTGCGGATCATCCGGATTACAAGGATATCGAGCAGGTACAGCAGGACCTGTATGATCTGAATATGAAGGTTCTTTTTTCCAATATTCCGACACCCAAGACCATTATTCATACGATCGTAGCGGGGGATACACTCGGTAAAATCTGCAAGCAGTACAATGTCACCATGGCTTTGGTCAAGCAGTCCAATGGCCTTAGTTCGGATATGGTGCGCTTGGGCCAGCATTTACGTATCTGGACCGGGAAATTTGCAATCCATGTGGATAAATCGCAGAATACATTAACGCTCAAGAGCGATGACGAGATATTGAAGGGATATAATGTATCGACCGGTGCCAATAATTCAACACCGGTGGGGACATTCAAGATCGTGACCAAGCAGGAAGATCCTGTCTGGTACAAGGCGGGTGCGGCGATCCCTCCTGAAAGTCCGGAGAATGTGCTGGGGTCACGCTGGCTGGGTTTTGATATTCCAAGTTACGGGATCCATGGTACGGTCCAGCCGGACAAGATCGGCCAGCAGGTTACGGCCGGGTGCGTACGCATGCGCAACGAGGATGTGGAAGAGCTTTATAAGATCGTTCCGCGCGGCACAGAAGTTGTGATCGTTGACTAGAGGAGAGTTGGCTCATGGCATTAGAATTTGAAAAACCGATCATCGAGATGGAGCAAAAGATCGCCGAGCTTCAGCGTTTGAGCGACAAGCACGTCGAGCTGGGGCCTGAGATCCGGAAGCTGGAGCAGAAACTCGAGATAGCCAAGGCCAAGGCCTACAGCCATCTTTCCTCATGGCAACGTGTCCAGATCGCGCGCCATCCGAAGCGTCCGTACACCCTTGATTATATCCGGATGATCACCACAGACTTTATTGAGCTTCATGGCGACCGGCTTTTTGCGGATGATCAAGCGATCGTTGGCGGTCTGGCGACGCTTGCAGGTGAAAAGGTTGTGGTCATGGGTCAGCAGAAAGGCCGTGACACATCCGAGAACATCAAGCGGAATTTTGGTTGTGCGCATCCTGAAGGGTACCGCAAGGCCATGCGTTTGATGCGCCTGGCCGAGCGTTTGGCGTTGCCGGTGGTGGTGTTCATTGATACGCCCGGCGCGTTCCCGGGCATCGGGGCTGAAGAGCGCGGCCAGGCCCAGGCCATTGCGGAAAATCTGCGTGATATGACCCAGCTCACGACGCCGATCATTGCTTCGGTTATTGGCGAGGGCGGGAGCGGCGGGGCGCTTGGTGTCGGTGTCGCGGATTATATCATTATCCTTGAAAATGCTTACTATTCGGTCATTTCTCCCGAAGGGTGCGCGTCTATCCTCTGGCGCAGTGCGTCCAAAGCTCCCGAAGCGGCCGAGGCCCTCAAGCTTACCGGTGAACATCTGATAAAGTTCGGTATTGTGGAAGAGATCATCCCCGAGCCTCCGGGCGGGGCGCACCATGATCCTGAACAGGTTGCCGAGGCGCTCAAGACCGCGATCGTGCGCCAGATCGCCCGCCTGAAGAAGCTGGATGTCAACGCCCTTTTGGATGCCCGTTATAACAAATTCCGCAAGGTCGGCCAGTTCACGGTTGCCGGTGGGAAATAGTTCATGAGCGCGGATATCTGCGGCGTGACGCTGGCGGAATTGCAGGCGCAATGCCAGGCACTCGACGAACCGGCGTACCGCGCGGCCCAGGTCTTTGACTGGATCTACAACAAGCAGGCTTTTTCGTGGGCGGAGATGTCCTCTCTGCCCAAAATCCTTCGCGATAAACTGGCGGCTGTTATCCCTTTTCCGGTGATCCTGGAAAAGGCTGTGCGTGCTTCTGCGGACGGCACCAAAAAATTCCTTTTTGAGCTGTGCGACGGCCAATGGGTCGAAGCGGTCTTTATCCCGACCGAGAAACGCGCGGCGTTGTGCATTTCCTCGCAGGCCGGGTGCAAGTTTGGTTGCGGGTTTTGCGCCAGCGGTATCGGGGGCTGGAAGCGGCACCTGTCGACGGGTGAGATCATGGCCCAGGTCCTGTGGGCGGCCAAGTCCTGCGCGGGGCAGGGGGAACTGACGCACATTGTTTTTATGGGTGTCGGTGAGCCGTTTGACAATTACGATAATGTCCTCAAGGCCGTACGCCTGTTGAATGCGCCCGAAGCCATGAAGATCGCCGCCCGGCGCATCACGATCTCCACCTGCGGCGTTGTCCCTGGGATCAAGCGCTTGGCGGGCGAAGGGCTTCAGGTCGAGCTGTCGGTTTCCCTGCATGCGCCTTCGGATGCCTTGCGTTCACGCCTGATGCCGGTCAACCGCAAGTACCCCTTGAGTGAATTGATGAAAGCCTGCCGCGCCTACGCCCGTAATACGAACCGTCAGGTGACATTTGAATATATCCTGATCAAGGACATGACCTGTACGGACCGGTGCGCGGATGAACTGGCCGGATTGTTGCGTGGCTGGCTGGCCAAGGTGAATCTGATCGCGTGTAATCCTGTCGGTGAATCGGCGTATCAGGCGCCATCGATGGAAAAGATGATGCATTTCAAACATTCTCTCGAACGCCGCGGGGTCGTGACAACGTTCAGGACGCCCCGGGGCCGTGATATTGCGGCGGCCTGCGGCCAGCTGAGGCGTGCGCGCAAAGGTTGAAGATCAATTAAAGGAAGGTCGTTTATGGCAGCAGAAGCTCAGGAAAAATGGCTCAAGTGGGTGGCGTTGACTACAACCATTCTGGCGGTATGTGCCGCGATCGGTTCGCTCAAAGGCGGCGGTTATTCCACCCAGACCCAGCTCATGACAACGAAGGAAAATAATAAGTGGTCGTATTTTCAGTCCAAGAGCATCAAGCAACATGTGACGGAGATGGAGCGAGATATGCTCAAGCTTGAATTAGCCAAGAGCGATGCCCCAGCGGTCCAAGCCACTGTCCAGCAACAGCTTAAGGTCGTAGAAGAAAATATTGCCCGTTATGACCAGGAGAAAGCCGGGATCAAGGCGGAAGCCGAAGCCATATCCGGCAAGCAGGATGAACTCAAACGCCACGGCGGGAATTTCGGCCTGGCCGTGATGTTCTTTCAGATCGCCATCATGCTGTCAGCGATCGGTTCTCTCTTAAAACAAAGGGCTTCCTGGCTGGTCGGCCTCGCCATGGGGACGGCGGGGTTGGTGTATTTTGTCAATGGGTTCTTCTTGCTTTTTTGAGACGCACGCGGGGCATTCGCTGGTCCCGTGCCGAAATTTTGTTCCTGCCGTTGGCATTATTACACATAATGTTTTATACTTCCTTTCATGGATTTCTATCATAGTTTATTTTTATTCTATAAATGCCGTAATGCTAACAGCATCAGCGGTAAAAAACGGTCATGGCCCTATGCGGGCTAAATGTAAGGGCGTGTAATGATGAGACGGATCATTTCTTTATTAGTATTGATGATGTTTGCGGTTAACTGTGTGATGCCCCGGCAAGGGTATTCCCAGGCGGTGTTCAATTTGCCACAGCCGGGGGCGATGATCGGTCTGTCGGAAAGTTTCACGCCGGTTGTCTTAAAGGGCATGGCGATCCATCGTGAAGATCCGCTGCTGTTTGATTTTATGGTGGATAATGGCAACACCGACCTCAAAGGGCAGGCGTTGACCGATGAGACCACCAAGCTCGTGAAATATTTTCTGGCCGG
>CAIOPG010000015.1 GCA_903860135.1 Candidatus Omnitrophota bacterium | reverse complement strand
GACAACGGCTTTCTCGGGGATGATCCAGACTTTGTTGAAGGTGTCGACGGGAATGTCGGTGGTGCCGTAACGCTTGGCGGCTTCGGCGTAGATCCTGGTCCAGAATCTCTTGCCGACTTCACCTTCGGGATACATGAGCGACGCGGTGATCTGTTTCAGGATGTAATCCTGCGCCAGGAGGTCGCGGCCCATTTCGGTCTGGCCAAAGGCATCCGGCACAATGCGGTCTTGTTCATAAGGGCTGAGGTTCACCCACAGGTCTTTCTCAGGCACGGTGATCGCGGCGAGAAAATATTTGATCAGACGGGAAGATTCATCTTTTAATTTATCAGATGAATCTTTTGAATTACCCTTGTCAAGGATGAAATCCAGCCGAAAAGGGTCGTTTGGATAAACCTTAACCCCTTTAAGAAGCGCCGGGGCAAAGGCAGGGCTTACGCTGATGCGGGTGCCGGGCGGCGGGAGCTGAAAGGCTGATTGGGCCAAAGCCAAACCGTCAAGGCCGATCCCCTGGGTCACAAGGAACGCCCCAAGGACAAACCCAGCCACGATCCGGTGCCCTGTTGTTAATGCATTAAAAAACATGGTTCACGCCTATTTATAATGTCCTTGGGAAAATTTCCAAATCCTTTACAAATATATACTATTAATTATAGGCGTGCAAAATTTTTTCTTGATTTTCCACCAGCATAGCGAACTTAACAACAAAATTATAATAATATATTCCCATAACCGGGATATTATGTTAAACATAACAAAATTCAATTCAGCTAAATATACAGAAAGCCTATCCATGTCCAAGGCAAGCGCTCCGTCTCGATACGCTGTGTGGTTCCAGGCTGTGCGTGCTCCTTTCTTTACGGCAGCGGTCATGCCTGTTTTCCTTGCCGCGGCTTATGCCCTGTCGGTTAAATGGCCTATTGACTGGATCATTTTCACTCTGGCGATCCTGGGTATGGTCTTCCTTCATGCGGGGACCAACTGCATCAATGACTATTGCGACTTCAACAACGGGGTCGACAAGAAAACAACGTTCGGGTCAAGCCGCGTCCTTGTCGACGGGTTAATGCCGCCGCGGCACATGCTCATCGAAAGCCTGATCCTTTTTGGTTTGGGCTCGGGCATCGGGCTGGTCATCACGGCCTGGCGCGGTCCTGTTATCCTTGGGATCGGAGCCATCGGTGTTGCCGGCGGGTATTTCTACAGTGCCCGGCCTTTCGGCCTCAAGTACAAGGCCTTGGGCGACATCATGGTCTTTTTATTGTTCGGGCCTTGTCTGGCCTGGGGCGCTTGCTATGCCCTGACGGCAACCCATGGCATCCCTGTTATCCTGGCATCTATCCCGCTCGGGCTGCTTGTCACCGGGATCTTGCATGCCAACAATATCCGTGACATGCGCGATGACCGCACAGCCGCCATCCGGACACTGCCACTGCTGATCGGACTCCAAGGATCTCAAACCATGTACTTCCTTCTGATCGCTGGCGCCTACGCGGGGATCCTTGCTTTGTCCCTTGGCCGGATCCTGCCCTGGTCGAGCCTGGCGGTATTTCTTTCCCTGCCTTTGGCCGTCAACAATATCCGCGCCATCAATGCCGTCAAAGAGGATAACCTCAAGGCGATCGCGGCCATGGATGTGCAGACCGCCCGGTTACACCTGGCCTTCGGACTGCTCTTGGTCATGGGCATCGGGTTCGCCGGGATCGTCCGATGATCCAAGCCTTGATCGCGCCCTGCCTGGCGGCAAATATTTTCTGGTTTTTCCTTTTTTCGCCAGCCACGGCCGGCCTGATGAATTTCTGGGCAGGAATGAGCGTCGCGGCCGGAAGCCTGGCCCTCACGGCTATCCTGGCACAACGCAGAAATCCGGTCAACCATCAGCGTTTCAAACCATCGGACATGGCTATCGGGATCATTTCAGCGGTGATCCTTTACGGGCTGTTTTGGGCAGGCCATGCCATCAGCACCCGCCTGCTTCCCTTTGCCCACGACCAGGTCGTCCACATTTATGCCACCAAAGACCAGCTTTCGCCGGTGCTCATTGCCCTGCTACTGGCATTCTGGATAGGTCCGGCAGAAGAAATATTCTGGAGAGGTTTTGTTCAACAACGCCTGGCAGGGATCTTCGGAGCCAATAAAGGCTATATGATCGCCACCGTGCTCTACGCCGGCGTCCATGTTTATGCCATGAACTTCATGCTCTTCATGGCGGCCCTCATCTGCGGTGCTTTCTGGGGATATCTTTACAGGCGATCCGGATCACTGTGGTCGGTGATCATCTCGCACGCGCTCTGGGATGTGATCATCTTTGTTGTGCTACCGATCCGGAAATATTAAAAAATATTAGTGTCAAAATATTAGTGTCAGGTCTCAAAAAATATTAGAAAAATATTAGTGTCAGGTCTCCCCAAAACCATATCTCTTAATAGGTTACGTCGTAATTACCTTCCGGGGTCTGCCTGGCTTTCGTTTTATCGGCAACAATGACTTCATCTGTTCCCGAAACTTTGCGAAAAATATTAGTGTCAAAAATATTAGTGTCAAAAAATATTAGAAAAATATTAGTGTCAGGTCTCCCCAAAACCATATCTCTTAATAGGTTACGTCGTAATTACCTTCCGGGGTCTGCCTAGCTTTCGTTTTATCGGCAACAATGACTTCATCTGTTCCCGAAACTTTGCGGATACATATCCTCCGCCACCAGTAATGCTTTTTCTTACTTCTTTTAATGAATCTTCCTGCAGCCGTGATGCCATTCGTTGTCTATAGGCTAAACATCGTTCAACATCTGACGAGCCTAATGATTGAAAGGCTTCATTCTTGTCTCGATCAATCAATTTTGAATCATCACTTCTAACATTTAATTTATAACTCGAGAAAGGATAACTGCCAACATCTCGCACCATCCCAGCACGTATAGGATTCTCTTCAATATACTGCATCGCTGTCAGAAGATACTCATTGTCACCCACAACAGATGCACTAAAGCGCCCCTGCCACACATGCCCACTGCTTCGATATTTGAAATTATACCAACGGCTATACCCCACCGCAATGCTCTGCATGATCTTACTGATCGACTTATCACAGACGCGGATCAACAAGTGCACATGATTCGTCATCAAACAAAAAGCAAACAGTTCAAAACCATACTTCTTTTTATAATGATACAAACACCCCAAATAATGTTTCTGATCATCCGGTTCTAGAAACACAGCTTGTCGATTATTACCTCGATTAACGACGTGAAACACTAACCCCGGACAATGAACTCGAATCTCTCTCCCCATAAATTACCAACACCGATTCTACTCGTCAACATCGCCGGG
>CAIOPG010000014.1 GCA_903860135.1 Candidatus Omnitrophota bacterium | reverse complement strand
TGCCAGAATTAATTAGAACCATTACGCAATACATTGATAACCATAATCAGAATCCGCGCGTCTTTGTATGGAGCGCGTCAGTCGAAAAGATAATGTCAAAGATCGCCAAATGTAAAGAAGCGTTAGACGCATCACACTAGACATGAAAGAATTATTTTTAAATCATGTTCCTGGTATGGTGCATATTCAGTCTGTGTGAAAATTGCAGGACACACTATCAACCGTGGTATTGACACGCTTTTCCCGGGTGGTATACTTTCTTTACTTATGCCAACAATCTTGATCGTGGGACATACAGGTTTTTCTTTTATTCCAGTGACGCGGTTGAGCCGTCGCATGTGCATGTTCAGTCGGGGAGTGCTTCGGCCAAGTTCTGGGTTACGCCTGCCCGATTACAGTCTTCAAAAGGGTTTGATGAACGGGAGCTGCGCAACATTCTTAAAATAGTTGAAGAAAACGCCAGCCTTTTTCAAAGGAAATGGAATGAATATTTCAATTCTTGACCGTGAACATCTTGCCACCGGGATTTCTTTTTCGGATGATGCTTTGTTGGTGCGTCTTGATGACGGACGATCTATTACTGTGCCGCTGGCTTGGTACCCAAGACTTTTGGCAGGGACAAAGGATGAGCGTGCGCAATATGAATTTATTGGCGGTGGTGAAGGTATTCATTGGCCCAGGCTTGATGAGGACATCCTGGTTAACAGTTTGTTGTCTGGCATTTCTTCCCGTGAAAGCCAAGCGTCCATTCAGAAGTGGCTTCAGCAGAAGATGCGTTAGGGCATAATTTTTTAATTTGACAAAATTTTACCGCAACGATATAATTCGCCCGTTAATTACGCGCACATTGATGTGTGAATGAAAATAATAGTAGCAGGGCAATGACGTCCTCTTTTGGAGAAAGGCTTTCTCTGGAAGAGGTATTTTTTTTAGGCAGTGGATCTACTAACAAAAGGAGCAGGGTATGGCCAAGAAGGCAGTATCAAAGAAAGTCCCCAGCAATGACATTATCGCTAATACGTTTGGGGAGAATGTGTTTAGTCTCAAAGTGATGGAACAGCGCCTTTCTCCCAAGGCGTACAAGTCGATTGAAAATACCCTTAAGAGCGGCGGCAAGCTTGAACCGGCGGTGGCTCAGGATATTGCCGAAGCCATGAAGGAATGGGCCATGGAAAAGGGTGCCACGCATTATTGCCATTGGTTCCAGCCTTTGACCGGCACAACAGCCGAGAAACATGAAGCGTTCCTGGATTTCTCTCCCAAGGGTTTTGTGACGGATTTCGGCGCCAAGCAGTTGATCCAGGGCGAGCCCGATGCATCGTCGTTCCCCTCCGGCGGCCTGCGCGCGACGTTTGAAGCCCGCGGGTATACCGGTTGGGATCCCAACAGCCCGGCGTTTATTAAGGAAACATCCCTCGGCGCTGTGCTTTGTATCCCGACCTTCTTTATTGGCTGGAACGGCGAAGCGCTCGACAAAAAGACACCGCTCCTGCGTTCCATGAACGCGTTAAATACCCAGGTTAATCGTCTGGCCGAGCTTTTTGGCATCAGCACCAAGGGCAAGCGTTCTTTTGCGACCTTGGGCGGCGAACAGGAATATTTTCTGATCGACCGGGATTTTTATCATCAGCGCATTGATCTGGTTCAGACGGGCCGGACGCTGTTTGGCAAGGAACCGGCGAAGCATCAGCAGATGGCCGATCATTATTTCGGTGCCATCAAGGTCCGTATCGTTGAGTTCATGGAAGAGCTGGACCGTGAATTATGGAAGGCCGGTATTCCGGCGAAGACCCGCCATAATGAAGTGGCGCCTGCCCAGTATGAACTGGCGCCGGTGTTTGAAGAGCTGAATATCGCCGTCGATCACAATATGATCGTCATGGAGACCATGTCGAAGGTGGCCGAGAAGCACGGCTTTGTCTGTTTATTGCACGAGAAGCCGTTTAAAGGCATCAATGGTTCCGGCAAGCATAACAATTGGTCTATCGTTGGGCCGGATGGCAAAAACTGGCTTTCTCCGGGAGACAATCCGCACGAGAACGCGAAATTCCTGGTCACGCTGGGCGCGGTCATCAAGGCCGTTGACACCCATGCCGATATCCTGCGCGCGACAGTCGCTTCTGCGGGCAATGATCATCGCCTCGGGTCGCATGAAGCACCTCCGGCCATTGTGTCGATCTTCCTTGGTGATCAGCTCAATGACATCATCGAGCAGATCGAAAAGGGCGATTTAAAGAACACCAGGCAGGGCGGCACTTTATGCGTGGGGGTTGATTCCCTCCCGGTGATCCCTAGGGATTCCTCCGATCGCAACCGCACGTCGCCGTTTGCGTTCACGGGTTCCAAGTTCGAGTTCCGCGCGGTGGGTTCATCGTTCTCGCTGGCGGGTCCGAATGTCGCGCTGAACACCATTGTGGCCGAAGCGATCGATGCCATCTGCACGCGTCTGGAAGAGGACAAGAAGCAGAAGAAGGATTTCAATGCGTCTGTCCAGAAGCTCCTTCAGGAGATCATCAAGAAGCACAAACGCGTTATTTTCAATGGCGATGGTTATAAGGAAGAATGGGTCAAAGAAGCCGAACGCCGTGGCTTGCCCAACAACCGCACAACGCCTGAAGCGCTCGAAGCGTTCAATACGCCTAAGGCGGCGGGATTGTTTGAGAAGTATGCGGTCCTTTCCCGCAAGGAATTGGCGTCGCGTTATGAGATCTACAAAGAAACGTATGAGACGATCCTGCAGTATGAGGCTGACCTTGCCGTTGACATGGTCCGCACCATGTACCTGCCGGCGGTCGCTGAACAGATGAACGAGCTGGCGCGCACGATCAAGGCGGTTGAAGGGGTGGATGTGAAGACGGTCGCGGTCAAGAAGAACCTCGCTGAAATATCGGCGCTCAATGACAAGGCGCTCGAGCAGGTTGACGCACTCGCCCTAGCGATCAAGGACGGCAAGCCCGGCCTTGAGAAGCGCAAGCTGATGGCGGCGGTGCGCAAGACCGTTGACACGCTCGAAGGGCTTGTGGCCAAGGATTTCTGGCCCGTGCCGAGCTACGCGGAAATGCTGTTCATGATCTGATCCATGTTCATGTGGGATTAACGAAAGGCTCAAGCGCTCGAACAGGCTTGAGCCTTTTTTGCTGTTTTGATTGTCTTCAAGGTGAGGTGTGGTATGATTTTCTCCTCTACTTGATGAAAAGTTTACGCTTGGCTAATACGACGGCGTGAGGAAATGGGTGAAGGGCCACATGGGCAAAAATAAAAAGACGATCATGGTGTCTTCAACGGTCTATGGGATTGAGGAATTATTGGAACGCGTGTATACGTTGTTGACCGCTTTTGGGTTTGAGGTGTGGATGTCGCACAAAGGCACGGTGCCTGTTTCTTCGACAAAGACGGCTTTTGAGAATTGCTTATGCGCTGTTGAGCGTTGTGATCTTTTTTTGGGAATTATTACGCCATTTTATGGAAGCAGGGTTGATGGTGAGGATGGGCTGTCGATCACGCATCAAGAATTTCGCAAGGCGATGGTGTTAAAGAAGCCGCGCTGGATGTTGTCACATGACCATGTTGTATTTGCGAGATTGTTCCTTCAGGATCTCGGATATGATAATGCGGAAAAACGTGGCAAGTTAAAGTTGAAAGAGAAAAAGATCTTTGGCGATCTTCGTGTTATTGACATGTATGAAGAGGCGATCCTTTCTGATGTTCCGATCCGTGGTCGTCAGGGGAATTGGGTGCAGAAATTTGAAAAAGATGAGGACGCACAACTTTTTATTACAGCTCAATTTTCGCGTTATCAGGAAGTTGAGGAATTTATTAAGGAGAATTTTGCGCATCCGAATGAATCTTCACCCCGCCACGGGAAATCCGGAGGCTTGAAATGAAGTCTGAACAGTTAAAAGGATTGCTTTCCTTGGGGGAGTTAGGGGAGAGTCAATCCTTTGAATTTAAGGCGCGCTACAGTCCGGAGAGCGCGGGTAAACAGGTTTGTGCTTTCTTAAATTCCGGGGGCGGCTATTTGGTCTGCGGGGTGGATGTTCTAGGGCGAATCGGAACGGCGGACATTGAGCGTAATTTGATGCAGGGCATATCACCGCAAGCCTTTGTATCATTTGAAACACAGAAAGTTGAAGGAAAAAGTGTTCTGGTCATTGAAGTTCCTTCGGGGAAAGATGTCCCCTATTCTTTCAAGAATGATATTTATGTCCGGCGGGGTGAAACAACAGAGAAGGCTGATATTGCCACTATCCGCGATATGGTTTTTCGCAGGCAAGCAGAGCCGGAACGTTGGGAACGGCGTTTTTCTGATGCGCTTATCGGAGAGGATCTGGATGAGGTGCATTTGCGTTCGGTTGTTGCGGCTATTCGGGAGTCCGGACGATACCCGTTGCGCGGTGATCGGAATGACAGCCTGATTTTGGAAGATCTTTCCGGGGCGAAATATGGGAAATTGACCAACGCAGGGGATGTTCTTTTTTGCAAGAATACCGCCAGGCGATATCCACAGGTTCAGCTAAAGGCTGTGCGTTTTACAGGTGACAAGACGGACGCGCTGATTCAGGATTTACAGCATTTTTATGGTCCGGCAATGCAAGTGCTCGAGGATGTGTATGCGTTTATTGTTCGCAACATACCTGTGCGGGCTCATTTTTCAACGGGATCATTGGCACGGAAGGATGTGCCGTTATATCCGTTACAAGCTATCCGTGAGGGCTTGGTGAATGCATTGGTGCATCGTGATTATGCAGGTTTTTCCGGTGGGATTTCTGTGCATATTTATCCTCGGCGCATGGAGATTTGGAATTCTGGCGAATTTCCGGCAGGTATAACAGCGGAGAATTTAAAGACGGGGCATATTTCAATACTCCGGAATCCTGACATTGCGCATGTGTTTTATTTGCGTGGCTTGATGGAGAAAATGGGTCGTGGAAGCCGTCTTATTCAGAAACTTTGCGCTGAACAGGGATTGCCTTCACCTGAGTGGCGGAGCGAAGCAGGGATTGGTGTTACGTTGACCCTCTATGCCCCGGAAGCGACCCCGGAAGCGACCCCGGAAGCGACCCCGGAAGCGACCCCGGAAGCGACCCCGGAAGTAAAAAAGCTTTTGCAGCAGCTCAAGGGTGATATGTCGCGCCGTGAGATGCAGTCAGTGCTTGGGTTAAAAGATCCAGATCATTTTCGCGATGCGTACATTAACCCGGCTTTACAGTTCGGTTGGATAGAAATGACGGAGCCACAAAGTCCGCGTAGCCCAGTACAGCGGTATCGTTTAACCTTGCTAGGTAAGAATCTTGTTTCAAAATGAAAAACTTACGCATAGCGTTAGCCCAGATCAACACGACAGTGGGAGACCTCGACGGCAATGCCGGCCGGGTGTTGGCGTACGCGCGGCGTGCCCGCACGGCGGGAGCTCAGCTCGTTGTTTTTCCCGAGATGACCCTGACAGGCTATCCCCCCGAAGACCTTTTGCTTAAAAAGCATTTTATTGCCGGCAACCTCAAGGCCCTGGGCAAGCTCGCCCGTGCGTTGAAAGGGATCATGGTGGTCGTTGGGTTTGTGGACCGCGGTGCCAAGGGTGAATTGTACAATGCCGCGGCGGTCATTAAGGACGGCAAGGTTGTGGGCGTGTGCCATAAAGCAGCCTTGCCCAATTATAGTGTTTTCGACGAGAAAAGATATTTTTCGGCAGGTTCGCCGATGCCGCTATTTTCTTGTGCCGGAGTGCGCGTGGGCGTGAGCATCTGTGAGGATATCTGGGTTGAGGGTGGGCCATATCTGGCTCAGGCTAAAAAAGGCGCGCAGATCTTGGTTAATATTTCCAGTTCACCGTATGAGGCGGGCAAGCGTGATGAACGGCTGAAACTGTTGCGCAAACGCGCCCGGCAGACGGGGTGTCATATAGCCTATGTTAATCTGGTCGGCGGGCAGGATGAACTTGTGTTTGACGGGGCGAGCCTCGTGGTTGACTCTGCCGGCAAACTTGTTGCCGCCGGGGGGCAGTTTGTGGAAGGCCTTGTGTTGTGCGATATTCCCGGCAAAGGGCTTCTACCCGAACCCTTGGGCGAGATCGAGGAAATTTACGCGGCCCTTGTTCTGGGCACGCGCGATTATGTGCAGAAGAACGGCTTCAAGCGGGTCGTTATCGGGCTTTCGGGCGGGATCGATTCGGCGCTGGTGGCGGCCATTGCCTGCGATGCCGTCGGGCGTGACCATGTGGTCGGGATTTCCATGCCCACGCGTTTTAATGCTGAGGCGACCAAGGCTGATGCGCGGGTTTTGGCAGAACGCCTGGGCATCGAATTCCACGAGATCCCCATTGAGGGGATCTTTGAGTCGTACCTGGGCACGGTCGCTTCCTATTTTGGCGGGGACACTGCGGGCCCGGCGGAGGAAAACCTCCAGGCGCGGGTCAGGGGCAATATTCTCATGGCTTTTTCGAACAAGTTCGGGTGGCTGGTGCTGACCACGGGCAACAAGAGCGAAATGGCGACGGGCTATTGCACCCTTTATGGTGATATGTCCGGCGGGTATGCGGTCATCAAGGACATCTTAAAGACAAAAGTTTATGCCCTGTGCGCGCATGTGAATCAGAAGGCCGGTACGCCGGTGATCCCTGAAGACATCTTCACACGGGCACCCTCAGCAGAGCTACGCGCAAATCAGACAGACCAGGATTCTCTGCCGCCGTACCCGGTGCTCGACAGCCTTTTGGTGGAATACATAGAAGAACACGGGGATTTTAAGGGCATGGCGCGCGTGCATGGCACGGAGATTGCGCGCAAGGTTGTCGGGCTGGTTGATAAAAGCGAGTACAAACGGCGTCAGGCTCCGCCGGGGGTCAAGATCTCGCGCCGCGCTTTCGGGAAAGACTGGCGTTTACCACTCACTAATCATTATAAGACGTATTAAAGAATTTATGAAGCTTTCTATCCTGATGCCTGTGTATAACGAAGAAGAAACCATTGCGCAGGTGATTGCCGAGGTTTTGCGTGTGAAGCTTCCGCCGGGGTTTGAGAGCGAGGTTGTCGTGGTTAATGATGGTTCGACGGACCGTACGGCGCAGGTGCTGGCCCCGTTTGCCCTTGATCCCCGGATCAAGGTACTGCGTTTGCCTTTGAATCAGGGCAAGACGGCGGCGCTCAGGCGTGCCATTGCCGAGGCGTCCGGGGATTTCATGATCGTACAGGATGCTGACCTTGAATACAGTCCTGCGGAGTATCCCCGCCTCCTGGCGCCGATCCTTGACGGCCGCGCGGATGTGGTCTACGGGTCGCGTTTCATGGGTACGATCAGGCACATGGCCGGGGTTAACCGCTGGGCCAATGTGATCTCCAATATCACGTTCCGCTTGTTGTACGGCAAGGATATCACGGATATCAATACCTGTTTCAAGCTCTTTCGGGCGTCGGACATAAGGAGCCTTACGATCGTCACAACCCGGTTTGCTTTTGAAACAGAAGTGACCGCCAAGTTCGTTAAGAAGGGGCTGCGCATCCTCGAGATCCCTGTTACTTATGAAGCCAGAACGGTGGCGCAGGGTAAGAAAATCAATTGGTCCACGGCTTTGGGTATGTACGGGGCAATCATCCGTTTTCGATTCGCGGATTAATATTTGCATTTCAAAAGCATTATGGGTAAAATACCCCTTCTTTTATTAATTAAAACAAAACATTTTCAACACGTTCCGGAGTTCTGCCATGAGCATCGGTTTGCCGCCCAAACAGGGCCTGTATGATCCGCAGCTTGAACATGATGCGTGCGGTGTCGGTTTTGTCGTCGATATCAAGGGCGGCAAGTCGCATGAGATCGTCCGCCAGGGGATCAAGATCCTCGAGCATTTGACCCATCGCGGCGCCTGCGGGTGCGACCCGTTGACCGGTGACGGTGCCGGTATTATGGTGCAGATGCCCGACAAGTTCCTGCGCCGGGAGTGCGCGCGCCTGAATATCGCGTTGCCGGCGGCCGGGGATTATGGTTGCGGGATCGTGTTTTTGCCCACCGACCTTCAGTCGCGCAATGAGATCGAAGGCTGGACCGAGCATATCATCCATGAGGAAGGCCAGAAGTTCCTGGGTTGGCGCGCGGTACCGCATGATATGGCCAAGATCGGTCATGTGGCTTCTTCAGCAGCGCCGGCGTTCAAACAGCTCTTCATTGGCCGCGGGGCAGATACTGCGGCGGAGGCTTTTGAACGTAAACTTTATGTGATCCGCAAGCGCTTGTATAATAAAGTCCAGGATTCCCGCCTCAATCAGAAGAATTATTATTACTTTTGCAGCCTGTCTGCCAAGACGATGATCTACAAAGGGCAGTTGATGGCCGAACAGGTGGACACCTTCTTTGACGACCTGCGCGATCCTGACTTTGTGTCCGCGCTGGCCCTGGTCCATTCCCGTTATAGCACTAATACCTTCCCGACGTGGGCGTTGGCGCATCCTTATCGGTTGTTGGCACACAACGGCGAGATCAATACCCTGCGCGGCAATATCAACTGGATGCGGGCCCGCGAGAAGCAGTTTGTCAGCGAGGCTTTTGGGGAAGATATCCGGAAGATACTGCCTGTGGTTGAACCTTTTGGCAGTGATTCGGCCACGTTTGATAATGCCCTTGAATTGCTGGTTCTGGCCGGTCGGCCCTTGCCGCATGCGGTGATGATGATGGTGCCCGAGGCGTGGGTCAGCAGTGAGGATATGCCGGCGGAGAAGAAAGAGTTCTATGAATACCATGCCGCCATGATGGAGCCCTGGGACGGCCCGGCGTGCATCGCGTTCACCGACGGTCGCTACATCGGCGCGGTGCTTGACCGCAATGGGTTGCGGCCTTCGCGCTACACGGTCACCAACGACGGCCTTGTCATTATGGCGTCGGAGACCGGCGTCCTTCCCATTGAGCCGGAACGCGTTGCCAGAAAATGGCGCCTTGAACCGGGGAAGATGTTCCTCATTGATACCCAGGAAGGCCGTATTATCGATGACAGTGAGATCAAGGAAGTCTATGCCAGGAAACAGCCCTATGGTCGCTGGATCAGGGAGAATATTGTTGATATCAAGGATCTGCCGGCGCCGCGCAAACTGTCCGGCTTGAATGAAAAGACCCTTGTTGAGCGCCAGCGCGTGTTTGGGTATACCCAGGAAGATCTCAAGATCATCCTTAGGCCCATGGCCGAGAACGGCGAAGAGGCGACAGGGTCGATGGGGGCTGATAATCCGGTGGCTGTTTTATCCGGGCGTTCCCAGCTGCTGTATAATTATTTCCAGCAGTTGTTTGCCCAGGTCACCAATCCGCCGGTTGATGCGATCCGTGAAGAAGTTGTCATGGCCGAGAATGTTTATTTAGGGTCTGAGAGTAATATTCTCCTCGAGACGCCCGATCATGTGCGGCGCCTGCGCCTTTCCCGGCCGATCCTTTCCAGCCGGGAGCTTGAACAGGTCGCGCAATTGAATACGGTTTATCTCAAAGCGGTATCCCTGCCTGTCCTTTTCAAGAAAGCTGACGGCACGGCGGCCCTTGATGCGGCGATGGATGCGCTGTTTGTCAGGGCCGACAAGGCACTGGCAGACGGGTATAATATCCTGATCCTGTCTGACCGGGGGGCTTCTGAAAAAGAGGTGCCGATCCCGGCACTGTTGGCCGGTGCGGGGCTGCACCATCATTTGATCCGCAGTGGCACAC
Source organism: Candidatus Omnitrophota bacterium (assembly GCA_903860135.1). Classification (GTDB taxonomy): domain Bacteria; phylum Omnitrophota; class Gorgyraeia; order Zapsychrales; family Fredricksoniimonadaceae; genus Fredricksoniimonas; species Fredricksoniimonas aquilentivivens. The sequence goes on along the minus strand of CAIOPG010000014.1, from coordinate 95,245 downwards.
GGACAAAGGTATCGCTCGTGCTGGAAACAGGCGAGGCGCGCGAGATGCATCATTTTGCCTGCCTGATCGGTTATGGGGTCAATGCCGTTAACCCGTATCTCGCCCTAGAGACCATTGAGTCTGAGTTTGAGCAAGGGCATTACGCGCCGGGACTTGATCTCGAACATGCGCTACAGAATTATATCAAATCCATCCGCAAGGGGCTTTTCAAGGTTATTTCCAAGATGGGTATTTCGACGATCCAGTCTTATTGCGGCGCCCAGATCTTTGAGGCGGTCGGGCTCGGCGAAGCGCTTGTGGCAAAATATTTTACCGCTACACCGTCGCGCATCGGCGGTATTGATGTGAAGATCGTGGCCGAGGAATCGCTCCGGCGCCATGCCCAGGCTTATCCGGCTGTGGCGCACGTCAATGACCTGCTCGATGAAGGCGGCTTGTACCACTGGCGCAAAGACAGCGAGTTCCATCAGATCAATCCGGAGATCATTGCGACCCTGCAGCAGGCGGTGCGCACCGGGGATTATCAGCTGTACAAGAAATATGCGCGCCTGGCCAATGGCGACGACCGTTCAGCGGCCAATATCCGCGGGCTGATGCGTTTTAAGAAAACAGCCGGGCCTGTGCCCTTGGCCGAGGTTGAGCCCGCAGCGGCGATCGTCAAGCGTTTTGCGACGGGGGCGATGAGTTACGGTTCTATTTCGAAAGAAGCGCATGAGACGCTGGGTATTGCCATGAATCGTTTGGGGGGTTTTTCGAATACAGGCGAGGGCGGTGAGGATCCCGCGCGCTTTAAGCCGGATGCTAACGGCGACAATCGCCGCAGCCGCATCAAGCAGGTGGCGCAGGGGCGTTTTGGTGTCAATATCGAGTACCTTGTCAATGCGGACCAGATGCAGATCAAGATGGCGCAGGGCGCCAAGCCCGGCGAGGGCGGCCAGCTTCCCGGCCATAAGGTGACAAAAGAGATCGCCGGTACGCGCGGCACAACACCGGGTGTCCAACTCATTTCGCCGCCGCCGCACCACGATATTTATTCCATTGAAGATCTGGCGCAGTTGATCCATGATCTGAAGAATGCCAATCCGCGCGCGGATGTGAGTGTCAAGCTTGTGTCGGAGATCGGGGTGGGTACGATCGCCGCCGGGGTATCCAAGGGCAAGGCAGATCATCTCCTTATTTCCGGCTTTGAGGGCGGCACTGGGGCTTCGCCGCAAACATCGATCAAGCACGCGGGCCTTCCCATGGAGCTTGGTTTGGCCGAAGCCCAGCAGGTTCTGGTGATGAACGACCTGCGCGGGCGTATCCGCGTGCAGACCGACGGGACGCTCAAGACCGGGCGCGACGTTGTCCTCACGGCGATGCTCGGGGCCGACGAATTCGGTTTTTCAACGATCGCGCTGGTTACACTCGGTTGTGTGATGCTGCGCAAGTGCCATCTGGATGCCTGTTCTGTCGGTATCGCGACCCAGGATCCGGCCCTGCGCAAGAATTTCCGCGGCAAGCCCGAGTATGTGGTTAATTTTTTCACCTTTGTGGCAGAAGAAGTGCGCGAGATCATGGCCGAACTGGGTGTGCGGACGTTCGATGACATGATCGGCCGCGTGGATATGCTTGAGCCGGTCGATGTTATCTCTCACTGGAAGCAGAAGGGGATCGACCTGACCAATATCCTGCACAAGCCCGATGTGCCCGCACATGTGGCGGTGCGTCATGGCATGAGGCAGGACCACGGCCTCGACAAGGCGCTGGATAACAGCCTTATTGCCCGATGCCAAGAGGCCATTGCCAAGAAAACGCCGGTGTCTTTTGAAGCGGTGATCAGCAACGTTAATCGTACGGTCGGCACCATGTTGAGTTCAACGATCGCGCGGCAATACGGGATGGCTGGTCTTCCTGAAGGCACCATTCATATCAAGTTCAAGGGTTCGGGCGGGCAGAGCTTCGGTGCGTTCCTGTCGCGTGGTGTCACGTTTGAGCTTGAGGGGGATTCTAATGATTATGTCGGCAAGGGGCTGTCAGGCGGGCGCATCCTGGTGTATCCGCCGCGTCAGTCGCCGCTGGTGGCCGAAGATAACATTCTTGTGGGGAATGTCGTGCTGTACGGCGGCATCGCCGGGGAAGCGTATTTCCGCGGTGTGGCAGGTGAACGTTTCGCGGTGCGCAATTCTGGTGTAACGGCGGTGGTAGAAGGGGTGGGTGACCATGGTTGCGAGTATATGACCGGCGGCCGTGTGGTTGTCCTTGGTCCGACGGGCCGTAATTTTGCCGCAGGGATGTCCGGCGGTATTGCCTATGTCTGGGATAAGGCGGCCGATTTTGCGCGCCGCTGCAATACCGGCATGGCCGATGTTTTCCCGGTTAAGGAAGCTAAAGATGCGGCTGAGCTCAAGGTGATGATCGAGGCTCATTTTAAATATACCCGTAGTGCGGTGGCCCGTCGTATCCTTGATCACTGGGATACGGAGCTGGCCCGTTTCGTCAAGGTGTATCCGCGCGATTATCGGCGCGTTATTGAAGAAAATCAAAAAACCGTTCAAGCATAAAGTCCGAAGAGGTTGGGAACATATGGGTGAGGTTAAAGGGTTTCTCAAGCATGAGCGCCAGGAATATACGAAGCAGCCGGTCGAAGAGCGCCTGGGCCACTGGGATGAATTTACGGCACTGCCCGAAGAAAAAGACATGTGCCGGCAGGGCGCGCGGTGCATGGATTGCGGCATTCCTTTTTGCCAGTGGGGTTGTCCGGTCGGGAATATCATCCCGTCGTGGAACGACTTGGTTTACAAAGGGCAGTGGCAAGAAGCCCTAGAGCGCCTGCACAAGACGAACAATTTTCCGGAATTCACGGGGCGTGTTTGTCCGGCGATGTGTGAGAATTCCTGCACCTTGTCGGTCAACGCTCCGGCGGTAACAATCAAGAATATCGAGTTGGCGGTCATTGAGCATGCGTATGCCCAGGACCTTGTGAAAGCCGAGCCGCCGCACAGCCGTTCGGGCCTCAAGGTGGCGGTCATCGGTTCTGGCCCGTCGGGTCTTGCCTGTGCTGATGAGTTGAACAAGAAGGGCCACAAGGTTACGGTGTATGAAAAGAATGAATATGCCGGCGGCATCCTGACGCTGGGGATCCCAAATTACAAGCTTGAAAAGTCGGTGGTGGCGCGGCGCCTGAAGCGCATGGAGCAGGAGGGGGTTGTATTTAAGACCAGTGCCTATGTGGGTGTTACCATTGATGCGGGCGACCTGAAGAAACAATATGATGCCGTTGTCCTGTGTGGCGGAGCCGAACAGCCCCGCGATATCCAGGTTCCCGGGCGGGCGCTGAAGGGCGTTTATTTCGCGATGGATTATCTGACCCAGCAGACCCGGCGGCTTTTGGGCAGTCGGATCGAGGCCACTGCCGAGATCAATGCCAAGGGGCGGCGGGTGGTGGTTTTAGGCGGTGGCGATACCGGCGCGGATTGTGTGGGGACGGCCAATCGCCAGGGGGCGGTATGGGTCAAGCAGTTTGAGCTCATGCCCAAGCCACCCTTGACGCGTGCGGAAGATAATCCGTGGCCGCACTGGGCATTGATTTACCGCACCTCGACGTCGCATGAAGAAGGCTGTGAGCGTGATTACAGCATCGCGACACAGCAGTTTTCAGGTGAGAACGGTCAGCTGAAGAAACTGCATGCGGTGCGCCTTGACTGGTCAGAGAAAGATCCGGCCACTGGCCGTCCGCGGATGAAAGAGGTTGAGGGCTCTGCGTTTGCAGTGGAGTGCGACCTGGTATTCCTGGCTTTGGGTTTTCTGGGGCCGGTTAAGACGGGCTTGCTTGAAAAGTTTGGCGTTGAACTGGATGCCCGCGGCCATGTGAAGGCGGATGCCAACAAGATGACCTCAGTGCCCGGTGTTTTTACCGCCGGAGATATGACCCGTGGCCAGTCTTTGGTCGTATGGGCGATTCATGAAGGTCGTGCCGCCGCCGAAGGCGTAGATGCCTGGCTGGCGAATCAGAAAAAACAGGAGAGATCATGAAAAAGATTTTTTGCAGTGTTCTTGCGTTAATGGTTGCTGTCACGGGTAGCTTGATGCTAGCCGGATGTGGCAAGAAAGAAGTACCACCGCCGGTCGTGAATGAGCAGGCGCGTCAAGCCTTGCGTGAAGGGGTTGTGTTCCTGAAGCAGGGCGATCCGCTCAATGCCGCCAAGAACTTTGCTGCGGCGATCAAGGTGTCGCCGGATTATTTTGAAGCATATTATATGCTCGCCCAAACATTCATCAATCTCAAGCAATATGATCAGGCCCTTGCTGTTCTCAGCATGACGGTGCGGCGTTTTCCGGAAAATCCTGTGGCTTATTATCTTCAGGCGGTGGCCCATCAGGGGGCGGGTAATTTGATGCCGGCGATCGTTGCCGCGCGCAAGAGCCTCGATTTCTTCCAGGCAAAGAAAGATGCGCAAGGGGAACAGCGCGCTAAGGTTTTTCTGGCGGCCCTGGTGCAGTTGGCCAAGAAATCGTCCGAAGCTAAGATGATCGCGGATGTAGCGGAAAATGCGCCTAAAGTCATGCAGCCACAGACGCCGTGATGCGTGGGTGCTGGGCAGCAGCTGATCTGGTGCTGCTTTGCTTGTCGGCGTTGTTGTTTGGTTTTTCGTTCCCTAATTATTTCTTCACGCAGGGCGTACCTTTTTGTGCATGGGGGTGCGCCCTTCCTTTATTTTATGTTCTTGCAGGGAGGCCGCTGCGCCAGCGGTTGATGGCTGGTTTGATCTGGGGTTTGCTCGCGCACGGACTGCTGATGACGGGGCTTTTTTCCGTGAGCGTGGGTGGCTGGTTCCTGCTGGCGCTGGCACTGGCTCTTCAGGGTATTTTCTTTGCCGCGTTTTACCCACCGTTGGTGTTGCATCCTTTTATAAAATTTTTGTTCCTTCCTTCTGCCTGGGTGGTATCAGAGTGGATCCGTTCCTGGATTCTGGGCGGGTTTGTTTGGGGGCTCGGTTATTCCCAGGGGGGTGTTCCGCTGATTATTCAGCCGGCATCCTGGGGTGGTGTTTACGCGGTGTCCTGGCTTGTTGTGGCTGTCAATGCCGCCGTGTATCTGGGGATACTGTCGTTCTGTGCGCAGGAGCGCAGGAGGGGGTGGTTTGTTCTTCTGGTAGCAGTATGGGTAGTTACTGGTACGGCTGTTTTTGGGGTCATTCGCCTGGGCACGGTTTCAGGGACAGCAGGATATGGGCGCGTAGCTGTGGTGCAGCCGAATATCGCCTCGATGGATAAGCCGCGCGAAGACCTGTATGCTGTGCATGCGGCACGGCATTTGGCGCTCACCGAGCAGGTCGCCAGGACGGCGCATCTTGGCGCAAAGGATGTGGTTGTTTGGCCGGAAACGTCATTCCCTGACGACATTCTGACGGACAATGTGTGGCGGCCGCGCCTTGAGCGAGCGGCGCAGGATCTGGGGGTTAATCTGCTGGTCGGATCAGCCTTGCTCAGAGGAGGCAAGGATTATAACAGCGCCCTGCTTTTGTCCGCCGGCGGGCAGTGGCCGGCTGTTTATGACAAACAGCATCTGGTCCCTTTCTGTGAGTTTACGCCGTCGGGAATGGGTTTTATGGGGATAGGGCGGTATCACTTTGAGGCGGGATCTCGCCCGGGGCTGATGACACTCCCCGTCGGCAGGGTGTTTGGTCTGGCGATCTGTTCGGAAGAGTTTTACCCTGGCTTGTTCCGTGCGATGGTGCGCGGGGGGGCCGGGTTTGCGGTTGTCATGCTCAATGACGGCTGGTTTGCCCGTCCGGAAGCGCTTTTTATGCATGCCCTGGCGGCACCGTTGCGTGCAGTGGAGACGGGACTGCCGGTCGTGCGTGCCGCCAATACAGGTCGGACGTGCGCTTTTGACGGGGCGGGACGGCTTCTTGATGGTGAAATAAAGGTACAGCGGCTAGGGGTGTCTGCCTACGAACTTCCTGTTGCCGAGGGAAGAACTTTTTATGCGCAATATGGTGATATTTTTGCCATGGCGTGTGCCTTGTTTGTTATAATATTTCTTGTTCAGCGAAAAGGGAGGGCTGTGTATGCGGTGGGGTAAGGTTATTCTTTCGGCATGGATGGGTTTGTTGTTGACTGTTCTGTTATCAGCTGATGGCTTTGCTGCGGCTGTAGCTCAGCGCCGGGCACAGCAGGCTCAAATGCAGCAGCAGGCCCTTCAGCAGCAGTATCAGCAGGCCATCCTTCAGCGCCAGGCCCAGGAGGTGGCGGCATACCAGCAGGCCATGGCTCAGCGCCAGGCGCAGCAGCAGGCCATGCAGCAGAAGGCGGCGTACCAGAAAGCCGCGATGGAATATGCGGCGTATAAACAAGCCATGCAGGTGGCGGTGGCCAAGCGCAATGCCGAACTCCAGGCGGTGTCCCAAGTTAAGCAGGCGGTGGCCCAGCGCCAGGCGCAGCAGCAGGCCATGGAGGTTGCCGCGTATCAGGGGGCTATGGTGAAAAAACAGTATATCCAGGCCAAGACACAGGCAGAGGTTAATAATCAGGTGCGGGAGTATACAAATTATCTCGCGGCGCGCAAGGCCGCATTGACCCGGCAGGCAGGCGTAGTTCAGCAGGTGGCGGCCGCGCGTCATGTGGCTCAGCAAGCCGCGGTGCAGCAGGTGGCCCAGGCTAAAGCGCAGGCGGTGCAGGTGCAGGGCGCCAGGCTGGCCGCTAAAAAAGCCGAACTGAACCAGGGTGTGGCGGCGATCGGCCAGAAACTCGCGGCCGATGTGATGGCAGGGCAGAGAGCCGAGGCGGTTTCCCGTCAGGTTCCGGTTTCGGCAGATTCTGACGAAACCGTGGTGGGCATCGAGGATCTCTGGAACGCGCTCGACCGCTCGGGCGAAGCCTGGCTCCAGATCGTGGATAAGGAGATCAAGCTTTTGACGGTGTCCGAATACATTGACCGATTCCGCAAAATGCATGTGCGCATCACCAAGCCACCAGCGCATTATGTCGGCCTTATCGATTCTCTTGCCGGGCAGATGACAGGATTTCTGTCAGCCCCCTTCAGCAGTATCCTTAACTATGCCGCGGTTGTTGAATATGACTTTGATAACGGTGCTGACAAGGACCAGCTTGCCAAGAATATTCTCGGAGAACAGCAGTTCCTGGAAAACCGTAAGCGGGTGCTGGGTAAGTAGGATTAAGCGAAGGCTTTCTCATTGACAAAGAAAGAACGGGTGTTATATTAGTTGAGATTTTAGGTCGGCCAAATTATTTTTTTACCCATAAATAGCAGTTGTCCATGAAAGATGCAGTTCTCTATCTTGAAGATGGTGCAATCTTCCGGGGGACATCCCTGAATACACAGGGGGTGACCGCGGGGGAAGTGGTTTTTAATACCGCGCTTTCCGGTTATCAGGAAGTTTTGACCGATCCTTCGTATGCCGGGCAGATCGTGGTCATGACCTATCCCCTTATTGGCAATTACGGCGTGAATGCCGAAGATGTCGAGTCGGATGGTATTCATGTGAAGGGCTTTGTGGTCAAGGAGTTTTGCCGCACCCATTCCAATCATCGTGCCACAGGCAGTTTGATTGAGTACCTTGACGATAATAAAATTATTGCTATTGAAGGCGTGGACACGCGTGCGTTGACGCGCCATTTGCGCCTTTCCGGAGCCATGAAAGGGCTCATTTCAACGGAAACAGCGGATCCTGTGCGTCTGCAGGCCCTGTTGGCGGCGGTGCCGTCGATGGATGGTGCTGACTGGGTCAAGCAGGTGGCGACGCCGAAGCCTTATATGTGGAAAAGCACCGGCGCGAAGAAATATAAAGTCGTGGCGATCGATTGCGGCATCAAGCGGAATATCCTGCGGATCCTGGGGGATATGGGTTGCGAGGTTCATGTGGTGCCGCCGACCACAACAGCCAAGGAAATTTTGTCCATGGAGGCCGACGGGCTTTTTCTTTCCAATGGCCCCGGCGATCCGGCGGCTGTGACGTATGTTATTGAAACGGTCAGGCAGTTGATAGGCAAGATGCCTATTTTTGGTATCTGCCTCGGCAACCAGATGATCGGCCTGGCCCTGGGCGGGCGCACGTACAAGCTTAAGTTCGGGCATCATGGCAGTAATCATCCGGTTAAGGACCTTGAGACCGGCCGCATCAGTATCACGTCGCAAAATCATGGTTTTTGTGTGGATATCCAGAGCCTCAACGCGGCTGACGTCGAAGCCGCGCACATTAATTTGAATGACCGGACGGTCGAGGGGCTACGCCACAAGAAACACCCTCTCTTTTCGGTTCAGTATCATCCTGAAGCCGCTCCCGGGCCGCGCGACGCCCAGTATCTGTTCAATACGTTCACCTCTATGATGGATAAACATAAAAAACATGCCTAAACGCACCGACATCAAGAAGATCCTCCTGATTGGTTCTGGTCCGATCGTTATCGGACAGGCTTGCGAATTCGATTATTCCGGCACTCAGGCGTGCAAGGCCCTGCGTGAGGAAGGTTACTCTATCGTGCTGGTCAATTCTAATCCAGCCACGATCATGACCGACCCTGAAACCGCCGACCAAACATACATTGAACCGCTGAACGTTGAGTTCCTAGAACAGATTATCGCCAAGGAGCGGCCTGATGCCATCCTGCCGACATTGGGCGGCCAGACGGGGCTGAATCTTGCTGTTGAGCTTTGGGAAAAAGGTGTCCTCGAAAAGTACAAGGTTGAGATGCTCGGCGCCAAATACGAAGTCATCAAGAAAGCGGAAGATCGCCGTCTGTTCAAACAGGCCTGCCAGCGGGTAGGGCTTGACCTGCCCAAGAGTACTTTCGCGCACACGATGGAAGAGGCGTTTGTTGCTGCCGGCGAGATCGGGTTCCCGTGCATTATTCGTTCGAGTTTTACCCTCGGCGGTACGGGCGGGTCTATTGTTTACAGCCGTGAGGAATTTGAAGCCAAAGCTAAACTTGGCATTGAAAGCAGTATGATTAGCGAGATCCTTATCGAAGAGTCCATCGAGGGCTGGAAAGAGTATGAGCTTGAGCTCATGCGCGACAAGAAAGACAATGTTGTCATTGTGTGTTCCATTGAAAATTTTGATGCGATGGGCGTGCATACAGGTGATTCGATCACGGTGGCCCCAGCGCAAACGTTGACGGACCGTGAATACCAGAATATGCGCGACCAGGCCCTGACCTTGATTCGTGAGATCGGCGTTGAAACGGGCGGGTCGAATATACAGTTTGCCGTGCACCCCCAGAGCGGGCGTGTGGTCGTCATTGAAATGAATCCGCGCGTGTCGCGTTCCTCGGCCCTGGCTTCCAAGGCCACGGGGTTCCCTATCGCCAAGTTTGCGGCCAAGCTTGCAGTCGGTTATACGCTCGACGAGATCCAGAACGATATCACGCGCGAGACCCCGGCGTCTTTTGAGCCCGTCATTGATTATTGCGTGATCAAGATCCCGCGCTTCACTTTTGAAAAGTTCCCCGAAGCCAAGGATATCCTGGGTGTGCAGATGAAATCTGTGGGTGAGACCATGGCCATCGGGCGCACGTTCAAGGAAGCCCTGCAAAAGGGTCTGCGTGGCCTTGAGATCCATCACGCCGGGTTGGATAATAAAATGGATTACCGCTTTGTCGATGATGAGAAAATGATGTTGCGCCTGCGCGAGCCCAATGCGTCGCGTATTTTTTATATGAAGTACGCGCTTCAAAAAGGACTTACCGTTGACCAGGTGGTGACAGCGACCCGTGTGGATAAATGGTTTGTTGCCCAGATGTTGCAGTTGGTCGAATTCGAGCGTGAAATGATCGCGCTGGTCGCGGCCGACCGGAAGCTTGATATTAAAACGCTGCGCAAGGCCAAGGAATGGGGCTTCTCCGATGTTCAGCTGGCTGACATTACCAGCCTGAGCGAGGGCGATGTCCGCCAGTGGCGCAAAGAGGCCGGTGTGGTGGCCACGTTCAAGGCGGTGGATACTTGCGCCGCCGAGTTTGAGGCGTACACCCCTTATTTCTATTCGACGTATGAGACTGAAGATGAAGCGATCCTTCAGAATGAAAAGCTCAGCAAGGCTACCAAGGGCCCGCGCCGGAAGATCATGATCCTCGGTGGTGGTCCTAACCGGATCGGTCAGGGCATCGAGTTTGATTATTGCTGTTGTCACGCGGCTTTTGCGCTGAAAGAACGCGGCTTTGAGACGATCATGGTCAATTCCAATCCTGAAACTGTCTCGACCGATTATGATACTTCTGACCGTTTGTATTTTGAGCCGCTTACGTTTGAAGATGTAATGAATATCGTGGATGTCGAAAAGCCCGACGGGGTCATCGTCCAGTTCGGCGGACAGACACCGCTCAACCTGGCGCGCCGCCTTCAGCAGGCAGGGGTGCCGATCATTGGCACCAGTGTTGACGCCATTGATGTGGCGGAAAACCGCGAACGTTTTTCGGCCCTTTTAAATCAGCTTAAGATCGCCCAGCCATCGAATGAGATCGCCGCCTCGGTCGATGATGCCATTGCCGCGGCATCGCGCGTCGGCTATCCTGTTCTGGTGCGCCCTTCTTATGTCCTAGGCGGACGCGCCATGCGTATTGTTTTTGACGAAGAGACCCTGTTGACGTTCATTGACGAGGTCGCGGATGTGTCGCGCGGCCATCCGATCCTTATTGATAAATTCATCGAAGATGCGATGGAAGTTGATGTTGACGCGATCTGTGATGGCAAGGATGTGTTTGTTGCCGGGATCATGGAGCACATTGAGAATGCCGGCATTCATTCCGGTGATTCCGCCTGCGTCTTGCCGCCGCACACCTTGAGTGAGGACATTCTCGCCGAGATCAAGGCAAGCACCCGGCGTATCGCGCTGGCCCTGAATGTGGTCGGACTGCTCAATATTCAGTTTGCTGTCAAGGGCGAGAAGGTTTTTGTGCTTGAAGTGAACCCGCGGGCGTCGCGCACGGTGCCGTTTGTGTCCAAGGCTATCGGCGTGCCCTTGGCCAAGATAGCGGCGCGCATCATGGCCGGCGAGAAGTTGAGCCATTTTCCTGCCCTGCCTGATATTGAGCACCTGAAGCTTGTCTCTGTTAAGGAATGTGTCCTGCCGTTTTCGCGCTTCTCGGGTGTTGACATTATCCTTGGTCCCGAGATGAAATCGACGGGCGAGGTCATGGGCATGGCGCCGACTTTCGGTGCGGCGTTTGCCAAGAGTCAGATCGCGGCCAATCAGGCGCTGCCTAAAAAAGGTTCGGTCTTTATCAGTGTTAATGAAAATGACAAGCGGCACATTGCTTTCATGGCCAAAAGGCTGCATGATCTTGGGTTCAAGATCTATGCGACCAAGGGAACAGCCAAGGTCTTGCGTTCCAGCGGGGTGGCGGCGCTTATTCTGGACAAGACAGGCGAGGGGGAGCGCAATGTGCTGACCCTTCTTGAAAAGAGCGAGATCAACCTGGTTATCAATACGCCTTCGGGCAAAAAGAGCCAGTCGGATATGCGCCGGATCCGTTCGACCGCGATCCGTCACGCGATCCCCTGCATCACGACCCTTCAGGGCGCGTGGGCGGCGGTGCACGGCATTGAGGCAAGTTTAAAAGAAGGTTTTACCGTCGAGTCATTACAAGCGTATTACAGTCGCAGTTAATCCCGATTCTCCGCGATCCTCCCGGCGGCAAGGTTTTTCCCCGGGATAAAAAGGCCCTTGTTTATGTGCGGCATCATTGGTATTTCCGATCATCCTGAAGCATCCAAGATCGCGTACTTGGGGTTGTATGCCCTGCAGCACCGCGGTGAAGAGGCTTCGGGTATCGCCACGTATGACGGCAATGTGCATATCATTAAGGACCGCGGGCTGGTGTTTGATGTTTTTGGCGAGGAGGCCCTCAATTCGCTCAAGGGCCGCACCGCCATTGCGCACACCCGTTATTCCACCACCGGTTCCAGCAATATCAAGAATTGCCAGCCGTTCCTTGTCACGCACCGTAATCGTCCCATCGCGGTTGCGCATAACGGCAATTTGACCAACACCGAAGACCTGTATCGCCGACTTGAAGACGGTGGTTCTATTTTTCAGACGTCGATGGATTCCGAGATCCTGGTCCATCTCCTTGTCAAGACGCCCAATGGTGATTACAAGAAATGGTTTGTGGATGTCCTGGCGCAGCTGCAGGGATCATTCTCTGTTATTTTTATGATCGAGGATACGCTAGTCGGTGCCCGTGATCCGCAGGGTTTTCGTCCGCTTGTGCTGGGGAAGCTGGGTGACGGTTATGTCCTGGCGAGCGAAACGTGCGCGCTAGACTTGATCAAGGCGGAGTTTGTTCGCGAGATCGCGCCGGGCGAGGTGGTCATTATCCGGGGCAGTAAGCTGGAGTCGGTTTTTTTGCCTGGGCAGGCCACAGCAAAAAAAGCCCAGTGTGTCTTTGAAAATGTTTATTTTGCCCGTCCGGACAGTCATATTTTTGATGATAATGTCTATCTGGTCAGAAAGCGCCTGGGGGCTCAGCTGGCCAAGGAAGCACCGGTGCCGGGTGTTGATTTTGTCATGCCGATCCCTGATTCCGGAGTCTCCGCGGCACTCGGGTACGCCGGGGAATTAAAGCTCCCTTATGAAGTAGGGATGATCCGTAATCATTATATCGGGCGCACGTTCATTCAGCCATCGCAGTTCCTAAGGGATTTTCGTGTGCGGGTGAAGCTGAATCCTATCCGTGATGTGATCCGGGGCCGGAAGATCGTTGTCGTCGAGGATTCGATCGTGCGCGGCACAACCAGCCGCAGCCGTGTGCGTGAGATCCGCGCGGCTGGAGCCAAAGAGATCCATATGCGCATCACCTGTCCGCCGATCATTGCCCCGTGTTTCTACGGCATTGATTTCCCGTCGGTTGGCGAACTGCTGGCTCATGGCAAGACGATCCAGGAGATCGCGGACTTTATCGAGGTTGATTCCCTTCAGTTCTTGAGCCTTGAGGGGATGCTGTCGGTCATGAAAGATGGCAAGGGGTTTTGTCACGCCTGTTATTCGGGCCAGTACCCTGTCGATATTCCTAAAAACAAAAGTAAATATCTGTTGGAAGGGAAGTCCGCCTAAACTACAATTGTTGTTGGGTTTGCGGAGTATTTCGGTGAAGGTTTCTTCTTTCTTATGGATAAAGGTTTATTATGAGCAAATATATTTTTGTAACGGGTGGCGTTGTTTCAAGTTTAGGCAAAGGCATTGCTTCGGCGTCGATCGGTAAGCTCCTGGAGTCGCGCGGGCTTAAGGTCACCATCCTCAAGTGTGATCCGTACCTTAATATTGATCCCGGCACCATGAACCCCTATCAGCACGGGGAAGTTTATGTGACCGATGACGGTGCCGAGACCGATCTTGATCTCGGCCATTATGAGCGTTTCACCAACGGCGCATTCTCCAAGAACAACAACATCACCGCCGGCAGGATCTATTATGCCGTAATCACCAAAGAGCGCCGCGGCGATTACCTGGGCAAGACTGTTCAGATCATCCCGCACATCACCGACGAAATCAAAGCGTCGATCAAAAAAGTGTCGCGCGAACACGAGGTCGATGTGGTCATTGTTGAGATCGGTGGCACCGTGGGCGACATTGAGAGCCTGCCCTTTCTCGAGGCGATCCGTCAGCTGCGCTGGGAGCTTGGCGAGCATTATGCCATGAACATTCATGTGACCCTTCTGCCGTATATTAAATCCTGCGGTGAGCAGAAAACAAAGCCGACCCAGCATTCCGTGGGACGTTTGCGCGAGATCGGCATTCAGCCGGACATCCTCCTGTGCCGTACCGAACGTTCGATATCGCTGGAGCAACGGGAAAAGATCGCCCTGTTCTGCAATGTGGATGTCGAGGGTGTTATTGAAGCACCGGATGTGAAAAGTATTTATGAATGTCCGTCTTCGTTCAAGGTTCAGGGACTTGATGCGCTGATCACCAAGCGGCTTAACATCAAGACCAAGGACAATGACCTCAAGGAATGGGAAAATTATGTTGTCAAGCGCGTGCGGCATCCCAAGCACGAGGTGACCATCGCGGTGGCCGGTAAATACATTCAGTTGGCCGATGCCTACAAGTCCATTTATGAATCGCTCATTCACGGTGGTATTGCGGCCGATGCCAGGGTCAATATCATCAAGATCGATTCCGAGACTCTCGAGAAGGGGAAGGTTGACAAGGCTTTTAAGGACGTGCAGGGCATTTTGATCCCGGGAGGTTTTGGCACCCGTGGCATTGAAGGCAAGATCAAGGCCATAAAATATGCGCGTGAAAAGAATATTCCCTTCTTGGGCATTTGCCTCGGCATGCAGTTGGCGAGTGTGGAATTTGCGCGCCATGTTTGCGGGTTAAAGACGGCCAATTCCACCGAGTTCGACAAGAACACCAAGGATCCGGTGATCAGCCTTCTGGCTGAACAGCATCAGGTGACCAACATGGGAGCCACCATGCGCCTGGGGGCTTATCCGTGCAAGCTCGTGAAGGAATCTAAGTCTTTTGCCGCGTACAAGAAAGAAGATATTTCCGAACGGCATCGCCACCGCTATGAATTCAATAATGAGTATCGCGAGGTGTTATCGGCCAAGGGTCTTGTTATCGCGGGAATGAATGTTGAGCGCGATCTGGTTGAGGTTGTGGAGGTCAAAGGGCATCGCTGGTTTGTCGGCTGTCAGTTCCATCCGGAATTTCAGTCAAAGCCCGACAAGCCACATCCTTTGTTCCGTGACTTTGTCGCGGCGGCGCTGACGGTTTGAACTTTTTGCCTGGCAGATTTTAGTTTGACACCGGAATGAAACGTGCTATCATTTCGTTCTTAAATTTGATCGTTCCCTCTGTTTTTTGAAGCAAGCTTTGCGCGGGTGGTGAAATGGTAGACACTTACGTTTGAGGGGCGTATGGGGTAACCCGTGTGGGTTCAAGTCCCACCCCGCGCACCATTAAAGTCCCATGGCAAAACCCGCAACCCTTAATGGTGCGGGTTTTTTCATTATCAAAATAAGGCAGGTGAAAGATCATTTGCGCTGAACATATTCATTGGCAGGAGAATGTTATGGCAACCGAGGTTAGTGTCAGTATTTTGTCAGCAGATTTTGGGAAGATCGCTGAGGCGCTTCAGTTATGCGAACGGTCGGGGGTTGATCGTATCCATGTGGATGTGATGGACGGGCATTTTGTTCCTAATATTACGATCGGTCCGGTGGTCGCGGCCGCTGCCTGCCGTCACACACGGCTTCCTGTTGTGGCCCACCTGATGATCGAACATCCTTGGGATTACCTGGATGCTTTTATGGAGGCGGGGGTCAGTGCCATTGCGGTTCATGCCGAGTGTTATGGCGCGCGGCGTTCATCGTGCCGGGCGTATGGCCAGTATCCCAAAGAGGTTGACACGCTCGATGCGGGGCAATTAACGGCTGACCTGCGCCGGATCCGTGCTCAAGGCCGGCAGGCCTGTGTGGCGATCAATCCTGGCACTCCTGTGGCTTGCCTTAAAGATATCTTGGGTGAAATGGATGCGGTGCTGGTCATGTCGGTTCAGCCTGGTTTCTCAGGACAGAAGTTCATTCCCGAAGCATTGCCCAAGATCGAATGGTTGCGAGGTGCCGGGTTCAAAGGCGATATCGGCGTCGATGGCGGTGTGAATGCTGAAACTGCACCCGGAGTTGTTCGGGCTGGGGCGAATGTCCTGATCACGGCGAGTTATTTTTTTACTAACAATGATCCAACTGCTGTTGTGGCTGGCTTGAAACGCTTGTTCTGAGCAAATATAAAATGGATATGTTATATTATTGTTATGGCGTGATTTTTATAAGACCATAGGAGAAAAATGTTGATACCCCAATATATAAATACCAAAGCCCAGAGCATGATGGAGTATCTTTTGGTTATGGTTGTTGTTGTCTTTATTACCTTGGGGGCGCTTGCAGGCACAAAATATGCGTTCCTGTCTCAAGTCCATGATAAAGGTAAAGAGTATTTTGATACGGGTGCTACGGCTATTATGGGTGGTTATTACGATGGATCAAAATATGTAGAAGTAAATCCCGCGCCAGTCAATGGCGGATGGTGCAATTATACTAAAATTGTTAATGGGGTCAAGGTGAGAGAATGTGCTTGCCCCCGGCCGGCTTTTGGGGGATTGCCGTGTACGGGCACTGCCATGATGTAATTTTCTTTTGGTGTCAGGATTCTTGGCTTTCTCGCTTGCGTTTATCACGGACGTAGTTGCTTTTGTCCTGTGCCTTGGCGAATTTCTTGAGTTCTGCGCCGATTTCCCCGATTTGTGCCGTATGGGTAATTTTAGTGAAGGCATTGGAAACAATTCCGATGGAAATGGATAGGAGTCCGGCTTTGGTGATATTCCCCTGCCGGTCTTTGCCCATGACAAAGCCTTCTTTTCGGTCTGTTTCGTTGTAAAATTCCGGGGTTACTGCATTGAAGGTGTCGATGATCTTCTGGCTGATGGCATCGGCGATTGCGTCAGCGCAGATAAAAACGAAGTCGTCGCCGCCAATATGCCCCACGAAGCTGTTGGTCCTGCCGTGTTCTTTGGCCGCCTGGATGATGATGCGGGCAGTCGCCTTGATGATATCATCGCCTTTTTCAAAACCGTATTTATCGTTATAGAGTTTAAACTTGTCCAGGTCGCAGTAACCGACCGCGAAGATTTCACCGCTCTGTATCCGGTTCTGGATCTCTTCCATGATGGAGGCGTTGCCCGGAAGGTGGGTAAGGGGGTTGGCGTCGAGGTTTCTGATCGTGCGCATAACGATCATGTTGATGCGTGCCAGAAGGCTCTCAGGTTCGAATGGTTTTATAAGGTAATCGTCGGCGCCGGCGTTGATCCCTAGGACCATATCCCGAATATCCCCTTTCCCCGTGAGCATGATAATGGGAATGTGTGTGAGCAGGAGGTCCTTGCGCAGTTCCTTGCAGAAATCAGGCCCGTTCATGACCGGCATCATGTAATCCGTGATGATGATGTCGGGCGTGTGCGTGCGGGCAAGCTGGAGGCCATCTCGACCATTGGTTGCCTTGACCACATCGAACTTTTCTGACAAGGTCAGTTCCAGGACATCAAGGATGTCTTCGTCATCGTCGATGATGAGGATGCTCGGTCGTTTCATGGATGCCACCTGGTATTTTTTTGTTTGGGGTCTTTATTTTTATGTTGGAAAGGCAGGGTGAAGTGAAAGATCGTGCCTTGTCCGACGGTGCTTGTGACCCATATGTGACCGTAATGCGCTTCGACAATGTTTTTGGCGAGGGCAAGGCCAAGCCCTGTGCCTTTGACCTTTAGGTTGATCTCGTTGTCGACACGGTAAAATTCGTCGAAGATGCGCTGGAGATCTTCTTTGTTGATCCCAATGCCGGTATCGGCGACTTCAAAGATTGCCTCTTCCCGCATCATGTTCAGCTGGGCATTGATCGTGATCAAGCCACCTGCAGGGGTGAATTTGATCGCGTTGCTGACAAGGTTAATGAAGACACGATCCATCTGGGTTGTATCGTACTCAATGGCCGGCATCTCAACCGGCAGGTTGATCTTGAGCGATATCTCTTTATTGTTAAGCTGAGGCGTGAGCAGGTCGGCAATGGTGTCGAGCATCGGGCGGATGTTATGGGGCGTTGTTTTCATTTCAACACGACCGGATTCGATGCGTGAAATATCCAGAAGGTCATTGATGAGTTTGACAAGGTTGTCGGAGTGGGTATTGATCTTGCCCAGGCGTTCCTTGACCGCGTCGGGGATGTCGCCAACCTTGCCTGTCATGAGGATCGAAGCATAGCCTTTAATGGATGTCAGGGGCGTGCGGAGCTCATGGGAGACCGCCGAGATGAATTCAGACTTTTTCTTGGAAATATCCTCAACATCCTTGAGGGCCATGGAAAGTTCCTTGGTGCGTTCGGCAACCTTGCTTTCCAGTGTCTGACTGGCGTGGTAGGCCTGTTCAAAAAGCTGTGAATTTTCCAGCGCCTGGGCCAGTTGGCTGGCGAGGATCGAGATCAGCTCTTCATCGCCGGCTGTTACGGCAGGGGCGCTGTAACGGTTGCCCACAAAAAGAAGTCCGCCGACACCGCGTTGGGTCAATAGAGGGGAAAGGATAAAATGTTCGTTCTCTAAAAGTTGGATGATGCGGGATTTTGTTTTTTGAGATGAGTTCAAGGATGAAAAGATCATGCCATCTTTGAGTGCACTGAGAAATTGTAAATCCAGCCCGAGCTCCGTGCGGGCCTGTTCGATCTTGACTGGGTCAATGCCGAGATTGGTGCGTATGGTAAAGCCGTTGGTTTCATCGTAAGACAGAACCAGCAGGTGGGTGAAGCCAAGCTCGGTGGCGATGGTTTTGTCGATCTTTCGAAATATTTCTTGTTCGTCAAGGGTTCTGCTGATGGTGCGGGACAGGGTTTGCAAGGTGCTTAGTCCTATCAAGCGACGGTCGAGCTCTTCTTGGGCTTTGTTAAGTTCCAAGTCGGTTTTCACAATAAGCTTGGCCTGTTCATCGAGTTCATTGAAGGAGTTTATAATCTTTTTGAAAGAGGATTGGAGGTCTTTGAGATCTTCTGATTTGCCGATGAAGAAATAGGCGAGCACGCTACTTATAATGATAAGGGTGACATTTAAGCCTAACAGTAATGGTGTGATATCAAACGGGTGCATGGGGTAGCTGATTCCGGGCATATGTTATCCGATCGCCAGGAGGACAAGGCTCGCGTTGAGCATCTGGGTTGCTTGCACATTTTTCAGTGATCCTGGCGGTGCGATCTCGCCGAGGGTGTACATACCAAAGATAGGGATGGTGTTGCCCAGAACATCACGGATCGCGCTTATGGTTGGGATGTCAATGCCTCCCATGGCTTTGCGCCGGATAAACGACTCCAGGACCAGCACAAATTTTGGTGTCTTCCCCAAAAGCTGTTCGCGCAAATCAAGCGCGGCGTCATGGATGCTCTGGCGGCAGGCTGTTTTGTCTGTGATCATCAGGTGCACGGGACTCCCTGCCGGTATTTCTCCCTGACATACGATACTACCGTCTGCTTGGATGTCAATGGGGTTGCGGATTAAGTATTCCCTGGCTTTGGAGGTGCCGATGCCCAGCGGATAAAGTAGGCGGATATCGTTGATCCGGGTTTGTTCCAGTGTGGTTGCATTTTCAAGGAAGTAATTTTCGTAGAGGCTGATGGCCGGATGTTTATCAATGGTCTGGATGATATTGGCTTTGGCTCCATCAATGATGCGGGGTTTCCCCAGCGGTTTCCAGTTTTGCCGGGAGGTGATCGCTGTTATGCTGGCACCGCCGATGATCAGACCGACCGCAGCGTCGTCCAGGATGCGGGTCTGAAAAAAATGACGGGTGTATTTTATATGAGCGCTGTCGAGGCCGATGCCGCCGCACAGAGGGATGGCAAGCCCGAGGCTTTCCCGTATGCCGGCGCAGATAAGGGTATTGTTTTTGCGCAGTCCGTCGTAAAAGCAAATGGCGGCATTGCGGTTGGACGTGTTGTGATCAGCAACAAGGAGTCTGGCCAAGTTAAAGCCGGCCTCACGCGCGGGGATCAGGTTGAGTTTGTCGATGCCCGCGGTCCCAAAATGCCATTCGTCGGAGATGATCCCCAGGATGCCAACGCCGCGCGTTTCGGCTTTGTCAGCCAGGAGAATGCCCGGTGTGAGTGATCCGATGAGGTGTTCGGGCTGAAGGATGCTGTGAAGGGTTGCCAGGCCTTCGGTGTTCATGTAGGCTTCTGTGGCAAAAACCAGCGCTGCATTGATGCGGACAGCGTTGAGTTTATTTTTAACCTGAATGGCCGCGTCTTTAAAGGCGGCAACAGGGTCACTGTTTTTTGAAAAACCGATCGCAATCTGGGTAGACATTCATTTATTGTATTGTACTCTTTCGCCGGTGTCAACTCGAGACGCCCGGAATAAAAAACCGGATGCTATTTAGCCGATGGCACTGGACCCTTCTTCACCGGTACGGATACGGATGCAGCGTTTAAGGTCGGTAACAAATATCTTACCGTCACCGATCTTGCCGGTCCTGGCGCCCTTGATGATGGCGGCGACCGTGCGTTCTTCATAGGCTTCATTGACGGCGATATCGATGCGTATTTTTCGCAGGAGATTACCGGTCTCTTTCACGCCGCGATAGAACTCATCGATGCCGAATTGCCGGCCATGGCCGAGTGCCTCAGAGACCGTGATCAGGTTGACCTCGGCGGCGTAGAGTTCTTTTTTGACCTCTTCAAGGCGGTGGGGTTGGATGATGGCGGTGATGAGGCGCATGGCAATGTCCTTTCGTTATTCCAGCATGGTGTAGGCGCGTTCGTAGTGCTGGGTGATATCCAGCCCCATAATTTCCTCTTCGGGAGAAACCCTCAAGCCCACCAGTTTGTTGACGGCCAGGGCGATCAGGGCGGTGGCACCGGCACAGTAGGCGACGGTAAAGCACGCTGCGAAAAGTTGCGTTTTGAGCAGAGCCATATTCCCCAGAAGAAGCCCGTTGTTACCCGAAGAGTTGACAGCGGTGGTCGCAAAAAGACCTGTGGCGATCATGCCCCAGAAACCGCCCACGCCGTGCACGCCGAACGCATCGAGAGAATCATCGTAGCCGAATTTGTGTTTGATGGTGCTGACGGCAAAGAAGCTTAAAGGCCCGACGACAAATCCGATGACCATGGCGGCCCACGGTTCCACAAAGCCGCAGGCCGGCGTTATGGCCACAAGGCCGGCAATCACGCCTGAGATCGTGCCGAACATGGTGGGTTTTCCTGTTATGAGCCATTCAATCGTCGCCCAGCTGACGGCTGCCGCCGCTGCCGCAAGGTTGGTGTTTACGAAGGCATTGGCCGCGATCCCGTTGGCCGCGAGGGCGGATCCGGCGTTAAAGCCAAGCCAGCCGAACCATAACAGCCCTCCGCCCAGGACGACAAAGGGGAGGTTGTGCAGGGTTGGCCGGGTGAGGCCGATGCGTTTGCCGAGGATGAGGGCGCTGACAAGCCCGGCCACACCGCAGTTGATCTCAACGACACAGCCGCCGGCAAAGTCCAGGACGCCCATCGCGCGCAGCCAGCCGTCGGTGCTCCAGACCATATGGCAGATCGGGATATAGACCAGCGTCAGCCACAGAATGGCGAAGATCAGGAAAGCGGAGAATTTGATGCGCTCGACCAGCGACCCGATGATAACGGCAGGTGTGATGACCGCGAACATAGCTTGAAAGATCATGAAGGCGCTGTGGGGGATTGACGGTGCGTAGTTTGGATTGGGAGCGGCACCGACACCTTTGAGCCAGGCCCATTCGAGTCCGCCGATGAAGCCGTTGCCGCGGCCGAAGGCGAGCGAATAACCGTAGATGGCCCAGGCCAGGAGGATGATGCCCAGGCACGCGAAACATTTCATCAGGATGGCGAGGATATTCTTGCGCCGCACCATACCGCCGTAAAAAAAGGCCAGGGCGGGCGTCATGAGAAGGACAAGCCCTGCGCACAGCAGAACCCAGGCGGTATCTCCGGCGTTGATCATCAGCGGTTGATGCATGTGCGACCTCCTGTTATTGAAAATAAAAAAGCCCGGCTCACCAATGGAAGATTGGAGAACCGGGCATCAGTGCCCGAAAGAAAGCAACATTGCGATCCGGATCAACGCCGTTGTTGATCCGGAATTTTGAAATAATACCTGCGCGGGGGATAAATGTCAAGGCTTTCGACTGCGACTCGAAAAAAGGTTTTTGCAAAAAAAAGTTTCTATGTTATATTCATGACCTCTTTTGGCCCCATCGTCTAGCCTGGTCAGGACGGCTGGTTCTCAGCCAGCAAACACCGGTTCAAATCCGGTTGGGGCTACCAAATAACAAGAAAGACCGCTTTATGGCGGTCTTTCTTCATTTAATCCTGGCGCCCCCCACACAATCGTGCGCAATCATCCCTTGACGCAGGGAACAAAAGAATTTATTCTTACATTGGATTAAAATCGGCCGCTGGGACGTGAAACCGGCGGATCTCGAAGCGTTTATTAAAATGCGTCAAAATTATTGAATAGTTTAAAGAATGAGGGCATTTAATATGAGCAGTTCTCCGAAGACAAAACAGTTCACATTTGATCAACTGGTTCAATCCATCTGTTCAGTGAATGAAACCTTTTCAGCTCAAGCCGCCAAAGCGGTCAATATAAGCCTCACGTTGCGTAATTGGCTTATTGGAATGTATATTGCAGAATTTGAATTGCGAGGAGCCGATAGGGCTAAGTATGGACAACGTCTGGTCGATGAGTTAACTCTCAAGCTTGTGGATTATAAAATTAGCGGCTGTGGACGCAGGCAACTTTATAACTACATGACTTTTTATAGGGCATATCCTCAAATTGTGCGGACAGTGTCCGCACAATTTAAACAGTTGTCTTTGTCGACGATAAAGTCGCTTGAGAAAGTGCGGACACCGTCCGCACAATTGGAAACCGATCCGGAAAAACTGCTTTCATGCTTATCGTATAGCCATTTTGAAATGTTGTTTGAAACCGACGATCCTCTTAAGCGGACCTTTTATGAGCATGAGTGTCTGCGTGGCAATTGGTCGGTGCGGGAACTCAAACGTCAAATTGTGACGCTATACTTTGAACGTTCCGGCTTATCAAAAAACAAAAAGAAGCTCGCGGCATTAGTGGCCGAGAAAGCACAGACAGATAAACCGGAATTTACCGTCCGGGATCCGTATGTATTTGAATTCCTCGGGTTAAAGCCCCAAGAGGTTATGGGCGAGTCCCACCTTGAAGACGCACTTCTGGATCGTTTACAGGAATTTTTACTGGAGCTTGGACACGGTTTCTGTTTTGAAGCGCGCCAGAAACGCATTCTTCTCGACGACGAACATGCTTTTGTCGATCTCGTTTTCTATCACCGCATTCTGAAATGCCACGTGCTTATTGAACTGAAGGCAGATGAGTTTAAGCATGAGCATGTGGGCCAGCTTAATACTTATGTTAATTGGTACTGGAAGAACGCCATGACCACCGGCGATAATCCGCCGGTCGGCATTTTACTATGTACGAGCAAGAATCACGCAAAGATAGAATATGCGTTGGCCGGGATGGACAACAAACTGTTTGTGAAGAAGTACCAACTGGAGTTGCCCAAGAAGGAAGAGATTCAGAAATTCTTGGAAGCGCAGATGTAGTTTGATGGCGGATAAAAAAACGGGCCCAGGAAAGCCCTAGTCCCGCAATCCAAATATGCCACGGAAAGATATGGTTGGCAACTTTAAAATTCGGGGAATAACAACATGACAGTAAAAGAATTGAGTCTAAAGCTTTCGACTTTCCCTCCAGACGCCAATATCGTTGTGCCCGGCTATGAAGGCGGGTTCGCTGATGTAACCGGTGCGCGGGAGATCCGGCTTCAAAAAGACGCCAACAAAGAATGGTATTACGGTCGGCATGAAGAGGCCGATACCAGAGATCAACAGGCTGTCAAGGCAGTTGTGATCGTTGGAGAGGAACGAGAAGATTAAAGGACGTTGTCGGATAGCCCGGCAAAATGTCTGATAAATGTCGGATAAAGTAGAAAGTCCCGCTCGAAAGCAGGACCTCTACCGATCGGGGACA
This sequence comes from Candidatus Omnitrophota bacterium, assembly GCA_903860135.1. Classification (GTDB taxonomy): domain Bacteria; phylum Omnitrophota; class Gorgyraeia; order Zapsychrales; family Fredricksoniimonadaceae; genus Fredricksoniimonas; species Fredricksoniimonas aquilentivivens. The sequence goes on along the minus strand of CAIOPG010000014.1, from coordinate 71,683 downwards.
CCCCGGTCCATGATATTGCTTGCGAACCATCGACACAGTCAATGCCAGCAAAGACAAAGACGGTAGATTCTACAAGGGAATAAATGATTTCTGAAATCAAAGATTCTATTAGTAACGAGTTTATTACAGAACGAATACCTCCCCGATTTCTTATAAAGTTTGGGGCAGAAGAACACTTGAGAATGCTACAACAGGGCAAATTGTACATGAATTCATGGCAATACTTTAAAGCTTGTGAAAAGCATGACGAAAGAACGGACACGAATGAGGGTGTTCACTTTTGCATTAATCCAAGTAAAACAAGAATCTTGATTGCTGATCGTATATTGTCTCGGGAAGGCGGAACATTAAACGCAACCGTAGCTTTTTTTGACAAGAAGACAAAGATTTTCTGCGCTTCTGCTCTTTGGAATAACGACGAGGTAAAAACGGATGAGATATTTGATCATAGAATTAAGGACTTTGGAGACGCTTTTATCGTCATCATGGACATCAAAGGTTTCTTTAGGAAATTAAGCTGTTCTTTAAAGAATTTGCATCTCGATAGTAAAATTGAAACGTCTGACGCCCGCAGAGTGCGTTATTTTGACGAGGACTCTTACGACGGAGAAGTTGGCCCATTCAGAAAAACCCTTCAATATGCTCACCAGAGGGAATGGCGGCTAGCTATTCAAACCGCTCAAGAAAATGACGAACCATTCATATTAAACATAGGCTCAATTGAAAACATCTGTATGCTCGGCAAAACGAAGAACTTTAAAAATGCAGTTGATTCAAAGATTGAGAATTGTCTCAGTTTCTTATTTTAAAAATTGAAAAACGAAACCCTAAGAACCAACGTAATGGAGGGATTATGAAAAAGTGTCCAATGTGTGCTGAAGAAATTCAAGATGAGGCGATAAAGTGTAGATACTGTGGAGAGATGTTAAATAAACCAAAAGAGCCCCTTGAGGTGAAACAAGTAGCTTCGACAGAAACGGAAAAAAGAAGCGCTAATAAAATTGAAGAGCGCGCAGGATGTGGTCTCGTTTTGATTTCTTTCTTTATTCCTGGCGCAGGGCATATGATAAAAGGAGAGGTAGGCAAAGGGTTTATATTCCTTTTATTAGCTATTATTTTGGGAGCTTTCACCTTCGGCATTGCTGCTATTATAATTGCGTTTGTTAGCAGTAACGATATTTGGTCTAAGCCATCATTTAAATGCTCACAGTGTCAATCCGTTGTCCCACAATCGGCGGCGGTCTGCAAACACTGTTCAGCGCGTTTTGGCGTAAATGTAGAATCAAACGCAAGTGAAAAGTCTTCTGATTCAACAGGACTCTGCCCCCATTGTGGCGAGCCAATTAAGGATAAGCGGCAAACCATGTGTCGTAATTGCTTAAAGCGGTTTTAAGCTGGGGGCATTAAAGACATTTAGGAGAAGAGATATGAATAACATTTTTAACGACATAGACCAGCATCAAAAACGAATCAACGCCATGCGTCCTTTGCCCAAGGAGCTGGTGACGCAGATCCGGGCGTATTACAAGGTTGGCCTTACTTATAGCAGTAATGCGCTTGAGGGTAATTCCCTCACCGAGACCGAAACCAAGGTCATCCTTGAGGACGGTATCACGATCGGTGGCAAGCCGCTCAAGGACCATTACGAAGCCCTCGGCCATGCTGAGGCTTATGATTTCCTGTACACTCTCGCCAAGGCCAAGAGCGTTGGAGAGGGCGATATCAAGAACCTTCACAAGTTGTTCTACAAGCGGATCGATGAGAAGAATGCTGGCGTTTATCGGAAGGTCCGGGCCCTGATCACCGGCTCAAAGTATCCGCTCCCAACGCCAGACCAGATCCCAGCGCTCATGAAGGGTCTTATGCCCAAGATCAAGAAATGGCGCAAGGACAAGCATCCGGTGGAGGTGGCCGCGCTGGCGCATAAGGAGTTTGTATTCATTCATCCGTTTGTGGATGGCAATGGCCGCGTGGCCCGCTTCCTCACGAATTTGCTGTTAGTTCAGGAAGGTTACAACATCGTCATTATTCCACCAGTTATTCGCCGGGATTACATCGCTTCGCTGGAAAAGGCGCACACTGACGACAAAGACTTCATTACATTGATCGCCCGGGCTGTTCTGGAAACGCAGATGGATTATCTAAGACTTCTTAAATAAGAAAGGATTTCCTCTATGCCCAAGAAACCAAGCGATGTTGACATTTGGATTGACCGGGAAAATAAAAACGAGCATATTCGTCAGGCTCTTGAGAATGCTTCCACCTATTTTGACCATAATGATGCTTTGGATGTTCATACATTGGAAGCTGTTTACGCGAAAGAAAGCAACTTTGGTGATTCATTAAGAACCCGAGGTACTATCAAGGCTGCCGGAGAATTCCATTTTGACAAAGTAACGGCGGAACGATACGGTTTAACTGTGTCTAAAGCAAACGACCAGCGTTTTGATATTGATTATGGATTCTCCAAAGAAACGATCCTGACAGCAAAAGTACGCACAGTCCCGGTGGCTGATCTTGTTGAACGTGAGAAATTTGATCTTGCCGCATATAACGCTGGCCCCACACCTATTGCCAAAGCTCAACAACTCACGCAAAAGGCCGGAAAGAATTCGGCTTTTTGGGATGATGTTAAAACCTTTTTGAAAGCAGCCGGGGTTAAAGCAGAAAGAATTATCGAGATTAAAAACTACGTCACAAAGACCCTGCGGTATCAGGATGAGTTTGTAAAGAAATCTCCGGCTGATGCCAGCGCTAAAGATAGAAAAGTTTTCAAACCCAAGATCCAATGCACCAAGGGACACTGGATCACAAAAGACCATCATCATATTTTTATATGCGAATAATCCTTGGGCTCATATTAGTGATCGGTTGTTTTGTCCTTACCGGATGCGCTTCAGATGAGGCGTTTAAGCGATTCGGGAATAGGACGTATTTTTTTGCGGATGAGTCTGATACTCAGGTGGCTACCTTGGTGAATGGCGTTTTTCAAGATGAGAATCTTGGCGTTTGCTATGAAAACAAGTATGTTTATGGCGATTTCAACCATGATGGACTCAAAGATGCCGCCGTTATTATCAGTGAGAACACGGGTGGCAACGCTGACTTGTATGAACTGGCATTTCTAATTAATGACGGTAAAAAATTGATTCATAAAGCATCGTTGGGGCTGGATGTTTGGGCAGAAGTCAATTCGGTTACAGAAAAAGACGGCAATGTGATCGTTGATATGTATGTTCATCAAGAGGGAGATTGCAACGCTGGGCCCACAAAACGCGTAAGAAAGATTTATGAATACACAGGGCCTGACCCGGAGTTGGAGAAAATATATCAAGAATCGCTTAAAAAGACAGGATAAAATTGTGCTGACGCTGTCAAAACCCATGGGTGTGGCGCAATGGGAAACACAAATAACCAGAAGCTTGCCCAAAGAATTGCAATCAAGCCTGCCGACGATCGAAGAGATAGAGGCTGAGTTGGGTGAGGATGTGGATAGGCGCAAAGAAAAGATGACGGTGTGATATATTGAAGAGATTGGGACAGAAAGAAAAACATTATGCGGATCCTTATCATTGAAGACGAAGAAAAAATATCGGAATTCCTGCGCGACGGGCTTCAGGAGGAGGGGTTTGCCGTTGATCAGGCGGCTGACGGGGAAGAGGGGTATTTTCTGGCAACGACCAATGAGTATGATCTTGTTATCCTTGACCTGATGATCCCCAAGATCGATGGCGTCACCCTTTGCCGGCGATGGCGCGATGAGGGGCTGCGGGTTCCGGTTATCATGCTGACGGCGAAAATGGGGGTCAAGAACAAGGTGGCCGGATTGGATGCGGGCGCGGACGATTATTTGACCAAGCCATTTGCGTTCGAGGAACTCTTGGCCCGTATCCGTGCCCAGCTCCGCAAGAAAGATAATCTTGTGACCAATACGCTGACGGTCGGAGATCTTTCCCTGGATCTGCAAACGCATGCTGTCAGGCGAGCGGACACGGAGATTCTATTGACCACGCGGGAAATTGCCTTGCTTGAATACCTGATGCGTAATCCCGGGCGTGTTCTTTCCCGATCGATGATCATCGAGCATGTATGGGATATCAATTACAAGACGGACACCAATGTCATCGATGTGTTTATCAATCATCTTCGCCGGAAGATTGACAGGGATCATTCCCGTAAACTTATCTCAACGCTCCATGGTCGGGGCTATATGATCAGGGCTTGATATGATCTTTCGTTCGATACGTTTTAAGATTGTATTTTGGAACGCCATCCTTTTGACGCTGGCGCTTGTTGTTTGCGGCACCCTCGCGTATAAATCCTTAAAGTGGAACCTCTATCGAAACCTGGATGATCTCCTGATGTCGCGTGCTACCGGCATAAGAGCGTCCGTTGAAACTTATTGGGAAATAGAAAAACAGGAAGCACTCGACAAGGGGGTGCATCCCGGCGCTTTCAGTAAGATCAACAATATCAATTTTACCAGGATTGCCCGGCACTGGGTCGAGGTAGAGTCTGATAAGCCTGAGCTGTTGAATATTATTGTCCAGATCTTTGACGGTCAAGGAACCTTGCTGGTGTCTTCCGCTGATGCCGCTAAATGGCCCGGGATCGTACCGTTATCGCCGGGCTTGCGCGTGCCGATTGACGGGCGATTTGAGGATGTCCATATTGCTACGCGCCCAGGTCAGCAAGTCAATATGCGGTCATTCATTATTCCGGTACACGAAAGTGGGCAGATTGCCTACACCATACGTTTGATCACGCCTTTGTCTGATGTCATGGCCCATCTTGTTCAGCTGAAGGTCATTCTTTTTTGTGTTTTGCCGCTTGTTATCCTCGTGATCGGGATCGTCGGCGTTTTCTTGGCCGGGGTGTCATTCGATCCGATTTCCCGGATGATCGTAGCGATCAACAGGATCACGTCGAAGAATTTGCGAACGCATATCGATGTGCCTGCGACCGGCGATGAGATCGAACGCCTTGCTACAACTTTTAATGCGATGCTTGATCGGGTCAACGATGATTTTCTTGCTCGCCAGCGGTTCATTCAAGATATTTCGCACGAGATCAAGACGCCGCTGACGATCATGCGGGGCAGCATGGAAGTCGCGCTCAAGAAAGCGAGGGATCAGCAACGGTATGAAAAGATCCTGCAGGACAGCCTTGAGCAGATCGCGCGCATGACCCGGATCGTTGAGACACTGCTGGTCCTGGCGCGGTTTGATAACCATGAGGTGGCCTTGCAAATTGGGAGGTTCGATCTTCATGAAACCGCCCAGCGTGTGATGGAGGATATTCGCGTGTTGGCTGATGAAAAGCATATTGTCATGGATTGCCGTGCGGCAATGCCTGTGGAAATTGAGGCTGATGAGGCTCAGATCAAGAATCTTTTACTGAACCTTCTGGATAATGCGGTGAAATATACACCGGTCGGAGGAGCGGTAAGCCTTTCTATCGGAAGCCATGGGGCTATGGCATGCCTAGAGATCAAGGATACCGGTATCGGTATTGCTGATAAAGATATTCCGCATGTATTTGAGCGTTTTTACAGGGCCGATGGTCCGGGCATTAAGGAAAAAGGGTTTGGTTTGGGGTTAAGCTTGGTCAAATCGATCGTGGTTGCGCATCATGGGCGCATTTCGATCGCGTGTCCGTCCCAAGGCGGGACGGTGTTGTCGATACAGCTTCCTTTGCATGGATAAAAGACGGGAGCCAATAGCTGGCTCCCGTTTGTACCCTTAACATTAAAGATGATCTTATTTTGTTTGATAAACCGCAAGGGCTTCGAGCACCCCTTCAGCTGATGTTTTGAATTTAACAGAAACTTGTTCATCCGCCTTAAGATCCTTCAGTGTTAGGGCTTTGCCGGCAATGTCATAGATGGTGGTTCTGGCTTTGACAAGGAAGGCTTTTTCAACGCCATCAACACCGATGATGATGATTTCAGATTTTGTACCTTTGGCCGCATCCGCTTCGGTGACAGCCTTGATCTTTCCAGCCACAGACTTTAGGGCAGTAGCCGGGGCAGTTGTTTTAACAGGGGCAGCGTTCTGGGCAAAGGCAAAACCTCCGCTGACAAGAACAATGGCTGCCGATAAGATATAACGTTTCATGATGATGTCCTTTCGTTGTTATTTCTTCTTTTTGTGGGTAATGACCTTAACGCTTTCGGCCTGATCGGTGGTGCCGGCTTTAAGCGTGATTTTCACATGCTGGCCTTCTTTTAAAAAAGCAGCATCGCTGGTTGTGATCGTGACAGCGACCTTTGATCCATCCTGTTCGATGGTGACCTGATTGGCAGCAGTGTTAACGGCCGTGATCTTGCCTTTGACTGTATTGACGGCTTCATGCTTAGGGGCAGCTACGGTTTTCTTGGGTGTTGCCGCAAAACTTGCCGTTGCTATGGATAAACCGGCGATGAGGGCTAGGGATGTCAAAATTATTTTACGCATACATTTACCTCCTTTCCTATTGTTGTTGCGGTTCAGATAACCCGCGTTGGCTGTTCGATTTATTACGCATTAATTCTAGGCGCAAGTCATGAAGCAGGTATTAATGAAATATTAAGAATTCATTAACAACAAAAAGCCCCTCGTGTCCTGGAGGGGCTTTTTATTTGAAGTTCGGAAATTATTTCAATCGATGAATTTCATCGGGCTGTAGAAGGTGACGGCTACGGAGACGATCAGGATGATCCCGATGAAGACCAGGAATTTGCCAAAGTTGACGCGCCGGGCGATGGTCATCAGGGCACTGATGCTGAGCATGCCGACGGCAAACGCGGTGAGGGCGCCGACCCATTCCACGCCGGTATGGAGGAATGATTTATAATTCATCACGATATTGCCGATGAAGATCACGGGCATGCTCATGAGGAAGCTGAGTTTGAGCATATTCTCTTTTTCAAAGCCGCGCAGGGAAAGCATGGCCATGGTGGTGCCGGCGCGGGAAAGGCCGGGCAGGGTGGCGATGGCCTGGGTTAACCCCAGCAGGATGCCGTCAAGAATGTTCAGATCTCGCGGGGTGCGTCGGCCGGAGGAGGATGTTTTTAGCTGAAGGATGCCGGCGATGATCAGGGCAAGTCCGATGACGAGGGTGATGGCGAGCTTGGCGTTGGGGGCGGCGTGGGTCAGCGCGTCAACTTTTCTGGTCAGGATCAGGCCCAGCCCTGTGAGGGCCGTTGTGATGAGCAGGAACATCAGGATCTTGGTGCTATCTTGATTTTTATCAGATGGCCGGATGACAGATTCAAAAATAAGGCTGATGTCTTTGCGAAAATAGATGATGGCCGCGCCGAGCGTCCCCAGATGCAGGAAAAGCGCGTAGCTGATAAGGTCATTGTAAGTGCTTTGGCTATGGAAGAGATAGACTTTGGCCGCAATGACGCAGGCCTTGGAACTGACAGGGATCCATTCCGTGATGCCCTGGATGGTGCCGAGAATGATCTGTTCAAACATGGTGTCTCCTTAGGTTGGAGGCATCCTAGCAAACGCTGGCCGGCGCGTCCATGCAAACCTGTGAAATCTGGGTTCAGAATGAGGGCGGGGTGCTGGACATCCTTGGGGACAGGTGTTAATATACGCGCCAGCAATAAATAAAAATTGCCAGTGTGGCATTGGCTGGTGTATTTCTTTAATAAAAAGTTCGGCTCTATCAGGAGGTTTTTATGCGAAAATTTCTTATGCTGATGTTGTTGGTCTTTGTTGGTGCTGGTTGCGCTACGTTATCAGTACCGGTGGCGATGACGCCTGTCATTGCCCTGCCGCAAGAGCAGCTTACGCCCGGCATGACGCGCGCTGAAGCGGTGGCTGTTATGGCCGCGCAGGTTGTTGTTGGTTATGAGGCGGATCCGGCTTCAGGTGTTTTCAAGCCGGTCAAGGCGCAGAATCTTTATTCGGCGGAACTTATCACGGTCAAGGGAACGACGTACCAGGTGGATCGCTACATCGTCCGTGAGCCCGCGCCGGGCACGCCGGTGGACTTAGATATTTTGTTCCCGGTGGTATACAAAGACGGGATCTTGACGGCCAAGGGGCGCGACGGGCTGGCGGGTATCATGGCCAATGAAAAATAATTATGCGTATGGTTCACTGGCGGCTTTCTTGCCGCTGGAACCCCGGCTTTTTCCATTTGACCCGGCCGCCATTTTCGGGCGGCAGGCACCACTCGAAGTTGAGATTGGTTTTGGTACGGGAGAATACCTGGTGCGCATGGCAGCCGCAGCACCGGAGAAGAATTTTCTGGGATTTGAGCAGTGCGCCCGGCGGGTGATCAAAACATTGAGAAAGATCCACGAAGCCCGGCTGACCAATGTGCGGGTGATGCGCATGGATGTTGTCTGGGCACTGCAGTATCTCTTAACGGCACGCTCCCTGGCACGTGTGCATTGCCTTTTCCCTTGCCCCTGGCCAAAGAAGCATCATGCCCGCCATCGTCTGTTCTCAACGGGTTTCCTGCGGCTTGTCAACAATCGCCTGGTTGATGGCGCTGAGCTTTATATTGTCACAGATCACGCGCCGTATGCGGCGTGGATCGCTGAGAATATTCCCGGCTCCGGGTTTGACCTGAACACGCGGATCATCCCGCCCACGTTTGATACCAAGTTTGAGCGCAAATGGTCGGCGGCGGGGCAGAGCGAGTTTTTTGAAATGGCATTGACACAAGCAGCGCATCAGGAGTTCCCGCAACCAGGAGTTTACGCGATGAAGACATATTTTATCGATCAGGCGGATTGCCTGAATGTCCAGCTGGAGAATGTATGGGGTCCCTTGACCATCAAGTTCGGTGAATGGCTGTATGACCCCAGGATCAGGAAGGCGGTGGTTGATGCGGTTGTGAGCGAGGACGATCGTGCCCAGCACATCTGGATCGTGGTGATCCATACGGCCAAGGGCTGGTGTGTGTGCCCTGCGGGCGGAACGGTGGTGTTGCCGACCGAAGGGGCGCAAAAAGCGATTGATCTTGTGGCGCAGGCCGTCAGGGCGAGTGCCGTATAATGCGCCGGGTATTCTTTTCTGTGGTCGCGGCTGTCTTTCTGGTGGTTACTGTAGGTGGTGCCGATGCCGAGGCACGGCGGCATACGCATAAACATAAACAGGCACAGAAAAAAGCACCCTCCGGCTCTTACAGGGTTTCGGCCAAGGCGGCGCTGGTGATGGAGATGACCGCTGGGCGCATGGTTTATGCCGGTGATATCGCCCGCAAGATCCTGCCGGCGAGCACAACAAAAGTCTTGACGGCGATCCTGGTCCTTGAAAAACTCGGTCTGGATGATGTTGTGACGATAAGCCCCCGAGCGGCGGCGGAACTGCCCAGCAAGATCTCCGCCGAGGCAGGTGACAGCTACCGTGTGCGGGATCTTTTGTACGCGTCATTATTAAACTCTGCCAATGATGCCACCACGGCACTGGCCGAAGCGACAGCTGGGTCCGTGGAGCAGTTTGTGGTGATGATGAACGCCCGGGCGGCGCAGATCGGTGCAAAGGCTACTCTTTTTGCCAATCCGCACGGCCTTCCCGGTGATGACCCGCAATATTCCACGGCGCAAGATATGGCGCTGATCTTTCGCGAGGCCATGCAGAAGCCCTTCTTCCGCGAGGTCATTCAGCATCGGTATAAGAAGATTATTTCGCAGAAAGGCAAGGTCGCTCTTTTACGTTCGCACAACAAGTGTTTGTTCAAGGGGTGGAAAAAGGATGTTTGCGGCAAGACAGGTTATACGCGGGCGGCGCAGTCATGCTTTGTGGGTTATTTCGAGCGACAAGGCAAAGAATATGTCATAGCTGTTTTTGGTTGTCAGAAGCGCTGGGATGACATTAAGTTCCTCATTGAGCATTATGGCGGGGTCGATCTTTAAGCAGGAAAATACTTGCGCAGGCAGGACGCGCGCGGTAGGCTGTTTTATATTATTGAAGAAACAATCAGGGGGTGTGTATGGAATGCGGTAATAAAACGGTCAGGTTTACGGCGATGGTGTTGATGGGGCTTTTGTTTGTGGCGACTATTATTTTTTGTGTGACGCTGTCGGTCGGGACAGCCATGCAACCCATGGTGGCGGCGGTTAGAGAGCTGGCGCAGACGCAGAAGGATATGAACAAGGCGACGACAGAGAATGCCGGGAATTTGACGGCCATACTGACGCGCATGACGGCGCTTGAGACGGAAATCAAGTTGTTAAAGAACCGTCCCTCATCGGCAGTACCGTCGGAACCGCAGGAAGACTTTGACCGTGTTTATGACATTCCGGTGGGGGATTCGTATGTCAACGGCAATCCTGATGCGCCGGTTACGATCGTCGAGTTCTCGGATTTTCAGTGCCCGTATTGCGCCGTGTTTCATCCGGTATTGCAGGAAGTCATCAAGGCGTTTCCCAAAGATGTGAAAGTGGTATTGAAAAATTATCCTTTGCCTTTCCATCAGCATGCGCGCCCGGCGGCCAAGGCGGCGCTTGCGGCCGGGTTGCAGGGTAAATATTATCCCATGGTCGCGTTGTTGATGGAGAATTCCAAAGAGTTAAGCGATGCTAAATATAAGGAGCTTGCGGTTAAGGCGGGGCTTAAGGTGGATCAGTTCTTAAAGGATCTGAAAGATCAGGATGCTGTGTTTGAAAAGAAGATCGCGGCAGATATGGAAGAAGCCAAGAAGGCGGATGTGCGCGGTACCCCTACGTATTTCCTGAATGGCAAGAAAGTCCGGGTGCGTGATCTGACCGGATGGAAGTCAGCCATAGAGCCATTGTTGAAAAAGTAGGGCGCTTAAAGAAATTCCTTTGCGAAAGATGAAAAATGTAGTATATTTTTGTCTTCATTTTCTATGCAGTTGATGTGTTCTTAGGAAAATGTGCAGGCAAGTCAGATCAATCATTAACGAGGCTGGTTATCATGGGTGGTAAAGTCGGGGGTTTGTCCCACAAGATTTACGCTGAAACACTGGGCATGAAGGTTTCAGGCGGGCAGAAGGTCAAAGAAGGCACAGTTCTGACGCGTGAAGGCGATCAGTGGAAGCCGGGTCTTAATGTGCGCGGCCGTATGCATCTTTCAGCGGCGTGCGAGGGCGAGGTTTACTTCACCCAGAAGCGCAGTCGTCAGGGCAAGCGTTCTTCCTATATTCATATCCGTCCGCTTGAGGCTGTCAAAGCCGCATAAGTGTAGCGCGATAAGGCGGGGGCAAAGATCTGCGCGTGCCACAGGCAGATTCTTCAGGCGAGGGTTGACAGGGAGTCTTTATGTGCGGGATCATCGGATATGTCGGCGGCAAAGAGGCGCTTCCGCTCCTTCTTGAAGGGTTGAAGAACCTCGAATATCGCGGATATGATTCGAGTGGTGTTTGCCTTCTCCCGGTGGCGGGCGGAAAGCTCGAGATCCGCAAGGAGCAGGGCAAGATCCGTTGCTTGGAAGAGCATATTGCCGGCAACCCTCTGCCGTCAGCGCATGTAGGGATCGCGCATACCCGCTGGGCCACGCACGGCGCTCCTTGCCGCAAGAATTCACATCCGCATCCTAATGCGGAACACACCATTGCCGTTGTCCATAACGGTATCATTGAAAATTACCAAACACTCAAGGCCGCGCTCATCCGCAAGGGGTACAAATTCCTTTCTGAAACGGATACGGAAGTTATTGTCCATCTGGTGCAGGAATATTTTGGCGGTGACCTTGTCAAAGCGGTACAGCGGGCGATCAAGGATTTGGAAGGTGCCTTTGCCATTGGCGTGATGTCTTCCGATGACCCGGCGACACTTGTGGCGGCGCGTGTTGGTAGTCCGCTGATTATTGGTGTGGGGAAGGGCGAAAATTTTATTGCTTCGGATGTGCCGGCGATCATCCGGCATACGCGCGATGTTATTTATCTAAAGGATGGCGAGATCGCGGTCTTGCGCCGCGATGGTGTCAAGGTCATGTCGTTCGACGGGAAAGCCCGCAAGCCGAAGGTTGACCGTGTGACGTTCCAGATGGATGCGGCCCAGAAGCAGGGGTATCCGCATTTCATGCTCAAGGAAATTCACGAACAGCCGGAGGTGCTGGCCAAGATGCTCAAGGCGCGCCTGAAGGGCGGTGCCTCGGTGCTCGAGGGTCTGGGGCTTTCGGATGCAGTCCTTAAAGGGATGACGCGCATCAAGATCGTGGCGTGCGGCACGGCGTATCATGCGGGGCTGGTCGGGCGCTATATTATCGAGGAACTGGCGCGAGTCCCGGTAGAGGTGGATGTATCGAGCGAATTCCGTTACCGGACTTTGCTGGTTGATAAAAAGACGCTTATTATCGCGGTCAGCCAGTCGGGTGAAACGGCCGATACGCTGGCGGCGGTGCGTGCGGCCAAGGCTCTGGGTGCCAGAATCGTTGCGATCTGCAATGTGATCGGGTCGTCGCTGGCGCGCGAAGCGGACGGTGTCCTTTATACGCATGCAGGCCCCGAGATCGGGGTGGCGTCGACCAAGGCGTATACGGCTCAGCTCATGATGTTTTATATCCTGGCGCTGAAGCTCGCCTGGGCGCACAAGAGCCTGGCGCCGAAAAGTCGTGCGTTCCTGGTTAAGGAACTGGCGGAAATTCCGGCTTTGTATCGCCAGATCCTCAAAGGTCATGCGGCCATCGAGGCGGTGGCCAAGGATTTCTCTCATTTTGGGTGTTTCCTGTATCTGGGGCGCAATATCAATTATCCTTCGGCGCTCGAAGGGGCCTTGAAGCTCAAGGAAATTTCGTATATCCCGGCTGAAGGGTATGCGGCAGGCGAGATGAAACATGGTCCCATCGCGCTCATCGACGAGTATCGTGCGGTTGTTTGCCTTGCCCCGCAGTCGGACTTTTATGAAAAGATGATCTCCAATATGCAGGAGATCCTGTCGCGCAAAGGCAAGGTCATTGTCATTGCCACCGAGGGCGATCAGTCTATCGCGCATCATGCCACGCATGTTATTTCGATCCCGTCGACCCACAAATTACTGACACCGCTCCTGGCGGCACTGCCGTTGCAGTTTTTGGCGTATTACATTGCGGTCAACCGCGGCTGCGACGTGGATCAGCCGCGCAACCTTGCCAAGTCTGTGACTGTTGAATAATCCTCCGGTGGTCTGCTGATGTTGTATATTGTTTCAACCCCTATCGGCAATCTTAAAGATATAACATTACGCGCCATTGAGGTCTTGAAGTCCGTTGATCTCATTGCGGCGGAAGACACGCGGCATAGTGGTATTTTGTGTAAGGAGTATGGCATCACAGCACCGTTGATCAGCTGTTTCGAACACAATGAAACGTCACGCGTGGCGTATATCCTGGAACTGCTTAAGGCTGGCAAGAACATCGCCCTGATTTCAGATGCCGGGACGCCGGGGATCAGCGATCCGGGGTTTCGCCTGGTGCGTTCAGCACGCGAAAACGGGGTAGAGGTAACAGTTATTCCCGGCGCCTGCGCCTGCATTGCCGCCTTGTCATTGTCCGGCTTGCCCACGGATCGTTTTGCGTTCATGGGCTTCATGCCGGTCAAGCCCGGTGCCCGTCGGCGCAAGATCGAGGAAGCCGCGCGTATCGGCGGGACGGTTATTTTTTATGAATCCCCGCACCGCCTGTTAAAATCCTTGAAAGATATTGAAGAAGTCCTGGGCGACCCCGTGATCGTCGTCACCCGCGAGATAACTAAAAAATTCGAAGAACGCCTTGAAGCTAAAGCCAGCGCCCTCCACGCCCGCTTCACCGCCCACGCCCCCATGGGCGAGTTCGTCCTTTTGCTCAGTTTTCCGTCGTAGGTTTAGTAAATAGCTCTCCCCCTTGACACGCGCAGTTTCATCGGGTATATTTAAGAAGTCTTGACGTGCCGCATGGACAGTGTTGTTGATGCGGCGTCAGGTTGGACGCAGAGGCCCAATTCTCCCTTAACGGCGAATTGGGCTGTTCTATTTTCTGGACAATGAGGCCCAGCGTTTTCCGTCGGAAGGAAAGCGTTGGGCATTTTTATTACGGGAGGTTTGTGATGGGATATTTTACGCGGCTGAGGGGGCTTTGCTGGATCGTTTTGATGGCGTTTGCCTTGAACACGATCGGTGGGACGGGGTCGGCCCGTGCGCAGCTGCTGGCGGATATGCCTGTATCAGGGTTGATGGTGGCACCGTCGCCCGCATTTAAACCATTGATGATGAAAGGGATACGGGTTTACGCGAAAGAGCCGTTTAAGTTTGATCTTCTGGTCGATAAAGGGGATAGCGGATTGTCGGGGAGCGTCCTTCAGCACGCGATCACACGGCTGAGCCGTTTCTTTGTGGCGTCTTTGGCGGTGCCTGATGAGGATTTGTGGGTCAATTTGTCGCCGTATGAGAAAGACAGGATCATCCCGGATGTGTTTGCGACCACGGACATGGGCAAGGTCCTGCTCGAGCAGGATTACTGGCTCAAACAGGCGGCGGCCACGCTGACGTACCCGGAAAAGCCTCTGGGGGCGCGGTTCTGGAAAGAGGTGTATCGTCGGGTGTATGAAAAATACGGGACCCGTGATGTGCCCATGGATATGGCCAACAGGGTTTGGATTGTTCCGGCAGCAGCGGGGGTGTATACACGCGCGGACAGCGTTTTTATCACCAACACCGCCCTGGATGTTTTGACCGATGCGGATTATCAAGCATGGCGTCATGCCGGGACGTCCGGCGCAGAAGGTGTTTCCCGGATCTATACGGATGTTTTTCGTGAAATCATCCTGCCTGAATTGCGCCGGCAGGTGAATGAGGACAGATTGTTCGCGCCGGTCCGGCAGGTGTATACCGCCCTTGTCCTGGCGACGTGGTACAAGCGGCATTGGGCGCAGGGGGCATTGGGGACGGGGTATGTCGGGCGTAACAAGGTGGCGGGGATCGATGATGTGCCGCTCGCCTGGCGCGAGAAATTATTTAACCGCTATGTCCGTTCCATGCACGACGGGGTGTACGCGTATATACGTGAAGAAGAAGACCCTGTCGATGGAGGGCTGTTGCCGCGGAAATATTTTTCTGGCGGGGTTGTTTTGAGTGGGGTATCAGCCCCGGGGATTTATGTTGAGACGAGCGGAAGCGCCGTGATCGATGTCGGAATGGATATGGTCCGTGCGCCGCTGGAGCTGATGCCTGCAAAACCAGCTTCTGCCTTGCCGGGGAAAACAGGGCGTTTGCGGCGTTTCTTAAAGACAGGCGTTCTGGCGGTGCTTTTAGCGCTGGGCGGGCTTGCCTCCCTGCCACAGGCATCGGAGGCCGCTGTATTTACCCCGTCGGCTGACGGGCGATCGACCCTGGTCCAGCTGGCGGCCGGTGAAACGTACGGGCAGGCCATCGAGCAGATGCGGGTGGCTTTTAAGGAAGTTGATCCGCAGGCGTACAGTCAATCGTCGTTGGCCGGAGCTATGTGGGGAAAAGATGGTGTGGTTAGCCGTGTGTCCGGCGGTCAGGATGTGAGGCATGTGGCTGCAGGGACAACCGTGTTGATCAAGGCGTCTATACCGCAGGACTTATCCGGCGGGCAGTCGGGGGTGCCGGGCAGGGCAGATTATAAGACAGCCTGGATTGCGGCCGGGGTCCTGGGTGCTTTAGGTGCTGTCGGATGGGGTGTTTTTCGTCGGGGGAAAAATGTTGTTTCTGAAGTTAAGCCTGTTAAACACACAGAGATTCTAGATACGGTTGATCTTCATGAAGCGATGCGTCAGATGGTGGCAGATGCTAAAGGAGAACCGCCGGCTACCGAGCTGATGGCGATGGATGATTTGTTAAAGCGCGCCGAGAAACAATTGGATGGCACTATTTCTGGCGCCGGCGGAACCTTGCCGGCAGTAGGTATCAAGAAGGGTATTAAATCATTATTTACGATGAACAATTTGTTTAATGCGCTTCTTATGGGGTTTTGGACGGCAGACCTTGGCGGCATCTGGCAGGCGGGGGCCATGATCGGTGGGCTTTTGCTCAGTTGGCTAGGGTCAGGGTCGCCGCAAGAGCAGGGTATTCTGCGTTGCGGCATTTTAGGCTTGCTCAAATTCACGCCGCAAGGTGAGCCGGTCCGGGATACGGGTGGCAAGTTTACCGGATGGATGGAATCGATGGCAGGGACGCTCGAAGACCGGGGCGGACAGCAGATGGGGATGTTCACGTTTGCCAGGGCGAATAAAAAGGCTGAGGTTTTGCATGGCGTTAAGGTGTTAAAGAACAAGAGGGGTCTTTTTTTCAGGAATGGAAGTTTTGTTTTTTATCCTGATGTGGTCGGTACGATGGTGAAGAAGGCTGTGGCAAGGCTCCCGTTTAAGGCGAGGTCTCTTTATAATTTTGGACGCGGCGCGGTGGCCGGATTTGTCGCCCATGTGCGTTTTGCTACCGGCGGGGAGATCGTTCAGAATGCGGCGCACCCGCACAAGAGCCCCATGGAAGTGAAGAAGATCTATAATTTTGACGTGGAGGGCAATCTTGTCAGCGCCATGTTGCCGGTGCAGGTGGTCGCCGGGCATAACGGGGATAATAACGGCGTGCGCATGGGGAATGCTGATGGTGATGTCATGGATGTTGCCGGGATGCGGCGGTTTTTTCCGGCGGCGGTGTATATGCGTTATGAAGGGCCGGTGACAGCGCGGTATCTGAAGAAGCATATTGCGGAACTGTTGCCGGAACATTATCCGCGGGTGGACTACAGGTGGATATTGCGGGAGCTGGAGGCGGCGGGCTATGTGATGGGGAATCGGGTGTCCTGCCGGTTTAAAGGACTGGATCATGTCTGGCGAAAGCAGTTTATCGGTTATGATAATATTTTATTCTCTTTGATTGAATCTGCCTTGTACGGGTTGCCGCCGGGCGATTCTCCGGTATTGCCGCTGGAGGCGCGATTCTTCATGACCCAGGGGGATTGGGATTCTTCCTTGCGTTATGCGCATTATATGGTCGGGCATCCTGATGGGAAAGGCCTTCAGGAAGATCTTCTGTATAAGGACGAGCAAGTGCTGGCCGGCACTGTGATAGAGCGTGTTTTTGATGAAGCCAAGGCGTATCTTGTCCGTCCGTCATATAAGCCCGGGCGGGATGAAAAGTATTGGCGTGACTGCTGGTTTGCCGATGAAGAAAGTGCCCGGCGTGCCGGTGCCGGAGCTCAGCGCCTGATCCTGGATAAATTTGAGGAATTACTGGCGATACGGATGCGTCAGGAAATTAAAGCCAATTCCGTGGCAGGGCAGATTTTCAGCCGTTGGGAAACGCGCTGGCAGGAGGTTTATGGTGATGCTGACAAGGGGCGGGGTCTCTTTATAGCGACCATGGTGCGTAAGTTTTTTACCGCAGACCGGGAACATGCCGTGAGAGAACTTGCCTTGCGTTCTGACGGGACTTACGGGGTATTTGTCCGTGCGTCGGTCGGGGATGACGGTGTGACAGTCTTGTGTGACCAGCAGGATGTGGCGATCGGATTTAACCGTGACCTGGATGTTTTTGCTTTTGCTTCTGACCCGCGTGCGTTAAAAACACAAGGCCCCAACGGGGAACATTTGACAGATGTATTGCATTTGCGCGACGGAGAGGTGGCGGACCTTCGATTCACATCGCGGGGGAAATTCATGATGGGTGTTTGGAGAAAAGAAGAAGGTGTTCTTTCCGATGAGCAGGTAACGGCGAGGGTCTATCCTGTCCGTCAGGATGTTTTTGGTACGGTGAACCCGTATTATGCTCCGCCGCCGGTGAAATACAAAAACCGCCGTGAAATGGTGAAAGAGGACCTTGAAGATATTCCGGTCGTCCTTAACAAGGCCCGGTTGGCGTGGGGGAATGCGCGCTCATTTAACCGTCAGTCTACGGCTTATCTGGCCGAACGGCTGGTGGCGGTTAAAAAGTTGTCCGGGAAGGCACGTCTGCTGATCGTCGGATATGACAATTCATACACGATTGCGGATATGCTGAAGCCTGTCCTTTCCGGCCTTGTGGCAGGGGTCGAGGTGGAAAGTGTGGATTCCAATGATTTCATTAAAGCTCCGGACAATTTCAAGATCGGCCAGGATACCGTAGTCCTTGTGATCAGCAAGTCCGGCGCGACGTTCCCGTCGAATTTGTCGGCCAAGCTATTGATGAAACTGGCTGAGCCGCAGAATGTTTTCGGGATGACAGCGCGTATTGATTCGGTATTGAATACGGCCCTGGGGCAGGGGTTGCGCATGGACGATCCGTTCACCCGGCGGATATTCCTGACAGGCGATTTTTATCCTTCCGAGGCGCCGGTTATTTCCGAACAGTTGCTTTTGTACCAGCAGATCCATCTGGTGCTTCAACTGGCTAAAGACCTTCTGGCCGTGCCGGGGAATCCGCTGCAAGTCACGATGCCGTCATCGCAGTTGGAGAGGCTTTCAACCTTGATCGTCGATGGAATAAGCGAAGATATGCGGGAGTCCGTTGGACGGGATGAACGGGGCCGTGTTTATCCGGATACCTGGGGGAAAGCGTTGCGGGCGACCGGGGATAATTTGGGCTGGAATTTTCTGAGGCCTTTTCTGGTTAACAGAATGAGCGATATTTTTGTCTGGAGTGTTTTTAAGATCGGAGCACCCATGGCGGGATTGATCGCGCTGGCCAGCGGCGGGATGGTTGCTGTGCCGACCGTCGCAGGGTTATGGGGTGTTACAGCCTCGCTTGACTGGTTGTTCACTAAATATATTTTTCCATTTCTTGCTTCGGAAGGCGTTTCCAGCTGGCGGGGGCTTCCCAAGAATGGGCGGATCGGTGCACGTAAATTGTTTGTTTCTGCGCCATCGCACATTGCCAAGACACAAAGAAATTTCTTCTCGCGCCTTTTTGCCAACGGACTGGCCTCAACGTCACCGGCGGCTATTTATGAAGCTGATCCGGCTAAAGATTTGGTCACGGAACATGCATCGGATGTGGCGCGCGGTGATATTTTTCTGAACCTTACGCTGGTGCATGTGAAGCATCACGGGGCGATGAGTTTAAAACAGGCGACATTTCCTAAAACCGGTGCGCTGGGCGGATTGGCCTGGCTGAAAGGCCGGGCGGGTCATGAAGATGTGGTGGTCAATGTACCTGAAATGCGTGATGCGCAGGAACAGTTCCTTGTTGACGCCACCCTCGGGCAGTTTGGCCTGATGCTGGCGGCAAAGGTTATCGGGGTTACGATGAGCATGCGCGCCAGTTTTGACGGGCGGTTGTGGAATCCCGGTGAAAGCTGGAGCCGGGCGGGGGTGCACACCACACCCACACCCACCGGGGTTACGCCGCGCGCCGCCGAGATCCTGGCGGGGGCGGGAGTCGCTGTGGCTGACCAGACCGCGACCTTAAAGCCGGGTGGTATTGATTTTAACAGCCGTCGTATAGTCATCGTAGAACAGGGAAGTCCGTCTGATGTCAGCGGCATGATGCCAGTCCTGGTAAATATTCCCATCGAGGGCTTTATCCCGCATGTCGGTCTCCCCGTTGCCCTGGCCCCCGCCGCGTCTTGGGCCATGCCGGGGGTGGAGTGTGCCATTCCCATTCCTTGACAACCATCCGGTAGCCGTGTATAGTTCTTTCAGCTTTAAACGCCTTTAAGCTGGCTCTGTGAGGCCGGTAAGGAACTTATGAAGATAAGAACGATTGAGGCAAACAACATCCTTCTTTCCGCGGCCGCGGGGGGAAGGATTTTTGGTTTAGCGTAACATCGGGAGGTTTATGGACACACAGCAGAAGATCATGGACACGGATCAGGTGCGGCGGGCGGTGACGCGTATTGCGCATGAGATCCTGGAACGCAACAAGGGTGTTGAGCATATTTGCCTGGTGGGGATCCGCACGCGCGGGGCGGTGCTGGCGGCGCGGCTTAAGCGGGCGATTGAAGAGATCGAAGGAAAGCCGGTCAATTGCGGGATCCTGGATATTAATCTTTACCGTGATGACCTGACGCTGATCTCCCATCAGCCGGCGGTCCGTGCGACGCTCATTGATTTTGATATTACCGGCAAGGCGGTCGTTCTCGTGGATGATGTGCTTTTCACGGGGCGCACGATCCGGGCGGCGCTCGATGCCCTGGTGGATCTCGGGCGGCCTTCGTGCATTCAGCTGGCGGTGTTGATTGATCGTGGCCATCGCGAACTGCCGATCCGGGCGGACTTCGTGGGCAAGAATATCCCGACGACAAGAACACAGGAAGTGCGTGTCCGGCTGCTCGAAAGCGACGGGCTGGGGGATGATGTGGTGATCGAGGAAGGGCGTGCCGTATGACGGAGTGGACACAGAAACATTTACTGGATCTCGACGATGTGTCGCGTGAAGAGATAGAGCTGGTGATAGAAACAGCGCGCTCGTTCAAGGAAGTGTCGTCGCGCGAGGTGAAGAAAGTGCCTGCCCTGCGTGGCAAGACGGTAGCGTTATTATTCTTTGAACCCTCGACGCGCACCCGGGTGTCGTTTGAGCTGGCGGCCAAGAGGCTTTCGGCCGATACCCTGAGCATCGCGGCGAGCGCGAGTTCGGTGACCAAGGGCGAGTCGGTCCTTGATACGGCCTTGAATATTGAAGCAATGAACGTTGATGCCATGATCGTGCGGCACCAGGCCTCGGGTGTGCCGCAGTTACTGGCGCAGGGGACCAAAGCGGTGATCATCAATGCCGGTGACGGCTGCCGCGCGCATCCGACGCAGGCGTTGCTCGATGTGTTTACGATGGTCGACAAGTTGGGGTCTCTGGATGGCAAGAAAGTGGCGATCGTCGGTGACATCCTGCATTCGCGCGTGGCGCGGTCGAACATCGGGGCACTGTTGACCATGGGGGCGCATGTGGTGGTATGCGGTCCAAGCACGTTGTTGCCGTGCGGGGTCGAGGGGCTGGGCGTTGCTGTTACGACCAATATTGACCGCGCCCTTGACGGGGCGGATGTGGTCATGGCCCTGCGCATGCAGAAAGAACGCCAGGATGAACTTTATTTGCCGTCGATGACAGAATACGTGAAAGAGTTTTGCATCACGTCAGCGAGATTAAAGAAAGCACGGCCAAATGCCCTTGTCATGCATCCGGGGCCGACTAATCGTGGAGTAGAGATCGCGGCCGATGTGGCTGACGGGGCGCAGTCGGTGATCCTCGAGCAGGTCACCAATGGCATCGCGGTGCGGATGGCGGTATTGTATTTATTGCTGGGACGGAAAGCGGAATAACACATCATCGAGGGTTGTCTATGTTGCTTATCAGAAATGCCAGGATCATCAATGCCGCCGGAGAAGTGCCGGGGCTCAAGGATATTCTCATTGAAGACGGCAAGGTCACCAGGATCGGGCAGGGGCTTACCGGTGCAGGGTCGGTTGTCATTGATGCGGCGGGCAAAGCCGTCCTGCCGGGATTCATTGACTTGCATGTGCATTTGCGCGAACCAGGGCGTGAGGACAAGGAAACCATTGCTTCGGGCAGCCGCGCGGCGGTCAAGGGCGGATTCACGTCGATCTTTGCCATGCCCAACACCAAGCCGGCCATGGATACCGCGCAGGTGGTGCAGTTTGTGTTTGATCAGGCGAAGAAGGTCGGGCTCGTGAATGTTTATCCGGTCGGTGCGATCACCAAGAATCGCGGCGGTGAACAGTTGACCGAAATGATGGATCTAAAACGTGCCGGATGCCTGGCGGTGACCGACGACGGCAATGCGGTCATGAACGCTGGCCTGATGCGCCGGGCACTCGAATATGCGCGTATGGCGGAGCTCTTGGTGATGCAGCATTGCCAGGATCCGACGTTGACCGGGGCCGGGGTGATGAATGAAAGTCTGGTCTGTACGAAATTGGGATTAAAGGGTGACCCGACGGTGGCTGAAACAGTCATTGTGGCGCGCGACATTGAGTTGGCGCATTATCTGGGGGCCGCGGTGCATTTCATGCACATCAGCACCGCGCGTTCGGTCGAGCTTATCCGCCGGGCGAAGAATGAAGGCCTCAAGGTGACCGCCGAGGCCGCTCCGCATCATTTTAGTCTGACCGATGAGGCCGTAAAAGGTTTTGATACCGCGACCAAGGTGGCCCCGCCGTTGCGCAGTGCGCGCGATGTGGCCGCCATTAAAGAAGGCCTTAAGGACGGCACGATCGACTGCATCGCCACCGATCACGCCCCGCACACCCAGGAAGACAAGGAACTTGATTTTGACGCGGCCCCGCCGGGCCTGATCGGCCTTGAAACTGCTTTCGGCCTTGTGATGAAAGAACTTGTGATCCCTGGTATTCTCACCTTGCCGCAAGCTGTTGATAAATTATCCGCCGCGCCCGCACGCATCATCGGCTTGACCGGCAAGGGTGTTATCGCCGAAGGCCGCGATGCGGATATCGTTATCATGGATCTTGAAAAAGAATGGCTGGTACGCCGCGACGACTTTGTATCAAAATCCAAGAACTCCCCTTTCATCGGCTGGATCCTCAAAGGTTGTGTCGACACGACTATCTGTGGCGGGAAAGTGGTTTATCAGGATGTTCATTGATATGCAGTCTAAAATAAAACTCCCTCCCCCTCTGTGGGGAGGGTTGGGGAGGGGGCAAAGGTATCTTGTATGTCTGACATATTAAAATCTTATCCAGTCGTCGCGCTCAAGCAGGTCAGTCCGGTTTATTTCCGTCTGGCATTTGCAGCGCCGGGGTTGGCCAGGGTGGTTAAGCCGGGGCAATTCATTCACATCAAGGTGTCGGAAGGATTTGAGCCGTTTTTCCGTCGGCCGTTTAGTGTATATCGGGCGCACGACGGGATCGTTGAGATCTTCTTTGAGCCGGTGGGCAAGGGATCGCGCCTATTGACGTCGAAGAAAAGGGGCGACACCCTGGATGTGCTTGGTCCTTTGGGGAAACCGTTCACGCCACCGGCGGCAGGGATTAAGCAGATCGTTTTTATCGGTGGCGGCATCGGGGCGGCGCCGTTCATGCTGTTTTCCGACAGGATCAAGGTGCATAAGGCGGAGAAATTACTCCTTTACGGTGGGCGTTCCAAGGCACACACATTTTCGATGACGGACTTTAAAAAGAATGGTGTTCGGGTGTTGACTGCGACCGATGACGGATCTGTGGGCGTGAAAGGGCGTGTATCAGAGCTTTTTAAGGAGATCCGCCTTGCCCCAGCGACCATGATCTACACCTGCGGCCCGCGGCCCATGATGGCGGCGGTGCAGGCCTTTGCCAAAGTGCATGATTTGCGCGGCGAGGCGTCGTGCGAGGAAGTCATGGCGTGCGGCCTGGGCGCGTGCCTGGGGTGTTCTATTCCAACAGTGCACGGGTACCGGACGGTCTGCCACGACGGGCCGGTATTCGGCCTTAACGAATTGGTGTTCTGATGAATATTTCTGTCAAGATCGGTAATGTTGTGTTGGCGAATCCTGTGACCGTTGCCTCGGGCACGTTCGGCCACAGTGAAGAAATGTATCAGGCCAAAGAAGTGCGTTGTCTGGGTGCGATCGTTCCCAAGACCGTGACGCTCCATGCCCAGCAGGGCAATCCGCCCCGACGTATGTGCGAAGTTGCCGCGGGCATGATCAATGCCATCGGCATCGAGAATCCCGGGATCGATGCTTTTATCGCCACAAAATTGCCCAAGCTCAAAAAGATCGGCGTGCCGCTGATCGTGAGCATTTCAGCCCACAGCGCGGAGGATTTTGTGCTCATGGCCGAGAAGTTGAATGTGGCCGACGGGGTGGCGGCGGTTGAGCTGAACCTGTCCTGCCCGAACCTGCAGAAAAAAGTCCTGGTCGCCCAAGATGCCGAGGCCACGGCGGCGGTGATCCGTCAGGTGAAAGCTGTGACACGGTATCCGCTGATCGCCAAATTGTCGCCCAATGTGACGAGCATTGTTGATATTGCCCTCGCGGCGGAGTCTTCCGGCGCCGACGCCCTAAGCATGGTCAATACCTTCGCGGCCATGGCCATTGATGTTAAAAAGCGCCGGTCAAAGATCGGCAACTTCACCGGTGGCCTTTCCGGTCCTGCCATACGCCCGATCGCCGTGCGCATGGTCTGTGAAACCGCTGCCCGTGTTAAGATCCCCATCATCGGCATGGGCGGCATCACCTGCACTAACGATGCTCTTGAATTCCTGATCGCCGGCGCCACCATGGTCGCCGTCGGCACTTACAATTTCATCAATCCGCGCGCCCCCCTGGAAATCCTCGAGGGTATCCGGGTGTATATGAAAGAAAACAAGATGACGGATATCCGGGAACTTATTGGGAGTATACAAAGATGAAAGACGTTAAAGGGAAATTGATCCTGGCGCTGGATGTGCCGACGTTTGAAGAGGCGCGGGTGATTGTTGAAACGCTGGGTGATGCCGTGGAGGTGTACAAGGTCGGGTTTCAGCTGTTTACGGCGTATGGGCCGTTCATGGTGCGCTATCTTCAGGCACAGGGGAAAAAGGTTTTTCTGGATCTGAAATTCCATGACATTCCTAATACGGTAGCCAGTGGTGTGGCATCGGCTGTCGGGCTGAGCGTGCCAATGCATGATCCGCTTGATGCATCCGGTAACAAGGATAAGCGTTTCGCGCCATTATTCATGCTCACGGTGCATACCCAGGGCGGGGTTGAGATGATGCGAGCGGCGGCCGAAGCGGCAAAGAAACGCAGTCAGGAATTGGGTGTAGCGCGTCCTCTGATCGTCGGCGTGACGGTCTTGACCAGCGATGCGGGCGGTGTGGATGTGCCGGCCCTGGTGCTTGCGCGTGCCAGGCAGGCGCAAGAAGCCGGGCTTGACGGCGTGGTGGCATCGGCCCAGGAAGCGGCGGCGCTGCGCCGGCAGATGGGTAAGGATTTTGTGATCGTGACGCCGGGGATCAGACCGGCTGAGGCGGATGCCGGTGACCAGAAACGGGTAGAGACGCCGTCAGCAGCGATCAGGAATGGTTCAAGCTACCTTGTTATCGGACGGCCTATTGTTAAAGCCAAAGACCCCAAGGCCGCGGCAAAGTCAATTCTGGACGAGATCGCCAGTGTCTGATACAATACACATCTGAAAATTTTGGTCGGTTAGCTCAGTTGGTTAGAGCAGTTGATTTACATTCAACAGGCCGCAGGTTCGAGCCCTGCACCGACCATTTTTTAATTTAGCTGGCGGATCCGAGAAATTGTTTGACAAAGAAAATATCCACCGCTAAACTAGCTTCACTTTCAAGCACTTTATGGGGTCGTGGTGTAGTTGGTTAACATATCAGCTTGTCACGCTGGAGATCGCGGGTTCAAGTCCCGTCGACCCCGCCATTAATAAAAAAGCCTGGCCTAAAGCCAGGTTTTTTTATTAGTGTTGCCATCCATTCTATTTTTCATCTGGGATAGTTGTGTTATAGTTATGCATTACTTCCAGGAGGTTATTGTGCATACATTCACCGGTCTCATGACGGCTTCACTTGGGCTTATTAATGACATGTCGCCGTACCTGGTTTTTGGCTTCCTGGCGGCGGGACTGCTCAAGGTCTTTTTGCGCGAAGATCTGGTGGCGCGGCATTTGGGGCGGCATGATTTTAAGGCGATCATTAAGGCGTCGTTGTTGGGGATACCCTTGCCGGTGTGCTCGTGCGGCGTGATTCCGATGATGCTAGGATTAAGGAAGCAGGGCGCATCGAAGGCGGCCTTGTGTTCATTTATGATATCAACGCCGACAACGGGGGTGGATTCAATCCTGGCAACATTCGCGTTGCTCGGCGGATTCTTTGCGGGGTTTCGTGTGCTGGCGACATTCCTGGTGGCCATGATCGTGGGGGCGGCTGCGCTGCTGGTGCCGGATGTTCGTCGTGACGGTGAAAAAGAAGGGACTGAGGCGGATGGCTGTTGTTGCGCGGAGAAGCCTCCTGAGGAAAAGGCCTGCTGCGCGGCGCACAAGGCGAGCGTGGGGGCGAAGTTACGCCAGGCCCTGCAGTATGGTTTTTATGACCTCCTGAAAGATTCCGGTCGCTCCATCGTGCTGGGCATTTTTATTGGTGGGGTGATCACATATTTTGTGCCGGCGTCACTGGTTGAGCATTATCTCGGCAAACCCTGGTTGTCCATGCTGATCATGCTGGTCATTGGCATCCCGATGTATGTGTGTTCTACCGGTTCTATCCCTGTTGTGGCGGCCCTGATGATGAAGGGCCTTAATCCGGGTGCTGCTTTTGTATTTCTGATCACGGGGCCGGCGACGAATGCGGTTTCTTTTGCTGTCATGGCCCGGGAATTTGGCATCAAGTCCATGCTCATCTTTATGGTGTCCCTTGCGCTGGCGGCACTGGCCATGGGCGCCCTTTTCAACGTGGCATGGGGGTTTTGGGGAACACCCGGAACGCTCTTCATGCTCCCGCACCATATGGCCGGGATGCCGGTATGGGTTAATTATATTTCGAGTGGGGTGATGGCGGGGTGTATTATCTTCAGTTGGAAGAAATTCCGCTCATAGTTGTCGTCGTCCTATATTGACGTTGGTTTAGCTTGTCCGTTCCTCTATTGGTATGCTAATATACCCCCCATGTCCGACATCATTTGCCCTCACTGCAAGAATTCGGTTTATGACGAAGATGCGTTGTTGTGTCATTTTTGCGGCAACAGCTTGAACCGTCATTCATCGGGCGGGGTGTTGGGGGTTATGCGCAGTGCGGGGATGAAATGGGTGTGGGTGACGGTGGGGATCATTATCCTGGCGGCATTTGTGCTGTCGAGTTTTTAACAATTCCAAAAGGGTATGTATGCAATTAAAACTTGTTCCTGTAAATACCAAAAAAGATATCCCTGCGGCAATGCGCCGGACGCCTTTTGCGGACTTGCTGGAGTATCATAACCTTGACCGCAAGTTTGAGACTTATGCCGAGGCCAAGCTGTTGATCGGGATGTGCATGGATAATCGCAAGCACCTGCATATGCCGGATAATTTTGCGTTTATCATCCGTTCGGGCGGGGCAAATTTGCGTTACAGTGAGTTCAAGGTTTCGTATGCCATTGCCGTCGGCAAGGTCGGGCATATTGCGCTCATTGCGCACACCAATTGCGGCATGGTCAATATTGTGGCGCGCAAACAGGAATTTATCGACGGCCTTGTCGAAAGGGCGGGCTGGACGCGCGAACGGGCGCAGGAACATTTCATGAACCTCGCGCTCATGCACGAGATTGAGAACGGGATCGAGTTCGTTTACAGCGAGGCCCAGCGCCTGCGCAAGCGTTACCCGAAGGTGAAGGTCGCGCCATTTTATTATAAACTCGATGATAATCGACTTTATTGTATCAATTCAATCTAAGGATCGTATGCCGTATACAACCAATGATATCAGGCGTGTTGAAGAAAAATGGCAGGCTTACTGGGCAGTGAACAAGATTTTCAGGGCCGTGCCGGATCCCGCTAAAAAGAAATATTATGTCCTTGAGATGTTCCCTTATCCGTCGGGGAAGATCCACATGGGGCATGTGCGTAATTATACGATCACGGATGTTATCGCGCGGTACAAGATGATGCGCGGGCACAATGTCCTGCATCCGATGGGCTATGACGCCTTTGGCCAGCCGGCCGAGAACGCGGCGATAAAACGCAACACATCGCCGTCGGAATGGACGTACAAGTGCATCGATGACATGCGTGCGGGATTGCGGAAGATGGGTTTTTCGTATGACTGGGACCGTGAGTTCGCGACGTGTGATGATACCTATTATAAATGGAACCAGTGGATATTCTTGAAGATGGTCGAGCAAGGGCTGGCGTACAAGAAAAGCTCGCCGGTCAACTGGTGCCCGTCCTGTGCAACGACGCTGGCCAATGAAGAAGTCATCGACGGCGCCTGCTGGCGTTGCAAAGAAGCGGTTGTTCAGAAAGACCTGAACCAGTGGTATCTGAAGATCACGCATTATGCCGAGGAGCTTCTTGCGGATTTAAAGACACTAAATAATTGGCCTGCCCGTGTGGTGGCCATGCAGGAAAACTGGATCGGCAAGAGTTACGGTTGTGAGATATTTTTCAAGGTCAAGGGCGGGGACGATGTGATCACGGTCTTCACGACGCGCCCGGATACTATTTTCGGGGCAACGTATGTGACGCTGGCACCCGAGCATCCTCTGGCACGCAAGTTATCGTTGGGTACTGCCCAGGAAGCGGCGGTGACGGCGTTCATTGACAAATCTATTCAGGTTTCAAAATCACCGCGCATGTCCGGCGAGGAGCGCAAGGAAGGTGTTTTTACGGGGGCATATGCGGTTAATCCGGTCAATGGGGCAACGATCCCGGTGTGGATCGGGGATTATGTCCTCATGGCTTATGGCACGGGTGCGATCATGGCGGTCCCGACGCATGACCAGCGTGACTTTGAATTTGCGCGGGCGCATGGCCTGGCGATGCGGGTGGTGATTGAAGATGCGACGCATCCGGGTATGACGCCGGAGCAAATGTCTGCGGCCCATGAGAGCGAGGGCAAGTTGACGGGTTCGGGTGATTTTGATGGCATACCCAATGAGGAAGCTAAGGGCAAGATCGCGGCCTGGATGAGCGATAAGGGCATGGGGCGGGTGAGTGTTCACTGGCGCTTGCGCGACTGGCTTATTTCCCGTCAGCGTTATTGGGGTACGCCGATCCCCATGATCTATTGCCCGGCGTGCGGGGTGGTGCCGGTGCCTGTGGATCAATTGCCGGTCCGACTGCCGGTCGATGCGCCGATCACCGGGGAGGGTGGCAGTCCTTTGGCCAAGGTCAAGGCTTTCGTTGAAGTGGCATGCCCGGCGTGCGGCAAAGCGGCGCGCCGTGAGACGGATACGATGGCCACATTCTTTGATTCGTCATGGTATTTCCTGCGTTATTGCTCAGCGCATAATGATAAAGAAATCTTCGATGTGAAAGAAGCGGCCTACTGGATGCCCGTTGATCAGTATGTCGGCGGCATCGAGCATGCGATCTTGCATTTGCTGTATTCCAGGTTCTTCACGAAATTCCTCCGGGATATCGGCCTGGTTGCGGTCGATGAACCCTTTGACCGCCTGTTGACGCAGGGGATGGTATTAAAAGACGGCGAGGTCATGTCCAAATCGCGCGGGAACATCGTTGATCCCGACGAGGTCATTGCCCGTTTCGGCGCTGACACCTTGCGTCTATTTATTTTGTTTGTCGCCCCGCCGGAAGATCAGCTCGAATGGAATCCGTCGGGGCTTGAGGGAAGCTGGAAGTTTATTAATCGCGTCTGGGGAGCTGTGGAAACGCGTTACAAGGCTACCAATGTCGCCGCGGGTGCTGTGATGGACGCTGATGATAAAGTGTTGCAGTTTGAACGGCATACGGCCGTCAAGAAAGTCACGGAAAGCATGGAGGGCGGGTTCAAGTTCAATACCGCGATCTCGGCGGTGATGGTTCTGATGAACGCGGTAGATAAATATAAATTCTCTATTGATATTCAGTATAAGCAGTCCATTCTCAACGAAGCCCTTGAGACCGCTGTTCTTCTTTTAGCGCCCTTTATCCCGCATGCCGCCGAAGAGCTTTGGCAGATGATGGGTAAGGCGGTCACATCCATTGCCTTTATCCCGTGGCCGGTCTATGTCGAGGATGCGCTCAGGACCGATACGGTCAGGATCGCCGCCCAGGTCAATGGCAAGGTGCGCGCCGAGTTCGTGGTCCCGCGCGACGCCGATGAAAAACTCCTTCGCCCGCTCGTCCTCGCTGATGAAGCTGTCCAGCGTCATATCGCCGGCAAAGAGGTCAGGAAGTTCATTGTGATTCCTAATAAGCTGGTGAGCATTGTGGTGTGAAGAGAATTTGATTTTTTGACAAATTGCGTTTTCATTGTTATTATCGATTCACCCTTGAAGTTTTCCCGCCCCCGTCTTTAAAAGCGCGATCCTTAATACAGGATGCGTGCGATGTTGTTGTTGACACCTCATGAACGCCGGGCCATTATCTTTGTTGGCGCGGCGTTCTTCTGCGGAATCTGCCTGGATATTATCGGGAAACTGCACCCCCCGGTGTATGCGACGTTAAAAGTGCTCGATACGCCAGCGCCCCGCATTAAAGTTGATATTAATAAAGCGTCATATGAGCAGCTTGTATCTGTTCCCGGCATTGGTTCGTCGACGGCGGCACGGATCATTTATGCGCGTGAGGCCAAGGGGCGTTTTACGTCTTTGGAGGAACTGCGCAAGATTAAGGGGTTTTCGCGCAAGAGTTTTGATCGGGCATTGTCAGGACTGATGCTGGGGGCGCCGTGAGGCATCGGCCTGGCGTTTTATTGGCTGTGGCATTCACGATGGGCATTGTGCTCGAGAATGTTTGTGGGGTATTACCGCTTGTTTGGTTTTTATTGGCAGGCATGGTGGTTTTGCTTGTTATGGGCAGGATCCGCCGGGTGTTCTTTAAACCGGCGGTGTTTCTTTTCCTGGTCTTATGCGGGATGTTTGCCGCGTGGTCCAAGGGGCTTGTGCCGCTTGATCATGTGAGCCGGGTGCTCGAAGAAGCGCGGGGGCGTAAGGTTGAGGTGGTGTGCCAGATTGCGTCGATTCCTGAAATAAAAGGCAAGGGCTTTATCCCGAGGACGATCTTTGCCTGTGCTCTTGATCCGCACAAAGGGATCTGTCGTTCTGGCACGATCGTGGTGCATCTTTACGGAGGTGCAGGCTTTGTTCAGGGGGATCGTGTCAGATTGACGGGTAAATTGTCACGCCCTTTTCAGGGGACGTTAGGTATCAAGAAACTTCTATCGGCGTCTCAAGAGATTGCGGACACCCGGGTTGTCTTGCATGTTTCCAAGGCATCACGCAGGGAATTATCAAGTTTGCATCCGGCATGGTCGTTGGATGCTGCGTTAATGATGGTGCGGCATTCCCTGGAAGATGTGTTTCGGCGTTATTTGTCGCCAGGCGAGGCAGGCCTCATGAATGCGATGCTCTTGGGGCCGCGCGGCGGGATCCCGGGGTATGTGTATGATGTATTCCGCAAGACCGGTACCGCGCACATCATTGCCATCAGTGGGATGAACATGACGCTCACAGCCGCCGGGGTTGTGTTAATTCTAGGGGTGATGCGTATCCCGCGCGCGCCGCGTGCCATCCTGGCGGCGGTGATCCTTGGTGCGTATTCTTTGATGGCGGGCAATAGTGCGCCTGTCCTGCGGGCGGCGTTGATGGCCGGTGCGGTCATTGTGAGTTTTGTTGTCGAACGCGAGTCCGACATGGTCAACAGCCTGGCATTGGCGGCCCTTGTTATTCTGGCGGCTGATCCCGGACAACTGCATGATATCGGTTTTCAGCTTTCCTTCGTGTGTGTGGCCTCATTGATCAGCATGGCGCCTTTGTTCCTTGCCCCGTTTGAAGCGCGGGGATGGAAGGAGCGTCCGGTGCTGTGGTTTTTGGTCGAAAGCGCGGCGGTTACCCTCGCGGCCTTCATTGGTTCGGCCGGTATCCTGGCGTATGACTTTGGTTATCTGCCGCCCGTCGGCCTTCTGGTCAATCTGCCTGTGATCCCGTTGATGGCGCTTGTCACCGGCCTTGGGGCTGTGCTATTGGCCGCAGGTTTTATGTGCCCTGTGCTGGCCCCGCCATTTGCCTTAGCGTTGAAAGTTGTGTTGAATATATCTGTCGCCATCCTTGTCGCCGCCAGCCAGGTGCCTGTGATCCCCTGCCCCGCCATGTCCATCTGGATCCTCGCCGCTTATTACGGGGTGCTGGGATGTCTATTGGGGTGGTCTTATTCATCTGACCGGCAAGGTTATCGGCCTTGACAATAATCTCAATATGAGATATTCTTTAAATGGAGAAAGTTCCTATGCGGATCATTTCAAGGAAGGCCTTAACAGATTTTTGGGAAAAGCATCCGGACAGCGAAATGCCGTTGAGGGTTTGGTTTAAGATCCTTAAAGTGTCGACGTATGCTTCATTCAATGATCTGCGCCGGACATTCAGGACAGCCGACAAGGTAAAGGATAAGGTTGTATTTAATATTGGCGGTAACAAATATCGGTTAGTGGCTGTGATTCATTTCAATTACGGGACTATTTACGTGCGTCATATTATGACGCATCAGGAATATGACCAGCAGAGGTGGAAAAATGCTTAAGACAATGGATGCTCCGATCCTTGAAAGATCCTGGCCTGCGGTGGCGGATTATTTTTCTATCCGCACGCCGCGTGATTACAGCGCGGCTATTAATATCCTGCATCCATTGCTCGATGAGGTGGGCGATAATGAAAAGCATCCTTTATATAATTTTCTGAAAGTATTCGGGATCGTGATCGAAAATTATGAAGCCGAACATCATGCCTTGAAGGATGTTTCTGGCGTAGAGGCGCTTAAATATCTCATGAATGAACACGGCCTTCATCAGAATGACTTGCCGGAAATAGGTTCCCAGGGCGTAGTTTCTGAGGTCTTGCATGGCAAGCGTCAGTTGAATGTCGGGCAGATACAACGATTAAGCGAACGCTTCAATGTCAGTCCGGCTGTTTTCTTGTGAGTGCTTTTCGATCTTGCTTGCCCCCTGATTGACAAAGCCCCCCCCCTATGATAAAGTGTCCGAACTAATTAATAGCCTATGCAAATCAAACCTTTCTTTATATATCTCCTTGTTGCCGCAGCGCTTGTTTCTGTGCCTGTGCCGGCTTCTGCGTTCTGGATATGGACGCCGGAGTCAGGCAAATGGGTCAATCCTAAATACAGCGTCAAACCATCTCCGGCCGAACAGCTGGTGTATGCCGATGAATTCTTCAAAATCAAGAAGTACCAGGATGCGATGCGGGAGTATAAGAAGTTGCTCACGCATTACCCCAAGGCGCGGGAAGCGGCACTGGCGCAGTTTGGCATTGGCCGTGCCTGGGAAGCATTGAAGAAGTATTGGCGCGCGGTGGGGGAATACCAGAAGGTTGTTGATCGCTATCCCTTTAGCGATCTAGGGCCGAAAGTTGTTGAGCACCAATATTTTATTGTGAATCTTTTCCTTGAAGGCAAGGCCAGTGACAAGGAATTTGCCCGGTCGCTCTTTGGTACGGATTATCAGATCCCGGAAGTTTTTCTGAAGATCATCAAGAATGACCCTTACGGCCCCAATGCGCCGGCGTCCCAATATAAGATCGGGCTTTTTTATCTTGAGAAAGCAGATTACCAGCAGGCACGCGATGCGTTTGAAAAGACGATCAGTGATTATCCTGATTCCAAATGGGCGGATTCGGCGCGTTATCAGATCGCGGTGGCCGATGCCAAGCGTTCTGTCGGGGCGCAGTATGACCAGAAGACCACGTCGATCGCGGTGAGCGGCTTTGAGGATTATGTGAAGATGAATCCTGATTCCGAACTTTCACCTGCGGCCAAGGCCGAGGTTCAGAAGTTGACGGCGAAAGAAGCGGAGAATAACTTTGTTATCGGTGAGTTTTACGCCAAGCACAAGCGATACAAGTCTGCCCGGTTGTACTGGCAGGTGGTTGTCGACAAATATGCCGCAACCGCGTGGGCTGCCCGGGCAACGGAAAAACTGAAGAGCCTCCCGGGGGATGCGCCATGAAAAAAATGTTCCTTCTGCTGATGGCGGTGGTGGTGGCCGGCTGTGGTTATTCCACACGTTCGCTTGTTTCTGATCAATACCGTACGATATTTGTGGCGCCGTTTGAAAACAAGATCAATTATATGGCCCAGGACACTCGCCGTGTTTATGTGCCGGGACTTGAGGGGAAGGCGCGCGAAGTTATTGTGGATCGTTATTTGTTTGATGGCAATCTGCGCCTTGCGGCCGAGGATACCGCTGACCTTGTGCTCAAGGGGCAGTTGTTGGGATTTGAACGCGAGGAGCTGCGCCTTGACCAGAATGCTACTGTTAAGGAATACCGTATCCGTGTGACGGTGGCCCTGACGCTTTGGGATCCGGTTACCAACAAGGTTGTCTGGGAAGAGCCTTCTTTTGTGGGAGAGGCTACTTATTATACATCCACGCCTGAATCTGCGGCTATGGATGCCGCGCTCAAAGACCTCGCGTTGCGCGTGGTGGCACGCACGGTCGAGGCCTGGTAACGGCTTTAAGACTGACGGGGGTTAACGCGCGATGCACCAGTTGATCCTCGGGACCGATACCACCCTGCGCGACAAGATCCTGCACGAGATCCAATCCCGTTTCTTCAAGACTTCTGATATCGTCAAGCTCGATTTTTCCCGTCTGGATGCCAAAGAGCTTGATTTCAATGACCTGAAAACAGCGCTTCTAACGGTGCCGATTGTGGCGTGGCGGCGTGTCGTTTTGATCAGCGGTGCCGATAAACTGGATGACCGGAATCTCGAGCTCATTGAACATGTTTTGGATCAAAAGACCGATGGCTGTGTGATCATCCTCGAGGCTCCGGCCTGGGATCGCCGTCATGCGTTGCGCAAGCGCATTGCTGGCAAACTTAAGGTGTCCGGCGATGGTGACAAGAAAATAATTTTTGATTTATTCAATGCGGTTTTGTCTGACCGTGCCGGGTTTCTTCTGGAGCTTCAAACGTTTTTGGCTGATGATGTGGCTGAAAATGTACTGGGGGCGTTGCGCTGGTGGTGGTGTGTGAAGGTTAAGGGTACAATCCCGGCGGATAATTACAAAAAAGGCCTCCTGGTGATCCAGGAGGCCGATGAGAGAATAAAATTATCAAAGTTGCTCACGCGTGAACAGATCATTGAAGTCGCGTCAATCAAGCTTTCGGAGCTTGCGCGGCGTTCAAAAGTTTAGCGTAACGCGATTTGCGGCGCGCGGCGGTCTTTTTGTGCATGATGTTGCCTTTGGCGGCTTTGTCAAACTTCTTGTAGACAAGCGGCAACAATTCTTTGGCTTTCTTTTCGTCAGATGCGGTGGTTGCGACGAATTCCTTGACGGTTTTCCGCAGGGCGGATTTAATGTCAAGGTTATGCATCTGGCGCGCACGGTTTTTCTTGAGGTCTTTTACAGCTGTCTTGCGTTGAGGCACGTTGAAACTCCTTGTTTATAAAGTTGAATTTGAAGTATAACAAACGGAATTTTTTATGTCAACCGATAAAATAGCACCGCTTCACTCGCTCAAGGCCATTCTGCGTTCAACCTCCATCATGTCCTTGGGGACATTGGCCAGCCGGGTGCTGGGTTTTGTGCGCGATATTATCTTCGCGCGGTTTTTTGGGACAGCGGCTGTGGCCGATGCTTTTGTGCTGGCTTTTCGTCTGCCCAATCTTTTCCGGGATATTATCGGTGAAGGTGCGGCGAATTCCTCGTTCGTTCCGGTCATGACTGAATATAAGGATAGAAAGCCGGCTGAACTGGCGGGTTTTCTCAATGCGGCCGCGGCCTGGGCGTTCATTATCCTGTGCGCGATCACCCTGGTGTGCATTCTTTTTGCGCCGGCTATTGTGCGGGTAATGGCACCGGGGTTCACCGAAGATGCGGCCAAGATGCAGACGACGGTCGACCTGACGCGGATCATGTTCCCTTACCTTGTCCTGATCGGGATGACCGCGCTTTTCTCGTCGATTCAGTTTACCTATGGCGCGTTCATGATGCCGGCGTTTGGACCATGCCTGCTCAATGTGGCGCTCATTGCCTCGACCCTGATGGCGGTGTTCTGGATGAAGGAGCCGGTGTACGGGCTGGCGCTGGGCGTGGTGGTGGGTGGGGTGATGCAGTTTGTTTTTCAGTGGCGGCCGCTCGTTAAACACGGGGTTCAGCTACGGTGGCCGGGTTCATTGAGTCATCCGGGGGCGCGCCAGATCGGGCGGCTTTTGTTGCCGCGGCTGGTCGGCTCCGCCGTGTATCAGTTGAATGTGTTCGTAGATACCATCTGTGCTTCTCTGTCGACGATCGTTGGTGCTGGCGGGATTTCGGCCATATATTATGCCAATCGCATTGTCCTTTTTCCCATGGGGGTGTTCGGTGTGGCGCTGGCAGCGGCAATCTTGCCGGCATTTGCCCGTCATGTGGTGGCGGATAATAAGGCGGAGCTTCGGCGCACCATTGTGTTCGCGCTCGAGAATATTTTCTTTGTGATGCTGCCTACGACGATCTTCCTTTGCCTTTTGGCTGAACCCTTGATCCGTGTGATCTTTCAGCGGGGCGTTTTTGATGCCGGCTCAACGGCAGTAACAGCATCGGTATTGTTTTATTTCAGCCTAGGGTTGATGGGTTATGGCGGGGTGAAGATCCTGGCGTCCGCGTTTCACGCCATGCAGGACACACGCACGCCGGTCAAGGCGGCGGTGCTTTGTTTGGTCGTTAATGTCGTGCTGAATGTGATCCTGATGTTTCCGATGAAGCTGGCCGGGATCGCGCTGGCGAGCGCGGTGGCGTCGCTGGTGAATGTGGGGTCGCTGTTCATGATCCTTGAGCGCCGTATCGGCGGGTTGACGCTTGCGTTCCAGGCGTTTTTCGTGAAACTTTTCATTGCTGGTGTTGTGATGGGACTTGTGATCCTGGGCGTATGGCAATGGTTTGCCGGTGTGCCGGAAGCGGTGCGTCTTTTCCTGGCTGCTGTATTGGGCGGCGCGGTATATTTTGCCGTTGCGTATGCCCTTGGCCTTCCCCAGGCCAGGCAGGCAGGAAAATTATTCAAGCGTTGATTTCTTCCTGGAGCAGGAGATGTCCTTTCTTTCTGATAAAATAGCAGTCCTTCCGTTGACCAGTGGTGTGTATCTCATGAAAAATAGCGCCGGCAAGGTCATTTATGTCGGCAAGGCCGTGAATCTCCGGCGGCGTGTGCAGTCGTATTTTCGCGGGGCTTCACGAAGCCTGAAGACCGGATTGCTAGTGGACAATATCGCTGATATCGAGGTGCGTCTGACCCATAGCGAGGCCGAGGCGTTGATCCTCGAAGCCGCGCTTGTCAAAGAGCACATGCCCCGCTACAACATCGAACTGAAGGATGGCAAGTCGTATCCTTACATCGAGGTCACTGGCGATAAATTTCCGCTGGTGTCGGTGGTGCGTCTGACAGGTGTCAACGACAGAAAGCCAAAGGCGCATTATTTCGGCCCGTATGTGGATGCCGCGCTGATCCGTGAGGCGTTGGTCCTTATCCGCAAGGTGTTCCCGTTTCGTACGTGTGCCGTGATGCCGAAGAAGGTGTGCCTGTATCACAATATTGGCCTGTGCGATGCGCCGTGTATTGGCAAAACATCGTCAGAAGAATATCGCCGTCATATCAAAAGCATTGCGCTGATCCTTGAGGGCCGCCGAGATGACCTTTATCGGGCGCTGCAAGAGGACATGGAGCGTTTGTCAGCCGGACGCCTCTTTGAGCAAGCAGGGGCTATGCGTGACCGCTTGCGGGCCATTGGGGCGCTGTATGCCTCGAATGCGGATGCGAATTATTTCAAGGAAGCTGAACAGCTTGAACGCGCGTTCCACCTCGCGCGCCGGCCCGAGCGCCTGGAGTGCATTGATATATCGACGACTATGGGGGAACTGTCCGTAGGGTCGCTGGTGTCTTTCTTAAATGGCAAGCCCGACAAAGCCCGTTATCGCCGTTTCCGCATCAAGGCGGTGGCGGGCATGGATGATTTCAGGATGGTCGCCGAAGTCGTGCGCCGGCGCTATGGCCGCCTCCAGCGGGAAGGTGTTGCCTATCCTGACCTGATCATCATCGATGGCGGCAAGGGCCAGCTTTCCGCCGCATCCGACGAGCTCAAGAAACTCGATATCCAGATCCCGCTGATTTCACTTGCCAAGCGGGAAGAAGAAGTCTTTGTCCCCGGCAAGCGCGACCCCGTCATCCTTGCCAAAGATTCCTTGGCCTTAAAACTCCTCCAACGCACCCGCGACGAAGCCCACCGCTTCGCCGTAGCGTATCACCGTCAGTTGAGGGGGAAGAAGGTGTTTGAGTGAATCTTATGGCGTCTTGATGTTGTAATATTCTTATCTTACAGTTAAATTTCAGGGAGGGCGGATATGGATGAAGATTTAGGTGATTTGATGAATGTGGGTTTGATGCTGTGTCATTTGAGGGAAGCCAAAGAAGAATTGGAAAAAATTATTAAGGAGCTGGAATCGAATAAGGAATATTGCGCGTCTGAGTATGGGGTTCACATGACACATCTTTATCATCATTTAAATACGGCATGGCATATTCGTAATGTGGCACCGGAACGTGTTTATAATTATTCAAGTGAAGATTTTGACGCATGGGGTAAATTCCCGGCAGGTGATGAATATTTAATGGTAGATAATGTGTAAATTCGTTTCTACTGTGTCTTCTCGTTTGATCGTGGCAGCCAGGATTGTCGTAAAATTCTTGAATCTATGGTGTTGATGGGCATATTGGGATTGGGGGTCGTTGCAGTTATAGCGCTATATGGAGCGAAAACTTAAATCCATAGGTATTCTGCGTCAGTTCATGATGAAATTGTGATGATAGACTAACGACGATTGATCCAGTACAACGGACGACGCTTGTCGTGCATGATGGCGACGATGGCTATTTCTTTCGGTGCATGGATAAATAGGATGGAATAAGGAAACCCGTGGATAATAGCGCGCTGGACATGGTTCTGATATGAAGGATATTGATGAGGCTGGAAGTGGATGTTGTGGGTGATCCGTTCTACGGAGGCAATGAATTTATTGCCGAGGCCTGGAGCCCTGTCTTCATAGAATGTTGCTGCAGCAGACAAGTCATGTTCGGCGGCAAGTAAAAAACGGATGGGTTTCATTTAAATGTTTTGCGGATATCGGCAAGTACGTCGTCAGCGGCGCGTGCGCTCATCTGTCCGGCTTTATAGGCTTTGTATCTGCGGTCAGCTTCTTTAGCCCAGAGATGTTCATTTTCAGCCGGAGCCATATTGTCGAGGCTTGCTATTAAATGAACCGCCAGTTTGGCGCGGTCTTTTGCCGGGAGTTTAAGGGCGCGTGTTTCAAAGTCTTTTAATGCAGGTGACATCAAGCTTCCTTTTGATAAGAATAATTCTTGGAATTACATTGTAAATGTTCATGAGCTCAAACCATTGGTAGATTAACATAACGCGACGATAAGGCAAAATATTTTTTGGAGCTGATGACTCAGCAAGCTGAGGGATAAAAATGGATTTGAGTGAATCTCATGGCGTCTTGACGTTATGACGTTGTTGTGTTAGGATTGTGATGCACACAGGAGGTGTTTATGGCGTCGACATTGACAAAAAGGGCAACGGTTTATCTCGATCCGGGGATACATCATATTTTAAAAGTTAAGGCCTTGGAAACCGAGCAGTCGGTATCTGATATTATCCATGATGCCCTGCTTCACGAACTTGCCGAGGATCAGGAAGACCTGAATGCGTTTAAAGAGCGAGCGAAAGAACCGGCAATTTCATTTGAAACCTTGCTGAAGAAGTTGAAGGCCGATGGCAAAATATAAGGTTGAGATCAAGCGCGCGGCGGTCAAGGAAATTGAGTCATTGCCGCGAAAAGATATCCTGTCCGTCCTGGAAAAGATCAGGTCATTGGCGAATGATCCGCGTTCTGGTGATGGCAAGAAACTATCAGGGCAGGAGAAGTATCGGATCCGGTGCGGGAATTACCAAATTTTATATTTGATCGAGAATGATGTCCTGATCGTTTATGTTGTTAAGGTTGGCCTATTTATGGGAAGAAGATTCTCGCGATAGTGGCGCAAGAATTAATAGCGAAGGAACGTTGATGGTCAAGTTTTTCCCACATCATTTTGTTGAAATTGACACGTGCCTTTCTCTCGAATTCTTAACCCGCATTTTTCAATAACATGAGGTAATGCATGTTAAACTTTGTCTTTCATCGACGATAAGGCTGTGAGTGCAAAAGGCCGGTTGAAATAACAGTGCATGTTTTTATACAAACGGGATAGGTACGAGTATGTTTTATTGTGAGAAGCTATTAAGAGAATTGCATCGGGGCAAGGTTCCTTATCTTGTTGTTGGGGGCATGGCTGTGAATTTGCATGGTTATGATCGTGCCACAGGGGATTTGGATATTCTGGTTTCTTTGAAAACGGCGGATGTGAAGAGGCTTGTTCAGGCGATCAAGGTCATTGGGTTTAAACCAAGGTTGCCTGTTTCGTTGGATGATTTCGCGGATCCTGAAAAAAGGCGTGTTTGGATTGAAGAAAAGAATATGCTGGTTTTTAGCGTTTATAATCCTGAACTTGAGTTTGAGCATGTTGATATTCTGATCGTTGATGATATAAACTTTAGCCAAGCTTATCGGCGGCGTGAGGATGTTAAGACGGGAGATATGGTTATATCTTTGATATCGATCCCGGATTTAATTCGGATGAAAAAGAAAGCCGGCCGTAAAACAGATATGATTGACATTGAAGCCCTTGAAGCCATTGGAAGGATCCGGCGATATGCGTCAAAAAAGCGGGATTGATGAAGAGCGGTTGAAGAAATATATGGCAGTGCCGGCGATCGAGAAATTAAAAAGCATGACGCGCCGGATGGCCTTTAATGCCAAGCTCATGACACCTGAGCGAAAAGCCATCGCCGACGCCCTGCGCGCGAAGGGGTTTTGATTGGGGTGGAAGTGCTTGTTGTTAAAGATGTTGTGGTTACACGGGTGGCTGTAGAGGGTGGGTATTTTTATTGGCTGTTTAATCCAATGAGCGACCTTTATAAAAAACATCGACAGATTCCCTTCGAACAAGTAATATATACCAAATTTTCTATCTATTATACTAAAGGAGCTTCATGGAGATCGGGATTGTGGGACTGCCTAATGTGGGTAAGTCCACGTTGTTTAATGCCTTGACCGGCGCGGCGGCGGCGGCGTCGAATTTTCCGTTTACGACCATTGAGCCCAATGTCGGCGTTGTGCCGATTCCCGATGAGCGTTTGACGCGCCTGTCCGATGAGTTTGGCGGGTCGACCAAGATCACGCCGGCGGCGATCCGGTTTGTGGATATCGCGGGGCTTGTTAAGGGGGCCAGCAAGGGCGAGGGGCTGGGCAACCAGTTCCTGGGGAATATCCGTTCGGTCGATGCCATCGCGCATGTGGTGCGCTGTTTCAGGGATGACAATGTGGTTAACGTGATGAACACGCTCGATCCGCTCGAAGCGGCGGACATCATTGAAACGGAACTTATCCTGTCAGATCTTCAGCAAGCGCAGAAGGCCTATGATAAATGGCTGCGTCCGGCCAAATGCGGGGATAAGGAAGCCAAGGAAAAATGCGAGGTACTCGAGGCGGTATTAAAAGGGCTTGACCAGGGTATCCCGGTGCGCATGCAGCATGTCGACAAGGAACTGGCGCGGGAATTCCAGTTTATTACGGGAAAGCCTGTGATGTATGTGGCCAATACGGCCGAGGG
Source organism: Candidatus Omnitrophota bacterium (assembly GCA_903860135.1). Lineage (GTDB taxonomy): Bacteria > Omnitrophota > Gorgyraeia > Zapsychrales > Fredricksoniimonadaceae > Fredricksoniimonas > Fredricksoniimonas aquilentivivens. The sequence continues at coordinate 30,551 of CAIOPG010000014.1, read as the reverse complement.
TGATCCCGATGAGGCCCTGATGGCGCCGTTGCGGGCGCGGGCGGCTAAAGAAGGCGCGGCGATCGTGCCGTTGTGCACCAAATTTGAAGCGGAAGTGGTTCAGCTGTCGCCCGAAGAGCGTAAGGAATATTATGATGCGGCAGGCATCGGAACCCCAGGCTTGGCGCGGCTGGCGCAGGCCGGGCGTGACCTGTTGGGGCTGGCCTGTTTCTTTACCGCCGGGCATCAGGAAACACGGGCGTGGCTCGTGCCGCAGGGAACACGGGCGGTCAAGGCCGCAGGCAAGATCCATTCGGATATTGAACGTGGTTTTATCCGGGCGGAGATCTACCGTTATAAGGACATCGTTGAACTCGGATCGTACAAGGCCGTTCAGGAAGCCCGCAAGGTGACGCTGGAGGGTAAAGATTATTTGATGCAAGAAGGCGACGTCGTTTATTTCAGGTTTAATGTGTAGGGAACGGTCTGTGACCGTTCCGTGTCTTCTGGAGAAAACATGAACGAATTATTGTTGCGCAAGATCAAGGAGCTCGACCAGAAAGTTTCCGACCTCAGGGGGTTTCTTTGACCTGCCTGTCCTTTTACAGCGTATCCGTGAAGCCGAGGACCGCATGTCAGCTTCCGATTTCTGGAGCAACCAGGATGCGGCCAACCGTCTCATCAAGGAACTGAAGGGCTGGAAGGCGTCGGTTGACCCTTTGATGTCTGCCGAGCGTCTGATCGCTGATGCGCGCGAGTTATTGGAGCTCTCCGAGGGCGATGAGGCCATGGAGCGCCAGATCGAGGCGGATATCGCGGCCCTTGTGCCGGTGGTGGCCAAACTAGAAATTCAAACCTTGTTGTCCGGGCCTTACGATCAGTGCAATGCCATTGTCAGCCTGAATTCCGGCGCTGGCGGCACCGAATCGTGCGATTGGACAGGCATGCTGTTCCGCCTCTACACGCGCTGGGCTGAGGACAAAGGGTATAAGGTCGAGGTCTTTGATATCCTTCACGGCGAAGAGGCGGGGATCAAGAATGTCTCTTTCCGTGTCGAAGGCGCGAAAGCCTATGGTTATTTGAAAACGGAAAAAGGGGTGCACCGGCTGGTGCGCATTTCTCCGTTTGATTCCAACAAGCGCCGGCACACGTCGTTTGCCTCGTTTGATGTGATCCCCGAGATCGAAGATGATGTTGAGGTCGAGATCAATCCCGATGACCTCAAGGTCGATGTGTTCCGTTCTTCCGGTCCCGGCGGCCAGAGCGTCAATACGGCAGATTCAGCCGTGCGTATTACCCATATGCCGACGGGGTTTGTCACGCAGAGCCAGGTGGAACGTTCCCAACTGCAGAACAAGGCGCGCTGCATGCGGGTGTTGAAAGCCAAGCTTTTTGAGCTCAAACAGCAGGCGATGGACGACAAGCTTGCCGCCGAGTCGGGCCAGAAGCAGAAGATCGAATGGGGCAGTCAGATCCGTTCTTATGTCATGCAACCTTACCAGATGGTCAAGGACCATCGCACCGACGCCGAGACCAGCAATGTCCAGAAGGTGATGGACGGCGATATTGATATGTTCATCGAGGCTTTCCTGAAAATGAGGCCTGACGGGAAATAACCGAAAAAAGGATACCCTTATGCTCGATATGATCATCCGTAAACCTGTTATCAGCAGTGCCAGGGCCGCGATCCTCCGGCTGAAGCCTGCCGTCAATGCGCACATCCATGAGGATTCGCCGCTGCCTTCGGTGCACGAAGTCAGGCGACTGGCTCCGACGGTAGCCCGGATCAATGCGCTTGAAGCGACGATGGAAAAGCTTTCGAATGTGGAATTGCAACGGGCCACACCTCAGTTCCGCTCGCGCCTTTATGGCATGATCGCCGTTGAGAAGGCCGCGCTGACCAGGGCTATCGACGCCCATCAGCATGCGGCGAATATCGATGAACGTCAAAGCACAAGGGATGCGGTCAAGCAGGCAGAGAAAGATCTTTTTAAAGCGACGCAGTTTGCCCTGAACGATATTCTTCCCGAGGCGTTTGCCCTGGTGCGTGAGGCGAGCCGGCGGCTATTGGGTATGCGCCATTACGATGTGCAGATGATCGGTGGCATGACGCTCCATTACGGCAACATCGCGGAAATGACCACCGGCGAAGGTAAGACGCTGGTGGCCACCCTTCCGGCGTATCTGAACGCTCTGCCCGGCGATGGTGTGCATGTGGTGACGGTCAACGATTACCTGGCCAGACGCGACAGGGACTGGATGGGACCGCTGTATGAATTCCTTGGCCTGAGCGTCGGGTGTATCCAGCACGACATGGAGCCTGCCCAGCGCAAGGAAGCTTACGGGCACGACATCACGTACGGGACCAACAACGAATTCGGGTTTGATTATCTGCGTGACAATATGGTCATGTTCAAGGAGGAGATGGTTCAGCGCGGCCATTGTTTTGCGGTCGTGGACGAAGTGGACAGCATCCTTGTGGACGAGGCGCGGACGCCGCTGATCATTTCAGGCCCAGCTGAGGAATCCACCGACAAGTATTACAGGGCGCACAATATTTCGCTGGAACTTAAAGGCCGGCGCGTGACCGAGGCGGAAGAGATCGATGCCAAGCACCGCGGCGAGGACTTGGGCAAGGGGTATGATTATGTCGCTGATGAGAAGGCGAAATCGATTTCCCTGACCGAGGCTGGCGAGGAAAAAGGGGCGCAGATGTTTGGGGTCGCCAATCTTCATGATATGGAGACCGTGGAATACCGCCATCACATCCTGCAGTCCCTGCGCGCCAAGGAATTCTTCCATCTGGATACGGATTATGTGGTCAAGGACGGCAAGGTTATCATTGTGGATGAATTTACCGGGCGTATGATGCCGGGCCGGCGCTGGTCGGACGGGCTTCACCAGGCGGTCGAAGCCAGGGAGGGCATCAAGATCGAGCGCGAGAACCAGACGCTGGCCACGATCACGTTCCAGAATTATTTCCGCATGTACAAGAAGCTTTCGGGCATGACCGGTACAGCTTACACCGAAGCCAACGAGTTCAAACAGATCTATAACCTCGAAGTCATTGTTCTGCCGACGAATAAACCGTTGAGCCGTATCAATCATCCGGATTGTATTTTTCGCACCGTCAAGGAAAAGTATGAGGCCGTGGTCAAGGAGATCGAGGGCTGTTATGCCAAAGGGCAACCGGTCCTGGTGGGTACCGTTTCCATCGAACGTTCCGAATTCCTGGCCAGGCTTCTGAAAGCACGAGGGGTCAAGCATCAGGTTTTGAACGCCAAGTTTCACGGCCTTGAAGCGTCGATCGTGGCCCAGGCCGGGCGTTACCAGGCGGTCACGATCGCCACCAATATGGCCGGCCGCGGGACGGATATCATGCTCGGCGGCAATGCGGAATTCATGGCCAGGGCGCTGGCGGCTGAAAAGACCGTGGCGGCAGCCAAAGACCGCACCGAGATCCTGCCGCAAGAACAGCTGGTGGATCAGTTCATCCGGCAGTTCCGCGACCAGGTCAAGCAGGAGCATGACAAGGTTGTAGCGGCGGGCGGCTTGCACATCATTGGTACCGAGCGTCATGAATCACGCCGTATCGACAATCAGCTGCGCGGCCGTTCGGGCCGTCAGGGTGATCCGGGTTCGTCGCGTTTCTATGTTTCTCTCGAGGATGATCTCATGCGCCTCTTTGCGGGGGACCGTATCCGCATGATGATGGATCGTTTTGGATTTGCCGAGGGCGAGATGATCGAGTCGCCGCTGGTGAGCCGTGCGCTTGAAGTGGCGCAGAAACGCGTCGAGAATTACAATTTTGAGATCCGCAAACAGCTCCTGGAATATGATACGACCATGAACCGCCAGCGCGAAGTCATCTATAATATGCGCCGTTCGATCATTGACGGTGATGACACGCGGGAGCTGATCATGGAAGCCCTCCAGTCAACGGCTGAGGAAGTGATCCGTCGTCATTTGATAACAGAGGGTAACAAGGCGCGTGATGGTGAGGGGTTGATCCAGTATCTTTATAGCCGCTTCGGGCTGGACATTGAAAGGCATCGTGCCCTGCTCGAAACAGCCCCTGTGGGTGAGGTCATTGAAATGGTTGGCATTGAGCTAGCCCGTTTGTATGCGGCCAAAGAACAGGATATGGGGATAAGCCAGATCAGGCATTTGGAGCGAATGTTCCTTCTGCATACCATTGATTCCAAGTGGAAAGAACATCTTTATGCCATGGATCATTTGAAAGAAGGCGTGGGTCTGCGCGCCCTGGGCCAAAGAGATCCGCTGGTTGAGTTCAAGCGGGAGGGGTACCATATGTTCCGGGCTATGTTTGACAGCATCCATGTGGATGTTGCCGAACTTATTTTCAAGCTTCGCCCCATTGAGCACGAGCCGCATGTGCGCAGTGTTTTCGGCGCCCAGCAGGAGCTGGTACACCATGACTTTTCCGGTATGACCGGAACATTGCAGGCGGCTTCCTCGGGCGATCAAGCTCCTGAAGCCAGACCTCGGCCTGAATACCGCCTGCCCGAGGCGCATTTGCCGTCGGCGGGTCAGCGCAAGACCGGGCGCAATGATGATTGCCCTTGTGGCAGCGGGAAAAAGTACAAGAAATGTTGCGGGAAATAAAGCGGCTGTCAGGGGGCGTTGCGGCGGCGGCTCTCTGCGCGTGCAGTTTTCCTGCGGGGCAGTTTGCGTGCCTTGCGTTCGTAGCCCTTGTTCCGTTGATCCTCGTTGCCGAGGAGGGTGCGGTCAAGGGCTCTTTCTTACGCGGTTATACTGCTGGTTCTTTGTTCTTTGTGACCGCCCTTTTCTGGATCGGGCATGTGACGGTCATCGGTTTACTGCTGTTGTCTGCTTATTTGGCGCTTTACTGGGGTTTCTTTTCTGCCGGTGTTGCCTGGTCTTCGTCGTGGGCGTGGGGTGTCCGGCTGGTTTTTCTACCTGCCCTGTGGACTGCCCTTGAATATATCCGTGCCCATCTGTTTACCGGATTCGGCTGGGCGGCGTTAGCGCACACCCAAAGCGCCAACATCCCGTTGATCCAAATGGCGAATGTTACCGGTGTGTATGGGGTTTCATGGGCTGTTCTGGTCGTGAATGTGGTGATTGCCCGATGGGTGCATGTGACCTGGCGTCGGGAGAAAGTTCCCCGGCTTTTGGCGGGGGTGACACTCGTTCTGGTGTTGATGGTGGTTGCAGGCATGGGTTGGAAATATGTTTTAGGCGGCGACAAGAAGATGGCCGGACGCGAGTCTTTTCGGGTGGCGTTGATCCAGCCCAATATCGCGTTGGCTGATTATGCCAATCCTCTCTTGAAAGTGGCTATTGTTGAAAAGCATCTGGCGTTGAGCCGCGAGGCGATGCGCCAGGGGCCGCAGATGATCGTTTGGCCCGAGAGCGCGTTCCCGGCGTTTATCTGGGAGTATCCCGCTCTTTTTGAAAAGGTTTGTGACTTTGCCAGGGAAAATCATGTGCAGCTTCTGGCTGGTGCGGTGACGCGTAATGGCGGGAAATATTTCAATTCGGCGCTCCTGATCAATGAGAACGGAGTTTTGTCGTCGACTTATAGCAAACAGCATCTTGTTCTTTTGGGAGAATATATCCCGTTGCGCAAGGCATTCCCTTTGCTCGAACGACTGGTGCCCATTGATGATTTTACACCCGGGACAGGGCGGGGTATCATGGGGTTGATGCCCGCTGCGGCCGGGGAGCCTGTCTTTTTTGCACCGTTGATCTGTTTTGAAGACACACTGCCTGACCTGGCCCGTCTGGCCGTGAAAGATGGCGCGGGGTTTTTGGTCAACCTGACCAATGATGCCTGGTTCAAGGCGTCAAGGCAGTCGCGGATGCATCTGAATAATGCTGTTTTTCGGGCTGTAGAGAACGGGGTGCCGCTCGTGCGGGCGACCAACACAGGCATGACCTGTGCGATTTCTCCGGCGGGCGTCGTCAGCGGTTGCGCGGTCGATGCGGCGGGGCGTTCCGTGATGGCCGAGGGGGTTGCTGTTGTTGATATAGTGCCGGAGAGCCACAGGAGAACATTTTATACACAGCACGGGGATGTTTTTGCGGGGTTGTGCTTTTTGATCGTGTTGGGATTGTCCGTGTTTTTTAAATGCCGTTATGCCGTGCCTTGTATCCGGCAAAATCAAGAGACCCGGGAGGTTTGAGTTGGGGGTACGTCTTTTTGTCCATATTTTTTTGATCGGCCTGCTTTCTTTTCTTGGGTTTCTTCCCCGGTTATTTTTTCTTGCGTTTATGTGGCCGTGTGCGTGGGGGATGTATTTTTCTTCACGCAAATTGCGCCGGCAGGCCATGGAGAGCCTGGGCATTGCTTACGGTGTCACGCTTTCTCGGCGGGCTAAGCAGGGCATCGCGCGGGCGTCATTTTTCAATCTTTTCTTTGGCCTGGCTGAGTTTGTGTATGTGATCGCCCGTCCGGGCCGTTGCCTGAATATGTTCAGGGTGGAAGGGCTGGAACATGTGAAGGCGGCGCACGCGGCCGGCCGCGGGGCGATTGTTGGCATTGCTCATTTTGGGCCGTTTGCGGCCATGCTCGTGCGTTTTCTTTATGAAGAATTCACAGTGAAGGTTGTTATGCGCGCCCCGCGAAGCCGTGCCTGGCGGGAAGAATTCCTGGCGCATTCTCAAAGGTTCGCCCCTCAGCCGATTTACAGCACACCTTTACGGGGCTGTGTGACGGCCTGTTTTCAGGCCTTGAAAGACAATCAGCTGCTGGTGATGCCGGTCGATCAGAATTATGGCGGCGCAGGGCGTATCTTTGTTGATTTCTTCGGGCACAAGGCGGGAACAGCCGCAGGGCCTGCGATCTATGCCTGGAAGACCGGGGCGCCGCTCTTAACGGCTTTTGCCCGCCCGGAAGAAGCTTTGGGCGGTCGTCGATGGACGATCGTTTTGGAACCAGTTATCCTGGATCGTTCTTTGCCCGAGCAGGAGGCGGTGCTTAAGGCGACACAAGAGATCACCTCACGTGTCGAATCTTTTACGCGACGCTATCCCGCGCAGTGGTCCTGGATGCACCGGCGCTGGAAGGCGGAGCCCAATGAACATGATGTCGTACGCGCGGCAAGGACCGCTTGCCCGGAGCAACCACGGGGGGAAATATGATCAGCAAAATAGCGATTTTCATTTTCGGATTCGGGCTCGTTGTTGCCGGCGTTAGCTTGACACTCAAGGACTGGCTTTTTCTGGTGATGATCTTGCGAGGCCTTCTGGGCCCGGTCCTTGCGGTCGGTGGGCTTATGCTGCTGGCCCTGCTGCGTTCGCCGGATTAGCCCGGTGCTGTTCCCGGGCAAGATTGCCTTGGACAGAGGTCCTGTTTCCGGGTATATTAGATGACATATGTAAAAGTGCGCTGCAGGTTACTTTTCAAAAGGAGCGTTTATGAAGTTCAATTTTTTCCCCGAAGAAGTCGATTATTTCAAGCTTTTTGAACAGCAGTCTTATTATATTGTCAAAGCTGCCGAGGCCTTCAAGGTGGCGGTGGCCGGCGGTACGCTGGATGTGGCGGCGCTGGCGAAGATTGTGACGCTTGAGGCACAGGCCGATGAGGCGTCGCACGCGGTGATCGCCCACCTGAACAAGGCCTTTATCACGCCCTTTGACCGTGAGGATATTCATTCTTTGACCAAGGCGCTCGACGACATCATTGATATGCTCAATACGATCTCCAATCGTTTGACGGTTTACAAGATATTTGAGGTCAAAAAAAATCTTGTCGAGTTTTCCCTGGTGATCGAAGCTGCCGCCAGGGCCATTGACAGTGCGGTCAAGGGGGTTCGTGATATGAAGAATTATCAGCTTGTGATGGCGTCGTGCGTTGAGATCAGCCGCCTAGAGAATATTTCTGACTCCATGCGCGATACCGCGCTGGCCGGTTTGTTTGAGAACGAAAAAGATCCGATTGTGGTGATCAAATGGAAAGAGATCTACGAGGACGCCGAGACGGTCCTTGATATTTGTGCGGATGCCGCCCATGTGGTTGAATCCATCATGTTCAAGCAGGCCTGACTTCTATGCCGGTCGAGATCATTTTTCTCATTATCCTTGCCCTGGGTTTTGATTTCCTGAATGGCTTTCATGATTCGGCTAATTCGATCGCGACCGTTGTGTCCACGCGTGTCCTGTCGCCGCGCAATGCTGTTATGTTCGCGGCTTTCTTTAATATGATAGCCTTCTTTGTTTTCGGCCTGCATGTGGCCAATACGATCGGCAAGGGGATCATTGATATTGCGATAGTCGATAATGCGGTTGTTTTCGGTGCCTTGATCGGGGCCTGCGGGTGGAATATCATCACCTGGTATTTCGGTCTGCCCACCAGTTCTTCGCATGCGTTGATCGGCGGGATGATCGGGGCGGGGCTGGTCAAGGCTGGCCCGGCGGCGCTGGTGATGGCGGGTATTATCAAGACACTGATGTTCATTATCATTTCGCCCTTGGCAGGCCTTTTGCTGGGCCTTGGGCTGGGGCATATTGTTTATTTCATCGCGCGCGGGGCATCGCCTCTATTGATCGATCAGTTCTTCCGTAAAGGGCAGCTTTTGTCGGCGGCTCTTTACAGCATGGGTCATGGCGGCAATGACGCGCAGAAAACCATGGGTATTATCGCGAGCCTTCTTTTTAGCGCCGGGCTGTTGGGTAAAAGTTTTTATGTGCCGCAATGGGTTATTCTTTTGTGTTACGCCGCGATATCGGTCGGCACCATGTTCGGGGGCTGGCGCATTGTTAAGACCATGGGGCAGAAGATCGCCAAACTGCGCCCCGTGGATGGTTTCTGCGCCGAGACAGCGGCGGCCTTGACGCTTTTTACTGCATCAGCCATGGGGGTGCCCGTCAGCACAACGCACACGATTACCGGCTCCATTGTCGGTGTCGGCTCCTTGCGCCGCATGAGCGCGGTCAAATGGGGGGTGGCGGGCCGCATTGTCTGGGCGTGGGTTATTACGATCCCGTGCTCGGCGGCGATCGCGGCGGGAGCTTACTGGCTGGCGCACACGATGGGGTATTGATATGAGGCGTATTCTTAAAACATATTTTGTGTCTGGGCTTGCGGTCTTTGTGCCGCTGGCGCTGGCTGTTTATGTGTTTGTCTGGATCATGAACTTTGCCGAGAGCCTGCTGGGCAAATATATCAAGCCGCTTTTTCTGGAATATTATGACTTTTATTTCTGGGGCATGGGGATCATTATCCTTGTGGTTGTTATTTTACTTTGCGGTTTTATTGTGGCTCAGTATCTCGGGAAAGTTGTTCATCAGGTCGCCGAGCGTATGCTCGTGCGTGTCCCGATCCTGGGAACCATTTATCCGGCTTTCAAGGAAATATCACGGTTTCTGTTCCGGGAACATGCCGCGGGCATCCAGAAAGTGGTGATGATCCAGTGGCCCCGCCCGGGGGTTTACGCGATCGCTTTTCTGACATCCAGGGTATCCGAGAACATTGCCGTGGCGGCAGGGCGTCCTTTGTGCAATGTCATGATCCCGACGGTTCCTAATCCCCTGACCGGATTTGTGGTCATGGTCCCCGAGGAAGAGATCACCCCGTTGCCTATCAGCATTGAAGATGCCGTGAAGATCATTGTCTCCGGCGGTGTGATCAACGGTACCGACCCCCTTAAGCCCGAGCCTCCCGATGGCCCTCTGGCCGTCTGACATCCGTCTTTGCGCCTTTGACCTCGACGGAACGCTTGTCGATGCCTTTCCGGCTATCACCGACAGCATCAATCACATGATGCGCGAGATGCACCTTTCGCCGCAGTCGTTGCCTGTGGTCAAACGCTCTGTCGGCCTCGGCGTGGAAAATCTTGTTCGTTGCTTTGTCCTTGAAGAAGATGTCCCGCGCGCGCTGGCTATTTTCAGGGAACACCATGATGTCCGCCTGCGGCAGAACATTCGTTTACTGCCCGGAGCCAAGGCGCTGTTGCCGTTTCTTAAGGCGCGCGGCTGTGTGCTGGCGGTGGCGACCAATCGGCCACTGCAGTTTTGCCGTGTGATCCTTGAGACGTTGGGCATCATTGATTATTTTGATCATGTGCTTTGCGGCGATATGGTGCCCCGGTCGAAGCCCTATCCGGATATGCTGTACGAGATCCTCCGGCAGAGCGGCATCCCGGCGTCCGATGCGATCTATGTCGGTGACATGACGGTGGATGTGGCCTGTGCCCGTGCCGCCGGTGTTTTCTCTGTGGTTGTACCGACCGGGTCCTGCACCCGCGATGAACTTGAGGCTGTCGGCCCAGGGGCTCTCGTTGACCGCCTCAGCCAGATCCGGGGTTTTTTCAGCCAATAGAAATTGTGATTTTTGCTTCGTATTCAGGGCGCTTGTGATAAGATTGTTTCTGGTAAAAAAATATGTCAAATACATCGTTGCGTCATAAGATCATTGTGTGGCTGGCAGTTCCGATCCTGGCATTTTCTGCCGGCGGTTGTGTCATGCTGGCCGCCGGAGCTGTCGGAGTGGTTGGTGGCTATGTGGTCAGCCCGGACACGGTCGAGGGCAATACCGCGCGTTCTTTCGAGGATGTCTGGGGTGCGGCCAAGGAGATCACCGGGATCATGGGGCATGTTGTGGGCGAGAACAATCCGCAGGGCATCCTCATCGCAGAGATCAATGCCGCGCGTGTTACTGTTACTATTGTGGCGATCAACGCCTCGACCACAAAGATCGCGGTCAAGGCCCGCAAAGCGTTCATGCCTAAGATCGATCTTGCCCAGGATGTTTACACCAAGATCCTCAACAGTTTTGATCGTTAGACATTTCTCCTCGAGATTATATGTTGACAAGACGGCGTGTTTATATAAAATAACACACCTGTTGCGCAATGAATATATATCATGCTGTTGTTGCCGAGATAGCTCAGTCGGTAGAGCGAAGGACTGAAAATCCTTGCGTCCCCGGTTCAATTCCGGGTCTCGGCACTTTTTATTAGAGAAAGCTGTGGCAATAGCCACAGCTTTTGTATTTTGGAAGATTGCCTTCGCCCCGGGAAGGCCGCTTTTTCTAGGAGGAGTTTGAGGAAAGCGTCCTAACCGGGTCTCGGCACTTTTTATTAGAGAAAGCTGTGGCAATAGCCACAGCTTTTTTATTTAGGGAAGGCGCAAAGAGTGGCGTGGCAAGGCAGGTGGAAATAATAGGCGCTAAAGATGTTCGGTATTTCAAGCCAGGCGGGTGCGGTCTTTGGCCCATGTCCGCAAGGAGGTTATTTCTTCGGACTTTAATATTGAAAGGGGTTTTGTTTCACGGATCTGTTCCAGGATGTGCCCGGTGTTGAGAGGTTCTTTTCCTCCGGAGGCTCGATAGAGGGCAGATATGACGGTCTGTTCAATTTCGGCGCCGCTGAAATCATGCGTAGCTGCGGCAAGCAGGGGAATGTCGAAGCCGTCAGGTTTAAGGTTGCGTTTCTGGAAATGGATCTTGAACAGAGCTTCTCTTGAGCGGGCGTCGGGGAGATCAACAAAAAAGATTTCATCGAAACGTCCTTTGCGCAGCAGTTCGGGCGGTAGTCGGTATACATTATTGGCGGTTGCGGCGATGAAACTGGTTGTGTTATGTTCCTGCATCCAGGTAAGAAAGGTGCCGAGGATGCGCTGGGAAACGCCGCCGTCGATATCGCCGTCTGATGAGGCGAAGCCTTTTTCAATTTCATCGACCCACAAACAGCAGGGGCTCAGTTTTTGAACGGTCATGAGCGCCTTGCGCAGGTTTTCCTCGGATTCTCCGATGTATTTGCTGTACAGCCTTGAGAGGTCCAGCCGGTACAGGGGCAGGCCAAGTTCCCGGGCGATGGCTTTGATGGCTAGGCTTTTGCCGCAGCCCTGGATGCCCATGAGCAGAACGCCTTTAGGCGCAGGCAGCGCGGCAGCGGCGGTCGTTGGATGGAAGCAATCCTTACGCTCGGCAAGCCAGCGTTTAAGGTTGTCAAAACCGGCGATGCTGTTCATGTCTTCGGTGAGGTAGAATTCCAGCAGGCCTTCCTTGTCAAATATTTTCTTTTTACAGGACTCAATGATTTTAAGGTCGCTGATATTCAGGATATTATCACTGATCACGCACTGGTTTAATACGCTCCGTACTTGCTGGATGGAGAGCCCTTGCAGGGCCGCGACAACGTGAGTTGTTTCATCGCGTGTCAGGGACATTTTTATTTCTGTTTTACTTTGCCAGCTTTCGCCGATGGTGTCAATGATCAGGCCTTCGATCTCTTTGGCGGTGGGGTAACCTCCGGTCAAATGGGCGGTCTCCGACTCGAGTTCTTTCGGGATCTTATATTCAGCAGAGAGGATGACGAGGGTTGTTTGTGTATTCCTTATTTTGTTGATCACATCTTTGAATAATCGCAGGGTAAGGGCATTATCCAGGTATTTGTGAAAGTCTCTCAATATAAAAATGGCGGGCTGGAATTTCTTGGCTCCCTGGTAGCTGACAAGCCCCAGCACCATTTCCAGCATTCGGTTGGGATCTTTTGTCTGATAATATGTGCCTTCTGCGGGGATTTTGCTAAGGCCGTCTGTGAGTGACCATCGGAATTGCCCAAGGCCTGAGTCTGTTGTTATTTCTGTCAGCTGTTCGAGGGAATGAAGCTCGTCGATGGACTCAAAGAAAACAACCGGGTTCCGGGACTTGATCAATAAACGCAGTTCTTCATCGACACGCATGATGTTCCTTTACATATTTGATAGTATGAGGTATCAATTATATTATCATGTTGGGTAGAAATATCGAGAGGAGTGTATGGTTTTAATTATTCGGTGGGGTTCGATAAATTGGCAACCAAGGCGGGAATAGTATATATTTGTAACATGAGTTGATCTTGCTGAGGCCCCTAGGGGGCTGAAGGGGATGCCCCGTTGCTTATCGGGGCGGAGAGTGGTTGGGAGCGTCAACAGAAGGAGTCAGCGGTGATCAAGATGCTGGTGATCGACGATGAGAGCGGCATTTGCGATATCATTGCCCGTACGTTTGCGTGTATGGGGTTCAATGTGTCGGCCGCGACCTCCATGGAAAAGGCGCGTGCGTTGTTCTACAAGGAAAAGCCTCGCCTTATTTTTCTGGATCTTCTGCTCGGAAATGCCGACGGGCTAGTGTTGTTGGATGAATTCAAGCAGGTGGATCCGGGGGTGATCGTGATCGTGGTAACGGCACGGGGGGAAGATGAGGTGAAGTTTGTGGCGCTGCGGCGCGGCGCGGATGAATATATGGCCAAGCCGTTTAGCCGGAACTATCTGCGTGATGTCGTGACGGCCAAGATCAAGGATCTGCTTGATAAGAGCGGCGCGGTTTCCCGTCCGAAGATATTGCTCGTCGATGATGAACAGGATTTGCGCGCCGGGTTCAGGCAGTACATCGCCCAGCGTTTTGATGCCGAGATACTGGATGCCGGGGATACACCCGAAGCCATGGCCAAGGTGCGGGAAAATCGTCCGGATGTGGTATTCCTTGATATCAAGATGCCCGGGACGAGTGGGCTAGATGCTATTACCCTGATCAAAGAGGGGAGTCCTGCCTCACGGATCGTTGTGGTAAGTGCCTGGCAGAGCGCGGAGGTCGTCAACCGGGCAATGGCTCTTGGGGCCGAAGATTATTTGGGCAAGCCCGTTTCCTTGTCGGCACTTGGAGAAAAACTTAAGGGGATCCTGTTGAGCAGCGGCAAGCTGATCCTCAATAAAGATTGATCGTTGTTAGAAGTGTTTCGGGTTTTCCACGATGATGCACACGCAGGGGCGTTGACTTTTATTTTCGAAGGTATGCGGAATATTGCTTTCAAAAGAAAAAGAATCACGTGGCTCAAGAATAAATATCTCCTCTCCCAGGCGGCATGTCAGGGATCCTTCCACTATATAGATCCATTTTTCGTGGTGCCCTTCAGCGGGAGCATTTTCGGGCGGTGTTTTTCCGCCGGGCTTTATCGCCAGCTCCATGGCCAGAAAACTACGCGCCGGACTGCTGATCACGCTTGATTGTGCCTTGTCATTGTAGACGTATTCATCGAGTCGTTCGTTCTTGCGGATGACCATGCGGTGTTCGAGTTCCGTGTCTTTCAGCAATCGATCCAAAGGGACGCCCATGGCGCAACTGATCCGCAGGATCGAGGCAAATTTGGCGATACTGCCTTTTTCGATCCGTTGCAGTGTCCGATAGCTTAGGGCTTTCTTTTTGCCGAAGATAGCTTCTCCCCGCGCGTAGACGTCCTGGATCGTCAAGCCCATTTCTTCGCGTACAGTTTTTATTCTTTCATGCATTTTCATACTAAGAGTATAAAAGATCGTTGGATTGAAGTCAAGACAGAAAGCGACAATATTTATCCTATTTTGTCATATTTTTTCTGTTGAGGCGGTAAGTATTGTGTATAAATCTGTGTATCATATTGGTATATAATGTACTTATGTCCGTAAGAAATATATGACAAAATTAAGCCTAAAGACTTGAATTATGTCATATTGGATGGTATCCTTGATTATATTCCAAGCAGGGCATAGGAAATCATCCTGAAGACGCGTTGGTGCCTTCCTAATCGTGGCGCTGTTGAGTTCCGGCAATCAGACAGGAGGCGTAACATGTTTGTTTTATTGATCCTTAATGTGAGTGGTGGCAATATGCAGGTGGTGGTTCATTTACGGCAAAGAAAGGCGATCCTTAAAGTTATAGCTTTATTGCAAGAGAATCGTGAACGGGAGGCGTTTGATATTCTCAAGAATCGCGGCAGGGTTGAGGGCTGTTTTTCTCCTGGAGTTGTGCCGAACCTTAAATTTCAGATGACATTACTGGAAGATATGTGCCTGGAATGATATAATCATGTTATGGTACATACAAAAATATTGGTGGTTGAAGATGAGGTGGATGCTGCCCAGGCTTTGTGCGCATTTTTGGGGCGTCGCGGGTATGATGTGGCCATGACCGGTAATGGGGCGCAGGCGTTGGAGCTGATCGCGGCCGCAGTTCCCGATCTTGTTTTGCTGGATATTACGCTTCAGGGGATGGATGGCCTGGGTGTGTTAAGGGCTCTGCGTGCCCAAGGTGTGACGCCGCGCGTGATCATGATGACCGGGCAGTTCCTTGCGCCGAAAATTGAGGCCGAGGTGATCGCGTTGGGGGTCAGTGAATACCTTCAGAAACCGGTGGTGTTGTCCCGTCTGGATGCGGCGGTGGTGCGTGCTCTGGGCGGGCAGTCGCCAGTCTTTACCAGCCGGCCTTCTTTCTCCGGTGAGGTCGAAGATTCTGCCCGTTCGCGGTTCCACAAGGTCGCTAATATCCTGGGTGTTATCCGTGTTCAGTGCGAGAATTATGTCCTTGATGTTGAGGATGGGGTGAAGCCGAAGTCATCTTCACGCGGACGCCAGGCAGAGGCGCTGGATATCATGAAAGATGTTATGAGCCGTGTGGATCAGCTGGCGGCCGAGATCGAAATCCTCAGACGGAGATAGCTTGATGAAGAAATGTCTTTTTTGTGCCGAAGAGATCCAGCAGGACGCGCTCAAGTGCCGTTATTGCGGTGAATTCCTTGATGCCCGCGCAAGGCCTAATACTGCCGACAGGCCGTGGTATTTTAGCACCACGACGGTGGTGTCAGCGATCCTGTGTTTATGGCCGTTGGCGTTGCCGTTGGTATGGTTTAATCCGTATTATACCCGTTTGCGCAAGGTGGTGGTGACCCTGATCGTGCTTGTGCTCACGGCCGGTGCCTGGTTTGTGACGGCGCGCGCTATCACGGCGATCGGGGAATATTATAAGATTCTGCTTTAAATGTATTCTTTCGGATGAATTGCTTGACAATGCGGTCGGTGTTGTGTATTGTCTCGAAACATCATCGGATTTTCAGGCCACTTATCTGGAGTCGTTATGTTTAAAGTTGCTTTTGCCATTTTCGTTTGTGCGTTTTTTCTGATCAAGCCGTTCACCATGCAGGCTGCCGGTCAGTGGTATAGCAATGATGATGTCGATTATTTTGCACACGCCTCGGCCTTGAGTTTTGGCCAATTTCCTTCTTACGAAAAAGAATATGTTGCAGATCCCAAATTGGGCCCCCAGATTTCCATAGGATCGGGTATCTTGGCGATGCCGTTTGTGATGGCTTTTTCTGTTATTGATCGGCTGGAAGGATCGAGCATTGTTGAGCAACGGACGGCGAAGAATGTGCGTGCCAGCTGGTCTCAGTTCGGCTTCATGGTCGCATCTGTCTTTTATTTCTCGGTGGCCTGCTTTCTTTTATATCGTATCCTCGGTGCCTTGACAGGATTTTCCCCGGCGGCTTGGACCGTGATCCTGATGATCATTTGCCAGGGGATGCCGCTATTTGCCTTCCGTCGTCCGATCTTCAGCCAGACCCCGGAATTTTTCTTGCAGAGCCTTTGTGTGTATCTCTTCCTTAGAAATCAGAAAGAAAACGGGGCTTTTATCAAGAGCTGGTGGTCGTTTGTGCTGGTGGGGGTTATTGCGGCGCTGGTGTATCTGACCCGGAATAACAATGTTCTTTTTGCGCTGGTTTGGCCTTTATTTTTTGTCGCAGGGGGTGTTTCCTCGAAGAAATGGGGTGTGATCGGCCAGCGGCTGGGCTTGATCATTGTTCCGTTTATTCTTCTGTTTGTTATTTTTCAATGGTGGCCGGAAGCTTATACGCACAAGAGCATTTATGCCCATGCGGAAAATTATATTAAGGTCAGCGCTTCATGGTTGGATATCGCGGTAAGGATCGGGCATGTTTTTATCGGCATTGATTGGGGTCTTGTTTTTACTGCTCCGTTCTTATTGTTGGGTGTCGTGTGCCTGGCCTGTTTTAAGATGCCCTGGAAGAAGCAGTTGATTTTGTTATCGTTGCCGTTGCTGGTGAATTTTTATATCATTGTGTTTTTCGGGACGCAAGGCGGGTGGTACGGGTACCGTTATTTGATCGCGTCCGCATTTCCGGTCTTTGTATTTCCGCTGGCTGTGGGTTTGAAAAAGTTGGATGAAAAGGGTTGGGGGTATCTAAAAGGCGGCCTGGTGTTGCTTGCTTTTTTCCCCGTGATGTCGATGTGGTGCTTCGAGTGGAGATCGACCTGCCTTGCCTTGATCAAACAGTCTTTTGGCCGTCTGGATTGGGGCCATGCCACCTATCAATTGGCTGTTTGGAAGATCGTGTTCAATCCCCATGAGCTGGCGCAACTGGCGTATAAAGGCTGTGCGCAATATTTTCATTACCTTTATTATTTGGCCGGCAGTGCTTCCGGGTTTTCCAATTCCACAGATGAGTTCTCGCTCACAACCAGGGTGCTCACATCCATGACGCCGTTTAAAGTCAAGACCCTGGTGCAAGTTTTCTTGGTACTGTCGTTACCTTTTTGGATCGCATTGATGTTCAAGCACGGTTCAGCGCTGGCCACGTTGCTGACAGGCCGAAGAAATCATCCTCGACAGGCGCGGGAAACTCTGGTATAAAAGATTTCGATTTTCGCTGATATCCATGCCGATGTAGCTCAGCTGGTAGAGCAGCGCATTCGTAATGCGCAGGTCGGAGGTTCGAACCCTCTCGTCGGCTTGTTTTAAAGATCCCCGTTGTTCCGTCGAAAGCCGGATTTAACGGGGATTTTCTTTTGATTTTTATGCGGGGTGGTATAATGTCTTTTCATACGGCAATTTATTAGAACATCCGGGGATAGGGAAAATGGGTTTTCGTAAAAGTTTCCAAAATCGCAGTTTCTTCCTGTTCTGGCTGGCCCAGCTGGTGTCGCAGTTTGGCGACAGGATCAACCAGATGGCACTGGTAGGGCTTGTGGCGGGGCGTCAGTTCGGTTCGGCGTCGACCATGGAGCTGGCGAAGGTGCTGGCGTTTACGATCATCCCGGTATTCATCGTCGGCCCCATCGCCGGTGTTTATGTTGACCGCTGGGACCGCAAGAAGACCCTTTTTGTCTGCGACATTATCCGCGGGTGCCTGATCCTGACCATCCCGTTTATTTTCATGGCCCGCGATTCGATGATCCCGATCTACGGCGTGGTGTTCCTAGCGTTTTGCCTGAGCCGTTTCTATGTTCCTGCCAAGATGTCGATCATTCCGGAACTGGTTGATGAGGAACACCTGCATATGGCCAATTCACTGGCCACGGTCAGCGGGATGATCGCGTTTGTGCTCGGCGCCTTGCTCGGCGGGCTTATTGTCGAATATGGCGGGGCCAGGGGCGGCTTCTTGTGTGATGCGGCGACTTTCTTCATTTCGGCCTTGCTCGTATTCTTCATTTCTCATGAACGTAACAAAGCCATGATGGGGGTTAACCCCGGAGAGATCGTGGCGGCTGGCAAGGAAATGGCGGGTGCTTACCGGCATGTCCTGGCCGAAGCGGGTGATGGCATCCGCTATATTCTTGCCCATCGGGATATCCGTTATATCATTTATTTGATGATGATCCTCTTTATGGCCGTTGGTGCTATTTACGTGGTTATCATTGTGTTCATTCAGGGTGTGTTTGGCAGTGTGACCAAGCATCTGGGGTTTCTGGCGGTGGGGTTGGGTATCGGGCTTTTTCTGGGAAGCCTCGCTTACGGTAAATGGGGAGACAAAAAGAAGCAGGTCGAAACGATCTTCAAATGCCTTATTGCCGGCGGTTTGATGACGGCGATCTTTGCCCTTGCCGTTGAGTCTTTGCACAATATATGGGTGGCGCAGGCGCTGGCGGTTTTGTTGGGGCTTGTGGTCGGACCGATCGTCATTGCGGCCAATACGGTGGTGCACAAGGTGGCGACGCCGGACATGCAGGGCAAGGTTTTCAGCGCCATGGAATTTGTCATTCATTTTGCGTTCCTGGTGACGATGCTCATCAGTTCGAAACTTTCTGAATTTGTTCCGCACGCCTGGATCCTCATGACAGTGGGGATCATTTTTTGCCTGGTCGGCGGCTGGGGTATGTGGCGATACCCCAAGACCCACCTGGCAGAGGAAGGAAAGCCGTGAACTTTGCGGTACTGGCTTCGGGCAATGGCAGTAATTTGCAGGCGATCATGGAAGCCCAGAAGATCGGGCACGTCGGGGGTTCGTTAACGACGGTGATCGCTGACAAGGCCGCGGCTTTGGCACTGGTGCGGGCGCGCCAGGGGGGTGTTCCCCGGGTTCTTCATGTTGATCCTAAAGATTATCCTTCACGTGAAGCCTTTGACCTTGAACTTGTCCGTTTGTTGAACGCTGACAATATCGGGCTTGTTGTCCTGGCTGGTTATATGCGCATCCTGAGCCCTGCATTTATCCGGGCATTCCCCGGGCGTGTTATCAATATCCATCCTGCGCTTTTGCCGGCGTTTAAAGGCGCCCACGCTGTCAGGGATGCGCTGGCGGCCGGGGTCGGTCAGACAGGGGTTACGGTGCACTTTGTCGATGAAGAAGTAGATCATGGCCCTGTGATCGCGCAGGTGCCGGTCAAGGTCGAGGCCGGGGACACGCTGGCAACGCTGACAGCACGTATTCACGCGGCCGAACATCTCCTTTATCCGCAGGTTGTCGCACACGTCCTCCAGAGCCTGTCGGCGGCTTAAGCCAATATTCCCGAGTTTACTTTGCTTTGACGTCTGTCTTCTTGGCGGGCGCTTCAGCCGTTGGCGGCTGGGGCAGTTCAAAGCGGATGGTGGTGAGCTTGCCGGTTTCTTCCCCGTTGGATTTCTCGAGGTAAGATTTCAGTTTTTCTTTGTCGAGGATCAGTTCCTGCCGTTCCTTGGCCGCTAAAAGCACGACCGTGCCGTCATCTTTTAAAAGATTCGGCCTCAGGGCATAAAGGGCAACGCCGTCATAATCTGTGAACGGATAAAGCTTGAGGGTGTTGGCCGCGATCGCCGCGATGATGCCCGTGGGGTCTTTCTTTGGTGGAAAATCACTGCCGGTGAATTTGTATTTGATGCGATTCTTTATTTGTTCGGTCAGGAAATATGTCCAGCCGACACGCGCGTAGGGAACGCCACGGCCGGTGGTGTCATTGATCAGGGATTCCTTGCCGACGATCTCGTTCAATTCGCGCATATAGTATTCATCGGACGGGATCGCTTCGGTCAGCGATTCCTTGAGGTCCTTCAAATAAAGAGTTGAGCGTGTGGCCAGGCCGCGGGTGATATCAGCGGCGAGGATGACGATGAACTCGGGCATTTTTTCTGTGGCGGTATCTTCGGCACTGAACAGTGATTCCTGGATCGCCTGGTAGATCAGGTGGCGCTTCTTGGTGTATTCTTCAGTGTAGGTGGAGCCGTATGTGACCGGTTCGCCCGACATGACATCAGGGATAATGTCGTAATTGAATCTGAAATAACGCTGGGCGTATTCGGCCTGCAAGGATAAAAGAGCCAGCGGCTGAACCTTGCGTTCGGGAGAATCTCCGTCGGCCGCAGGGCGCATGTCGAAGATGGCAAACTTGAGCGGGGCATAGATCCACAGCGTGTTGCCCATGCGGCGGGTAACGATGGCCAGCGGACCTTCCTTGAGGCAAAAAGCCGCGATCTTCTTTTCCGCTTCTGAAGGCGTGGCAGGTTTATCCTTGGGGAGGGCGCAGCCCCCAGCTGTGGTTACGATGATCAGGATAAATAACGTGCGCAGAACGTAGCGATGCATATCAGACCAGTAACCGTATCGTGGGTTTAATGCCGAATCTGTCGAAGATCGCCTGGATCTCGTCGTATTCCAGCTCTCCTTTGGCCATCAGTTCGGCCGCAAAGGCGTCAAGGAGACCGCGGTTCTTGGTCAGGATGTCTGCCGCATCATCGAGGCAGGTGCGCAGGATGTCCTGGACATCATCATCGAGTTTTTCCTTGGTGCGTTCGGAAACGTGCGGGTGTGAATACTGACTGGCTCCGTGCGAGAGGTTGCCGAGGTAGCCGCTTTTGCCCATGCCCCAGTTCCACACCATCTGGCGCGCCGTTGAAAGGGCGCTCTGGAAGTCTGACGAGACGCCACTGCCGGTGGTGCCGAAACGAATCTTTTCGGCGGCATAACTGGCCAGTGTCATCTTGATCTTGGCGAGATAAGCTTCCTTGTTGGTGATGTAGGTCTCTTCGCGCGGGCGCGGGGCCACAAAACCGAGGGCACCTTTGTGGGGGATGATGGTCGCTTTGATGACGTCATCCGTTGGATCCAGCAGGTAACCGATGATGGCATGCCCAGCCTCATGGTAGGACACCCATTCTTTTTCTTTTTCATTGAGGATGGTATTGGATTTCTCGCCGTACAGGATGCGGTCGTAGGCAGCGGAAAGATCCTTGAAGGTGATGACATCGCGGTTTTCGCGCAAGGTGAACATACCGGCTTCGCGCACCATGTTATCGATATCGGCCGGGGAGAACCACAGGGTTTTACGGGCCAGGATCTCGCTGTTGACATCGTCGGCGGCCTTGACCTTCTTGAGATAAAAATCAAACAGCAGTTTGCGTTCTTTAAGGTTGGGCTTGGTGACATATATCTTGCGTTCAAAACGTCCGGCGCGCAGGATGGCTGGATCGAGCATGTCTTCGGTGGCATTGGTAGCGCCCAAAAGGATGATGTTGTTCTCATTCTGGCGCAGGCCGTCGACTTCGGCGAGGAACTGGTTCATGGTGTTGTTCTCTTCGGAGATGGCACCGCCGCCGGTTTCCATACTGCGCGGGTGGGCAAAAGAGTCCATTTCATCGATGAAAATGATACAACCGCCTTCGGAACGGGCGAGTAGGCGCGCTTCCTTAAAAAGTTGCATGACGCGCTTGGGGCCGGTGCCGTGGTAGACCCCGGCGAAGAATTCACTGCCGGTCATGGCGATCATGGGCAGGGCGGCTTCGGTGGCCATGGCCTTGGCGATATAGGTCTTGCCGCAACCGGGGGGCCCCATGAGCAGAACGCCCTTAACGATCTTACCGCCGATAGCCTTGATGCGCTGGCGGTCTTTGAGCAGGTCAACGACCTCGCGGGCTTCGCGCTTGGCACCTTCCATGCCGATGATATCGTCCCATTTGACATTGACGCTCGAAGCCAGCAGTTTGGTGCCGCAACTGCCGGCGCAGGACCCGGCACTGCTCGAAGTTTTCTCGATGGAATGGATCACGCGTTCGATGGCGTGTTCAATGTCAGCCTGCGTAACGTCGGGCCGGCGGTCGCGCATGGCGATGATGGCGGCTTCACGCACCATATTGTTGATATCCGCCGGAGAGAACCATTTCATCTTGTCGGCGATGGCGGGGATATCCAGGTCAAGCGTTGAGGATATCCGGCGGTGATTGTCGCGATGAAAAAGGGCGAAGATCTTCTTCTTGTGTTCGGTGTAGATCGGATCGAGCACCATGGCTGACGCATCGGCCAGCTTGAAGAATTCTTTTTTGATCAGGCCGTCCTGATTGATGTGGTTGTGCTTGATCAGGTCGTTGAAAAGGGCATCGGCATCGAGCCCGAGCGGAGCCAGCGTTTGTTTGCTGATGGCGCCGAGGTAGAATTTCAACAGGTCGATGCGGTCGCGGGCCGTTGGCTTGTTGATCTCGATCTTGCGGTCAAAGCGCCCCGAGCGCATGATGGCCGGTTCCAGTTCTTCTTCGGGCACATTGGTGGCCGCCAAGACAACAACATTATTCTCCGTCTGGCGCAGGCCGTCGAGTTCGGTCAGGAATTGGTTGACGGTGGCACTGTGGTCAGAGCTGGCACCGCCGCCGTTTTCGGCCTGGCGGGGCCTGGCGAAAGAGTCGATTTCGTCGATGAAAATAATACAGCCGCCCTCGATCTTGGCCATCTTGCGGGCTTCTTTAAAAAGCCCTTTGATGCGCGCGGCGCCAATGCCCATGAACATACCCACGAATTCACTGCCCACCGCCGAGAGGAAAGGCAGTCCGGCTTCGGTGGCGATGGCCTTGGCGAGATATGTTTTGCCGCAGCCCGGAGAACCGACGAGCAGGGTCCCTTTGATGATGTTGCCGCCGATGACCTTGAGGAGCTTGCGATCTTTCAGGAACTGCACAATCTCCCAGGCTTCTTGCTTGGCCTGTTCCATGCCGATGACTTCGTCCCAGCGGATATTGGCCTTGGCGTGGGTGGCTGTATCGCTGCCGAGGAACTTGGCAATGCCGCCGCCCATCATGAAATAATACAGGACGCCGTACATGGCCGTAAAAATAACGGCCTGGATGATGCCCATAAAAAGGTACATCCCCATCTGGGCGGTCATTTGTTTGCGGCTGAAGGATTCCATCTGGGCGAAACTGAAGAAGCCGGCGCACAGGAGAGAGACGACGGTGATGACAAACGCGGCGCACAGGAAGATGAGCAGGAACTTGAGCCAGTGGGCGCGAAGGAAGCTGATAATTTTATTTTTCGCCATAACTTAACCCCTTGTCGGAGAAGATTTTTAGTAAAAAAGAACAGGGTAAGGATAACATACGGAAGCAGGGGCGTCAATTATCATTGACTTTCCCGGGGGCTTGTGATAATTTGTCTACATTCTTAAAAGAGCATTTCAAAGAAAAAGAGGTTAATTTATGTCAAAGATCAAGAATATCAAGGCCAGAGAGATCATTGATTCCCGCGGTAACCCTACGGTTGAAGTGGATGTTATTCTGGATAACGGCGTCGTTGGCCGTGCGGCTGTCCCGTCGGGTGCTTCAACGGGCGAGCGCGAAGCCATCGAGTTGCGTGACGGCGACAAGAAGCGTTATATGGGCAAGGGTGTGCTCAAGGCAGTTGAGAATGTTAATGTCACCATTAAAGAGAAGATCATTGGCCAGTTGCCAGATTTCCGTGCGCTCGACAAGGTCATGATCGCTTTAGATGGCACAGAGAACAAGAGCAAGCTCGGCGCTAATGCGATCCTCGGGGTGTCTTTGGCAGTGGCCAGAGCCGCGGCGGTCAATGCCGGTCAGCCTTTGTACCGTTTTATCGGCGGTGATGAAGCCAAGATCCTTCCGGTACCGCTGATGAATATCGTCAATGGCGGCGCTCATGCGGACAACAATCTTGATATTCAGGAATTCATGATCATGCCCATCGGTGCTCCGACGTTCAAGGAGTGCATACGGATGTCATGCGAAGTGTTCCATAATCTGAAGGCGCTGTTGAAGGCCAATGGCCTCAATACCTCCATCGGTGATGAGGGTGGTTTCGCGCCGAATCTGAAATCGAATGAAGAAGCCCTTTCCTATATTATGCAGGCCATTGAAAAAGCCGGCTATAGGCCTGGTAAGGACATTTTCATTGCCATGGATTGCGCGTCTTCTGAATATTACGCCGATGGTAAATATAAATATGACGGTAAGGTTTTCTCGTCGGTTGAAATGGCCGCGGAATATGCCAATCTTGTCAAGAAATACCCGATCGTATCGATCGAGGACGGTTTAGACCAGAACGACTGGCAGGGTTGGAAAGAACTGACCGCCAAGATCGGCAACAATGTTCAGCTCGTTGGCGACGATCTTTTTGTCACCAATGTCAAGTGCCTCCAGCAGGGCATCGATCAGGGCATTGCCAATTCTATCCTTATTAAAGTGAACCAGATAGGTTCCTTGTCTGAAACACTTGATACTATCGCTTTGGCGAAGAAGCACAAATACACGTCGATCATGTCGCACCGTTCGGGCGAAACCGAGGATGTCGCGATCGCTCATCTGGCCGTTGCGACCAATGTGGGTCAGATTAAGACCGGTTCCTTGTCACGCACGGACCGTTTGGCCAAGTATAATGAATTGTTGCGCATCGAAGAAGAACTCGGGTCGAAGGCTGTGTACGCAGGCCCGATCTGGGGCAAGATCTGCTAAGCCGTAAGGCTTCATGATCAGGCATACGATTTCCATTTTTGTTGTGCTGGCGGCGATTTTTGTGTTATATCTACCGTCATATCTGCAGATGCAGAATTTGAGAGATCGCAACGAGAACGCCGAAAAACGCATCAAGTCGCTCGAAGTTGAAAATGCGAAGTTCACGCTCGAGCGCGAGCGGCTCAAGAATGACCCCGAGTATTTCGAAAAGATCGCCCGTGAACGCATGGGATTGATCAAAGAAGACGAGGTTATTTATAAAGTTGTGCCACCAGGCGGCAAGACGCCCGAACCTGTAGAAGAAGTGAAAAAGCCTAATCCGGCGAAGATCGCCGTGAAGAAAAAAATATTGAAGAAGTTGTCGCCCAAGAAGTCCAAGGATGTGAAGAGCACGGTCGAGAAGAAAAAAGTTTTGATCAAAAATTAACAGGCGCTTACCAGGGCGCTTGGAACAGGCATCGCGGGGTGGAGCAGTCTGGTAGCTCGTCAGGCTCATAACCTGAAGGCCGTTGGTTCAAATCCAACCCCCGCAACCATCAGAAGACCCCCGGTTCTCGTCGAGGATTGGGGGTCTTCCTGTTTTAGGGCGTCCAGCGTCCTTGGTCAAAACGCCTCCGTGCTAGCACCGTGCTAGCAAACCTCTCGTTTTCCTCTTGTTCCCCAATGGTTTACAACAATTATTTTTACTTCGTGGCTTTTTTTGTGGTTTCGTTATCCCATTTTTAGGTCAAAAATAAGCTGTAAGTGGTTTATGTATTCCCGCGTGATATTCGCTGTCATGCGGGATTTTTTTTGCTTTTTTGAAAATATTTCCGGCCACCTGGCAATATGCGTCGTATAAGCAAAGTGAAGGGTTGTGATGATTCTTTAAGGTTATTGGAGGTTGTTTTTTAAAGTTTTTTCAACTATTTTCCGGACACTTTAGAAAAAACGTCGTATGTACCTGAGGGAGGGTGTTGTTGCTGGTTTTGATCGTTGACTGTTGATTGCTAAAGATTTCTTAACTATTTTCCGGCACTTTGGGCGTTTGCTTCGTAAGTAACTAAAGGGAGGCACTTGTTGTTGAGGGGATCTTTAAAAATAAATGATTTTACCTGCAACACTTTGACAATTTTTTCCGTATGTACGGCATGCGGGTTCTGGGTGCATGGCTATTGCGGGAGTTGTTTTACGGGTGTTCATGAAGGGATTGGATGTGCCGGATTGGTTCTTTTTTCAGCTTCGTTTTTGGAGGTTTTTTATTGTTCCTTCTCTATAAATATATACGGCGAAATTGTTAAAAGTGACGGAAATATTTGCGTTTTTGAAAATATTTCCGTCATCTGGGCAAAAAACGCCGTATATAGCCTAAGGGAGGGTGTTGATCTTGTTTTAGGGTTATTTTTAAAAAAATAAAAAATTTTGACGCCGTTTTGGCCATCTCATTCGTATGTAACAGTAGAGGGTATTTGAGGTGGGGGTGGGTTGGAGCATGGTTTTTTGAAAGATTTTTCATCTTTTTTCCGGCCACTTGGTCAAAAACGTCGTAAGTGAATAGTGAGGGGGTGTTGATCTTGTTGAAGTATGGTTTCTTAAGATTTCTGAACTATTTTCCGGCACTTTTGCAAAAGTCGTCGTATAGGGCCTATGGAGGGTGATTGTGTTCATGAAAAAAAGTTCATTTATTTACCGCTATATTTCCCATGTCATACGTATATAGCAGTAGGGGGTGTTAGTGGTGGGGATGGGTTGGATCATGGTTTTAAAGATTTACTGCGCAACTTTTTATTGAAATCCGTAACACACGCTTAGAAAGGGGACGAAAACATGGCAATCAGGGTGAAGGTTAGGTTAAGGAGTGATGTTGTGCGCGCTACGTTGGTGCATGCCGGGATGTCGCAGAACGCATTGGCCAGACTTATTCCGGTTACCAGTGGGTATATGTCTGATCTGATGCGCGGCAGTAAATCTCCATCGCTTTATATTCAGCGCAGGCTGCAATTTATCATGGGTGGGTGCCGGTATGAGGATTTGTTTGTGAACGAAGAAAAGAAGGCCATTGTACAAAAGCCTAAGCCCTGTTTAAAGCAGTCCGTTGCCAATGGTGGGGCGTGATCATGGTTAATAAATGGATCTCTGAGAATATCCCGGCTGTGTTTAAGGCTGCCAAGACCTGGGTGTATTTCATTTTTACACCTCAGCCAGGCAAAAA
The DNA here is from genome assembly GCA_903860135.1 of Candidatus Omnitrophota bacterium. Taxonomy (GTDB): domain Bacteria; phylum Omnitrophota; class Gorgyraeia; order Zapsychrales; family Fredricksoniimonadaceae; genus Fredricksoniimonas; species Fredricksoniimonas aquilentivivens. The sequence continues at coordinate 3,660 of CAIOPG010000014.1, read as the reverse complement.
GCCCAAGAAAGAGCCGATGAATCCTGCGACCGGCGGCCATGCCATGTCCAATGAGGCAGGTACATGGGCATCATTTGAAAAGGCCGAGGCCAGGGCCTTGGCGGTTAATGCGGATGCCTTGGGCAGTATCATTTTGCCGGGGCATACCGGTGTTGATCTGGATGGGTGTGTGAAGGATGGGGTGATTCTACCCATTGCCCAGAAGATCATGGCAAGGCTTAATACGTACACAGAGTTCTCCCCCAGCGGCACAGGGATTCATTTGATCATGAAAGGGGCTGTTCCCAAGGACCGGAAGTTTACGGCCATGGGCGTTGAGATTTACTCGGGTCAGCGATTTTTGACGTTTACCGGCCATATTGTTCCAGGCTGTTGCATAGAGGTTAAGGATCTTAATGTAGAACTGAACCAGCTTTATGATGAGCTGGTGCGTGAGGAGGATGAAAGTAAGGCTGTTAAAACGCTTCTGGCAAAGATTGGAAAGAGTAATGACAGCGGGTTTCTGGCTTTATATGAGGGTAAATGGGAAGGGACTTACCCATCGCAGTCCGAGGCTGATCTTGCCTTTTGCAGCAAGTTGGCGTTTTGGTCGGGTAAAGATGAGGTGCTGATGGACACCATCTTCCGTAAGTCCGGCTTGATACGCCCCAAATGGGATGAGAAGCATTTCAGTGATGGCCGCACGTATGGTCAGGCCGTGATCCAAAAGGCGATTGAAGGGTGTCAGGAGTCCTACGGTAAGGCATTGGGCCCCTCTACCAAGCGCAAATATACGCAAGGTGAGATCATCACCCGCGATTGCGAGGAGAATATCAAGGATTTCTTCCGCGATCAGCATGGCAATGGCGTTGTTGTGGTGCCGGTGGCTGGACATGATGAGGTATGTCCAACGGCGTCGGTGCGTTTTCGTAATTGGAAGGCCACGCGCTTTCGTGAAAAATATGGCATGCCGCCCAAGACCGATGCGATCAATCAGGCCAAGATTCAGATCGAGGCCAGGTGCGCGGTATCACGGCAGATGGATTTGTTTAATCGGGTTGGATGGCATGAAGGCAGGATTTGGTTTGATTTGACTACAGCTGATCATCAAGGCGTGGTCATTAATAAGGATGGATGGTCAGTCGCGCCGTTAGCGCCCATTTTCAGGCGATACCAGCATCAGGCTTCGCAAGTGATGCCTGTTCTTGGCGGCAATCCACGGGATCTGTTGCAGTTTTGCAATATCTTGCCGGATGATCATTGTTTGTTGCTGGTGATTGTGGCGTCGTATTTTATTCCCGATATCCCTCATGTGATCATTAGCCAGAACGGTGAGCAGGGTTCCGGCAAATCCAATAACTCCCGCAAGATTAAGGGCCTCGTTGATCCTTCCAGGGTCATGCTGATTTCATCACCAAAGGATTTGGAACAGGCGCAGATGACCGCTGAAAAGCAGTGGGTCTGTGCGTTCGATAATATTTCCAAGATACAGGAATGGTACAGCGACTTTTTGTGTCGCGGTGTCACTGGCGAGGGTGACATGAAGCGCAGCCTGTATACCAATGACGATGAGTTTATTCGTTCTTACCGCCGTTGTTTTGTCCTTAACGGGATTGGTGCGTCTATGTGGCGCCCTGATTTGCTGGATCGTTCGGTTATTTTTGATATTCCTCTCCTGAAGAGCACTCAACCTGAACATGTTATGGAAGATGAATGGAGCAGGTTGTTACCTGGGATTCTGGGTGGTTTCTTTACGGCCATTTCCAAGGCCATGGGTGTGGTTGGTGGTGTTAACGGCCATCAGAAATTTCGCATGTCTGATTTTGCCCGGTGGGGTGCGGCATTGGCCCAGGCGTTTGGTTATACGCAGGAAGAGTTCTTTAAAAAGTATCAGGAGTCGGTTAATCGAAAGTGGCAGGAAACAGCGGAAGACAGCAGTTTCGCCAGAAAGATCAGGAAATTCATTGAGAAGCGTGGTGGGTATTGGTCAGGGGCAGCGGCTGAGTTGATGTATGAACTGGGGTCGGATGACGGTGCGAAAGATACGCCCAAGAATGCAAAATGGCTTTCAACAGAGCTGATCCGGATAGCTCCGGTTATGCGAAATGTTGGCATTGATATCGTTAAAAGAGATAAGCGCGAAGGGGGTACGGGGAGGCGTATTTTTGTGATCAAAAAAGTAAGCGAAAAAATTTGTGAGCAAGGGTGTGAGCAGAGTGTGAGCAACGAGCTGTTTTGTGAGGATGACGATGGTTATGGCGATGAAAAACCGTTTTAATTCTGTGAGCAGAGATTTTCTGCTCACGTCTGCTCACAGACTTGCTCACAGGGTTAAAACAAGCATTTTCAATGTGTTACAGAAAAGTGTGAGCAATGTGAGGCAAAATTTCATTTATTAGATAAAGAGAGAAAAAGGGGGTAGAAGGGGGGTGAGAGGGCGTGAGAATAGAGGGTATAAAGGGTAGGGATTTTACCCTCACAATCCTCACAAATCGTATTTTCGAGAGTTTTTTTTGATGTCATTTTGATGGGCTGTCACAAGCCAGAATTTGTGACCAAATAGGGTAAAGGTTGAGTATGGACAAACACGAAGAATACAAGCGGCTTTATAAGAAGTTCATTGATGGTAAGCGTTGGATCGTCAGGAGCCGTCGTAGAGGAACGCTTACCAAAAAGGACAAAGAGGATTTCAAGGAACGGGTCATCAAGCCGATGGCAAGGATTAGGGCCACGTTCACGCCTGAGGAGCGTGATTATTGGCAGAGGGTCGAGATGCTGGTCGAGCTGTTTGGCGGGACTGTCGTGTTAAGGGGTTATTCAAACAACAACAAACAAGGAGGATGAACGATGGACGCATGGGAAGCATGTTTAAAACGGATTCAAAAGAAGTGGAACAAGGATGTCTGGTCGCAGAAGTTCAAGGCGTTATCGCGTGCATGGAATCGTCAGGCGCGCAAGGAGGATGAGGTATCCAAGGATCAGGTTGGATGTGGCGTGAGCATGTGGCGGTGGTAGGGCTGGTCGTGGGTCCTCCGGTGGGGCGGGGCGTATGCGGGTCGGCTCGCGCGCTTATCGTACGTCCACGTGATTTAAAAATCGTGGTTTACGTTTACAGAACGATTTGGCACAGGAGCAAGGAAAGTATCGATTCAAAAAAGAGAACATGGTTGACTGATGAAGATATCATCGACGACAAGAAGCGATAAATCATCAGAGATGACGTTTGAAATGGATCGAAAATCAGCTTTTAAGATCGTTTAAAAGTGTGTCAAAAGTGTAAACCAGCAGTGTTGTAAAGTGAGCGTGTTTAAAGAGTGTGACTTGTGGTTTGGGCAGGGTCATGGGTATGGTTGCGCTTGTGATGGGGCGATCATCCCATATGGACCGTGGGTCCTTCGGATGGGGTGGCGTATGCGGGTCGGCTTGCGCGCACTCGGTCAGTGACATGAAAATAATTTTTTCTATTGCGTGTTCATAAAAGATGGTTTGAAAGGGGGTGGCATTTTATGGTCTCGTCGGTAAACAGCGAAGCATAGTCGTTCTAGTGTGATGCGTCTAACGCTTCTTTACATTTGGCGATCTTTGACATTATCTTTTCGACTGACGCGCTCCATACAAAGACGCGCGGATTCTGATTATGGTTATCAATGTATTGCGTAATGGTTCTAATTAATTCTGGCA
>CAIOPG010000013.1 GCA_903860135.1 Candidatus Omnitrophota bacterium | reverse complement strand
TGCGCTAGGCGCACAACACCGTTAACGTCCAGCTTCTCTGCGGGCGTTGCCGTCCCAATGCCGACTTTATCCGATGCCGTCGTGGTATACACCGTGCCTGTTCCCGTTGACCATCCGCTACTGCCACCCAGTGTCACGCCGCTCCATTTCAACACCCCGCCCACATTGTACAATTTATCCGTTGTTGTACCCGGTGAAGAAGTTTGCGCCAAGCGCACAACACCGTTAACGTCCAACTTCTCTGCGGGCGTTTCCGTCCCAACGCCAACATTACCAGAATAATCAATGGTCATGGCTTGGTTGGTAATTCCCGTTGCATACGCATTACTGGTACCAAACTGAAGATACGACCCTGTGGACGTTTGTTTCATCCAAATCCCGGCCTTGGGCTTGGTAGGATTATCATTACTGGTTGACCAAAAAATCCCCGGGGTATACGAACCATTAGTATACTCTGTCACAATACTAATACCTGCGTTGGTCAATGCCTGTGTAAAATTCGCCAGTGTTGTGGATTCATTGACATTATTAATTGACAACTTTTGATAATCTCCCGATGGCGACGGATAATATGTTGTCAACGTCAAATGCTCGGCAAAGGCAGGAACACTGCTAATTAAAAAAAAGATAAAAGCATTTAAAATATGTTTATTCATGTGACTTGCCTCCGTATAAAATTAATATCAAGGCAACGCATGGGTCGCCATTCACAAACAATAAAGTATTACATATTCCTATTGCTGTTGACAATAGCTTTTAACTATACACTAAAATTAAGGCTACACTGACAACTCTTTCGCCCGATCGCGCGCGGCGGTGAGGGCTTCTGTGAAAACGGCTTGAATGTCCTTGCTCATGAACACCTCGATGGCCGCGGCGGTGGTGCCGCCTTTGGAGGTGACTCTTGCGCGCAACGCTTGGGGTGATTCTTCGCTCTGGGCAAGCATCGTGGCACTGCCGGCAAGCGTTTGATACACTAGGAGCCGCGCATCTTTGGCGGTGAACCCCAGCTTGCGTGCGGCTGTCATCATGCATTCGACAAAAAGAAAGACATACGCCGGGCCACTGCCGGACACAGCCGTAACCGCATCGATGGCACGCTCGGGCACAACCAGCGTCTGCCCTACAAGATCAAAGAACCCTTTCACCAGTGCCGCATCTTTTTCTGTTGCTCGCTTACCACGGCATAGGCCGCTCATCCCCGCCCCGACCATGGCCGGAAGATTGGGCATGACCCGGATCACACGCACCGCGCCGCCCAGTTTCTTTTCAATCGAAAACGTTGTCACCCCGGCGGCAATCGATACCACAAGTTTCTGGCCTAAAGGAAGACGGCTCATTTCAGCCAGAAGATCAGGAAGGTCCTGCGGCTTAACCGCTAAGATAATAACATCGGATACCTTGACCACATCGGCAACCATGCCAAACAGCACCTTGTATTTTTTCTTCAATGCCGCCTGCCGCTCCGGCCGCGGTTCGCACGCATAGCAGGTGTGCTGACGGTGAATACCTGCCAGGATCGCCGCACCCATATTGCCGCAGCCGATAAAGCCTATCTTCATTTTTCTGCTCCTTTGAATAGCGCAGATCCGATCCGCACCATGGTTGCGCCTTCTTCAATGGCGATCGCATAATCACTGCTCATGCCCATCGACAGGTGTTGCATCGCAGGACGCCCGCTCTTTAAACGGTCAAACAGGCTTTTAAGCCGGCGGAACACACAACGGACGACCGCCGCATCACCGGTCAACGGCGCCATGGCCATCAGCCCCTGGGTACAAATATGGCGGCAGCCATCAAGATACGCCATAAGCGCATCCAGGTCTTCTTCGGCCACGCCGAATTTCTGTTCTTCCCGGGCGATATCCACCTGCACCAGGATGGCCTGGACCTTACCGGCGGCGGCCGCGCGTTTCTCGATCTCTGCCGCCAGCTTGAGGCTGTCCACCGACTGGATCATATCAAACAGCCGCACGGCATCCTTCACCTTGTTGGTCTGCAGATGGCCAATGAGATGCCTGGTCACACAACGCCCGGAGGAAATGAGTAAAGGAAATTTCTCTTCAGCCACCTGCACGCGGTTTTCAGCCATAGCCGTCAGACCGGCGGCAATGGCCGCATTGACCTCATCGGCCGTGGAATATTTTGTAACCCCGATCAACGTAACAGAACGAGGATCTCGTCCTACCCGGGCACAAGCAGTAACGATTTCCGTGAGGATAGCATCCAAACTTTGTTTGATCATATCCAATTCTCTCCCACTAATAAAGATAGTATTATATCACACATCAAATTTTCTCAACTCATCATCCATAAAAGGCTTTTCCGGATCAAGGATCTCCGCCATGACGCGGCCTAAGGCTTGTTTATACGGCGCCAGGAAAATGTCCGGCGGTGGCATGGGCACCTTGTCGCGTGATATCGTCCGGACCCTGGCTTCACGCAAGCTGAAAAGCCCGGCTTCAATGCGGCGGCCCGGATACGCTTCGGCCATCAGGTGAACATAAAGCGGCAGTTGAAAAGACCCGACGGTCTCAAAAATTGCGCGGCGCCCCGCCTCGGGCGGCAGTGTCAATACCGGCGGCGGGACATCATCCGCACCGCCTGTCTTGTAGTCAAGGACAAGAATACCACCGCTATCATCCTCCTCGATGCGGTCGATCCTGGCTTTGAAACGAAAACTGCCCGATGCAAGGGTGATCCGGGAAATGTATTCTTTCTCCAAACCGAGAATACTCCCCATCGCGGCGGCCCGTTCACGCTCGGCCGCCAGGAAAGCGCGCAATTTGTGTTCCATGACCCCGCGCACCAAAAAAGCCTCGGCATGCATACGCCGCAAGAGTGTTTCCTCAAAACGGCGGTTAAAAACAGACCACAGGCGTTGTTCAAACATAGCCCCGAAGTCGGGCTTCTTTCCTTCAAAAGGCTTGTAGAGCTCTTCGAGAAAGCCGTGCATGAAGTTGCCGATCATGACCGCGTCAGGCTCATCGAGAAGGTCCTCGCGCACGCGCAGACCCAGCACATAATTGGTGTAAAACGTATACGGATTTGCGACATAGGCATTGACACTGCTGGCAGAATAAGAAAAATCCTTAAGGAACGCGATCATGGCCGGTGTCTTCTGCGCCGCGCGCGGGCGCTGGTCAGCCCGCACGGCAAAACCCGCACGGACCGTCGGGAAGGGATCGGCCCTGCCGTCTTTCACCTGCTTTTCCCAGACAAGCTCCTCAAGGAACCGGCTCGGTTCTTTCTCCCGGCTCTTCTGGCAGATCAGGTGAACTGTCTTCGCCGAAGAAATAAGCCGCATGAACTGATAGCGCTGGATCTCTTCCTCGAGGCGCAGGCTGTCCAGATCAAGCTGGCCCATGACCTCGCGCGGGATCAGCGACGCACGCACCCGGATGCTCGGCAGGACGCCTTCATTGACATCCATCACGATCACATGATCAAAGTCAAGGGAACGCGTTTCTTCAAGGCCAAGGATCTGCAGGCCCTTGAGCGGCGTGCCTTTAAAACGCACCATCTCGCGGCTGACATGCTCATCAAATATCCGGAAAAGATCTTCCCGGGCGAAGGTCTCATCGGCGAATGATGCCTGATTGAACTGCGCGCACACCTCATACATCCGGCCGGCAATGTTAAGATTAAGGGGATAATGGCCCATAAAACTCCGGCGCGTTATTTCATCGAGCAGCGCCTCTAACGCACCGGCAAAAGAACGCAGATCTTTCACCTCTTCCCAGGCACCGAAGAACAGGGCGTGGACACCGCGCAGCAACTGCACCAGCCTGTCCTCATCAGCCCCAATGCCCATCGCGGACAACGTCGCCGCCGCCTCGGTAAAAATGATCCTGTCATTCATCATATCCTCCAGGGTCACAAATGACCTCCCGGATGTTTCCCCGCTGATGCGGCCCTTTAAGACCTCCTCGACCTTGTGAGCCAGGATACGCATGACCACAGCTCCTGCGTCACCATCATCAGAGCGCAGATTCTTGACAAAGGGATGCCTGATCAAAGCCAGGTAATCACGGGCATAATAACGCCCTTCTTTCATGGAAAGCTGTGCCTGAAAAACAGCCTGCAGTAAAAGGTACAGGCTGCCGCGCCGCAACGGATACCCCATGGAAACATTGAAATCATCGGCGTTAAGGGGCAAAGTGGATAACAACGGCACCAGGGCTTCGGCGTCGGGCAGGACAATGACCGTACGGTCCTTGTCGGCGATCCCCGAGAGCACATCACGCGCGATCGCGGCCCCGGCATGGGTGTCGGCGGCAGAATAAATATTAAGGTCAAAGTCGACCGGCGTCGGCACACGACCTTCCTTGAGCTCAACACCGAATTGCCCGGCCATATGCGCAAGCACCCGCCATTTGCGCTGATCCCCCTGAAAGATCAGCGTTGCCTTGCCGGCGGCATGGAGCGTCCGAACAACAGTCGCTTCAGTCTTATGAAAATAAAAGAAATTGGCAAAAATGATCTCGTCATACTTTTCAGCCCCCCACACGGCAACATTCTCGGCGGCCAGATGGTACTGGAGCGCCCGCGTGGTGCGCCCTTCCGCCTGAAGGCGGGCATGGAACGAAGCCCTCAGCATCAGGATTTTTTCCAACATGCGGTTGATATTTTCAGGCACAGGATAACCGATGCGCGCGCTTTCCTGGATGTTCAACAAGGCTTCCCGGCCAACACACTCCAGGTCCAGCTGGTTGATAAAATCCAGGATATCCCCTGCCCAAGGCAGGAACTTGGCAAACGTAGGGCGGCCCTTCAATAATTCCGGCGCGACAGCGCGTGCCAGTTGATACAGGGTGAACCGATCCTCAAGGTCTGACGCCAGCTTGAGCTCGCCGGAAACAGCCGCCAATTCATGCATGAACGCGTCCATGGTGTAGAATTTTGGCGGTATAAACGCCTTTCCCGAACGCCGTGCCAGAACACGCTTGAGAAAATGTGCCGGGCGTTTGCCACCAAAGACCACCGCCAGCCGGCGGGGATCTTTCCCCGCGGCCAAATGCCCGCGCTCAATATGATCAGCGAGCGCACCGATAAAAGATGTCGTGAAATCAGTCGTGAATATGCGCCCCATCAAACCTCCACCACAGCGGCTTCGCGGATAAAAATAAGGTAACCCTTCACCGTTCGCCCGGGATATATCTCGCCGCAAATATCCATGTACGCCCGGACCTGATCCCCGCCACTGCCTTCAGCCGCGCGGGTGAGCTTGAAATCAACGACCGTAACCTCGCGGGAGGTAACAATAATGCGATCAACCCGGCGCGTATGCCCGCGACGGTCCACGCACTCCTGTTCCGTCAACACATCCGCCCCTACTGTTTCAAAGAACGGCCTGACAGCTTCCGTGCGCAAGAATCCCCGCAAGTGTTCGCGCATGGCCGCATCAACCGGCGGGGTCAATGCCGCATCGATGGCGGCATCGCTGCCATCGGGCAATACCACCCCGATACGCGCCAGCACCGCATGATACGCTTCACCTAAGAGACGCTCCGGGCGGGCAGATAAAGCCTGGTCATCCATGAACTCGTCATTCAGGAAAGCGATCCAGTCCCGGCACACCGAAGGCAGAAGCTCGCGCGGCCTATCACCGGAATCTTTATGCTTTTGAGGATAAACCAGGGCCGGTTCACCTACGGCGTACAAGGCTTCAGGCACAAGATACCGCGCCAGATTGACCCCGTTACCCGCACGCGCAGGGATAAACACATGCAGCTCGCAGGCGGCGCGCGTCAGGGCAACATAAACATTGTTCAGTTCCGAAAAGAAAAGACCCATCCGAGCCTCGACGTCCAACTCTTCAGCCAGGACCGAATAAGGTGTATGGTGCTTGTTGAAATGATAAAGGGCCAAACCATCCGCTTCTGGCTTCAGGACATAATTCAAGGCTTTCTGAGCCGCCGATGAGCCCTTGGTTAATGCCATGGTTAAAAACGGCAGGATGACCGCACGGAACTCCAGCCCCTTGGCTTTATGGACCGTCATGACCGAAACCGCATCACTGCCTGGGACATCCACAAAAAGCTCCGTACCTTCAAGCTGGTCATAATGTTCCAAGAACGGCACAAGATCCGGGAATTCAGTTTCTTTCTTCTTCACAAGCTCCAGAAAGTGCATGAAGAAAGCCTGGTCTCCCCGGAAATTCCCGAGGATGCCCATGCGGCGATAAAAACTGACCACCGTCTCGTACAAGGGATAAAGCCCGGCATGGCTAAAGAAATCATCGATCAACCCGTCCCAGACCTCCGGAAAACGCGAACGAAAAGCGGTATACAAATACCCCTTGCGCTCCTGGCGCCAGACCAGGATAAAATCCTGAATAATTTCGCCCGTCAATCCTGATACCGCCGCAAAGATACGCCCCAGGATAAATTCCCCAAAAGCCGCATCATCGACCGGTGCGGCAATAAAATGCAGGAACGACGTCACTTCGCGTAACAAAAGGTGTCCCTTGATATCCAGGGTACGCTCCGACGAGGACGGTATCGGCGGCTCCGCTTCGAGAAGCCATCGGGTCACCTCCTCAACGTGATCATTCTTGCGCACCAGGATCCCGATATCCCGCCAGGCAAAGCGCTGGCGCAGATCAGCCAGGCGCAAGAGAAGCCGGGTGCGCGCATCATCAAAAACCTCGTCCTTGCCCGAACCTTCCAGCCACTCCACCCGGACACACCCCTCGGGCTCGGTGATCACGACCTCTTGAGCGGCCCCGGCATACACACGGCGCAATTCATCCCTGTCCTGCGCCCTCACCGGTAATAAGCACCGTTCATCCTTGCCGACGGCATGCATGAGCCGTTCAAGGTTATCGAGCGCAAACACACTGTTATTGAAATGGACAATGCTCCGGTGACTGCGGCGGCTGGTATTCAATATCTCGCACGAAGGATGATACCCGGGGGCGGCATACTGCGCCCGGACATCATCAAACAACCGTGTATCACCACCGCGAAAAGAATAGATCGCCTGCTTCTTGTCCCCGACATAGAACAGAGTCCCACCTTTGGCAATCCCGTCTTCGGGCAGGACGCACAAATTTTCCCACTGCAGGCGGCTTGTATCCTGGAATTCATCAAAAAGATAATGCTCAAAGCGCGTGGACAGGCGGTAATACAATTCTTCGGGCGCCACGCCTTCGGCATAAACCTGACGCGCCTTGGCATTGAGTTCGCCAAGGAACATGATGTCCTCACGCACACACATCCGCTCAAGGTACTGCCGCGCGCATTCCCACAACCGAACATACGGATCATACAAATGCCGCACCTCCAGCTCGGCCGCCGCCACAAAGCCCTTTTCGATCACCGCCCAAAGCTCCTCATGCCGCGCCTCGAGGAGCAGTGTCTTGGTGGCCGGGATACCTTTCCCCGGTTCAAAATAACTGGACAAGCCGTCGGAGAAACGGAACCCCTTCTGATGCGCCAGCGCAAATTTGGTGACACTTTTGGCAAAGGTCTTGTGCACGCCTTCAGGCATATCCGCGGCAAACGCCTGCACCGCCTCAACCACCCGCCGCTTGACATGAAGCATGTCCGCCGGCACTTTCCCCGGCGATATAAAATTCCGGGCATACGTATTGTGTTCCCCCCACAGCTGTTGAAGCGTATCAAGGATCACCTCACGCGGGATCCACGCCGAACGTGCCTCGACCAGGAGCATGCTCGTCAGAAAATCATCAAAAGCCTGGCGCAGGGTCTTATCTGAAGCCGCGTCATCCATGAGTTCATCGAGGGCGAGTGCCAGGTATTCACGGGCATTGGTCCTGATGCGGAAATTGGCCGTCAACCCCAGCTGGAACGCGGAGCTGACCAGGAGGGAATTGATGAACTTGTCGATGGTCTCGACCTGGAAATAATTATAATTGTGCAGGATGGCGTCGATGACCCTGGCGGCAAGTTCTCTGGCTTCCGCCGGTGCCATAGCGATCCCCTCGAGCATGCGCTGTTCTTCCTCCGGCGGCATCACCCCAAGCGCAAGTTCCTTCAAGAAACGCAGGATGCGCTCTTTCATTTCAAAAGCGGCTTTGTTGGTGAACGTGATGGCCAAGATCGTATGAATAGGCGGGACGTTACGTTCACGCGTCAAATGCAGGATAAGCTGGACATAGCGCTTGGCCAGGGCATAGGTCTTGCCCGACCCGGCGGAAGCTTCGACCACCCGCACTTCAGGGAACGACAATCCGTGCGGCACTGAACCCGTTCCAGCCCTGTTCATGGCTGACTTACAAAAATTGTGTCTTCGAGTATCTCGCGGATAGCGGCCACCGCGGCCTCAAAAGTCGCCTGGCCTTCCTTGATGCCCCAGTCCGTATTATTGCCGGCAAACCCGTCGAGTTTCCTGACAAGTTTCTCACGCTCCGCCGCTGTCAACGCAAGTTCATGGCAAGCTTCATCCGCACAACGCTGGGCACTCAACAGCACCGCCTTGAACATGACCACCGCCGCAAGGACAGCGATCGCCGCCGCCTTGCGTCCTTCGGAGAGCGTCGCCATTTGACGCGCAAAACTTTCCCGGTCAAATTTCCTGGGGACACCCTTTTCCAAGAAGCGCTGATAGGATTGCCAAAGCCGCCGCTCGCTGGAACTGACAATGATATGCTGTTGATAGGCACCGATAGTATTATAAGCCACCTTGCGGATGAGCAGATTGCGCGAATCGAGGTATTTGACAAGGTAATTCTTGGCAACCCTCAACTCCGTGTTATCGAGTGTCCTAGCCTCAACCAGCGCCTTGACTACCTTGATATTCCGCATATAGCTGTTGCCAGCTCGCTCCTCAGCCTTGAGGCGCATGTCCAGCTTGCCATAATACCCCAGCCCGGCGATGAAGCTCCGGGCAAAAACATACTTCTCCCCATCCGGATTATTCTCCCGGAAAGATTGCGCCGACGCTGTCAACGGTATCGCAAGACACAACGCACATAAAAGAACTGTCACCCAACGACGCATAATATTCCTTTCGTAAGAACGGGACACACTATTTCTAACCTGCCACCCCGATCCGCCACCGCTGTGTCAGAGACACCTGCCCGCCCGGCGGAATAACGGACAAAGGGGCATGCACTTCGACTTCACCGTACGGATAGCGGGGGGAATTGAAGACTTCGGCCATCGACTGATGCGCATACGCGCCACCCGGGGCAATATCAAAAAAACGCGTAAACACCACCCTTCCCTGCGGCGTTGCTTTCACGACCACGATCTGACCTTCACGCACGATCGCGCCGAACTTGAAACACACATCTCCTGCGCAGGGGATCGTCGCCCAGCCGTCCTTTTCTTCGGGCGTTAGCAACGGATCCGGCAAGGTCGTATCTTCCAGATGATAGGATCGAAGCCCGCCGCTGACAACCGGCAGATGGACATCAAACGGCCTGGCGACCTGGGTCACATTCCACACCCCGCGTTCAAGCGGCTTGTCCGTCATATTCTTCAATGTTTCGACTAAATGTATATCTGTGCTATTTAAATCAGCGACAAAACCAACCCGGCGGATAACCTGCAGGCCGGTCTCGCGGCACACAGGGCTTGTCATCACGCAAGCATCAGCCTCAACGGTACACCGGTAAACCCCGGCATCGAGGTCCAGCGGCGGGCACCGTTCCACCCATGACCACTCCGGCGCCACCCATGTTTTGTCCCCGCCAAAAAGCCTGAAGCCCGTCATGCGCTTGAGCGCCGCCAAGTCTTCCACAAGCACCAGATCAGGCACAAGGGCAGAAGCAGGATCAGGCGCATACAAGAGTTCTTCACCACGAAACTGCAAGGACATGATACGCCCGCCGATCTGCGGCACAATACCTATCCTGATAGCCCCGCGCAGGCGTTCAAACCCCGGCCAGCCGCAGACAACAGCGGCATTCCAGCCATGTCCCTGTGGCGGCAGCAGCATCCCTTCTACCATTTTCCGGTCTTGCGCGCCACAGCCCGATGCGCCACCTGGATACGCGCCAGCGACTTTTTGATCTCCTCACGCGGGACTTTCGAACTTTCAAGCTTGCCACCCAGATATTTATCATACCCGGAAAGATCCAACAGCCCGTGCCCGCTCAGATTAAAAAGGATCACCTTCTCCTTGCCTTCCAGGCGGGCCTTCTTGGCCTCGGCAATGACCGCCGCCACGGCGTTCGATGTCTCGGGCGCAATGACAAAACCTTCGGTCCTCGCCCAGAGGATGGCCGCCTCATAGCTGTGCAACTGATCGACCGCCCGCGGGCGCATCAGGCCCTCGACAATGGCCTGGCTCACCAGCGGTGCCATGCCGTGATACCGCAGGCCACCGGCATGAATGGCGGGCGGGATGAACATGTGCCCGAGCGTATGCATAGGTAAGAGCGGCGTCATCCGCGCCACATCCCCGTGGTCATAGGCAAACCGGCCCTGGGTCATTTTGGGGCAAGCCGCGGACTCAACGGGAATAATATCGATCTTGGCACCGTTAATCTTTTCACGCGTGAACGGAAACGCAATGCCCGCGAAATTGCTCCCGCCGCCGGCGCACCCGATCACGACATCCGGATTCTTGATGCCCACCTTTTTGAACTGTTTTTGCGCTTCAAGGCCAATGATGGTCTGATGCAACAACACATGGTTGAGCACACTGCCCAGGGCATAGCGCGTCTTGCCTGATTTGTCGCTCACCGCCTGCTCGATCGCCTCGCTGATGGCGATACCGAGGCTTCCGGGGGTATCCGGCATTTCTTTAAGGATCGCACGCCCCGCCGCTGTTTCCATCGACGGGCTCCCCACACAATTGGCATCCCAGAGGTTCATCATGATCTTGCGCAGGGGCTTCTGCTCAAAGCTCACCCGCACCATGAACACCTTGCACTCCAGGCCGAACATATGGCAAGCGTACGCCAACGCCGTTCCCCACTGCCCGGCACCCGTCTCGGTGGTGATCCGCTTGATACCGAACTGCTTGTTGTACCAGGCCTGGGCCACGGCGGTATTGGTCTTGTGACTGCCCGACGGAGAAATGCTTTCATCCTTGTAATAGATCTTGGCCGGGGTCTTCAGGAAACGCTCCAGGTTCACCGCGCGCCGCAACGGCGACGGCCGCCACTGGTAAAGCACCTGCCGGATTGCATCAGGGATATCGATCCAGCGTTTAGTGCTCATCTCCTGCTCAATCAGATTCTTGGGAAAAACAGCCTCGAGCATGGCTGGCTCCAGCGGCTTGCCATCGAGCGTCAACGGCGGCAGCATCGGCGTGGGCAGATCCGCCGCCAGGTTATACCACTGCCGCGGCATATCTTTTTCATCAAGGAATATTTTGATCTGGTCCATACAAGTCTCCGTAAATTCAATGCTATTATAGATCGTTGCATTGATTATGTTAAATAATTCTCGAAGAACTTTTTAGTCAATTCAGGCCTTTTCTGCATACTTCTCAGCGCTCCAACAACCAACCGCCCAAGTTGTTTTTTATCCTGCGCCTGATGATTCTTTAGA
>CAIOPG010000012.1 GCA_903860135.1 Candidatus Omnitrophota bacterium | reverse complement strand
CTTATATTACCCACAAATTCGACGCAACAAAAAAATACCGCACCCTATTTCGCAAAGTCTATTACGGAACATCATCAATAAGGATTAAGACTTAAGCTATTGTTACATATGACTTTCGGGAGACCTGACACTAATATTTTTAGGATTAAGACTTAAGCTATTGTTACATATGACTTTCGGGAGACCTGACACTAATATTTTTTTGACACTAATATTTTTTGACACTAATATTTTTTGACACTAATATTTTTGACACTAATATTTTTTTGACACTAATATTTTTGACACTAATATTTTCGAATCAAACGCTCTCCTTAAGCAGATCGAAGAACAGATCACCTTGGTTGAAAACCGCCTGCAGGAATTCCGCAAACAGGCACAAAACCTCATCGACCTCGCCATCACCAAAGGAATATCCGAAGGCGTGACCTATAAAACAAAAATGACTGAATTGGAAACCGAGATAACAAGGCTGGAAGATAAACTGGGGAAATTACAGGCAGAAAAATCAGCAACTCAAATAACCGCGCACTCCGGTGAATTCCTGCACCAGAACCTGCGCTTCGCCATGGAACACATCGATAAGGCACCGCCAGACGCCCAGAAAGGCCTTATACGCGCCCTTATCAAAGACATCGCGATATTTGACGACAAACTCCAGATCAACATGTTTGTCGACCAATACATCGCCGACACGATACCACCGCACGTCAAGGAAGCCCTCAACGAAGCGGTGCCTATAAACGAAAAACGCCCCGCCGGAATTGCTTCCGACGAGGCGTTAAACGGGAACGGTGGGATTTCGCCCAACCGTCCACATTGGCTCCCCCGCGAGGGCTCGAACCTCGGACACTGTGGTTACTTTCTGACTCCGATTACTCGGAGAGTCGGACTTTCTCTTCGCCATGATCAAATGTTTTGATTTTAGGCGGCGGGTGTAAAGTCTCTGCACTTGCCCTCCATGACCTTTCGGTGATGGATGCTAGCTCAGGATTGACCAGAAATATTTTCTGGCTTTTCCTGACTTAGCCCGCTTTTCACTCCGGCATTTCTGCCAGAGGCTGCTAACTAAAGTGTCTTTAGGGTGATTGCTTATATTAATCACCTTCTGAGATATTCGCTTTCGCCAATATTTCTCAGGACACTCGTTCCGACATTCGTCGGAACTCGTGAACAGCCACATGCTCTACCAACTGAGCTACAGGGGAATAAATTTCTTAAAGAACAAATCCCTTACGGGATGATAAAAGCTTATGAATTATACTGATATTCTCAATCTTGTCAACAAACAGAAAGAAAGAATTTCGAAAGAATTTCAGGCTATTAACTTTTAACATGCGTTTCCCTATGACAATTAGCACATAGGATGGTACATTTATCAAGTTCAAGCTTAACTCGCTCCCAACTACGAGTATATCCTTTGCTGGAAATATTAAAATCTTTCTGTGTAGGGTCTATATGATGAAATTCCAATGCGTCAATACAACGATTATATCCACACTTCTCACATTTCCCTCCCTTATATAAGATTGCCATTTCACGGACTTTCTTACGTCGGGCATAAACGGCCTTGATCAAATATTCTTTACGATCTTTATAGGTGCGTTTATCTTTAATCATAATAAAGAATATTTAAAATATAAATCAAAAATCCCACGATCCGTTCATGGAGCTGGACTGGGTGTAATTGGTGACGGTGGATTCGAAGAAATTCGTTTTCTCGCTGTTGTTATCGGCCATGCTTTCCAGGTGCTTGTACGGGTTGATCGTGGCCTCGGGGAAAAGAGGGGCGATGCCGAACATTTCCAGACGGGCATTGGCGAGCCATTGGGTGTAAAGGCTGGTTGTCTTCTTCGTGATCCCGGGGATGCCGTCGCCGATGATATGGTCTGACCAGATGATCTCCTGGTCGACGGCGACCTTGAACATGGCGACGACAACTTTTTCATCATAGATATGCGGGAATTCACGGCGGATCTCTTTGATGATATTGGTGAAAAGGACAACATGCGTCAGTTCATCGCGGCGGATATAGCTGATCATGCGGCCAGTCGCGGTCATCTTGGAGGCATAAACAAGATTATCAAAAAAGGCAAACCCATTGTAGAAATAAAGGCTTTCGAGCAGGAAATTGCCGATCAGGGCGCGGAAAAAATTCTTTTCGCTCGGATCATCCTGAAAGGCCTGATAGATCTCTCCGATATATTCATTGCGTTTCTTAAGGACCTCATCGATCTGCCAGAAATAATAGATCTCGTCGCGTTCGCGTGCCTCGACGACTGTTTCCAGGATCGTGGCATAGCTCTGCGAATGGATCGCCTCCTGGTAGGACTGGATCGACAGGAGCAGGTTCACTTCGGGCGAGGTGATGTAATTGGAAAAGTTCGGCAAGTTCACCGTCTGGATACTGTCGAGAAAGATCAAGAACGAAAGCATCCCCCGGTACGCGCGCTGTTCATGCGCCGACAAACTGCGGTACATGATGGCATCTTCGCCGAGACCGCCCACCTTCTCGGGCACCCAGAAATTGCCGATCATCAATTGATACATGGCTTTAGCCCACGGGTAACGGACCGTGTTGAGATTAAAAAGCCCCGTCGTATTCCCCTTGATGATCGCACGGGCTTCAAGGGTATCATTCCCGTCGGGATTAAAGATCAGATTTTTTTTCATAACGCGCTGTCCTTTATAGGCAACATGTGATTCAACCGCTGCAGCTGGCGCAATCTTCCTTGATCTCGCCGCTCATGCTGCGCAGGTAATAGACCGTCTTGATCTTCATCTCCCAGGCCTTGATGTAATAGGCATAAAGCTCGGCAGGCGATGTTTTGGCCGGGTTTATGAGCCATTCAAAAGAGATCGACTGGTCGATCCATTTATAAATCGTCGCGATCATCTCGATGACATCGTTCATGTCCATATGGACATATTCCGTATAATACCAGAAATTCCTGGTCGACAAATTTGGCGCCACCGTGACCACCGGCGCAATGACATTGGTCTCCACAAAGAATTTCTTGTAGATCGGCAGAAGCCCCGCCGTTGTCCCGGCGACAGATGCGGTCGATGTGTTCGGTGCCGGTGCCAGATGATAGGCAAAACGCAAACCGGTCTTCTTGATGGTTTCTATAAGGTTCAACCAGCGGGCTGAATCTTTGGAATTGTCGCGGAACCAGGCGGCGTCATGGCCGAAAAGGATCCCCTTCGACCATTCACTGCCCTCAAAAAGTTCATACGCCCCGCGCTCCAGGGCCAGCGCATTGGACGCCTCAAGGGTGGCATAGGCATATTTCTCAAAAAGCCCGTCGACGTGTGCCCGCGCTTCAGCCGAGCCATACGTATGCCCGTTGCAGGCCAGGTATTCCGCCAGCCCCATAAAACCCAGCCCGACACTGCGGTAACGCTTCGCCGTCAGTTCAGATTCCTTGATCGGATAGAAATTCAGGGTGATCACATTATCGAGCACGCGCAGGGCGATCGGGAAAATCTCTTTGATCTCGGCATCCGTGTGGACTTTGGCCATGTTGATCGACGCTAGGTTGCAGACAACGGTGTCTCCGGGGATATATTCCAGGGTAATACGATCCCCGGTGCCTTTCTCCCCCGCGAAGGTGCTGTCAGAAGTATTCTGGCAGATCTCGGTGCAAAGCTGGGAAGAATACACCCGTCCGGCGTGCTTGTTGGGATTCTGTTCATTGACGGTGTCACGGAAGAACACATACGGCATACCTGTTTCAACGACCGTCTTGAGGAAGCGTTTCATCAGGTCTTTGGCCGGCATGCTCAGGCGTATCTTGATCGAGGGGTCTTTCTCGCAAGCTTCGTACAGTGTATCAAAGGCCGTGCCGTAGCTGTCTTCCAGGCGGACGCCCTTGTGTTTAAATATCTCGTGCGGATCAAAAAGGGTCCAGTCCTGGTTCGCCTTGACCCGGCGCATAAAAATGTCAGGCACAGCAATGGCCGGAAAAATATCGAAAGCCTTACTGCGGATATCCCCGGTCTCCACCTGCAGGTTCAGGAAATCAAGGATATCGCGATGCCAGATGTCCAGCGTCGGGGAAATGGCCCCCAGCCGCGCGCCCAGCTGATTGACCGCCGCCGCTGTATTATTGATGAGGCGCACCCACGGGATAACCCCGCCCGAAGACCCGTTGAGCCCCCGGATCGCGGCCCCCTTGGAACGGATATGCCCCAGATAAACCCCTACCCCGCCGCCAAATTTCGAGATCTGCGCCATGTTCTCAAGCGCATGATAAATAGCCCGGAGATCGTCGTTGACATTCAATTTGAAACAGCTGGAAAGCTGATGAAAATTCGTGCGCGCGTTGAGCAGTGTCGGTGTCGGCAGGGACAGTTTTTGGGAAGCGATGACCGCATAGATCTTCAGGGCAATCTCAAGCCGCCGGGCTTCAGGTTCAGGGATCGCCAGGAACAGCGCGATGGTCATGTACATTTCCTGCGGCAATTCGTGCACATTCTTGTTGGGATTGAGCAGGTAACGGCGGTCAAAAGCCAGTACCGTCGAATAAATATAGGTAAAGTCCCGTTCCTGGTCGAGCGCGCGGCCTGCGGCGAGGATGTCTTCCGCGGTGTAATATTTCTCAAAATCAGCGGTGTAACGCCCGATCTTGATGTAATGACTGACATGGTCGCGGAATGCCTGGGGTGAATACACCGCACTGATGGGAATAGAGCGGTTGCGCGACGCCTGTTTATACAAGTCCATGATATACAAGCGCCCGGCGATATTCTGCCAGTGGATATTCTGGACTGTCACAAGATCCAGGCACACCTTGCGCATATTCTTCATGATCTGCGCCGTTGTCATCTGGTCGACGACCATGAGCTTGAGCCGTTCATACAGCGCTTCAAACGGGCACGCGGCTTCGAATCCGTTGGCAGCGCGGGTAAACGCGGCGCGGATCTTTTCCACCCGGAATACTTCGATCGTGCCGGTATGCTTGATGACCTTGAGCAGGCCTCGTTCGATCTTGGCCAATTCTTCAATACGGCGTTCGGCGCGCTGACGGGCATGCGCGGCCCGGTACAGAATATAGGCCTTGGCCACCTCGAACTGTCCGGCCTCGACCAGTTTGTGTTCGACAATATCCTGGATGTGCTCAATGCTGGGCACACGTACGCTATGGGCAAATTCAGTTTCAAGCGCTTGCCTGACGTCGACGACAAGGGTAGGGATAAATTTGAGGTCAATCACAGTCCCCGGGGCGGACTGCGCCTGTGTGGCCTGAACCGCGCGCGTTACAGCTTGCGCAATGCGCTCGGTGTCAAAGTCGACAATGTCCCCATTACGTTTGATGATTTTCTCTATCGGCATAAATCCCTGTCTGGTTAATGAATAGACGCTGCGCAAACTTCTTTGGGCGGTGCCACATCCCTGCGGGCATTGAACGACATGGTGAGCGTTGAAATATCAGCAAATTCCACTGAACCGCCTGCCGGCAAGCCCACACCGATGCGTGAAACTTTAAGGGCGTAGGGTTGCAATGCCTTTATCAGGTGCAGGGCCGTCAGTTCACCTTCCAGGTCAGCATCCGTGGCCAGGACAATTTCATGGATCCCCCCGGCACTGTCTTCAACACGGCGGATCAATTTGTTTAAATCAATATCATCGGGCCCCCGCCCTTCGGAAGGAGCGATCGTTCCCAACAGCACAAAATACTGCCCGTGGAAACTGCCTGTCTTTTCAATGGCGATCACATCTTTCGGGGTTTCCACCACACAGATCACCCCGTTATCACGGGCGGGATCCATGCAGACCGAACATAATTCCGTCTCGGTAAAATTATTGCAAATACGGCAGAAGCGCAATTTTTCACGCAGATCAATGATCCCCTGCGCCAGACGCTGACTGCTGTCCATCGGGGCATTGAGCAGGAAAAATACCATGCGCTCGGCACTGCGCCGCCCGATACCCGGCAACCGGGTCAGCTGTTCAATAAGATTTTCAATTACACGTGGATAGATCATCGGTCATTATGCCATTCGTTGACAACTTCGCCTTGCATCATATTCAGAGCGTCCTTGAGGGCCGCGCTGTCTTCACGGGCGACACCGTTCAGCAAGATAAATTTGACCTGAACGTCCTTACCCAGGATCCGCGCAAAGGCATCATGGATAAGGTTCATGGCGTCAGGTTCTTCGAGGCATTCTTTATGGAATGAAAACTCGGTCGGCAGTGCCACGGTCAACGTATGCCCGCTCACCGACACCGGTGCGCCCTCGAGCAAATATGTTCCCAGAAAAGTCTTTTCAGACTGTACCGCCGCTGTCATCGCATCCCAACGCTGGCGAATCTCTTCGAGCGCAAGACCGCTCGGCAATGCCACAGCGGCCTGGACAACCGCGACGCCCGGTTTCTGAACAGGTACAGATTGTGGTTGTGGTTGTGGGTTAAGTTGTGGTTGTAAGACCGGCGCAACGACCGCTGTTACCCCTGAAAGTGCCACGATGGCGCGCGTCAGAGCCAATTCAAGGGCCAGGCGCGGCGCATCAGTCAATCGTTCCGTATCACGGGTCTGGATGAAAATATCCATCACCTTAAGTATCTGGCCCATGGTCAGGCGTTGGGCCTGATCGAGCAGTTGTTTGCGATAAAATACCGGATAATCGATCAAACCCTGCAATTTCTCGGGATCAATTTTCATCATCATCAAATGGCGAAAATGCTCGACCATATCACGGCTCAGGCGGCTGTCATCCTTGCCGGCATCAATGACCGTTGCCATGCCGCCCATGGCCAAGGCGGCATCTTTGAGAATAATATTGTCGGCCAGATCAAAAATATATTTGACGTCAATTAACCCCAAAAGGGCATTGGCGCTATCGACCGTCACATGATCGCCCCCCGCCCCCAGCTGATCGAGGATCCCCAAGGCATCGCGCATCCCTCCCTGCGCCGCCCTGGCTATGGCATAAAGGGCGTCATCATCGACAGAAAGGCCTTCAGTCTTACAAATGGCTTTCAGCTGAGACTGGATCAACTCCATGGACAGCCGTTTAAAATGGAACTGCTGACAACGTGAACGGATGGTCGTCGGCACTTTCTCGGGATCGGTGGTCGCAAAAATAAATTTTACATGCGCCGGCGGCTCTTCGAGTGTCTTTAACAGCGCATTGAATGCCGGTTCGGTCAACATATGGACTTCATCAATGATATAAAACTTGTACCCACCCGACATCGGCAGGAACATCGCATTCTCACGGATGGCGCGTGCTTCGTCGATGCCGCGATTCGAAGCACCGTCAATTTCAATAATATCAAGGTTAGTGCCGTCAAATTCCATCAAGCCTTCGGCCTGGGGCGCGGCCTTGTTGATCTCCCTGGCCAGGATGCGGGCACAGGTGGTTTTACCCACGCCGCGAGGGCCGCTGAACAAAAAAGCATGCCCCGCCTTGTTGGCCGCGATCGCGCTCTTTAAAGCACCGGTCACATGTTCCTGACCGACAACCTCATCGAACGTATGGGGGCGATACTTGCGTGCGAATACTAGATATGCCATATAAAGGGAGTCTCCGTTCCACCCATTGTGGTCAGAAAGGCTGGATTTTCAAGGGATTTTTAAGGATTTTTCAAACGCGTCATTTACTTCAGGCAACATCTTTCATGGAAAGGGCAATGCGCTTGCGTTTAAGGTCAACTTCCTTGACCTTGACCATGACTTTTTGCTGAAGTTTGACGAGATCAGCGGGATGTTTGACAAATTTACCGGACATCTGGCTGATATGAATTAAACCGTCATGATGCACGCCGATATCGACAAAACAGCCAAAATCCGTGATGTTGGTGACCACCCCAGGCAGGACCATATCGGGCACAAGGTCTTCGATGGCATTGACACCATCCTTGAACTGGACAAATTCAAAACGGGCCCGCGGATCTCGACCGGGGCGAGCCAGTTCATCCATGATATCCTTAAGGGTCGGCATCCCGATCTTTTCGGTCACATATTTCTTCAGGTTTATCCCCTGGCGGGTTTTTTCATCGTTCAACAGTTCACGGATACTCGCCGCTGCATCGCGGGCCATCTTTTCAACAATACCATAACTCTCAGGGTGTACCGCGCTGGCATCGAGCGGATTCTCGCTGTCCATGACCCGCATAAACCCTGCCGCCTGTTCAAACGCCTTCACATTAAAACGCGGCACATTGGCGATATCATGACGGCTTTTAAATGGGCCTTTTTGATTGCGAAAATCAACAATGCCCTGCGCCAGTGCCGGGCCGACCCCGGATACATACATCAGCAGTTCACGGCTGGCGGTATTGATATCAACACCCACCTGGTTGACACAGCTCATGATCACATCATCGAGCGAATCTTTAAGGCGGGATTGATCCACATCATGCTGGTACTGCCCTACCCCGATATTTTTAGGATCAAGTTTAACAAGCTCAGCCAAAGGATCTTGCAGGCGGCGCCCGATGGAAACAGCCCCGCGTACCGATACATCAAGGTCGGGGAATTCGCGCCTGGCAACGTCCGAAGCGGAATAATAAGATGCGCCGCTTTCATTGACCATCATGGCTTGAACATCTTTAAGAGATAAACCACGCACAAAAGCCTCAGTCTCGCGTGAAGCTGTCCCGTTGCCGATAGCAATGACCTCCACGAGATGTTTCTTGGCCAGGAATTTTACGGTTTCGGCGCCTTCGCGCTCACGGGCGTCGCCCTGCTGTAAATAGACAGTCTGATATTCCAGGAGTTTTCCCTGGGCATCGAGGCAGGTGACCTTGCATCCGGTACGGATACCGGGGTCAATGGCCATCACACGCCGGGGACCCAGTGGCGGTGCCATCAGGAGCTGTTTAAGATTGGTGGCAAAAGTGGTGATCGCTTCAGCGTCGGCTTTCTCCTTGGTCAAAAGGCGCACTTCATTTTCAATGGATGGTGCCATCAGGCGTTTGTAACCATCCTCGACCGCCACAGATACCTGGGCGGCGGCAGGCGACTTGTTGTCACGGACAAAGCGT
The DNA here is from genome assembly GCA_903860135.1 of Candidatus Omnitrophota bacterium. Lineage (GTDB taxonomy): Bacteria > Omnitrophota > Gorgyraeia > Zapsychrales > Fredricksoniimonadaceae > Fredricksoniimonas > Fredricksoniimonas aquilentivivens. The sequence continues at coordinate 51,229 of CAIOPG010000012.1, read as the reverse complement.
CCTTTAAGAAGGGTGAATGCCTCTGCTTCAGGAGCCACGATACGCAAGAGGAGAAATTCTTCTTTCTCGCCACGCCGGGCGGCCAGGACCCGGTGCGACGGCGCGCTCGACACCGCTTCTCCCCAGGCAAAATAATCCTTGAATTTAATGCCGGACTCTTCCTTGCCCTTGATGATCCTCGACTGGAATGCGCCTTTCTTAAGGAAAAGCTCACGCACCCCCGCGCGGGCATCAGCGTCCTCATTCACCCATTCGGCAATAATATCACGGGCACCGGCCAGCGCCTGATCAACAGTGGCAATTTCTTTCTCAGGATCAAAATATTTGAGCGCTTCTTTAACGGGATCAAAAATAATGTCCTGTTTGAATAGATCAACGGCCAAAGGCTCCAGCCCTTTTTCTTTGGCGATCATGCCGCGCGTACGACGTTTGGGTTTGTAAGGGAGGTAAAGATCCTCAAGTTCCGTGATGGTTCCGGACGAGTTGATACGTTCCTGGAGTTCCGGCGTCAGCTTGCCCTGCTTCCCGATCGACTCAACGATGACGGCCCGGCGCTTGTCGAGTTCATCGAGTTGTTTGATGCGGTCACGGATCGCTGTGATGACAACCTCGTCGAGCATCCCCGTGGCTTCTTTGCGGTAACGGGCAATGAACGGGATCGTGGCACTCCCCTCAAGCAGGCCCACAACCGCTTCAACCTGGGCGGACCGGATATTCAGTTCACGCGAGGTTTTCTGAACGTGCTGGATGTTCATGCGTAGCTCATGCTCACAAGGGTTCGTTCTGAAATTCGCCGTTGGGGAGTTCATTGATGGTCTGATAGTTCTCAGCAGCCTCAAAATGGCGTGTGTTGGCCCGATCGAGGCGGCTCGTCATATTCGTGTAACGCTCTTCAGCCGAGTCAGACCATTCATTATGCCCCACTTCAGCTACATTTTCCCAGTCAGCCTTGCTCTGGGCAGCCGCACGGTCCATAGGGCCTGTCATAGCCTTATACTGTTTTTCATAAACCTGGGCCATCACCGATGAAACTGCCATAAAACCAGCCAGAAAAACAAAGACGGTTAATAACTTTTTCATACGCAGGCCTTTCTTTAGGATTATATCAAGCATGCCAACGCTTTGTTAAACTCCAAGGCTCTTGATGTGAGTTCCGTCATCCGCTGGCGTTCCTTTTCAATGACCTCCGGCGGAGCTTTGCTGACAAAACCTTCATTGGCCAGTCGCCCGGCAATGGCATGAGCCGCTTTTTCCATCTGAGCGACTTCTGCTGTGATCCGTGCCTTTTCTTTGGCAACATCGATCAGGTCACCCAAAGGGATAAAGAATTTGATGTCACCGGCAACCCCGGCAGCAGAATTGGTGATGCCCTCGGCCGACGTTGCATAACGGATCCCCGACATACGCACCAGACGTTTGATCATGGCTTCATTCGTACGCAAGCCGGTCTCACTCCCGGCCGCCGCCACAAACACACATTCTACAGGATCATTCGGCTTGATATTCCACTGCGCACGCACATTGCGGATCGCTGTGATAATGGCCACAATCGATCCCATGCCAACTTCTGCCTGAGCATACGCATATTTCTCTTCAGGGATGGGCCAGGCTTCAAGCGTCAGGACTGTTTCCACCCCCGTGATATGTGAATAAATCTCTTCTGTGACAAACGGAATAAAAGGATGCAGCATTTTAAGGGTGTTTTTAAGGATAAGGCATACTGTCTTTTGTGTATTGATATCATCCATACGCCCTTTGATCATTTCCAGGTACCAGTCGCAATAGGTTCCCCAGAAAAACTCATAGAGTGTATTTTCAGCTTCTGAATACCTGAACTGTTCAATAGCTTCGGTCACAGCAACAAGGGCTTTCTGATAACGGGCCATGATCCACTGTGATGCCGGATCAAGTGCCGCATGATCAATGCCGGCAAAATCCTCGATCCGCAGGGCTTCAGGCGCCAGGTTCATCATCACAAAGCGCGAGGCATTCCATAGTTTATTGGCAAAATTCCGGCCGATCTCGAATTTCTCTTTGGAAATATAAATGTCCTGCCCTGAATTAAGGATCATGCTGAAACGCAGGGCATCCGCACCATATTCACCAATGATTTCCAGCGGGTCAATGGCATTGCCCAACGACTTGGACATTTTGCGGCCTTTGGCATCGCGGACAGTCCCGTGCAAGATCACATCCTTAAAAGGCACCTCGCCCATGAATTCAATGCCCGCCATGACCATGCGCGCGACCCAGAAAAAAATGATCTCCGGCGCGGTAAAAAGCGCGGCCGTGGGATAAAAATATTTCAGATCCTTGCCGGGTTTGGGCCAGCCCAAGGTGGCAAACGGCCACAACCAGGACGAAAACCATGTGTCCAGGACATCCGGATCCTGTAACAGGGTGACCTCTTTACCATGCTTCACCCGGGCTTTTTCCTTGGCTTCAGCCTCGGAACGGGCGACAAAGGTATTCCCCTGTTCGTCATACCACACAGGGATGCGATGCCCCCACCAAATCTGGCGTGAAATACACCAGTCACGGATATCGACCAGCCAGTTTTCATAAACTTTTTCCCAGCGCTTGGGCTGAATACGCAATTTCCCGTCATGGAACGCGGCCAATGCTTTTTCGGCCAGCGGTTTCATCTTGACGAACCACTGGCGCGACAGGTACGGTTCAACAACCGTATCGCAACGGTAACAGCGCCGGACAGCATTCATGTGCGGCTCGATCTTAACTAACATCCCCGCTTCATCCAAAGCCTGAACGACCTGCTTGCGCGCCTCAAAACGATCGAGGCCTTCAAACCGACCCGCGTTGGCATTCATCACCCCGTTAGGATGCATGATATTGATGAATTCGAGGTTGTGCCGACGCCCCATGGCAAAATCATTAGGGTCATGCGCCGGGGTCACTTTAACAGCGCCAGATCCAAAGGCACGGTCAACAAAATCATCGGCAATGATGGTGATCTCCCGGTTGATCAGCGGCAGGATAATGACCTTGCCGATCAGATGCGTGTAGCGTTCATCAGAAGGGTTAACCGCGACGGCGGTGTCTCCGAGCATGGTTTCAGGGCGTGTCGTGGCCACGATCACACTCTGGAATGGATCATCTTTTAAGGCATAACGGATATGCCACAAACTCCCGCTGGCATCCTTGTGTTCCGCCTCTTCATCGGCGAGCGCCGTGGTGCAACGCGGGCACCAGTTAATAATATAAGAACCCTGATAGATCAAGCCACGCTCATGCAGTGTGATGAAAACCTCACGCACCGCCTCGGAATAACCTTCATCCATGGTAAAACGGGTGCGGTCCCAGTCGCACGAACTGCCGAGTTTATGCAGTTGGTTGATGATCGTATCCCCATGATGGGCTTTCCACTCCCAGAGCCGCTCCATGAATTTGTCGCGCCCCAGCGTTTCACGGGTCAGGCCTTCTTTGGCGATTTGTTTCTCGACGACATTCTGCGTCGCGATACCCGCATGGTCTGTCCCGGGCATCCACAGGACATCAAAGCCCTGCATCCGTTTATAGCGGATCAGGATATCCTGAAGCGTATTGTTCAAGGCATGCCCCATGTGCAGGACGCCCGTCACATTTGGCGGCGGGATGACAACAGCAAAAGGCCCCTTGCGCGAACGCTCCGCCACCGCATGAAAAGCTTTCTTCTCCTGCCAGAGCTTAAGCCGTTTCTCTTCAACTTCCTGCGGATTATACCGGGGTGATAATTCAGGCATGTTATCTCGGATTATTTCCTGGCATCTTTCAAAAGTTTATACTCGATGCTGTCGACCAGCGCTTCCCAGCTTGCCTCGATGATATTCTCATGGACACCGACGGTGGTCCAGGCATCATGCTCGTCTTGCGATTCGATCATGACGCGCACCTTGGCTGCGGTGCCTTCTTTGGTGTCGAGCACGCGCACCTTGTAATCTGTCAAACGCATATCATTTAACGTCGGGTAGAAAGGCGTGAGCGCATTGCGCAAGGCCTGGTCAAGCGCCCCGACAGGGCCCACATTATCCGCGGAACTGAACCGCCGTTGCCCTTTGACTTCAATATGCAGCGTTGCTTCCGCCCGAGCCTGCCCGTCAGCTCTTTTTTCCGTATGCACACGGAAACCTTCAAGCGTAAAGAACGGCTTGTACTTCTTGAGGAATTTCTTCATGAACAATTCGAAAGAAGCATCGGCGCCTTCGAACTGATATCCGGCAAGTTCTTTCTGCTGCAGCGCCTTGAGCATTTCTCTGGCGGCATCAGATTTCTTGTCGATCTGCAGGGACATTTGTTCCGCTTTCATGACAAAAGGCATTTTCCCGGCAAGTTCCGACGTGATAAAACGGCGGTGATTGCCAAAGAGTGCCGGATCAATGTGTTCATAGGCGCGGGGATTCTTCAAAATAGCATCAATGTGGACACCGGCTTTGTGCGCAAACGCCGAATGGCCGACAAAAGGATGATTGTCGGCCAGCGGGAGATTGGCAACTTCACTGATATAATAAGCCGTATCCCGGAGAGACTTGAGCCGCCCTTCAGGGATGGTCTTACACTCCAGTTTGGATGCAAGGATGGCAATGATCGTCGAAAGATCCGCGTTGCCGCAACGCTCTCCAAAACCGTTGAATGTCCCTTGCACCTGCACACACCCGGCGTCGATCGCGGCCAGGGCATTGGCAACGGCCAGGTCCATGTCATTGTGCGTATGAATGCCCAGCGGCGCATCAATATTGTCGCGCACTTCGGCGATAATACCCGCCACTTCTTCAGGCAGGCTTCCCCCGTTGGTATCGCACAGAACGAGGATATCCGCCCCGGCCTCTGCGGCTGCTTTGAGTGTCAGAAGGGCGTATTCAGGATTGCTTTTATACCCATCGAAGAAATGTTCCGCGTCATAAACAACTTCCTTCTTTTTCTTCTTCAAGAAAGCCACCGAATCACCGATGATCTCAAGGTTGTCGTCCAACGTGGTTTTAAGGACATCGATCACATGCATATCCCAGGTCTTGCCAAAAATACATACCACCGGCGTTGCGGCGGCAATAAGGTCTTTATAATTGGGATCGTTAGCGGCGGTCATACCCTTGCGGCGCGTCGATGAAAACGCTGTCAGCCTGGCATGCTTGAGCGGCTCTTTCTTCATCAGGTCAAAGAAGTCCCTGTCCTTGGGATTGGAACCAGGCCATCCGCCTTCAATGTAATCGATCCCGGCTTCATCGAGCTTGCGGGCGATCTTCACCTTATCACTGACGGTGAAAGAAATGCCTTCGGCCTGGGAGCCGTCACGCAATGTTGTATCGTAAATAAGAACGCGGACCACTTTATTTTGCCTTCCCGAGATTGAACCCCTTGTGCAGCACCTTGACGGCCGCATCCGCTTTATCGAGGGCGATGATACACGAAATGCTGATCTCGGACGTGGCGATCATCCCGATATTGATCTTGGCTTCGGCCAGGGCCTGGAACATTTTCGCTGCCGTTCCCTGATGGGAGCGCATGCCGGATCCGACAATAGATACACGGGCCACATTCTTCTCATGAAGAATGCTTCCCGCTCCAACCCTGGCGGCAACATCCTCGACCGCTTTGAGGGCTTTGGACAGGTCGGCCTTGGGTACGGTGAAAGAAATATCGGTCTTGTTGGTGTGGCTGACATTCTGGACGATCACATCAACATTAACGCCGGCTCGCGCGATAGCATTGAAAATTTCCGCAGAAACACCCGGCTTGTCGGGAACCGCGCAAACCGTGATCTTGGCTTCATTTTTACTGCAGGTAACGCCCCTTACAGCAACGTCCTCGATCTTTTGTGTGTTTTTCACGATCATGGTGCCTTCCTCCTTGGAATAACTCGAACGGACATGTAATGGGATATTAAATCGTCTGGCCACTTCAATCGAACGCGCCTGCATGACCTGGGCGCCGAGAGACGCCATCTCAAGCATCTCGTCGAAGGTGATCTCATCGAGCTTCTGCGCTTCAGGGACAAGGCGCGGGTCTGTGGTGTAGATCCCGTTGACATCCGTATAAATTTCACAGACACTGGCCCCGATCGCTTTGGCCAGCGCAACCGCGGAAAGATCCGAACCGCCGCGGCCGAGCGTCGTGATCTCATTGTCCGACGTAACGCCCTGATACCCGGCCATGATCACGATCTTGCCTTCCTTGAAAGCCTTTTTAATGCGCTTGTCATCAATAAATTCAACCCGGGCTTTCTGATGCGTATTGTCTGTCCGCACACCGACCTGATAACCGGTGAGGGCCACGGAATCAAAGCCCATCTCACGCACCGCCATGGCCAATAACGCGCAACTGATCTGCTCACCCGTCGATAAAAGAAGGTCCATTTCGCGGGCAGCCGGATTCTTGGTTATCTGAAAAGCCAGGGTTTCCAGGTCGTCGGTCGTATCGGCCATCGCTGACACCACGACCGCAACATCCGTCCCTTTGTTCTTGTATGACGTCACGCGCTCGGCCACAGCCTTGATGCGCTCAACATTAGCGACGGATGAACCGCCGTACTTCTGAACAATGATCTTTCTTTTCATACGTTTATATTCCCTGTAAAAAATTGCACCATGGCTTCGCCGCTGGCAAATCTGAGCCCGGCACGCGCGGCGAAAATTTCATTGTACCCGTCAAGGCCGTTGGATTCAATACCTTTTCCATACATCACAAACGGCACCGCGGCGCGGGTATGGGTCCGCTTGCCCAAAGGTGTAGCATGGTCAGGCGCTATCAGGATCCTCACATCGCCGCGGGCTTTGGCCCATGCTAAAACAGGTCCTACCACGTCGGCATCAAACCGTTCAACCGCCTCGACTTTAGCCGCCGGGTCGCCATTATGACCGGCCTCATCTGTGGCCTCGACATGAACAAATACAAAATCATGCTGTGCCAGTGACGCCAGGGCATAATCCGCTTTGCCTCGAAAGTTCGTATCGAGATACCCTGTCACACCGGGTACCGTGATAACATCAAGTCCCGCCAGGCGCCCGATCCCGTTAACGAGATCCACCGCCGAAATGATACTGCCACTGAGCCCGAACTTATCCCGGTACAATTTGAGCGCAGGCCTGCGCCCCTGCCCCCAAAACCATGTCATATTGGCCGGAAGTTTTCCGGACTTAACACGGGCACTATTGACCGGATGTGTGGCCAGAAAAGCGCGCGACCGTTCCATGTGATCCCGGATAAGCTCCTGCGCTGTACCAGACGGCAGATGATCCGCGATCTGCCGTCCAAGGATATCATGCGGCGGCGTGCAGGCAAGCGCTTCCATTGCCCCAACGTCCGACGCAACAATACGCGCAATATGGCGATAACTTTTACCTGTAAAGTATGTCACATGAGGATCATTCAAGGCAAGGGCAAGATCCTTCATGATCCAGGCCGCTTCATCCATGGTGATGTGCCCGGCGCTGTAATCGATCATTTTACCATCAATCACGGTGATCAGATTGCAACGAAAAGCTATTTCTCCGCTGTTGATCTCGATCCCAAGATTGGCCGCTTCAAGGGGCGCCCGCCCCGTCAACACCCCGCAGGGGTCATACCCCATGAGCGCCAGGTTGCCCACATCCGAGCCAGGCGGCATTCCCTCGGGGATCGTCTGCACCAGTGCCGAAAAGCCTTCGCGGGCCATGGCATCCATATGAGGAGTGCGCGCGGCCTCAAGCGGTGTCTTTCCGCCGAGCTCTTGCACCGGCTCATCAGCCACTCCGTCAGGAACAAGGATAATGTATTTCATGATATTTTGTGGTCAATCCAGGCAACCAGACTTTTGACAAGCATATCTTTGGACGCAACTTTGGGAGAAACACGGCCTGAAGGCTCGATCAGGCAAGCTTGATAACGCCCGGCGTTAAGGGTATTGCCCACAACAAGATCGCAACCCGCCTTTTTGAAAAGGCTATCAACCCGCCTTAAAATGAACGCACGCGCCAGTTGTGTCTCCAGCTTGAACCCCACTAAAATAACATCAGGTGCTTTCTTTTTGATCTGATCAACAAGTTTTTTCGTCGGCACCAGATCCAGGGTCAAGGCCTTGCCTGACACCAGCTTCCCCTTGATTACCGTAGCTAATTTATAATCAGACACGGCCGCCGCATGGATAACAATATCATACCCGCGCGCGAGCTCCAGATCAAGCAAACGGGCCAATTCATCGTAGAAAAAAAACTTTTTATGGGAAATACCCGAGGCAAGTGACACCGTGGTTGTAACAGCTACCCCTTCGAGCAGGGTAACACGCGCACCTTGAACGACGAATTCTCCGGCGATAAGGCGCCCCATCTCACCGGTGGAACGATTGGTAATGACGCGCATCCCGTCAACAGGCACTGCCGTCGGACCGCTGGTGACAAGGACACGAAGATTTTTAAAGCCCAATTTCTTTGAGGATGGCATTAATGTCCGCCTTAACGACAACAGGCGGCTGGACGCACTTCATGGCATTCGAAGGATCCTTAAGCCCGTGTCCGGTCAAGGTGCAGACAACCGTCCCTCCTTGAGCATTTTTAAAATAACCCGCCGCCGCAAGTTTCAATATCCCCGCCACAGATGCCGCGGACGCCGGCTCACAAAAAACCCCGTCACGACCAGCCAGTAACTGATACGCCGCCATGATCTCTTCATCGGTCACGCTATCAATAAGTCCGCCCGATTCATCGCGTGCCGCTACCGCCGATGCCCAGCTGGCAGGATTACCGATCTTGATGGCCGTGGCGATCGTTTCCGGATGTTCGATGATCCTGTTGTGAACGATCGGCGCCGATCCTGCCGCCTGAAAACCGAGCATTTTGGGCAAACGCACAGACTTGCCAGCGATCTTGTACTCTTTATAACCTTTCCAGTAAGCCGTGATATTCCCGGCGTTACCGACAGGGATAGCATGAAAAACCGGCGCCTCACCGAGGTCATCAACCACTTCAAAAGCAGCGGTCTTTTGGCCTTCAATGCGGTAAGGATTAATCGAATTCACAAGTTCAATGGGGTATTTAGCCGTGACATCCCGGACAAGATTCAAGGCATCGTCGAAATTGCCCTCGATCGCGATCACCTGGGCCTGATGGATCATGGCCTGGGCAAGTTTTCCCAAGGCGATATTCCCGTCAGGAATAAGCACACAGCAACGCATCCCGGCCCGCGAGGCATAAGCCGCTGCCGAAGCGGACGTGTTCCCCGTCGACGCGCACATGACTACTTTAGCGCCTTTCTCGGCGGCCTTCGATATGGCCATGGTCATCCCGCGATCCTTAAAAGAACCCGTAGGATTTAATCCCTCATATTTCAAAAAGACCACAAGCCCTGTCCGCTCGGACAAACAAGCTGAATGAATGAGCGGCGTATTGCCTTCACTCAGGGAAACAACAGGTGTTTTCTCAGAAACAGGAAGATACGCCCGGTAACGATGGATCAACCCCTGGTACATACGGTCTTGGGCGGCCATATTACAAAGGCTCCATCCGGATAACAACAGGCTTGGCCTTAATGTCAGAGAGTTTCCCGATCTTGTCCAATGCCTTGCGGACGTCAGATTCCTGGGCATTATGCGTGAGCATGACCAATGGTACGGCAGCGCCGGGACTGACGGCTTTTTGGGTGAGCGAAGCAATGCTGATCCCATACTGCCCTAAGATCCCAGTTATTTTCGACAAAACACCCGGACGGTCAATGACCATCAGACGGATATAAAAATCAGTACGGACCTTATCCATGGAAAGAAGTTTGAGCTTGGTCGTTTCCCTAGGGTCATCACCGATCCAGGTACGGTCACGCTCGGCATTATGAATGCCCAGATTGATCAGATCACTAAAAACACCTGAAGCGGCAGCCATCGCCCCCGCCCCTTGCCCGACAAGAAGGACATCGCCGAGCACATCAGCCTCCAGGAGCACCGCATTATAAACACCGTTGACAGAAGCCAAGGATTTCTTCCTCGAGATCAGCGTCGGGTGAACCCGGGCCTCGATCCCGTCTTCTTTTTTCTTGGCGATCGCCAGCAACTTGATCGTCAGGTCCATCTCGCGGGCATACTGAAGGTCTTCAGCGGCAATGTGCGTGATCCCTTCGGTATAAATATCCGAAGCCTTCACAAATTTGCCCATGGCGAGCATCACCAGCACAGCCAGTTTATGGGCTGAATCTTTCCCATTAATGTCAAGCGAAGGATCCGCTTCCGCATAGCCCTTCTCCTGAGCCAGTTTCACAGCCTGGTCAAAAGAAATGCCCGTTGACTCCATTTCACTTAATATGTAATTACATGTGCCGTTAACAATGCCATGCAAGCTGTTGTAATGATTGCCCGCCAGGCCTTCTGTTAGCGTTTTAATGATCGGCACGCCAGCGAGCACCGCCGTCTCAAAATAAATACTGCGGCCACAGGCATGCGCCAGTTTAAAAAGTTCCTGACCGAATGTGGAGATCACCGCCTTATTTGCAGTGACCACATGCTTGCCATTATTAAGCGCCCCCTTGATGATCTCAAGTGCCGGATGAAGGCCGCCGATAAGCTCAATAATCACATCGATCTGAGGATCGTTGATCAATTTGTTGAAATCTTTCTCTGCGGTAACGCCGCCGAGCGTCTTAAGGAATTTAGCATCGATCTGCAAATCGCAAACAGCCTTCAGCCTGAGATCCACACCGTACTTTTCCTGAACGAATGAACGTCTGGCTGTAATAAGCTTCGCAACACCCCGCCCCACCGTCCCCAAGCCCACAAGACCGATTGTAATGTTTTTCATGGATAGTCAGTCCGGTTATGATTATAATTCTCGATCTTTTCAAGGATATCGGCTGCTTCTGAAGAGATATTAAAAAACTTCAAGCGATTTTGATAAATAAGGCCTTTTACCTTCTCATGAGAATCCAGCACTTGCCCTTCAAGGGAGATCATATCTGTCACATACGGCGTCCGAAGCTCTAAATAGATATTACACCCAGGTTCCAAAAAGCTGTTTGATGTAAAGCAAATCCCCGTGCGGCTGATATTTTCAATCTGTGAAACTTCAAATTTTAATATCGAATTATCTTTCTGACAGAAACGGATAATGAAGTTTTTGTTAATGCGTACATATAAACGGCGCTCATTCACAGATTTCTTGTCTGGAGACATTGGGAACATCCTCCTTTTACCTTAAACCTGGATTGTGCATTAGCCGTTATTTCGCGATAATACGAATTGAAGAAACCAGACTAAATATAAAATCGGAGCGGTGAGATTTGAACCCACGACCTCTTGAACCCCATTCAAGTGCGCTAGCCAGCTGCGCTACGCCCCGATAAAAAATATTATTTATAAAGACTTTTAATTATACAGAAAATGAACGACTTGAAAAGCAAAATGTCGTAAAAACATTTTTAGGTCACATAAATCTCAGCCGAAGACGATCAGCATAAGGAAATCCCGAAGGATTTTCTTTCTGCAAAATATCCGCTGTACGCTGCCATTCATGCCCTTCTTCAAGCTTCCCGGCAGAAGATAGCATGTCACCTGCGTAACGATAAACCAACGGATTGCGGGATCTTAACTTGATGCAATGCCCCAAAAATGATAACGCCCCGGCGGTATCCCCCAAGGCAAGACTGGCAACACCAGCATAAAAATAAAACGGCTCTTTGGCTTCATCACGGCCTGGCGTACCAATAACCTGCATCGCGCAGGTGCGAGATTGCGCAAAATCTTTGGCATAATAATACGCGGCGACACTCAAGAACGCCAATTCCTGACGGGCTAAATCCATATTCTTACCTGAATCAATATCAAAATTACCCGAAGACATGATCTGCCGGTATATTACAGATGAGCGTAACGCCACGGCAGCGGCCTGCGGCGGCATCCGCATAGCCTGCTCAATGTATAAAAGCGTCAAGTGCATATCCCCCTGCAGAAAAGTCAGAATGGCCGCATTATAGCTATTCCAAAAAAGAGGGGGGAACGCATCTGCTGAATACCGCATATCAATGAGTGCTTTGACAGCATCACCCTGATAATACTCACATACGCCTTGAAACATCCGTGCTGTCCATTCGTCAGGCATATAACGCAGCACAAGCTCAAAATATCGACGCAATGGTTTCCAATGGATGTCCTTAGGTTGAATTTCACCTTTGGCCAAAGACACCAGTTCGTTCATGGGCGGCCTAGCATCATTTAGGCGCCGCATCTTAACCCGCGATTCTGCCGCTTTGCCGTCAACAATAAAAGCCAGCCCAACAAACAAACCAATATAAACAAAACCTACCCTTGAAAATATCCATCGCATGGCAGGGAGTATTTTTCTATTGTCCATCGGAGCACTCCCCGGTGATCAAGAAACCTTCACGCCGTGCATAAGAAACAACAACACCAAAAATGATAGCAAAAAGAAGAATAAGTCCGTACCCCGCCGCATAGCGCCAGGGCGTCGCAAAACGAAAAAGCACATCACTTTTACCAGCTGGAAGCCAAACGCCTTTAAAAGCATGATCAGCCCGCAAGACACGATCATCATGCCCGTTAATATAAACATGCCAACCGGAATGATAACCGTCATTCCATAAAAGGAATCGAGGGCGGTCCAGTTGAGTTGTTAAGCGCACGGTGTTCACATCAAAAGCACGGACTTTGACATAGGGATGATCGGGTCCGACAGGTTCAGCTTTGGATGGTGTACCCGAAGAAAGCCGTAATGCGCCGGGAGAAACTTCAGCCCTTGCGAGGTAAGCGACATTCATCTGACCGCGCCAGGCCGTCGCAAGGCGGCCATAGAAAGCCGCATCGGGCGCATCATAGGCAACCGTAGAATCGATGAGATATAGCTTATTGGCTGTAAACGCAAGCCTGTCTTCAGATGGAACATGTGTGAAGACATCAGCGAACCAGGACGTGGCATAATAAAGCCCGTCCTGGATGCTTCTGATAAAAGGATCCTTGTGCGCCGCATGCGTCGATGGCACAAACGGCCGCCCGTACACAAAAGCCCGGGGGACAGACGGATCATACCGTCCGATCTCGCCACGCCGGATTTCTCCGTTGCCCACCACATATCCGGCTAGCTGAAACGGCTGAACAATAACACCCAGCATCAAAACAACAAGCAGAAAATTCTTGTTCCGGCACCCCAGCAGAATGGCCGTAAAAAAAATCAATGAACACACGATAGCAACCCCGGATGTCCACACCGCGCCTTCACGTGTCAATGCCCAGACAGCAAAAGCAATGTGCCCTGCGATAACGAAAAATAAAACCGGACGACGCCCAGTATAATCCTTGATGAACGCACGCACCTGATCCATGACCAAAATGACGGCCATCGGTAATACAGCCAACCAGAAGAAATAAGACACCATCCGCATAATACGAAAAAAGAAAAGATGGTCGTAAAGAAACTTGTAAAGAGGCGAGGCCTCGGTCAAAGAGATCAAACCCAAAATAACAATATTGATCAATAAAAAGCCTGTTCTGCGCGTCAAAGGAGTAATGAACGTCATCAGGCAGGCCAGAAAAAAGAAATAGGAAATGAAAAACTCTCCCCTGATAAGGCTGGCATGATCCATGAATGTACGGTCGAAATATCCCTGGGCCAGAAGATCACCAACAACAACACTCTTGAGGGCAACAGCAACAACCGGAGAACTATCCGTCTCGGCATGACGGCCAGGCAGGACAAATTCCCCCTTCTTTGATTCATGATAAAAATCCGCGGCAGGTAAACATGCCACCGCAATGAATAATATACATAAGAAAGCCAGGCACTTGTTCTGACGTACAAAACCAAGGAGTTGTTTGAAGGAAGGCAGGACATCTTTATAAAAGATTACGGCAAACATAAGGACAAATAAACCGGCAATCGTCAGGAAGAAGAAAGGAATATACGTTGTGAGTGCCAGCGCCAGTGTGAAAAAACATCCGATGAACTGATGTTTCTTGCCTTCCCTGAAGAAAGCAAAAAGAAAATAAAAAAACCAGACCAGCGGAACAAAAATAATAATAATGTAATTAAAGAAAAGCTGGGTTCCCCACCCCGAGAAAAGCAGCAATAGAAATGCGCCCGCAGCTGTAAGCCGATCCTCAAACAAAAGACGTGCGATAAGCCAAAAAGCCGTCAAGGCCAAGAAGTAATAAAATGCAAGGAAGCCAAGATACGCATGCACCTGGGGAACGCCGATTAATTTCAGGACTGCCGGAATCCAGTAAAAGGGATTGGCCTCACCGATACGGCGCAGGAAGAAATTATACGGAGAACCATCGCACCAGGACGGTTCCCACAGCGGATAAACACCGCGAATAATATTATCAGTAAAAAAGCCGATATGCTCGTAATACGAAACAGCATCAACCACAAGCGATCGCTGACCTGAAAGATAACCCCAAAAAGCGAACATCCAGACAAAGAAAGGAAAAATAACAAAGAAAATAAATTCACGACGTATAGGTGTAGAAAAAATCTTGATCATTCGGATTTCAAGGCACGGCCCATAAGACCGGCCACTGCTTTACGAGGATCACCATGACCGTAGACCACCTCATAAACAGCTTCTGTTATGGGCATATCAACGTTGAGTTTTCTGGCAAGATCATGTACGGCCTTGGCAGTAACAACACCCTCAGCCACCGCATCCATCGAAGAAAGAATGTCCTTGATGGAACGCCCCTTGCCCAGTTCGTTGCCCACAAAACGATTGCGGCTGTTAGGGCTAAAGCACGTTGTGGCAAGATCACCAAGGCCAGCCAACCCGGTAAAGGTCCCTGGCTTGGCACCCAAAATCTTACCCAAACGTGTCATTTCAACAAGCCCGCGGGTCAACAAGGCCGCTTTGGTATTCGTACCAAAACCCAAGCCATCACAAATGCCACACGCCAAAGCAATAACATTCTTGACGCTGCCACAGATCTCGACCCCCATCACATCACGATTGGTATAAACACGAAAAGTAGGACTGCTGAACACCGCCTGCACCTGCCTGGCAAGAAGCGCATCAACAGACGCTGATACCGCTGTTGTGGGGATCTTCCGGGCCACCTCGATCGCAATCGTCGGGCCGGAAAGTACAGCTATAGGAACCTTACCAAGCTCCTTGTTGATCAGCTGGCTCATGGTCAAGAATGTCTGCGTATCGATCCCTTTGACCACGCTGACAAATGACTTGCCTTGATAATCACATTTACGGATGTCCCCCAGTGTCGCGGCAAGGTATTGTGAGGGCACCGCCAACACGATCAATTCACTGTGCTCAATCGCCTCTTTGAGATCTGACGTCACATAAACCTGATCCGGAATACGGATACCAGGCAAAAATTTTTCATTAATGCGGGTTGAACTCACCTTTGCCGAATAGTCAGCAAACGCACCCCAAAGGCATACAGCATACCCTTTCTCCGCCAAAAGAACCGCTAGCGTGGTTCCCCAGCCGCCATCACCAATCACTGAAATAACCATGGGCTGTTTTGTCATAGACGGATAAATATTTCCCGCAGGATCTGCCAGTAATACGCGGCACCCCATTTAAGGACCTGCAGTTTGCGTTCGCCACCATCACGCGCAGGCTCATCGCCAGGGATCTCGGCGACCTTAAGCTTGTGACGGGCGGCGCGAATAGACAGCAATGGTTCCCAACTGACATTTGTCCGAAAAAGTTTTTCTTCAAACGCGTAGCTCGCATCCTGATCCAGCGCCAGTTGCTCGATAAGGCTTTTGCGATAAATGCGGTAAATGACCATGGCATCGGTGTATTTACCGCCATGAAAAAGATTGATGCTCGCTGTAAACAACCAGTTCCCGAAAGCCGTAACGGCATCATCATCGTAACTGCGTGCCCCTTGGGCATAACGCGAAACGATCACCATATCGTACCCTTCTTCAAACTTGGCGATACAAGGCTTGAGCAGCTCGGGGATAGAATTCCCGTCAGGACTAAAGGTAAGCACCGCCTCCCCCCTGACAAACGGCAGGGCATCCATGTACGCCCCGCGGATGCCGGGACTTTTCTGCAATACGACATCATAGCCCATCTTGCGTGCCACAGCGACCGTATTATCTTTAGAGTTCCCGTCGACCACAAGTATCTGCTCAAAAAGGGACGTGTCCACACGCGGCATGACAGAACGCATGCCGGTCTCTTCATTCAATGTGGGGATCAATAAGGTGATTTTCATTTAATTCCAGTAAAATGGAGCGAGAGGTCGGAATCGAACCGGCGTCATCAGCTTGGAAGGCTAAGGTTCTACCACTGAACTACTCTCGCATAACAGCAATCAGGTAGACAGATGAATATATATTATCACCCCAGAGTCGTCAAGAAAGTTTAACACTTGATTTAACACTGGATTTTCAAATGAACGGCGTTGCTCAACCGAAACGTTTCTTGGAACGCAAATACATCCCCAGCATTTCAACATACCCAAGGCGATACCTTAACCTGAAACTGATCAACATATTGATCTTAGATATAAATTCAAAGAATATATTATTGGGTAGCTTGATGGCGGCTCTGATTAAAGGTATGGCTACCGGGCATTTAAGGCAGATCAACACAAGTTTTTGCAAATTCGATATTTCTTTTATATGCGGCTGTTTAAGCGTGCTCTGCGCATATAAACTATTCACATTTTCAGACACTTCTTCTGATACAAGCAAATTGTTCGTTTTACAATACTGATAGATCTCGGTCCCTTTATACGGTTGAAAAATAGTGCTCCACGTTGAATCGGCCTTCATGCGCACACACATATGGACAGTCTCAAATGCTTCCTCAATCGTTTCTGTCGGCAACGCAAAAATCTGGTGCACCAGGAACTTGATTTTATATTTATGCAATAAGGCTGCAACCTCAAGCAATTTCTCTCGCGACATTCCACGCTTAAGCAAGCCATTCCTGAGGCGATCACTGCCGCTTTCAAGCCCGAAAGATGTGAAATAACACCCGGCATCAGCCAGATTTTTAATGATATCTTCATCAAGTTCATTCACTCTTGATAAACAAGAGAAGGGAACTGCTATTTCTTTCTTGTATAATTCAAGGAACTTCTTTAACCATGGGTGATTGGTTGTAACCGTCTCAGCTGCGAGATAAACATGTTTAAATCCGTACTTCTGCCGGACGTACTTAATTTCTTCAATGACGTGCTCCGGGCGGCGATAAACAACATATTTACCCAACCCCGCAAATAACTTCTGATAATAGTGATTATTGCAATAAGTACAGTGGTAAGGGCAACCCCTGGCTGAAAAGAATTTTTTCGTGGTCATATCCCTTAAAATAGGATATTTGAAATAAATATCCCTGTCAGGAAAAGGCAGCAGATCGTAGTTCTCGATTAAAGGCCTTAATTCATTCTTGAAAACATGCCCGTCTTTTTTGACATAAATATTCTTGATCGTGGAGTGATCGCGGACACCTTTATCGATATGGTCCAAAAGTTCAGCCAGGGCATACTCCCCCTCGCCCACACAAATCATATCGACCCCGTCATCTTCGATCATGGACGGAGACATGGTGGGATGCGCTCCGCCGAAAATAACGAGTGTACCAGCAAGCCTTTCTTCCTGTCTAATTTTCTTCGCCAATGCCGTTGACCACTGATGATCAATGGTCGTTATCGAAAAACCGACAACATCAGGCTTTTGATCCGCCAAATAGGCTACCGGATTGAAATTGTTCTTTTCCTGGTTCAGGATGATCAGATCAACCGTATGACCTTTTGATTTCACATAAGCAGATAAATATTCCACACCAAAAGCTTCAAACGCGACATCTTGAACGAAAATCATCTTTGCCATAAAAAATCAACCGCCAGTCATAGAGCGCTGTTTATGCGCTATTAAAACAAAGAATTCTTTGTTGTTAGTTCCCGGGATACAATCGAAAATCATTTTAACAACCTGATATAAAAAAGTATACATTTTATGTAAATTCACGAGTTTGACTTCTTTTATATAAGACACATTCACCTTCGAGAAAAGCGCTGTTGCCAGCCGCTGGAAGGCCGGCAAAGAAATAGGCTTTTCAATTAATGTCCTGGCCTTAAGGAACTGCGAGGCTGGATGCGTTATCGCGCTACGGGTTGTAGCATTGGGTTCAAAGAAATGCGCTGTTTGCCCAGGCTTTAAAACCCGCAGGATCTCGCGCAACGCCTTGGCATGCAAGGCCTCCGGCACATGATGCAAAACACCGATACAGATCACATGATCAAAGGCATTCATGATAAACGGTAAACTCACGGCATCCGCGCGCACGGTTAAGAATTCACACCTTTGCAGTAAACTCGTTACAAGATCAACACCGACAACCTGATAATTCCGCTTCATTAACTCACGTTCAAATACCCCCGAGGCACAACCAATGCTTAATACTTTCTTCCGGTCATTGTTATTGTTATGCCCTAACTGCATGGCGTCAAGGATACGCGGATACTCATCCAGGGCATACACCTGATAACCATTCCGTTGTCCAAATTGAGAACTAAAGAAATCCGTCTCGCATTCCACCCGTATTTGGTCGCAATATTCAAGATCATGAACAACAAGGTCAGGGATCCCCTCCGTGATCGTGTACGCCAACCCGCAAGGCGCACACCAAAGAGAATTACCATCAAAAGTCAGGCTGTTCTTACAAACAGGACAACAAATAATGTCCTGTAAATTCTTAATTCTTAAAGCAGGATTTTCAAAGGTCATGTCAATGGCTCAAAAGAAATAATGTTAATAAAAGTTACAGCTTGCGCCTGTCAACTTCATACAATGCCAGCATCTGCGAATAAACCGTACAGCCGGCATACCTGAGAAACTTTGCCTGAGGAAATAAGGCTTCGACATCATTCGGCGTCAGCGCTGTTTTATCATAAGGCATCAAGTTAGGCCACCCGGGGCATATCTCATCATTCAATAAACTATTATATACATTAGTTATGATCAACACGTTGGGGTATTGTTCAGCGCGCAAGAAAGGCAGGCCCTTGAGAAACAATGAATAGCTGGCGATCGCCTTCGCCGCTGGGTGTCCGTCCACCTGGACCAGCCATGGCCATAATCTTAAATAAGTTATCATTTGCGAAGTAAAATTGTTGGGAATAACAATAAGGTCATAATCACCCTTGTTTTCATCTAGAAACGTCTTCAGCGACTCAAAAGGCCATTGGATACTGTTATAACAATTGTGTTCAAATCGGGAATAAGCGGGCAAGACTTTCCCCATATAGTCTTGAACAGTTTCCTTGATATTGAACAGAAGCAGGGCCGAGATCAAAAGAAAAAATATAATCCGTTTTGTCTGATTCATCGTGCAACGGTTATAAACACCGACGATATAGTAAGCCGCGATCATGTAGACAAAAGGGAAAATAGTCAGCATATACCTCGGGACAGGCGCCGCCAGAAGAAAAGCCAGCATACCGATTGTAAGTAAAACAATGCACGGCAGGAATTTATTGATATCCTCACTGCTTTTCTTGAAGAACATAAAAGCAAGACCCGGGATAAACGCTAGGGTGACCAGCGGCGTCATTAATGGTAAAGCCGCATCAAGGGGGCGGGCAGAGAGAAGATTCCCACCGGGATAAACAGCTGTCGGGATAAAGATCATTTTCAAAACATTGGCGATGTTGTCACCCATACTTGAAAAAATATTGACCCATGAGAAAGTAGAAACTGCTTTCTCGGAAACCCACCTCCCTTGAAAAAAGATCTTAAAATATGTTTCCAACCCGCCAGGATCACCCGGATATCTCAATCCTGTTGCCACAAACAGGTATTCCTTAATCGCAACCAAGACGGTGAACACGGCCAGAAAGATAAAGAAACCTGCCATCAATTTAGATTTGCCGGGTTCAGCACGCCGCATGAAGTTCATGATCAACAAAGACGGGATAACTAAAACAATGAATGGCCATGTAACAAAGTAAAAAGCGATCGCCGCAATACCGCCGGATACAACCATAAACCAAAGATTCCCACTCTGCCGGAACTTCAAATATATCCAACAAAATAAAACAGAGAAGCCGGGCAGGAAAGCCCACGGCGCATAAAGGCTTCTGACCGTATAATTATACCAGTAGGAAGAAAGCGACATGAGAAAGATAGTGGCAAAAGCAACTTTTCTCCCGAAATACCTTCGCGCAAATAAATACGCCAAGCTGTATGTAAATATAACACCCCAAACTACAGGAGGAATGGCATTCTCGATCAAGCCTTTCTTGTTATCCCAGAATAAAGCCGAAAAATAATCTGTCAGTGGCGATACATAAAAATAATATTCTCTTTCATTCATCCATTGTAAATTCCCTTTGACCACATAAGGGATATGATTATGAATATTAAATACGGCATTCGCATTGAGTAAAAGATCCCCATGAGGTGGATGTGTCAAGTGCAGTGGATCAAAGAAGCCTACGAATAACGCGATCAAAAGCACTAGTACAAAAAGCATGGCTTCAACGATCGATCTATTATATTTTATACAGACAACCATCACTTCAACCTGTTGGGATTGAACAGCCGGGTCAGATAATGCCGCAAGAAGAAATACGCTTCTCGCCGGTAACGCCAACAAAATTTTAAAAAATCAAGAAATCTGAAATTAGATACAAAGAGCATAACGTAAGCACGCATTTGCAGGCATTCCAATTGCCGCCTTGAAAGATGTTCCAGTTCCAGTGCATTCCCCAGTTGTTTATTATAGTCCTGCCAGTCATGGGATAACAATGTATACCCGCCCTCACCCCTGACAGCCATATTCCATATTTCAGTGCCGGGATAGGGAACCATAATGCCCACCGCCGCTTGCGTCGGATTTAACTTACAAAGGATATTGATCGTATCCAGGGCCGTCTTTTCTGTCTCATGGGGATGCCCCAGAATGAAATAACACCAACAATCCAGCCGGACCTCTTTGGCAAGGCGGACAGCTTTCTCTACTTTTTCAAGGGCGATCCCCTTCCTGATCGCCTTTAAAATGTCTTTATTCCCCGACTCAACACCTATTTCAAAATGCTCACACCCGGCCCTCTTCATCGCCTGCAGGATGCTTTTATCAATATTAGATACACGCATCCCGGCACACCATTTGAAGACCGGTTTGATCTGTGAAAGCCCTTCCAGGATGGTGTGCGTAAGCACTTTGTCAGCCGCAAAATCATCACCAAAGAAACGCACATACTGCGGCTTGTATTTTCTGTTGAGCAAATCTAACTCTTCAAGGATATTGGCGGCTGACCTGAAACGGCTTTTTGTACCCGAAGCCCGCATACAAAAAATGCACGGGACAGGACATCCCCTGCCAATATTAACCGGATATTCTTGGGCAGAAGGAAAAAGATCCCAGTCAGGATAACCAACCACATCAAGATCATCGATCCAGCCCCTGCCCTCTGATAATATGACTTCAGGGCCTTCCCTGTAAACAAGGCCACGCACGGCCGATAATGGACCTCCATCTCTCAACGCCGACAGGAGTTCAATGAATGTTACCTCGCCTTCACCAATGACGCCAATATCAAATGTCGGGAACTCCTGAAAGGTTTGTCGT
The DNA here is from genome assembly GCA_903860135.1 of Candidatus Omnitrophota bacterium. Lineage (GTDB taxonomy): Bacteria > Omnitrophota > Gorgyraeia > Zapsychrales > Fredricksoniimonadaceae > Fredricksoniimonas > Fredricksoniimonas aquilentivivens. Next base: position 29,722 of record CAIOPG010000012.1, on the reverse strand, counting down.
GGCAATGCAGAAACGTGAACACCGCCGATAAGCACCGTTACCCCGGGGAAGTGCCGTTTTAATTCCCCGGCAACAAAAGCATTCCTGGTGATGTCATGCGTCATGGCCGTTAAACCAATGACAAGCCTTTCTCCCCCCAAGGCCTTGATCCTCGTCAAAAGAGACGGCAGTGTCAAGCGTTCAAACTTGGCATCGATCACAGCGACGTCAAATTCTTTGCGCCGGGCATAGGTCGCCAGGCAGGCTAATCCAAGATGCGGATACGCGGGCGCATCATATTCTTCAATGATCCGCTCTACGGGTGCATGGACGAGTACAATACGCATCATGGCCTCAAGCGTGAACACACCATTACTTAATAACTCCGTCCAAGAAATACAGTCAGTGCACTGAATGGTTTCTTGAATCCCTGATGCTTTAACATATAAATCAAAACAAAAAAAGACCTCCACGGATGCCTTATATAATTCATCAATTTCCTGCGTGCTGCTATCCTGGATATCTTTTCATACCACAGATCGATCTTCCCTGATGAAAGCTGAGGATAATTAAGAACGGATGAAGACATCCCGTCAAATAAATCAAGATCCTCTGTACGCAGAAACCCGTTTTCTTTAGCCCATGTATAAAAAGGCGTCCCCGGATAAGGCACCGCGCGTGATACCTGCGCACTATCCACATCCAATGCCTTAATAAAACTTGTTGTCTGCCCGAGTGTTTGTTCCGACTCATGCGGCAGCCCGACACAGAATGTGGCATGCGTTGATATCTTGAGCGCACGGCACCAGGCAACAACTTCTTTAACTTTTATAAGATCAAGTGGCTTGTGGATATGCTTTAATATTGCTTCATTAGCCGACTCGACACCAAATTTGATACCGATACATCCCGCCTCCGCCATCATATCCAACGAAGGCCGTTCAAGGAACATGGCATCGGCCATGCAGGTCCACGGGGTATTCAACGCCCGCCGCTGCATCTCCGCGCAAAGACTGGTAATATATCCTTTGTTCACCACTAGGCTTTGATCATCAAAATAAAATTGTTTCGCGCCCAAAACATCCCGGCAGTAAAGCATTTCATCAACAACCATCAAAGGATCTCTCATCCTGTAACCTGGCGATGCATAGATCACATGGCGCTCCACACAATAAACACAACCAGCAGGACAGCCACGGCTGGCCATAATGCTGACACAAGGAAAATGAACAGCAAAATCCGCATACTTATCCGGCGGAAAATCCTGCCTGTCAGGGCAAGGCAGCGCATTCAGATCCTGGATCGCCGCACGCTGTTTATGTTTAAAGATACCATCATTGTTCTTGAAGATTATCCCCGGGATACATCGTGCGGCTACCGGATCATTACCATCAACGACAACCCTGACAAGCCTATCCAAGGACAGCTCATATTCGCCATAAATGGCATAGTCGATCGGGGTATCATTTAAGAATATGTTTTCTAGGAATACAGATGGATAGACACCGGTAACAATAACCATACACTTGAAGGATGACTTGACCCGTTTAATAAATGCCAGATCATCGTTCAGGGTGATCAGCGTCACTTCACTGATAAAAATATCGGGAGGAGACAACTGCAAACGTCTGAACAACGCATCATCATCCAGATCATCGACAACACCATCGATCCCCTGCACATTGAGATCAGGGAACGAGCGCTTCAACAAGGCTGTCCCGTATGCCAGAGAGAACGGAAAAGGATAATAATCAACATGCCTGGCATACCCGATCGTCATAGGCCAACGCGACCCGGCTTTTACCAGATGCCGCCAACGGCCGTCGGGCATCGACTTTATCCCGCTCAAATTCGCCAAGATGATCTTAGTAGGCATCAAAATTTATTCCCGTGGATCATCAAAAGAAGCTTCAGTCTCAGCGGTAACCATAAGCCTTCGTAAATCACCCCTGCTGACAATTTTGAAACCCCGTAAACCCTGTCTTTAAATATGATGGGAATCTCCGCGATCCGCATCTTCTTTCTAAAAAGCCTGTAATTAATTTCAAGTTGAAAAATATACCCGTTGGAGGTGATATTATCCAATGCCAAGGCCTCGATGGCTTCCCGCCTGAAACATTTAAATCCCGACGTGGTATCGTAAATATCCATCTGCCCTAAAACAAAGCGGGCGTACCTGTGCCCCACAAGGCTCAAGATCAACCTTTTAATGTCCCAATTAACAACAGAAACACGCCACTGATAAAAACGCGACCCGATCACACACGAAGCATTATCCTCCTGCATCTTATGGATAAATGAGAGCAGATAGACCGGATCATGCGACCAGTCCGCATCCATCTCATAAATATACTGATAATCGCGCTCCAGGGCCCACTTAAACCCTGCAATATACGCCGTCCCTAACCCCAGTTTCTTCTCCCGCTTTAAAAGGTAAACCGGAAAATCATGAGCCAAAGCCTCAATGACCTGGCCTGTCCCATCCGCTGAATTATCATCCACAACAAGAATATGAAACTCCAGATCAAATTCATTGCGTGCCACCTGATGAAAAATGACCGGAATCAGTTCTTTCATATTTTGGCTTTCATTGTACGTCGGAATGATGATCAGTGCTTTAGCCATCGGCATCCTTTAATGAATTAACTGGCCTTGGGGAATAATCTTTCCCAATAAGGCAAATATTTCTTGATCTGATACCCGTCAACCAACGTTGCTACCGCCATAGTGAATATAGTGAACTGATTCATATCACAATTTCTGCAGATATCAATGCCTGCCTGCCCGCCTTGAATGTGCTTCTTTCTCATGGCCTGCAGCAGAGAGCCATTCCAGATATCGGCGAGTGGAACTTCTGCCAGGTTCCCAAGATGATGAAGAGAATTTGTATCCACGCAACAAGGGAACACCGTACCATCCCAGTCGATCATGATCTGCCGCCATAAATAAAAACAAGGGTGTTGAAAAGTTGTTACCCCTTTCTTGCCGACAAGGTCCACACAAGATTTGATCCTGATACAGTCCGGCTTAAATTTCTTCCAATGATCAATGAACGCCGTAACTTCTCCTGTGTTCTCCTTCATCGCAATGAACTGCACAAGAACATGGATACGGCTGTTACTCTTGCGCTTCAAATCAAGAAACATTTCCGCATTGGCAACGACTTCCTCAAAACAGCCGTTGATCCGTATCCCTTCATACGTTGGCTTGGTGGCACCATCAATCGCCAGTATCAGGTAATCCGGTTCGGCAGCGATCAATCGACGTGACTTTTCCTCATTGAGCAGCGTCGCATTGGTTGACAGGGCAACCTTGACGCCGCTGTCTTTGACATACGCGATAGCCTCAAAGATATCTTTGTGCAGCAAAGGTTCTCCGTCACCATGCAAATAGATCATTTCAACATAGCCCCTGACTTCATCAATGATCTTTTTTAACAAAGTCAGCGGCATATCGCCTACCGGCCGCGTCATGGCTTCTCGCGCGCACATTTTGCACCTGAGATTACAACGATTGGTCATCTCGATACCGATCTCAACAGGGAACCCTGCCACAACAGGCTGCTGCATTATAAAAGCACTGGCTATCTTAAGCCTGTTGACAATACCCACAAGATACCTTTCATTTAGAGTAGCTGCTGAGCACCCGGCGCATCTTTTCAGCCACTTTATCCCATGTAAAATCCTGGCGAATGATCCCCGGAGATACTTTTGACTTGCCCTCCATTAAAACAAAAGCAATATTATCTACAAACGCCCCCCTGCTATGTGATATCTTTACAAAATCATATTGCCCGAAGATTTCTTCTATACTATCAAGGTCAAAAGTAATACAACGCACCCCCAACGATAAATACTCCAAAAGTTTTAATGTCAGGACCATATCCATTGACTCATTCTTTGGATAAGGGATTATCCCAGCGTCACTGGCATTGATGTAAGACGGAATCCTTTCGTACGGAACAAAATCAAGGATACACACCCTCGCTTCTGCCTTCAACGCATCCCTTATGCTTAAATGACTAAAGCCAACACCGATCAACAAAATATGAACAGACAAGTCCCTTCTTAATAATTCCAGGATAATACCAGCTAATATATCTTCGCCATGGTGCGGCTCAACGGTGCCATGGAACATGACAACGCGGACATCCAAAGGGATATTCAAATCCATGCGGATCACCTGCCGGAAAGCATCGGCAAAGCTGTTTACATTGAACACATCGGCATCCACCCCGTCAAAAGTAACAATGACCTTGCTTTCCGGAAGGTTGCCTTTACCGCATAAACTACGCTTCATCGCCGGAGTTATGACAAAGACTTTATCAAAAAGAGCCGCAATACGATACTCATAATACATTAATACTTTAATGAGCCAATAAGAACAACGCTTATCCTCATGCAAAAAACCGCTTAAGAAATCGGTATAGCGGATAACAAGCAAAGACTTGAGAAAAGGCCGCAGGAATAAAAAAGGAAATGATAACACCGCATTATTGACATAAACAACATCATATTTATTATTCAAAAATATCTTAATCAGATGAAATAAAGATAAAATCCCGTAACCCAAATATTTGATGATGCGAAACTTAATGCCGCGATGCATATAATAAGGCGAAAAAGGTTTAAACTTGAAACCATGCTCTTTTTCAAGTGATGAAACATCCGTATAAAGAGGCGTTGAAATCGTCACCTCAAAGCCATGGCTGGCAAGATATTTCAGGATATGGAAATTACCGGCGGTACAACCGCCGCTTAAAGGCCAAAACTGTTCATGCGTTACAAATAAAAGCTTTTTCATCAGGTAATACCCCCTATTTCTTCAGGCGTGTATCCTGAAGGTAGGGATACGATAAAGAAAATTTAGGATCCAGTTTAACGGATTTTAAAAAAGCTTCTCTGGCTAAAGCATGATCCCCACGTTTCATCAGGTACAAACCTTTATAATGATAAACAAGTGCATTTCCGGGATTCTCTTTAGTGACCGTATTAAATATTACTAATGCCTCTGTACCGTTACCCAACTCATCATAGCAATGCCCTAGAGCGACAGCCATGGCCACAGAAATATTCCCCAGGAGCGTATTGGCCGATCTGAAGACATCAACTGCCCCGGCATAATCACCTTTATCCATCAAAGAAGTTCCCAGCCCATAAAAGGCTGTTAAATTCCCCTGATTTACGGACAACCAGTAACGAGAGTACTCCTCCTGCGTCCGCCACTTTGAATTATACTGCCAGGAGCAAACAATAAACAAACACAGTACCGCAACGATCAACAAATGTCCAACCAACCTATTTCTCTTGATTATATAGTAGAAGAAAGCGCCAGCCAGTATAAAGAAACCCATTTGAGAAAAATACATCCAATGCGGCTCAAAATAAGGCCATACCTTCGGTGAAAACACAAAACAACTATAAAATGTAGGTGCGCACCCCCCCAGAAATAAAAGTAAGGCAAAAGACTTCCAGTTCTTCCCGTTCTTTATAATAAAGTAACAAAACCCGATCGATCCCAGAAGAAATATAGCCGCATTAACGATAAAACGCGCGGATCCCATCTTGGCACTCCATAAAAAAACAACTTTTGCGGGATAAATCAATTGAGTAAAATACCAGCGTATAAGATCCACCCATGTCGAGAAATATGCCATCAGGTCGCCGGTCGCACTTATTGGAATATTTATTTTATGAACAAAAACCGCCGTTCCATTCGACCGAAAAAGAAAATAACAGCCTGCCAATACAATAAAAGGAGCAACCGAATAAAACGATGGCTTCAAGCGGGCGCCTTTACAAACAATACGATAGGCAATAAGAAAGAATGGTAATAAGAGGGCAATTTCATGGGCAAGGAACGCCAATATGAAGCCAATGAAGCTGAGTACATATAAATACTTCCGTCTGGACTCCGTATAATAGATATATGAAATTAAACTAAGTTGCATCAGCAACACATACGACGAATTATTACAGGCTGTTATGTAATTGACCGACATGCCGTTGATCGGATGTACCGCATACAGCAACCCCGCCATAAAAGCCAGCATCCTATTCTGCGTTAATTTCTCAGCGATGATCACAAAAAAGAAAAGCATCAAAAGAAAAAGACAAAAATTAACCGCATGATAGCCGATAACATTATTCCCAAATACGCCCGCCGAGATCCACAAAAGAAGATGCCCCACCGGCCGGTAGAAACCAGCCTGATTATGCATGAATATATCAGCAAAAGATCTCCCCGCGACACTATACTGACCAAATAAACAGGTGAAATCATCGAACATGAAACCGTTCGTGAACGCATTGATATACGTCAGCAGCGATATCATGAACAGGAAGATGCCCATCAGATAAAAAGGTATCTTGCGATCAAATCCAAAGAAAATTACGTCTTTTGCTGTATTCAACAATGCCCCCGATAAAAAATAGCAATTTGATTTTTCAAATGTTATACTTTGATTGTGTCATGCAGCTCCTGTTCTTTGTATCCGAAAAAGGCAAACTACTTGAAAGAGTAGGACGCAAAGCCGTGAGCCTTAACTCATACTGTTAATGAGAAAGGTTGTCTGGTTGCCGAAATCAAGAATATCCCTCCGGGGTTTTCTCGTGGCCGTCCTTTCTTTCAGGCTCATCTTAACCTTACTGAAAGAAAGAGGCCCGACATGTTAAACAAAATACTCCCCCTCGCGCTGTTGATCATCATTTCCTTCCCAACATTCGTTCTGGCCAATGGCGTAACAGAAACACAATCATTCATTCTTTCTGTCACACTCCCACGCATGATAACCATACCGCAGGAAACGGAACAGGCATCAACCGGAATTAGTACGATTCAACAACAGAACCTTCCGCTGGTGCAGGAACAGCAACTGGTCAGGAACAATCAATTGATCACTTTTCGGAGCGTTGTGGTTCTATAGGAGGCTCGACAGCCTTCTGCCTCATGGGGATATGGAATATATAATTGATGCCCTCAGTCACCACAATGTCATTCTTGATCTTAATAAGAGGGATAAGGCCTTGTGGCAAGGTTTTCATGTCTATGGCAATATTATGCCCGCCCTCGGAAACTTTCTGGAAAAAATAAGTACCCTGTGAATCGCTCATGATAGTTTTTTTGCCATCAAGCAAAATCTTGACGTGCTGAAGAAACTGATCCCCCCTGTCAGGCTGGTTGTTCCCGTTTTTATCTACAAACACAATGCCGTAAATCCCTGATTGGGTTGTCAGTCCGAAGTCGACGACCCGCGCAATGCCGTGAAGAATATCCACTTTAAAAAATGAAGGCGTCGAAAAAATATAACCTGTCGGGATCGTTTCCATCAGCGGTGTCACGTTCACCCTTTTCCCCTTGACTTCAATGCGGTACCGCCCATCCTTGTCCGTAATCGCTTCCTTCTCACCAGCTTTGACCTTGATATCAGGAAGGCCTGGTTCCCCCTCATCTTTCTTCCCATTGCCGTTTTTGTCTTTATAAACCACACCTGACACAGCCCCTTTGGGATCCCATACAAGAGAAGTACCCCAGATACCGCGCATCCCCATCCGCAGATCCATGCTGGTATAGGATGTACTCTGTCCGGCCTTTGACCAAACATTCTGTACATTCGAATCAATGAAATAGCTCAGGTCATTCTTGGGATTATACGTCAGCGAACCGGACAGACCAACACTATCCTCACCTGCCATGAAACTGTTGAGGCTTTGGGTGCTCTGTTCATTACGATAAGAAAGGCTGAAATTCCCGGAAAGACGTTCCATGAATTGCCTGTTATACGATAGACCGGTTGTTGTTGCCATCGGATTCGACATAAAATCTGAAAGCCCCTCAATGAGCCACGAATATTGATAACTAAGATACCATGACAGGTTTTTTGTCAGCGAAAGATTGACGCCTGTCGCTGCATCATACGAATGGTAATCTGACGTCGGATTATCCGGATAGGTGCTTTCCTGATACCCTCCGCTCACATAAACAGAACCATTCCGCCCCCCCCAGACCTCTATGTTCCTGGTAAGACCGGTGTTAAGGCCCATGCTGTGGCGGGGCAATATATCTCCGGCGGTATCCACATAACGCACACGGCTGGCAAACGCAAGTTTCGGACTCAACGGGATATTTATGTTAGCGTTGGCATCATAATCCAGCGCATCCGGATTATTCGGATTTGTGTAAAGCCTTTGCCGGGTCACATCCAGCATGGTGCCAGCAGAGTATGATTCAGCGTTGATATTGGATGTCCACAGCATACTGGTTGTCCCTTGACCGGAAGGCGCACTGGTCACGGTTGTGAAATTCTTGTTGATATTCTTAAAACTCAAGGCTGAATCCCATCCCTTGCCGCCCCAGGACATCCCCCCGATAGAAGCGGTATTGCGGCTATCGCGAGCCAGCTCCGCATTGAAAAGCACCTTGTTAATCCTGTAAACACCTTCGACCGAGTAAGCCTGCGCAGTAAGAGCGGTATTGCGATCTGCCCCGGATCCTCGGGCATAATTAAACGCATAATGATGATCCCGGTCATTGGGGAAAAGCACCACCTTAAAAGCATCCAGATAAGATTGCTGTGCGCTTGATAACATGGAAAAACCAAAAGTCGGCTGTAACTGCCCGTGAGTTACGGAAAAGCCAACAGCTTCCTTAAATGCTTGGAGATCCACAAACGCACCACGTAAATGCGCCCCTGGCATACTCAGCGGCGACAAAGACCTTGTCGAATCAAAAAGCCGGACACTCATAGCCCTTGTGCCAGGCACAGGGATACCGGTCAAGCCCAAGGTATAGGCAGGAATATCCCTGACAGGATTAAAACCGGACAGAGAAGCCGAGGAATCTAGATACCCATACGGCGTCTCCCCGTTAACCCCAACGTTTTCGTTAAAGGATAGACCCTGACGCTTCATGCGCGAACCGCGCGGTGCCATATAATAACCGCTCCAGTTATTGGAATAACTGAACCTGAACGGTGCCGCATGTTCAAACGACGAAGACCTCACATTCCCATTGTCCCCAGAAGAATCAGGGAAAAGTGTCTCCATATAGATTGTTGTTCGTCCGGCATCATCCCAAACGTGGAATATGGTACTGCCGCGCATAACAGCCACCACCTGAAGGCGATCGGCCGACAACCGCTTGACCCCGATGATCTCACCGGAAACAACCAAAAACTTCTGAATATTTTTGCCTTCAAGAATAATGGTTCTGCCGATTTCCAGGCGCAGGGTTGGCCTGGGTATCGTACTTTTGACTATATCTGCGAGGAGGATGACATCCTCCACCGCTTTCTTGCCCTGACGCGTATAAGTCTTTGTGGCCGTGAGCGTAGGCTCATCTTTTTTAACGGCCTCAGTAACAGGATGTGATATAGGCACCATAGCAACAGGCGGAACTGTCACCGCAGGCCGTATCATCTTGTCCAGGGAGCGTTTCACCAAATTGATATGGTCGATGAGTGCTTGCGTATCTTGAAATTTGCGCGGAGGGGCGATACGCGATGCCATGAGTGAGGCATAAATCACTTCCTGATCCAAAACAGCTTTACCGCCAGGCACATTATTGAGATAATCAAGTGGCTCTGATGCCTGGGGATTGATCCGATACGCCCATTTGAAACAATGCAGCGCCCTAGGAATATCCCGGCGTTCAATGGCGTGCTTACCTTCATTAATAAAATATTTGTAAGTATTAGCGTTACTGGCCCATGATGGGGTCAGACATATCATTATAACCAATCCAGAAAGGACGACAATCAACGCTTGTTTTATGGTCATAATATCTCGGCCATAGGCATAAGAAAGGATCCATGACCTTCATGGTCAATCCCGTGTATTTAAAATCGTCAGATTAGCCGCGGCATCCTTGGTTATTTCCACTTCTTTGACAACAACATTATTGTCTTCAAGCTCGGCATTGATGACCAACGTGTTTTTCCCAATGGCCAAACCTGCCGGCAAAGCGATCTCAAAATTGCCCGCTCCATCGGGCGGAAGATATAATGCTTTAATATCGCCCCGATCAGCTACAACACCCTGCTCATCCATAAAATAATAGGTCATCTTAGGGATCAGCACAACGGTACTCTGATTATGGAATATCCCTTTGAGCGTTGTGCCCGCAATGGCGATGTCACGGATCTGAGCCTTTCTCACCGCATCCTTAGGTTCAACAAAGAAAAGACTGCCCACACGGGTAATGATCTGCAACCCAGTCTTTGTATTTTCGGGATCACCTGCTCTTTCAACAAAAAGCACACCGTAATATCCGTCCTTGATTACCGCTGGCACACTTAACGTATAATTGAGCTGCTGTTGTCCAAAGGGGGGGATTATAAATGGAGTCGAAGAAAAACTGATCCACTGGCTGAGCGAGCGCGTGCCTGTGCCTGCCGGGACAAAAGACTTTGTGCCGTCAAAAGGGGGTTCGTACTGAAAATCTTCCCACGAAGCTTTCAAGGAAATATTCTCTGCGGTTGAATTGTGAATGATGACAGATTTATTAATACGCTCACCACCTGACACTGCAAGCACTTCCTTGCCCCCCTCAATAAAATACTGGGCTCTTGCCTGACTGGCTGTTAAGCCAAAAATCACTAACGTAACAAACATGACTTTAAAAGTTATCTTGCCTGCGTTTATCATGGGTCTATCCTTAAAAACCTGTGGCTGAAATCGTTAATTTCCCAGTATATTCACCAGGCTGATCAAAATTGGTGAACACCTCACCATCGACCGGATCCGGGATGGCGGCAGATGGATCTTTGGCAACCATCCCGATATACATCCGCAACGATCCAGCAATGATCTGTGCGGATGTTACCGCCTCACCTGATTCTGGCAAATCCTTAAGGAGCATCTTGCCGGTACCACCGTGAGCAGTTATAGGTGATTCGACATTATTTATAATGTTCATAAATGTTACCGTTGACTTCCATCCTAAACCATGCCCGTTCGTCGTACTGTTTGGATTAGTCAATTCACTATATTGCACATTAATATTCATCGTACTAGCCGTTCCACCAACAGGCGCGATCTCAATGGCAAATGCGTGATCCGATCGCCAGGAAGTGGACACAACATGTGTTAAAGGATCCGTGACCGCGCTGTAAATAAGATCACCGAAAGATAACGTTGAACCTGCCGGGGAAAGGACATCACTACCCGAGCTGTTCGTCACCGAGAAGGTAAGGAAATTCAAACCAGTGGCAGCCTCGATGGTGGCCACAAGACCCAAATCTTTATTCATAATAAAGGCATAACTAGATTTAGTCATAAAGAGGATCACGAGAAACACCCAAAGTAATCCTTTTATTGTTTTCATAGTATCCTGAAAGTATGATTTTAGTTTTAAAAAACCTAACGGACACAGCCAGCGATACTTTCCAAGCCAAGAAAGACTATCGTCTGGCTGTGTCCGGAGAAATCAAACCAACACTAATCAGGTCATTGTTGCAACAATTGTCAGTGTGCCCTTATAAGCACCAGCAGCATCCGCATTGGTGAACACTTCGCCTGCCGCCGGATCCGCAATGCCTGTCGTAGCCTTAGCCACGATACCAACATACAATCTTAACCAACCGGAACCTACATCAGCTTTTGTAACAACTTGACCGGTAGCTCCTGTCAAAGCAATGTCTTTAAGCAACATCTTGCCCGCGCCACCATGCCTTACAATCGCATTTTCAGCAGTACCTGTTTCCTGCATAAACGTTACGGTCGATTTCCAACCCAAACCATGACCACCCGCAGCAAAGTTTGGATTATCCGCATTGGTTTCGGCATATTTCACCGCAACGGTATAGTTAGTTACAGAACCCTGAGAACCAATATCAATGGCAAAAAAATGATCGGGAAGCCATGCATTACCAACTACCTTTGTTGGATCAACGGTATCATAGAACGTTTTATATGACATAGGATCGAAACTCAACGCTGCAGCTCCTCCCGTGACTGTTACGGGTGTCCAAATCTTCGATGTGGCTGAATCAACCGAATTAACACTCATACTAATCGATGAAACTGCCTGCATGGTCGCCGTGAGCGAAAAAGTGTCCGTCGCGACAATAGCATGCGCTGACCCGGCAACCCCTACCACAAATACGGCTGTTGCTATTAACCCCATTATCCTCTTCATAACATTCTCCTTTTTTTAGTTTTCCTGCAGGCTGAACCTGACAGGTGCCAGAAAATCCCCAGGCATAACCCCCGGGTACCCTTGTAAACTATATATAACTTTAAAAGACACCGGACTGCCCTGCGCATCGGAAAGAAAAACTGGATATTCAGCGGTCTCTACAGGGGTGAATTCCGTGAATCTGGGCTGTCCTTTTTGTCCTGCCGGCAACTCCACCTTCATCATCAAATATTTATTATTGATCTGCTCTCCTTTCTGGTTGGTCATAGCCGCCTGTAGCCCCTGAACTACCTGGTACGGCTTCTTAAGATTTGAATTAACGATCACATCAACAGATTTCTCTTGAGCAGGGCTGTTGGGTAAAATCTTGCCAAAATTAACCCCGCCAGGAGGAACATCGACCGTGATCGTGAAAACTGGTTGAATAATACATTCAAGGTTAACAAAAAATTCTTCGCGTCCATCGGATGATTCCACTACATATTTCAGCTTTCCCTCATAAGATCCTGTATCCTGCCCCTTGACCTTTTCAGGATCGATCACCCACGCCACCGCTATTTCATTTGCACGCGCCGATCCTGAATAAATAAGAACCCTGTCCAAACCCGCCACAACCGCACCTTGATCCATAGCATTATCAGTGGAAAGACTTGACACATTAAACTGCAAAAGCCCCTGTCCCAGCTCATCACCCCTAACATTTTTAGGCCACGATGAAAACTCCTGATAAATCCGAATATCACGATCATTGCCTGAAAATGCAACTTTGACATAATCTGTCAAAGTTTTATAATTATCTGTATCTTTAATTGTAACACGATCATCCACATGTGCGCCGGCAACCTTGATCACCCGTACGGACTGACTTTCAAGCGAAACATTCACAATCACCTGATCCTGAGCATCACTGCCTACGGCCCGAACGATAAAAACCAGCCTTCCTGTGTAATGCCCGCCCTCAACGACCTGATCCGGTCGAATAGAATATCCCATGATGAACGAATCGCTGTCGCCACCCTGCCCGGATGAATAAAGATGCTGTTCGCTCAAATTGACACGTTCAACGTTCTGCAAATAAAGCGTACCTGAAGAATTTGTATTATTATAAGACGCTGTTTCAATCGCTTGGCTATCAAGTGCCATACCCTTTTCATTGATCAGTGGCTCGACCAATCGCTGAAAAACCTGGTAACGGTTACCATCTGTTGAAGCCACCTGAACACGAATCTCTTTACGATTATTCAGGCCAGCCGTAACATTATCAAGACGTAAACTGTTGCTACCATCGAGCGGTGTCACACTTAACGTGACAGCCGCCAAAGATGTAGAAACCATCGAAACCACGAAAAAAAGTGTGAGTAGTGTTTTTAACATTTTTTCTATTATTTATTGAGTTAATTGAAATATAACATACCAACGGCATGATGTCAAATTTCAAGAATTACTTTTATTATTTTTAGCCAATAACTTTCTACCCAGATATGCCGTGATCTGGGTTAGGATCGCCTCTGAATACGGCTGGGCACGCCGCCCCCGTGAGCCACGGATAACCAGGACATTATTCCTTCCGTAAGGCGTCCAGCGCCGGGCGAATAATGGCGATGCCGCACCGATAAGGACATCGATCACCGCAATGCCCTGCGCCGCGGCAATGTGCTGAAAACCGGAATCATAACCGATATAAACATCACTGGCCGCGATCATGGCACTAAAAACGCCGATACCGCCCTCCCACGTCAGAACATCGTATGTTAAGGATTTTTGCCGGGATAACTCCTGAATATTCCCTGGGTCGACCTCAAGAACAGCCAAGCCTTTTGATTTCAGTCGTGCGAGCATGGCATCGGTCAGCGCGACTTCACTGCCAAACCCTTTGTCCAGGATAACAGCCGCGCCCAGCTGGATAATAGCGGCCACAAGGCACTCCTCGAAAACGGAAGAAACCCTTTTGTTCTCATTGCCGCCAACACCAAAGTTGATGCTGACAACTGGGCGTTGGCCTGACAAGGAAAGCTTCTGCGCGCAGGTCTTGCCCAGCGCCAGCACATCCTGATTAATAAATATTCCGGGATATATTTTCTTGTTGCCACCCCCAAAGATATCCTCAAGCCAGCAGGCGGTCAGCGCACCCATAGAACTTGCCTGCCCGTTGGTATACGTCCTACTCGGAAAGAAATAATACCCTCGATCCTCCGGCACAACCGGCAAAAGCCCCAACTGGGTCAGGCGAGAATCAGGGTCAATGACCAGGAACTCTTCCGGCTCCAGGTCTTGCTTTTCTGCATCAATGATCGACACAAGGTCGACCCAGGCATAAAGCCGCCCCAGCAGTCCGCCACGACGGGCATACGGCACATCCTTGATCCTGATATCAGGATGCCCACCGAACACCTCGGCCAGCTTGTTCGGTCCGATCAGGGTGATGCTGACGCCGGGAAAAACAGTCATCAACTTGCGCAAGACAACACCGGTAACAGCAACATCAGCCCCGATCGTCACACGCGACAGGACACAGATCTTGCGGACTTTCTTCAACACCGTCGGCGAGAAGACCGCTACGGCCTGTATCTTTTTCTTTCTGGCCAACATGGTACGTTCATCGGTGATATCAAAACGCTTTAAAAGCTCATCAAGGCCCTTCCCTTCAGGAAGATGCCGGCAATGATTAATGACTTGGGTGAATATCTTGTCGTAAAGCGCCGCGCGGCTGGGCAAGAAAGAATCGTTGAGAACCTCGACAACCTCGGCGAATAAACGGCGCACCGCAGTATTACTGACAACTTCATCCGGATGCACCGCCTGCGCGCAAAGCGAGGCGATCGCCTCGCGTGTGAATGATTGGCTTTGTTCAGGCATGTGGCTCCTTGAGGAGCGCTTGTGCCGCGTCAACCACTTCGTCCACACGCACAGCCTGCAGGCAGGCAAAACCCCTGGTGCATTCATGGGCAAGGCATTGCCTACACCCAACGTCTTTATGCAACACCCGGCCTTGCTTGCTCACGGGGCCGAACCGGATCGGGCTGATCCCGGGCTGTTTTCTTCCAAAAATAACAACAAGGGGAACCCCCAGCGCCGCCGCGATATGCATGATCCCGCAATCGGTTGTGAGCAACAGCTGGCATCGTTTAAGGATACTGGTATCCTGGCTCACAGAAATGCCGGCCAGTTCAATGGCTGGTGCAGACATACGCCGCACAACATCCTGTGTTATTCCTTTTTCATCAGGCCCGCCCAGAACCAAAACCTTGAAGCCTTCACGCCGGACAAGTTCATCGGCCGCTCCCGCAAAATACGCCGCAGGCCACATTTTGGAACGGCAACTGGTTCCCGGATGCAACGCCAATATCTTGTCCTGGGGTGTCAGCCCGTACTTGCTCAATAATTCATCCGCCCATTGCTCAGAACGTGCGTCCAAAGGCGCATACGGCCCGTGATGCACAGGATCGATCCCCAGATGCCGCACCAGATCCAGGACATACTCCATTTCATGCTTCTGCCCGAGGTGTTTGGTATCTTTGATCGTGTCCGTCAGAAGAAAAGCCATCTTGCGGTCGTACCCGACCCTGCGCGGTATGCCAGCGAGGAAAGCAAGGGAATGAACAATATTCGTCGGATGAAGGATCAAGGCAAGGTCGAACTTCTTTTTTCTTATTTCCCACGCGAACTGAGAAAAACCCAGCCAGTCGCCTTCGACCTGCTTCTTGTTGTAAATGATGATTTCATTCAGGAAGGGATTGTTCGCAACGACATCTTTAACATAGGTTTGAACCATCACGGCAATATGTGCCGAAGGATAGGCCGTCCTCATGGCCTCGATAACTGGCGTGGATAACACCGTATCGCCTATCCTGTCAGCACGGATAATTAAAATACGGGAAAAGTTTTGGGAGGACCCAGCTTGTGTCATCTGAAGCTACCTTTAATCAAAAAGGATGCCGTAATTATTGGTTAGCATTAACAAACTTGCAAAACCTTAACCTAAAACAGGACCGGTGTCCAGATTTAAATGCAATGACCGCAGAGCCGCCACAACGTCCGTTGGTTGGATGGCTTCCATAACCGTTCCTTGACGCAACACACCACGGCAAGAACCCCAAGGGCCATAAAGGAACGGATCTGTTGGCCCGAATAAAGCAAGAACAGGCCTGTCCAGATAACTTGCCAGATGCATAATGCCGCTATCATTGACCAGCGCAAGAGCGGCGTTTTCCAGTATCCCGGCCAGTTCAAGGAGCGTTGTCTGACCGCAAAGGTTCAAAACACCGCCGGACACACGCGGCATTAATCTGTCGGCGATCAGGCGGTCAGCCTTGTCCCCTACAAACACGACAGCTTGCCCGCGTTCATGGAAATATTCCAGCAAAGCCGCGAACCCTGCCTCCATCCAACGCTTGCGGGCATCAGCCGCACCGGGTGCTATAACAACATAATCCTGCCAGCCACCGAGCAATTTCTTCACAGAAAGCTTGTCTTCTGATGCCAGAACAATGGCACGACGGGCAGAAAAGGAAGCTGGCTTTCCCAGCACATGTGTTAATCGCGCAAGATGTTTATCTTTCATATGCATTCTATCGGGATGAAAGAAAGGGCTGGTCACCGTCTTTGCCCTAATCAGAAAAGGGAAAAACGTATTGCGCAGATCAATGACAAGATCGAAATGTGTGCGTCGAAGCTCTGCAAGCCACTGAAGGGTTTCAAGCGGCAGCATACGTTTATTAAAAGGAATAAGCCTAGAGAGATACGGGTTGCCTTTAAAGAAAGCCACCGCTTTAGGCCCCACAACAACGTCGATGGCGGCATCCGGGAACGCAGTCCCAAGGGCATCAAAGACTGGAAAAGTCATGACGACATCACCGATATTGCTCAGTGATATCAGCAAGACGCGGTTAACTTTTAAGGATCTGGAAAGTTTGAAGAACATCGTCGACCGTCAATGCTTTCATACAGCGATTATCCGGACACTCCAGGTAATAACAGGGCGCGCGATTGCATCGCGTGTCACGGGTCAAAACCCTGATACGCCCCTGCCCGCGAGGGCCGGTGATCTCTGGCGTCGTTGGGCCGAAAAGTCCCACCACATTCGCCCCCACCGCACTGGCCACATGCAAAGGCCCGGAATCTGCGGATACCACCATATAGGCACGTTTGAAAAGCGCCGCCAGTTCTTTCAATCCGGTCTCACCCGCCAACACAAGCGGAGCAACCCCCGATTCCAAGGCGATCGCACGCACACGTTCAACATCCGACCATGCGCCAGAAAGGACGACTTTTAAACCCAACTCCTGCGTCAACCGGGCCGTTAAGGCGGCAAAGCGCGACGCCGGCCACTGCTTGAGCCCCCAGTTCCCACCTGTATGCATAACAACAATACGTTCATCGCCTTTTAATCCATGTCCACGCAAAAGAGCCGCGACACGTTCGCAGGTGTCACGCCCTACGGCAAGGCGCGAAGACCGCTCTGCCACCTTGATACCGAAAGCTTCGACCACCCTGAGGTAGGCATCACTGCGATGGATAACGTCCAAGCCCGTATCATCCGCTGTATGGGTCAATAAACCTCCCCAACCTCGGGCACCGAAACCAACCCTGACAGGAATACCGGCCAGGCGGGTAATCCAGGAGCGCGACAAAGAACGCCGCAGGATAAAGGCGGCATCAAAATGCCGGCGGCGCAAGGCCCCTGCCGCGCTGAGCATGGGAACAAGACCGCCGCCTTGACGGGCCTCGTTATAAACAACAACCTCATCCACATCCGGGCACAGCTCGAGCACCTCTTTCACCCTGGGCACGGCCAGTGCCGTTAAGCGTACGCCAGGGTATGCTGTTTTCAACGCCCGGTACACAGGCGTTGAGAAAACAACATCACCGATCCAGTTGACGGAAATAACAACGATGTTACGCATGGGCCGTAATTGCTTTACCATAGACCTCGAGGGTTTTTACGGCCATAACATCTGCCGAGAATTCAGCCATTATCCGCGCACGTCCCGCACAACCCAACCTTTGGGCAAGAACCTTGTCCAGAAGCAGTCGTTCTAACGCGTCTGCCAACGCCCGATGATCTCTTGCTGGCACCAGAAAACCGGTTATGCCGTCATTCACAGCTTCGACAAGCCCGCCGACCCGCGATGCCACCACAGGGATACCGCAGGCCGCCGCCTCCATCGCTGAAAGGCCAAGCCCTTCCTGAAGGGACGGCATGGCAAACACATCAAAGACCGGCAGGAGTGCCTCAGGCCGTCCCGTCATGCGCATAAAAATAACCGTTGTTTCCAAGCCCAACGCACGCACCATGGACTTCAACTCTTCTTCCATGGGTCCTTCTCCTGCCACAAGGCATCGAACGCCGGATATCCGGTGACGCAATAAATCCATGGCCTTAATAAGATAATCAAGACCTTTCACATCCGAAAGGCGGGCAATGGTTCCTACCACCGGTACACCTGCCTCAAACCCAAAACATTCCCTGACTTTCAGTCTTTCTGCCAGAGACGGCGGATTAAACCTTACAGGGTCAATGCCGTTGGGAACAAATACCACCCGATCGCGTGCCACCTTCAGATCAAGGACAAGATGCTCAGCGACAGAACGACTGATGGCAATGACGCCTCGCCCCCACAAAGGCAGTAACAATCGCAAAGGACGCGGCTTGAAGAAACCGTGGCACGTCGAAACATACGGCCGACCGGTGAACAATCCTGCCGCCGCCGCAACGATCTGTGTTACCCGTGTATGCGCATGTAAAATATCAATGCCTTCATCGTGCACATAACGTACGACCCTGGCCACAGCCATGACGAGGCAAGGATGACATTCACATTTTACGCCCAGGCCAGGAACAGTCAAATGCACTATCCCCGCTTTTTGCGCGTCGGCCACACACCCTCCGCCGGAAGTAGCCATATAAACCTGATGCCCGCGGCGGATATATTCCTTCCCCAGCGTCAAAAGGCACGTTGTTATGCCGCCGGCATTGAAATGATTGGCCAATAGAAGGATCTTCATGCGCCCGGATCAGACTCCTTGAGGATTTCCTTGACCTTAAGATAAACTTCATAAGCGGTGATATCTTTAAGGCATGCCTGCACGGCCATACGGCATCGGGACTGATAGCACGGACGACAAGACATCTCCTTAGTCAACACAGACACCTTCCCGGGAGGAATATGACGCCGTGGATCCGTAGGCCCAAAAAGAGCGACCACAGGGACTTTCATGGCCGACGCCACATGCAGTGGTGCTGAATCGGGTGTGATAAAGACACGGCAACGCGCCACAAGCGCCGCCAATTGAAGGATGTTCGTTTTGCCGATGATCAGGGCCGGTTTTGACTTTGTTCTCAGTGCCAACTGGCGTGCCAGGGCGCGATCTTTATCCATTCCTGTGATCAAGACCCGGATACCATCGGCCGCAAGCCGGTCGCAAAGTTCCGCCAGCGACGCCAACGGCCAGTTTTTCGACGGCCAACGGTCCGATGCTGAAATATTGATGCCGACGATAATATGATTCTTTTCATCGATCCACTGATCATGCAAAAGCTTAAGGGCAAAATCATGGTCGTCGCGGCGAGGCCACATTTCAAGCAAGAAATCATCATCATAGATGATCCCGAGTTTCTCAAGGATACGGAATTGATGCGCCACCGGCGGCAGATGCGTTTGATCATCCGGAATGCCATCCGTGAGGAGCCGTCCCATCTTCTTATTGGCATACCCATAACTAAAACGCGGGAAGCACAGGGCCGCCAAGAGATGACTGCGCGTGTTATTCTGGAAATCAATCACCTTATCAAAATGATACTTGTTAAGTTCTTTGATCATACGCCAGAAACCCGACGGTCCTTTATCTTTACCTTTGTGATCATAAACCACCACATCATCCACATAAGGACAACCATGCATCAGCGCTGCCCCGGGCTGACCTGTCAGGCAGTAAATGCGCGCGTGGGGGAATTGTTGGCGCAGGGCCTTGAAAGCCGGACTTGAAAGGATAATATCGCCGACAGCACCCAGTTTGATAACAAGGATACTCGCCGCAGAACGCACCTCGTCATAAACAGCAATGGTTTTTGAAGCCATTTGTTCCAACGTGTATTTCTTCTCCACACCACGCCGGGCTTCAATGGCCATGGCATCAGCAAGCTTGCCATCATTGATGAGACGCATAACGGCAACGGCCATCCCCTCGGGATCCCGAGGCAGGACGAGTAACCCGGTCTGTTCATGCGTCACAATATCAACCACACCGCCAACCTTGGTGGCGATCACAGGGACACCGACGGCCTGGGCCTCGATCAACACGCGGCCAAAAGCTTCCTGGGTCACCGTAGAAAGAACCAGGATATCGGTATCCTGCAGGAGTTCCGGGATATCCGCGCGGTTACCCATAAATTCCACATTGTCGGTTATTCCCAGCCGCCGTACCAGCAATAACAGGCTGTTCTTATAATCTTTTTTGGACGATGGCGCATCACCGATAACACGCACCCGCACAAACGGCATAAGCCGGATCACCTTGGCCATGCCCTGCAAAAAATAGGCATGACCTTTAAGCGGGGTTATACGTCCGATGATAGAAACCACAACAGAAGAACGACCCGGCTGACGGGCGCGGAATTTAAATTTTTCCAGATCGACACTGCGTGGGATCAGACGGATGTTCTCGGGGTGAACACCGAAATGATCTATCATGTGGCGTCCTACCACCTCGCTGATCACAATGACCCTCTTACCCCAGCCCATAATACGGCTCATCACATTCTGTGAATAATACCCATGACATGTCGTCACAAATTGCGCCTCGGTCTTACGGGTAGCCAGCCAGGCGATCCAGGCCGGAACACGCGAACGCGCATGAACAATATCGATCTTTTCCTCACGGATGATCCGGCGCAGATCTTTGACGCACTGCCAGGCAATAAAGAAGTTTTTGCGATGAACGGGCAGACTGTAATGTTTTACCCCATGCGCCTGCAATGCCGCCACCATCGACCCGCCATTAGAAACAACGACTGAGGCATGCCCGTGATCGAGGAGATAAACAGCCAGGTCTACAGTCCCACGTTCAACTCCACCGACATTCAGTTCCGGAAGCACTTGCAGGATATTCAATGGATGATCCTCCGCATCGCGACCTTAAGGATATCATTATCATCGAGAGGTTTTGTTGTCATTTTATTCCTGATAATACTGTTGATCGCGGCGGCAACACCGGAAGGTGAGGTGTAGAGGATATGCCCCTGTGCCGCAAGTTTTTCGCAGAAAAAGGCGTGTTTGCTGTCGCCGGAGGCCTTGACTGAGAAAGCAATGACCTTCTTCCCCGACGTGCACGCTTCGGAGATCATGGATATACTTTCTCCTGAAACAACGACCATATCTGCCAGACCAAGGATGCCACCGACCGCTTCAGGCACATTGGCTTTATTGGCAATGATCAACAGTGCTGTCCTGGGATAACCCGTCAACTCACGCGCAACGGTCTGTTCAACGGCAGGCGCGGTACGACGGGATGTCGAAACAAGGATGTCAAACCCGAATTCCATGGCCGCCGACTTTACCTGACGCAAAACAAGCCTGACCTGCTTCTCAGGCATGGCAGAGCCTTTGGTGTCACCACCGATAAGAACCGCTATCTTGGCACGAATATTATGACGCAAATGCTGGTAGCGTAGGAGCAGGGCTTTTACATTATCATCCAGATACGCCTTGTCCATCAGGTTCGGGGCACCTTTTGTAACAACCACATGCGCTGGCACACGAGACTTTTTCACGTCATGTTGAGGTAAAATAACAAGATCAAAGAATTTAAAGGAAACCATAGCCGGGCGGAGGATCGCCACGGAACGCGCACCATTTTCCCGGGCAACAAACGCATTCACCGCAGCATTGCGGGCACCGCATGAAATAACAACATCCGGGCGCAAGCGAGCCAATGCCTGCGACGTTTCCGGACTGATAAAGCGATACAAATTACCAAGAAAAGATCCCCCGTAAAGAAAAAATAAAGGAAATAAATTAGCCGCCGGATCACGGCGAAATTCGACCTTCACTGTTTCAATAAAGACCGACAAACCCCGCTCGACCGCAACCGCCGTATAGGCTCTGGCCGCAGACTGGGACTGGCGCAAATGGCCGACACGCCCATCATCAAGGATCAAGACCGTACGGGTTTTATCATATTTCCATGTCTTGTAGAACCACACATACTCCTGCGGATGGGCATTAACCCACACCTCAAACTGGTGCATCATCCGCCGTTGGTTATCTTTGATATCTTCTTCGGTATTTGTAGTTGACTTCAAGTCGAAAGGCAGTGCGGTGAGATGATGCCGCCCGGCAGAAGTACGGTGAATATTAACAAGAATAATAGGCACATCATATTTCAACGCGATCCTGACCGCACCTGTTGACATCGACGCCTGGCGCCCAAAGAACGGCACCATGAAACCATCTGCCCCGCCCTGATCAGCCACCAACGTGACGATCTCATTGTGCTTAAGCCGCCGGATAATTTCCCGACCGCCAATGCCTGGATGAATAATATGACACCCCGCACTACGGCGCAGGCCATTGATAAATTCAGCCACTTGATTGATGTTATTGAGATCATTGGCCACCATATTATACGGATAACCGCACATACTGCCGATCATATTGGCGAGTTCCCAATTCCCGGCGTGAATGGACAGGAAAATGCAGCCTTTACCCTTCTTCATGGCCGCATCCACATGTTCACGGCCTTCCACATCAACACAGGCAGTATACCCATGGCGCGCGATCAACGGAAGGCGCGCAAGTTCAATGATGCTCTGCCCGTAACAACGGTAAAACCCACGCATGATCGCCCGGAGTTCCGTGGCCGAGCGGGTCTTGCCGAAAGCCGTCTTTAAATGGCCCCAGACCAGCCGGCGCTGACGCGTGCCGACCGCACAAACCATATCCCCGATGCCCCGCCCGAGGCAAAGCGCCGCCTTTAGAGGTAAAGCGCGGACACCAGCGGCAAATACCCTAACAATAGCAGAGGCTATCGAGCCTTGAAAGGAGTTCATCTTTCCCATCGGTCACCTTGATCTCAATCTCCAGGACAAGAAGGCTTATCCCCTGAAAAGCCTCCGGAAAATTTCTTATTTTAACAGCATCCTTGTGTGTTGTAACGACCTTGTTAAGTTTTTTTGTACGGCAATATGCCGCGATCTTCCAGACATCATTTTTTGTATACAGGTGATGATCTTTAAAATGGAACATGCGCTCAATGACAGCACCTTCTCTTAATAATAATGCTTCAAAAGACCCAGGTAATCCCAGTGCACACACGCCGACAACTGTATCTTTTAATAGATCAAAACCGCTTTGACGTTTCCCGGTCAGAACATCCTTTACCCCGACGGGAGCGTGAATCGTTTCAACAATAGGACAATCGAAGTTGTATTTCATCAGCACCGCCTTGATAGCCGGAACATTGGCCGCGCCTAGGTCTGTTTTGGTAAGGATAAAGAGATCTGCCCGCTTGAGGGCGTGCAACGGCTCTCGCAAAAGCCCCCGGGGCAAGACATGTCCATTACCAAAGGGATTGGTCGCATCGATGGCCACAATATCAAGGTCTCTTTGCAAACGCCAGTGCTGAAACCCGTCATCGAGGATGAAAACATCAGGCATGTACTGTTCTTTGGCCTGCTTGATCGCCAGAACGCGGTCACTATTGACCATCACCGGGACTTCGGGCAGGCATTCTGCCATCATCTCTGCTTCGTCACTGCGGCCATTTTCAGCGGCCATGTATCCGCGTGTCAGGATCACCGGATGTTTCCCCCTTGCGTACAATGTCTTGGCCAAGAAAATGACCAGCGGTGTTTTACCAACGCCGCCGACCGTAATATTACCAACACTAATGACTGGATACCGCTCTGCGACGGATCCAAAAAATCCTGTCCCATAAAACCACCGCAAGATGACCACGATCAGCGCATACAAACACGACAAAACCCATAAAACAGGCCTGACGGCCAGTGCCACCAACGAATGATCTTCACCTGAAATAACGCGTCGAAGAAAGAAGCTCATGACTAGCGCCTCCTTATCCCTGTGTCCGCGATAAGATCTACTGTCCTGACAGCCGCGCCGCGATTGCGGTCAACCACCGCGCGCGCCCTGGCCGCCAAACCATTAGACTTGTCCGGTGATACCAGTATCTCCTGCAAGGCCTTGCGCAGGCTCGCGGCATCCTGGATCTCGATCACAGCCTCCGCAGACCTAAAAAGGCGCATCACATCACGGAAGTTTTCCATGAAAGGACCGGTGATCACAGGCTTGCCGCAGGCCGCCGGCTCGATCGGGTTTTGCCCGCCCCGACGGGGAATCCCAAAACTCTTGCCCATCAACACAATATCCGCTGCCACGTACAGGCGCATCAGATGCCCTATTTCATCGATGACCAAAACCTCTTCAGATCCAACAACCCTGGCCTCATGGTCTGTGAACAACATCGGCTTATAACCCTTTTGACGAAGTAGCAGTGCCACTGCCGCCGCCCGTTCAGGGTGGCGCGGCACCAGCACCAGCCGAAGCCAAGGGAAAGTGTCGCGCAAGGCTGTAAAAACATCGAGGACCAGTGCTTCTTCACCGGGATGTGTGCTGGCCGCCACCCAAACCTTGTCGGTGGCGCTAAAGCCAAAAGCGCTGCGTGCGGCAGGGCCATCCGAATCCAAAGAGGCGATAACATCAAACTTCACATTGCCCACCACTTTAACAGCATCTTTCAGCACCCCCAGACTGATGAAACGTTCGGCATCGAGCGCGCTCTGGGCACACACCAGGCTGACCTTGCCAAGCATCGTCTTGATCACAGGCCTGGCCAGGCAATACCCCGGGTAGGCCTGATCCGATATCCTGGCATTAATAATGACCACAGGGACTTTCTCCTCGGCGAGCCTGGCAAAAAGATGCGGCCACAGTTCCGTCTCGACCACCACATAGATAAAGGGACGAATAACATTTATAAAACGCCGCACCGTGCCGCTCAAGTCAAGCGGAGACCAGATGACCGTCGCCAGCACCGCATATTTCTGGCAGGCAAAAGCGTGCCCGGCCCTGGTCGTAACAGACAGGACAATGCGATGATCCGGATAACGCGCCCGAAGCCCCTTGATGACCGCTTCGGCCGCACCGGCTTCACCAACACTAACCGCATGAACCCAGATATTCTTTGACCAGGCAAGGTCCCGGACCAATGACTTCGGAAAGCAACCAAACCGAAAGGCAAAACCGTCATGCCAACGCCCGCGTAAAACCAAAAACGGTATGCAAAAGAAAAAATAAATGAGATAAAAGAGATCGAGTATCATTACGCCCTTGGATGCGCTTTTGCGTAGACCTGACGCAAACGATCAGTTGTCAAATGCGTATAGATCTGTGTGGTTGAAAGATTCACATGCCCGAGCAATTCCTGGACGCAACGCAGGTCAGCCCCGTGATCGAGCATATGGGTGGCGAACGAATGCCGCAACATATGCGGGTGAACTTTTTGCGCCACAGACTGTCGGGTAATATGTTTGTTAATGATATTGCGCACACTGCGCGCTGTCAGCCGCCCGCCTGACTTATTCAAAAAAATAGCCTTAGCTTCAGACCCGCGCGCCGCCAGGTAATCCGTGAGCGCGGCACAGGCCTTTTCACCCATGGGAACGATCCGTTCCTTTTTACCTTTACCAAAAACCTTGATGACATTGCTGATCAGGTCAACGTCGGTGACACTCATCCCCACAAGCTCGCTCACCCGGATCCCCGCTGAATACAGCGTTTCAACAATCGCCTTGTCACGCCGATCAGAAAGCGTGTCCCCTGCCGGTGCCTCCATCAGGCGAACAGCATCCTGTTCGGTCATAAAATGCGGCAGTGTCTTGTCAAGCTTGGGCGTCTGCAACAACGCCGCCGGATTCTTTTCAATAACCCCTTCGCGCTGAAGGTATTTAAAAAAAGACCTCAACGATGAAAGCTTTCGCGCCACACTGCGCGGCTTCAGGTCTTTGGCGCGCAAATGCGCAAGGAAACGACGCAACACCGGATAATCAACGGCCTTGACATCATCATGGCTCAGAAAAAGAAAGAACTCTTCCAAGTCAAGCCTGTAATTCAACAGGGTATGCTCGGAATAATTCTTCTCAACCGCCAATTTCTGAAGGAAAGACTGAATATGACAGTTCATATAACTTATATTATATTAATAATTGAATTAATAAACCGAAAAATAAAGTTATGCTCTCGGCGCTGGGGGCGTTTCCGATGGGGCGGGCAGTTTATTGGAAATGTGCTTGCAGGCAGGGTATTTGTTACAGCCATAGAAAACACCGCCGCGGTGGTTGCGGCGTTCGACAAGTTCCCCCCCGCATCCTGGCTCGGGGCAAACAACGCCCGTCGGGAATGGCTCGGCATGCTTACAGCGTGGGAAAGCAGCACAGCTGACAAAACGCCCGTTGCGGCCCCATTTGACCAGCATCTCTCCCTGGCATAAAGGGCACGGCTTGCCAAAGGCAATATTTGTTTTTTCAATATTCCCCGATGCGGCATCGATCTCCTGGCGGAAAGGACCATAGAAATCTTTGAGCAAAGCGGCATATTCCAATGTGCCTTCTTCCACAAGGTCAAGGCGCTCTTCCATCTGGGCAGTAAACGTAATATCCATGACCCTTGGAAAATTAGCCACAAGAAGATCACATACAAGGCAGCCCAGCTGAGTAGGCGTAAAATAACCGCGCTCACGCGTCACATAATTGCGTAAAACAAGGGTCTGGATGATCGAAGCGTAGGTGCTGGGACGCCCGATCCCCTCTTCCTCAAGCGTTTTTACAAGGCTGGCTTCGGAAAAACGGGCCGGCGGCTTGGTGAAATGCTGGGAAGGTCTGACTTCCATCATCTGAAGGATATCCTGATCGGCGTATGGCACCAGGTCCTGCTTCTCCTGCTCCTCCTCCGCGCTCTTGTACAGCGACAAACACCCCGGGAAAAGGAGGGTTGAGCCAGAAGCCCCCAGAATATATTTATCACCGGCGGAAACTTCAACTTTCTTGTTCTCAAAGACAGCCGGAGCCATCTGACAGCTGATAAAGCGTTTCCAGACAAGTTCGTAAACTTTAAACTGATCATCCGTCAAATACCTTCTGACCTTATCCGGGGAACGTTCCACATCCGTCGGGCGAATCGCTTCATGCGCTTCCTGCGCGGATTTCTTGGACTTGAATTTATTGGGCACATCG
This sequence comes from Candidatus Omnitrophota bacterium, assembly GCA_903860135.1. Taxonomy (GTDB): domain Bacteria; phylum Omnitrophota; class Gorgyraeia; order Zapsychrales; family Fredricksoniimonadaceae; genus Fredricksoniimonas; species Fredricksoniimonas aquilentivivens. The sequence continues at coordinate 2,361 of CAIOPG010000012.1, read as the reverse complement.
GGCAGATACGCCTTGCCGTACTTGGCCACAATATAATCCCGCACCCGGCCAAGGGCTTCATTGGCAATATTCACGGAATCCGTACGCATGTAGGTGATCAGACCCACCGGATCCTCTTCGCCGATCTCGGCGCCTTCATACAGTTCCTGGGCCGCCATCATCGTGCGCTGGGCATTGAAGCCAAGTTTCGAGAAAGCTTCCTGCTGGAGTGTACTGGTGATAAAAGGCGGCAGGGCATTGCGCTTGACCTCGCGCGTCGTGACGGCCGTAACACGGAAGAGCTTGTTGCCCAATTCGCGTGCGACTGCGGCGGTTTCAGCCTCGGTCTTCAGATCGGCTTTGACGCCATTGATCTTCTCGAGCTGGGCTTCGAGCACGCCATCAACACCGTCTTTCTTGAGAAAAACAGCAACCTGCCAATATTCCACAGGAACAAACTTCAGGATAGCACGTTCACGTTCAACGATCAGGCGCAGGGCCACCGACTGGACCCGCCCGGCACTCAAACGCCCCCCCACCTTTTTCCAAAGGATCGGGCTGATCGAATACCCCACGATGCGGTCAAGGACACGCCGCGCATTCTGGGCATTGACTTTATTGGCATCGAACTGGTGCTTGTCTTTAAACGCTTTCAGGACAGCGTCACGGGTGATCTCGTGGAATACAACACGGTAGATCTTTTTATCCACCGCCAGATGCGGCACAAGGTTCCAGCCGATCGCTTCGCCCTCACGGTCAGGGTCAGTCGCAAAATAGATCTCGGTCTTGCCGGCGGCTTCTTTCTTGAGTTTGCTCAGGATCTTTTGCTTGGCGCGGACAACGATCAGTTTCGGCTCAAAATCCTTATCCACATCAACGCCCAGGGTTGACTTGGGCAGGTCAATGAGGTGTCCCATCGATGCGGTGACTTTATAGCGAGCCCCGAGGATCTTGTTGATCGTCTTGACCTTGGCTGGTGATTCAACTATGACAAGTGCTTTAGACATATTTTAAGTAATATAAGTTAACGAAAGTTGTTATCATACTTTCCACGAAATCAAGAATATTGCAACACTTTTCGTTAATTGTTTCACCGTTCATGTGTATTTTCCTCGAGCATATCCTGCCAAGCTGTCTGTTTGCGCAAAGAATATGACCGGCCCGGTTTCTGGATGATCTTGCCGCGCAGTTCAAGCGCTAAAAGTGCCGCCATGAGCGATGTTGTGCCGAAGCCGGTCCGTGCTTCGAGCGCTTCATACGTTGTAAGGCCTTCCTTAATAAGTTCGAAGAGCGTTCGTTCATCCCCCCCAAGGCCCCGGACAATGCTGTTATCAGGCAAAGCAGGTTCACCTTCGACTTTAGGCCGCAATATTTCCAGCGGCAGGTCTTCGAGGACATCGCGTATGGACAGCACGGCCTTGGCACCTTGTTTGATCAGGGCATGCGGCCCGTCCGACATGGCACTGTCAATGCGCCCCGGAACAGCAAAAACTTCACGCCCCTGCTCCATGGCAAAACCGGCTGTCACCAAAGCCCCGCTCTTTAACCCGGCCTCCACGACCACGATGCCCAGCGATAAACCGCTCACGATCCGGTTGCGCCGGGGGAAATGCGCCGGCAATGGTAATGTCCCAAACGGGAACTCCGATATAAGACAGCCCTTTTCTTTGATGCTCTGATGCAGATCTTTATTTTCCGGCGGATAAACAACATCGAGCCCACAACCAAGCACGGCCACCGTGGCACCGCCGGCCCGCAACGCCCCCCGGTGCGCCGCCGCATCCACTCCCCGGGCCAGCCCTGAAATGACAGGAATTCCCAATTCAGCAAAACCCGTCGCAAAATCCCCGGCGATCTTTAAGCCGTACAAGGTGGCGCGGCGTGACCCGACAATGGCGATCGAGCAATCAAGTTTAGAAGGAAATGCCCCTGTAACATAGATCACCGCCGGATGATCCGGGATATTACAGAGGCTTGCCGGATAAGCGTCATCCTGAAACGTCAGCGCATGCGCCCCAAAGGCCTTACACGCCGCACGGTCTTTATCCAAAAATTCCAGGGCGTTAAACGTTTGCAGATTGATCCGCGAGGCCTGGGGAATCCCGGGGAAAGCGATGAATTCTTCAACAGGCGCCTGGAGTGCCGCCGATAAGGATCCGAAGCGTGCGATCAGGGTACGGATGCGTTTGATACCAAAACCATTAACCGCATTTAAAACAAGGATCGCGTCATGTTCCGTGAGTTTGCAAGATACGAAGGATCTCATTGACCACCCCGGGGATGTTGTCCACACTTGAATCGACAACATGATCTGCCCTGCGGTAATGGGGGTCGCGCACGGCCAGGAGTTCCCTGATCTTAGCCATCGGATCAGGAACATGG
>CAIOPG010000011.1 GCA_903860135.1 Candidatus Omnitrophota bacterium | reverse complement strand
GTCTAAAGAATCATCAGGCGCAGGATAAAAAACAACTTGGGCGGTTGGTTGTTGGAGCGCTGAGAAGTATGCAGAAAAGGCCTGAATTGACTAAAAAGTTCTTCGAGAATTATTTAACATAATCAATGCAACGATCTATACTTAGCAGGTGAGGATGGTATGGATACCAGTACGATCAATTTTTCAGTTTCGCCCATCCAGATGGCGGTGGCTTTTCTTTTTCAGATGTGGCTGGTCGTTTTTCCCGTTATTTTGATCCTTAAAGTCAATCGTCTGACAAAATTGCTTGAAGAGCGTTTTGGGCATGATGAAGAGGAATCCTGATGTCCAAGCAGTTCACATCCAATGCGCCGATCAAGGTGCTTTATGAAGATGAGCAGTTTATGGCTTTCTACAAGCCGGCCGGGCTGTTGAGTGTCCCTTCGGCGGTGTCTTCGGACAAGGAAAAGACCCTGGACCAGATGGTCAATGCGTTTTACCGTGAAGAGAAGGACGGTGTTGCCGGAGCAAGGTTGCACCCGTGCCATCGCTTGGACAAAGAAACTTCCGGTGTTATCTTTTTTGCCAAGGGCAAGGTGAATCAGAAGCTCTTGATGGATTCCTTTCATTTGCGCAAGGTTCACAAGAAATACATTTTATTTGTGCATGGTCGCGTGACGCGCCCTGCTGGCACGATCAATATGCCGGTCAAAGACGCTTTTGAAGACAAGTTCTCTCCGGCCAAGGGCGCTAAAGATGCCCTGACCAAATATCGTGTTATGGAGTTGCGCAAGAATTTTACGGTTGTCGAGGCTGAGCCGATCACAGGGCGGACGAACCAGCTGCGTTTGCATTTTAAGGGTATCGGGCACCCGATCGTCGGTGAAAATAAATATATTTTCCGCAAGGATTTTGACCTTAAGTTCAAGCGCACGGCGTTGCATGCGGCAGAGATCGTGTTCAAGCATCCGGTTACTGGTGAACCTGTTAAGGTCACGGCCAAGCTTTCGGCAGATATGCTGAATTTTCTCGAAAGGAACAGGCGATGAGCTCACCGACGATCAAGGAAATGACAGAGCTATGCCATGCGATCGCCAGATCCAAGGGTTTTTGGGATTCCCCCCGCAACACAGGCGAAGCGTTGATGCTTGTTGTCACTGAGCTTGCGGAAGCGATGGAAGCGCACCGGAAACAGGATGGGGCGAATTTCAACGAAGAACTGGCAGATACCTTTATTCGCCTTTTTGACCTGTGCGGCGGGATGGGGATCGATATCGAGGCCGAGATCCTGCGCAAGTGTGACAAGAACAAACTCCGTCCGTATAAACACGGGAAGATCTGTTAATCTGTTCGCGCAGGCGGTTGCCTCCCTGCCCCCGCGGTCATGGAAAAGTTCCAGCTTCAATCCTCGTTTAAATTGATCAAGGATCAGGCCAATGCGGCTGATGCCCTGGCCGCCGGTGTCGCCGCAGGGCGTCGCGCCCAGGTCCTTCTGGGGGTGACCGGCAGTGGCAAAACGTTCACCCTAGCCAATGTGGTGGCGCGCCTTAACCGCCCGACGCTCGTTATATCTCACAACAAGACGTTGGCGGCCCAGCTTTACGGGGAATTCAAGGAATTTTTTCCGGCTAATGCGGTCGAGTATTTCGTCAGTTATTACGATTATTACCAGCCCGAAGCGTATATCCCCCAGACGGATGTTTATATCGAGAAGGATGCGTCGATCAATGACCGCCTGGATCGTCTCCGCCTGGCGGCGACGACGTCGCTCATGTCGCGCCGGGATGTCATTATTGTGGCGAGCGTGTCGTGCATTTACAATCTTGGGTCTCCGGAAGATTACCAGAACAGCTTGGTCTTTTTTAAACGTGGCGAATTGCTGCGCCGGGATGATGCCTTGCGCCAGCTTCTGGAGATTCAGTACGAGCGTAATGACTATGACTTTGCGCGCGGCAAGGTGCGCGTGCGCGGCGATATTGTTGAAATCTTTCCGGCGTACCGGCAGGATGCGTTGCGCATTGAATTCTTCGGGGATGAGATCGAGCGGATCCGTCAGATTGATCCTTTGAGCGGCGAGGTCTTGCAGGAACTGGCGCAGACGGCAGTTTTTCCGGCGAAACACTTTGTGATGTCGCGCCCGAAGATGGAAGAGGCCCTGGCGTTGATCATCGGCGAGATGGAGCTTCGCTGCGGTGAGCTGGCAGGCACGGGCAAGCTGGTCGAGGCTCAGCGCCTGCGGTCAAGGACCATGTATGATGTTGAGATGATGCGCGAGATGGGGTATTGCCACGGCATCGAGAATTACGCGCGCGTCCTTTCCGGGCGCCCGTCGGGGGCGAGGCCGTATTGCCTGATGGATTATTTCCCGAAGGATCTTCTGGTGCTGATCGATGAGTCGCATGTCACCTGCCCGCAGATCCGGGGGATGTATGAAGGTGACCGGGCGCGCAAGGAGATGCTGGTTAATCACGGGTTCCGCCTGCCGTCTTGCCTGGATAATCGCCCCCTGCGTTTTGAGGAATTTCAGACTGTTGTGCCGCAGGTTATTTATGTCTCGGCAACGCCGTCGCCTTTTGAGGTCAAGGAGGCGGCTGGCGTCATGGTCGAGCAGGTGATTCGTCCGACGGGGATACCCGATCCGGTGATCGAGGTGCGCCCGAGTGCGGGCCAAGTCGAGGATATTCGGCGCGAGGTGGCGGCGCGCGCCCTTAAGGGGGAACGGACGCTGGTGACGACCTTGACCAAGCGCATGGCCGAAGACCTGGCCGCTTATCTGGAAGAAAAAGGCCTGCATATTAAATATATCCATTCGGACATCAAGACCATCGAGCGCTCCGTGATCCTGAGGGACCTGCGCCTGAAGAAATATGATTGCCTGGTGGGGGTGAATCTCTTGCGCGAGGGGCTTGATCTTCCGGAAGTGTCGCTCGTCGCGATCCTTGACGCGGACAAGGAAGGTTTCTTGCGGTCAGGGACATCCCTGATCCAGACCGCAGGCCGCGCGGCCCGTCATGTGGACGGGGTTGTTGTCATGTACGCTGATACGGTAAGCCGTGCCATGCGCCAGACGATCGACGAATGCGCCCGGCGCCGCAAGATACAGGTTCAGTTCAATGCGGATAACGGTATCACCCCCAGCACGGTCTTAAAAGCCATCAAGGCTGGCATTGAAGAGCAGTCACAAGCCGAGGATTTTGTGCGTGAGATCGTCGGGCAGGATCAGGAAGCGTATGCCGCAGGCCAGGAGATCGCCGGGCTTGAGCGGCAGATGGAATTGGCGGCGCGCAACCTGGAATTTGAGAAGGCGGCTGGTTACCGTGACCGGCTTGTGGCACTTAAAGGTCCTGATGGCGGGCAGTCGAAAGAGCGGTACGGTAAGGCAGGCGGCATCAAATGCGCTAAACGTAATCAGAAAATTAAATCATGCGCTATCTGAGTTTGATCTATTTACTTTTGTTTTGCTGTGGGTGTGTGGTCCTGGAAGCTACCGGGGAAGCGGTGGGCGTTGTCGGCAAGGTCGGGTGGACGGCGACGAAGGCTGTCGGGCATGTTGTTTATGCCGGCACATCCATGGCCGGGCAGACCGCCAGCCAGGGCAACAGGACGCTGGGGCGTTCTGCGGGTGACAAAAACTCGACTATGATCAGCATGGATCAGAACCGGATCACCGTACCGCTGGAGTGTTCGGGGAAAAGTTTCTATGTGCGGATAAAATTAAATGGCAAGCCAGCCCGGTTCCTACTCGATACAGGGGCGAGTGCCCTGCAGGTGTCCAAGGCTATGGCGGTGAAGTTAAAACTCAAGGCCGATGTGGCCAAGACTGTCCCGGTGATGCTGGCCGGCGGAAGTTATGTGCGCGGACGGGTGGTGCACATTCGGGAAGTGGCGCTGGGCCAAGCCAAGGTCAGCCACGTGGTGGCTGTTGTTCTCGAACAGGACAATCTCGGGCTTACTGACGGGCTCCTAGGCATGTCGTTCCTCGAGAATTTTATTTTCTCTATTGATACCAAAAAAGGCGTGCTGACGTTGGAACGACGCAAATAAGGCGGGAGTTTTGTATATATGGACAGCCAACGCCTGACTGAATTTTATCACGGGTTCTTTATAGATACGCCGCAGGGCAACAATGCTTTTTCGTTGGCGGCGCGTCGCCATAAAAAGCTGTTTGTGCCGCCGTTGGTCAGGGGTGAACTTAAAGATGTCCAGCCGGGTGAGGCGATCGTCTTCAGCGAGATCGTGCCGGGTAGCGGCGAGGTTAATGCCACGGGCTTGCGGCAGTTTGTGCACATCGCGCGTCCGGATCAGGATATTTTCATCGTCGATAATCACAATCATGCTTTTTCCTGCTGGTCTGCCGGGGTTCTCTCCGGCGTTATCCCGCCTGGGAGTACACTTGTCCATGTGGATCAGCACAAGGATACCCGTATTCCTGATGCGCCGCCTGTCGGGGATTTTTGCCATTATGCCAATGCTGTCCTGAATGTTGGCAATTTTATCCCGCCCGCTGTTGACCTGGGCTGGTTCAGCCGGGTGGTGCAGGTGGGTACGGCTGAAGCCTTTGATATTGAACCGCCAGACCCTTTCATCCTGGATATCGACCTCGATATTTTCGCCCCTATGATGGATCATATTCCTTACGTTCTCAAGATCTCCCGCCTCCGCCGCTGGATCCCCCGCGCCCGCGTTATCACCATCGCCACCAGCCCATTCTTCATGGATCAACCGGCGGCAATAACCATCTTGCAGGAACTCTTTTAGCCCGCATTTTTCAATAGACAGAGGTAATGCGGGCTGAACCCGGGCCTTTTTTAGATGGTGAAATTGTGGAAGGCCAGTTGAAATAACAACGCATGTTTTTGTGCACACAGTATCGTCGATGAATGACGGCTATTGCACAATCCGGGTTTAGAGCAAAGTTTTTTCTCACAAAAGTGGGTTTTTGATATTTTATATATTATACTTTATCCATTCATGCGTGTTCGTCATTGCCTATTAACGATATCAGGGAGCTTGGTGGTGAGAAAGTTTGTGTCATTGTTTATTCTATTGGCATTTTGCCTGCAGTGCCTTATGCCGCCGAACGGTTGGACGCAAAGCCTTTCAGCGGCAGGGCTTTTGCCTTTATCGGGAACGCCGGTCTCTTTGAGCCCTGCCTTTACACCGGCTCATTTGAAAGGCATGATCATTGATCCCAAGCAGCCGTTCAAAATGGATTTTCTCATCCATCGCGGCGATGCGGCGTTAACGGATCAAGATAAACAGGCGTTGTACCCCACCCTGATCAAATACTTCCTCGCGGCGCTCGCTATTCCTGATACGGATCAATGGGTCAATCTTTCACCGTACGAGAAAACCCGCATCATCCCTGACAATTTTGGCCTGACAGAAATGGGCCGCGACCTTCTGGCGCAGGATTATATCCTAAAACAGATCAGCGCGTCGCTGACGAATCCTGACACGGATCTGGGCAGGAAATTTTGGGATGCCGTTTACAGCCAGGCCTATCAGAAATTCGGGACAACCGATATTCCGACGGAAACGTTTACCAAGGTCTGGATCATGCCCGACAAGGCCGTGTTGTACGAGAAAGGGAATACGGTTTACGTCCTCGAGCACCACCTGAAGGTCATGATGGACAAAGATTATTTGGCCGCACGCATGAATAATGCCGGGGTCGCGCTGGAGGCAGACAATGAGGCGGCACTGATCGCGCAAAAAGTTATGCGTGAGGTCATTATTCCTGCCATTGAGAAAGAAGTGAACGAAGGCAAGAATTTCGCCCAGCTTCGCCAGGTCTACAGCGGTACCCTTCTGGCCGCGTGGTATAAACGCGCGCTCAAAGGGTCTATCCTGACGCAGGTGTACGCGGACCGCTCAAAGGTCAGCGGCATCAATCAGGATCCTGCGAACAATTAGAAGATATACGAACAATATGTGCAAGCCTTCAAGGCCGGTGCGTTCAACATGATCAAGGAAGATGTGGACCGTTTCACCCACGAAGTCATCCCACGCAAATATTTCTCCGGCGGCGTCGTGACCGATGGGGTCATGTTTGACAAGATCGTTGATCACGCCGGGAAATTATCACCGAAAGACATTGCGGATGCGGGGAAAGTGGATGTTGGCGAAGTTATGTTCCGTAAGTCTGACGACAGCGCAGAGGGGTATTTAACTTTGTTCCTTGAAACTTCTTATAACATTCCTAATTTTGATCCCAATGACAAGTTGCAGGAAAGGGTCCGTCGCGCGATGATCGTCGATGGAGATTCAAACTTCAAAATGAACGATGAGTTCGGCACAATAATGGCGGCAGCAACAGCTTTTGGGGTCAGGAATTCCGAAAAGAAACATTTGCCTATATTGAAGTTGGTATATAAAGCACGATTATCAGAGTCGCTGCAGGGGCCGAATTCTGATGGATTTCAGTTTGTGATCATTTTATCGGAAGCATTAAAGTATCGGTTAATGGGTCTTGCTAAAGAAGAAAGATCGGGTTTCCCCAGTACGATCACCGGGGCTTCTGGAAGGTATGGGCAACTATACGATATGTTAAATAAAAGGCTAGCCCAAGAAGGGTTTGACAAGGAGGTTCTTTCTGACAGGGTGAGGTATTCTTTCAGGCAAGTGATCGGGAACAGTGAAAATATTTATCGTCAGGTAATAGATGTGGAGGCTGATGGAAGGATCAGGGTTTATAATGCCGAGCATGCGGATGTGCCTGTTATTATGCGGCATTTAACGGAATGCTGGGATATCGTGATGGATGGTGCGTTGGCCGTGGGGGATCGTGTAGCGGCGCTTGCTGAATACGAGTGGTGGTTCTTCCAGGCGAATCCTTTCGGGCGGGGCGCGGCATCCATGGGGGATGCGATGTCGCTCATCGCCTAGATGAAGATGGGGTTGTCGACCCGTGATAAATATGAGCATCTTGATTTTCGCGCGTTATCCATGACATTGCCGGAGTACATAAAAGATCGTGGGGCTGAGTTAAGAAAGAATGTGTCAGCTGATTTGGCACAAACAAAGAATGTTGATAGCGCGGTTGCTAACGGTGGTATTGATCTTTCAACATCAAACCTCGACCTCCAGATCAAGCGCGACGGTGCCGGGGTGCCTTTGCCGGTGAGCGCGCAGGACCTTGATAACATCCGCATCGACGGTCTTGTGCCGGTCATTGTGAGCATCCGCCCGGCGGCAGGTCTGGCGTTGTTCACACAGCCACCCGCATGATTTCAATTTGACATCTGTATATTCTGGGGAATAATGGTGTTTGGCATTATTATTCAATTCACCGACAAGAAAATTTTTATGCCGGGCAATCGGAAGTCGGGGCGGTTAAAAGGTTATGATTACACCAAGCCGGGTGCTTATTTTATTACCATTTGTGCGAAAGATCGTGATTGCCTGTTCGGTTGTATCCATGATGGTGAGTTGACATTGAATGATGCGGGCAAAGCCGTTGAATCAACATGGACAGATTTGCCCCGGCATAATAAAAATATCAAATTAGATGAATATGTCATTATGCCCAACCATTTCCACGGGATTATTCATATTGTAGGGGCGGGTTCTAAACCCGCCCTGATAAATGGTTCTAAACCCGCCCTGATAAATGGTTCTAAACCCGCCCTGATAAATGGTTCCAAACCCGCCCGTATAGCGCACGAATTGTCAGAGATCGTGCGACAATTTAATACATTTTCAGTACAACGCGTTAATCAAATAAAGAATTCCCCAGGAATTCCATTATGGCAGCGAGATTTTTATGAACATATGATTGGTGGCAATGAGGTTGATCTAAAACGTATTCGTGAATATATTGTTAACAATCCGGTTTCATGGGGATTGGATGACTATTATCGGGTTTTTTGATATTATAAAAGGGCGGGTTTGGAACCCGCCCCTACGGAAAATATAACCCAGGATTCTTTATGATCATCGCCATTGACATCGGTAATTCGACCATCGGCTTCGGCTTTCTCAAGGACGGGAAGGTGGTGCGCGTTGTGGCCGTTGAGAATGTGCCCGAGAGTAAGCTCGTGATGGCCAAGCTCGATAACTTTATGGAAGCGACAGTGGCGCGTTACGCGATACGGCGGGTTATTGTGTGCAGTGTTGTGCCCGATGCCGAGAAGATGTTATTAAAGAAGATCAAGAAGTTTTGGGGCATCAAGGCGCTGGTGGTGGGGCGTGATGTGAAGATCCCCATTGAGAATAAATACCATCGCCCGCGCCAGGTGGGCAAGGATCGTTTGTTGTGCGCGTTTGCGGCTCGGGAACTTTATGGTGAGCCGCTGGTGGTGATCGACCTGGGGACGGCGATCACCTTTGACGGCGTTTCCAAGTCCGGGGCGTATCTCGGCGGGGCGATCATCCCGGGGATTCGTTTGTCGCTCGAGGCTTTGTTTGAGAAAACGGCGCTTTTGCCGCAGGTGCATGTGGCGGAGCCAAAGAAGGTCATTGGGCGCTCGACAACCGAGAGCATCCAGAGCGGGATATTCCATGGTTATGGCGCTTTGTGCGACGGCATGGTGGCGCGCCTGGGCGAGGAAATGGGCTGTCAGCCCAAGGTTGTGATGACCGGAGGGTATGCCGGGATCATGCGCCGCTTCATGCGCTGTCCGGTCGAAGCCGTGGATCAGGAACTCATCTTCAAAGGTATGGCGTTGTTGTCGACAGTGGCACCTTAAGGCTTGCGGCTTGCCTGGTTGCTCAGACAGCAGAAACAGCTTTCTCTTGAAAAATGAATGAGGGAAAGCTTGGTTTCTGAACTCGCATCCTAGTCAAGCCTCCAGCCCTAAGTCGGATATATCATTGGCATATAGCACTCCCGGCGTTAGAATGCCAGAACGATAGTTTTCGTAAAAAAGTTTCTTGACAAAAGCGTGTGTTTTTGGTTAAATTGGCACTCATCAAATTTGGCTGCTAATCGCAGTGTTTGAAAAATCAACAGGACAACCGTTTCAAAAGGAGGGGAAAATGAAGTTACAACCTTTGGCAGACCGCATCATTGTCCAGCCGCTGGAAGCGTTGGAAAAGACGGCGGGCGGTATCTATATTCCTGAGACCGCCAAGGAAAAGCCCCAGGAGGGCAAGGTTCTCGCTGTTGGCCGCGGGAAGATCCTGGATAATGGCCAGGTGCAGGCACTTGAAGTCAAGGTCGGCGATGTCGTCCTGTACGGCAAGTACAGCGGCACCGAGCACAAGGACAAGGAAGGCAATGCCGTGTTCATCGTGCGTGAAGATGAGATTTTGGCGATCGTTAAGTAATGGTTTCAGGGTGTTAAATTCAATAATCAGGAGGTAGGAAGATGGGTGCAAAGATTTTACAATTTGACGATGAAGGCCGTCGGTCACTTCTTCGCGGTGTTGAGCAGATCTCCAGGGCTGTCAAGGTGACGCTTGGTCCCAAGGGCCGCAATGTTATCCTCGACAAGAAATTCGGTTCCCCGACGGTCACCAAGGACGGCGTGTCCGTGGCCAAGGAGATCGAGTTGGAGAATCCTTTTGAGAACATGGGTGCCGCCATGGTCAAGGAAGTCGCTGAAAAGACTTCTGATAATGCCGGTGATGGTACGACCACAGCGACGGTCCTTGCCGAGGCGATTTATCGCGAAGGGTTGAAGAACGTGACCGCCGGTGCCAATCCGATGGCGTTGAAGCGCGGCATTGACAAGGCTGTTGAAGCTGTTGTGTTGAAGATCACCAACCTTTCCAAGAAGGTTGACATGAAGAACCTGATCGAGGTTGAGCAGGTAGCGACCATCGCGGCCAATTCCGATCTTGTTATCGGCAAGAAGATCGCCGAAGCGTTCGAGAAGGTCGGCAAGGATGGCGTTATCACGGTTGAAGAATCCAAGACCATCAACACCGAGCTCAAGCTCGTCGAGGGCATGCAGTTCGACCAGGGTTATCTGTCGCCTTACTTTTCCACAGATATGGAAAAGATGGAGTGCGAACTGGACAACCCGTTCATCCTTATCTATGAGAAGAAGATCGGCAATATCAAGGAAGTCCTTCCGGTCCTTGAAAAGGTCGCCAAGTCCGGTGCCCCGCTGTTGATCATCTCCGAAGAAGTTGAAGGCGAAGCGCTGGCGACACTCGTGGTCAACAATCTGCGCAAGACCCTTGCGTGCGCGGCTGTCAAAGCCCCGGGTTATGGCGATCGCCGCAAGGCTATGCTCGAGGATATCGCGGTCCTCACGGGCGGCCGTGCGATCTCCGAAGATCTCGGGCTCAAGCTTGAGAATATCCAGTTGACTGACCTTGGCCGTGCCAAGAAGGTCAAGATCGACAAGGATAACACCACGATCGTCGAAGGTGCTGGCAAAACGGTTGACATCAAGGGCCGTATTGCGCAGATCAAGAACCAGATCGACAAGACTGATTCTTCGTATGACAAAGAGAAGCTCCAGGAGCGTTTGGCCAAGCTCTCCGGCGGCGTTGCCATCATCAATGTGGGCGCGGCGACCGAAACGGAAATGAAGGAAAAGAAGGCCCGTGTCGAGGATGCGCTGCATGCGACCCGCGCAGCCATCGAAGAAGGCATTGTCCCTGGCGGCGGCGTGGCATTGCTCCGTTGTCTGGACGAGGTCGCGGCACTGGATCTGAAGGGTGACGAGAAGACGGGCGCGGATATCATCCTGCGCGCGATCGAATCGCCCATCCGCCAGCTGTGCTTGAACGCCGGCCTTGAGGGTTCGGTGATCGTTGACCGTCTCAAGAAGGAAAAGAAGAACATCGGTTATGACATCAACAAGGATGCGTATGTGGACATGCTTGAATCTGGCGTCATTGACCCGGCCAAGGTGACCCGCATGGCCCTTCAGAACGCGGCCTCGATCGCCGGCCTGTTGCTCACCACGGAATGCCTGGTCACGGATGCTCCTGAAAAAGACAAACCGTCCATGCCTCCGATGGGCGGCGGTATGGGTGGTATGGGCGGCGGCATGGGCGGGATGATGTAATTCCCGAACACGCACCCGTTGCAAGAGTTCAAAAAATCCCCGGCTAATCCCCGGGGATTTTTTTATTATTTATCCCCAAGTTCGCTTTTTGCGTGTTATTTGCGTTGATTGCCCGGCATGCTCTGTGATATAGTTGCCGCAGGAAAGAGTGTTGTTTTTGAATTAAGTCTTATTATTAACCGGAGAAAGACCTATGGGCAAGGGGAAATGGGCGTTTAAGGATCTGCTTTGTCTGGGGGTGATTCTCCTCGTGTCCCTGTTGGCGTCATTGCCGCTGTTTAAGGCGGAGATCGTTCAGTTCAATGATAGTTTCTGCGCCATGGTCAAGACCGTGGGGTTGGCCATGGTCTGGCAGGACGGGCAGGTCGCGGGGCGCTGGTTGCCGGATATCAATTACGGGTACGGGTATCCTCTGCTCAATTTTTATCCGCCGCTTTTTTCTTATCTCACCGCTATTGCCTCGCTGATTGTTAATAATTACATGGTTGGAACCAACATTATTTTGATCCTGGGGTTTATTGGTTCCGGGTTTGCGATGTACCTGTTCGCCCGTGACTTCTGGGGGCGGCAGGGGGCTCTTTTATCGGCAGTGGCGTATGTGTTTGCGCCGTTCCATCTCTGTGATATTTACCAGCGTTCGGCCGATGCCCAGTTTTTGTCATTTGTTTTTTTACCGCTATCGGCCTGGGGTTTTTACCGGCTCTGGGTGGATACTCGCTTTGCTTATTTTGTTTGGGCCGCGCTGGCGTTTGCGGGGCTGATCATCAGCCATAATGCCATCGCGCTTTTCTTTTTTCCGGTGATGGTGGCGTATGTTGTTTTTCAGTATGTGATCGATTCCCCAAAATCATGGATGAAAATCATCTGGTCCGGCGGGGCCATGACCTGTGCGTTTGCCTTGACAGCTTATTACTGGTTGCCCGCCCTAGCGGAAAAACAGTATGTCATGATCAACAAGATCACCCAGGGCAACTGGGATTTTCATGTGCACATGATGAGCCTGTACCAGCTGCTTTTTGCGGCCTGGACTTACGCGCATTGGGGGATGGGGTACGGGCATTCTTTTCAGATCGGCATCGGGCATTTGTTTTTGACTGTGATCGCCCTGGCGGTGATCCCCATCCTGTGGCGTGCGGATAAAAAGACATCCTGGCACATGTTTTTCTGGGTGGTGGTGGGGGTGGCCTGCGGGTTTATGATGCTCAAGGCATCGGCCTTTGTATGGGAATCGTTGCCGCTGGTCAAGTATGTCGCCGCGCCGTGGCGTTTGATCGTGCTGATCGCTTTTGTGCTGTCTTTTTTGTCCGGCGCTATCGTTCTCTGGAAACCGGGCCGTGCGTCAGCCTGGATCGTTCCTTGCGCCATTGCCCTGATCCTGGCTTTGAATTTTTCTTATGCCAAACCCAATGCCACTTATGCGCTCGACCTGGCCTCGCCACGCGCGTTTTTAGGGTCACATTGGCCGATGGATAATATGGAATATCTTCCTCGATGGGTCCAGAAGATCCCGATGGCGCCACCACCCGCACGGTATTTGGTCATGCAGGGGCAGGCGATCATTAGTGCTCCTCAAAAGATCTCGGGGGTTCACCACGCGTTTACGGTTAATGCCACGACGCCGGCCATTGTTTGTTTTCATCATTTTTATTTCCCAGGCTGGAAGGTATTTATTGACGGGCAGGAAACGGCTATTCATCCTGAAAATCCTTACGGCCTTATTGTTTTTGCGGTGCCCCCCGGGGTTCATGATATCCGGATCACGTTCGGCCACACACCGGTGCGTGTGGCAGGAGAATTGATCTCTTGGCTGACCGTTTTATGCCTGTTGGGCGGCGGATTCTTTCTTGGTTGGCGTCGACGAAAGATATGAGGCTGGATTTTTCCATTTGACATTCATCGTTATTCTTAATAATATAATACTTAATATTTAGTATAAAATACGTTTATTTCTTATAAATGATTTAAACACTGGAGGTTATGTTTCATGGCCGACTGGATAGGTATTAATCGCAGAGCTCGCCGTTGTTATGGTTTCGATGAGGTTGCCCTTGTTCCTGGCGACAAAACGGTTAATCCCAATGAGGTCGATACTAGCTGGTCGATCGGCGAAATGACATTTAATATTCCTATCCTGGCGGCGTCGATGGACGGGGTTGTGAATGTCAAGTTCGCCATCGAAATGGGCAAGCTCGGTGGTATTGCCGTATTGAATCTTGATGGTATCCAGACGCGCTATGAAAATCCTGACGAGATCCTCGACCAAATCGCAGAAGCCAGCCCCGATGAAGCCACCAAGCTGATCCAGACGCTTTACACCAAGCCGGTCAAGGATGCGTTGATCGCCCGGCGTATCGAAGAGATCAAGAAGCACAAGGTTCCCGCTGTGGTCAGCTGTATCCCTCAAAATGCTAAGAAATTTGCTGATATTGCCACGGAAGCCGGTTGTGATATGTTCGTTGTCCAGTCAACCGTTGCGACGGTGCGGCATGTGGCCACGGAATACAAGGCTTTTGATATCGAGAAGTTCTGCCGTGAAATAAAGATCCCCGTGATCCTTGGGAATACGGTTAGTTATGATGTATCGCTGGAGCTGATGGAGGCCGGTGTGGCTGGGATCCTGGTGGGTATCGGCCCTGGCGCGGCGTGCACCAGCCGTGGTGTCCTGGGGATCGGCGTCCCGCAGATCACGGCAACGGTCGATTGTGCGGCGGCGCGTGATTATTTCTTCAAGCGCAAAGGCAAGTATGTTCCGATCATCACTGATGGCGGCATGCGCATCGGCGGCGAGATCTGCAAGGCCATCGCGGCCGGCGGTGATGCCTGTATGGTCGGTTCTGCTTTCGCAAAATCTTTTGAGGCGCCCGGGCGAGGCTATCACTGGGGCATGGCCACATCCAATGCCAATTTACCGCGCGGTACGCGTGTCAAGGTTGGGCAGGCCGGGACGCTCAAGGAAATTCTTCTGGGTCCTGCCAAGGTTGATGACGGTTCGCAGAATCTTGTTGGCGCTCTTAAGACATCCATGGGATCGCTCGGTGCCAGTAACATCAAGGAAATGCATGATGTTGAGATCATTATTGCCCATTCCTTCCAGAGCGAAGGGAAGGTTTTCCAGATGAGCCAGAAGATCGGTATGGGAAAATGAGCTGTGCCCGCTGGCGGTCCCGTGTGTTTCCGGTGCTTTGCGCGCGACGATAACTTTAAGGGAAAGAGAGAAATAAATGCCTAACGCTGTTAAAAATCCTGGTGCAAAGCCGGTTGTTAAGTCAGCTTCAAAGAATGCAGGAAAACAGGCTGTCAAGGTTTCTGCAGGGACACACAAATCTTCTGTGATTAGGCCAGCGCATGGTTTTCACCGGATGGAGCATAAGAAGGTCAATTTGTTGGCAGGGTCTACCAAAACGGTGAATATCAAGGTCAAACAAGTAAAGACCAAGGATGTTATTCTTGTCCTTGATTTTGGTTCCCAGTACACCCAGTTGATCGCCCGGCGTATCCGTGAGAACAAAGTTTTTAGCCGCATTGTTCCGTACAATATATCGCTGGCCGAGATCAAGGAGATTGGCCCGAAGGGGATCATTTTTTCGGGTGGACCCATGAGTGTTTATGACAAGGACGCCCCGTATCCGGATAAGGATATTTTCAAGCTCGGGATTCCTGTCTTAGGCGTATGTTACGGTATGCAGCTTATTACACAGCTTCTTGGCGGTAAGGTCAATAAATGCAAGGATCGGGAATACGGGCGTGCCGAACTTTTTGTTGATTCCAGCCGCGATCTTTTCATGAACCTGCCCACGAACCTGACGTCCTGGATGAGCCATGGCGATGAGATCGTTGAATTGCCAGCCGGGTTTGAGAAACTGGCGCACACGCTCAACAACAGTTGCGCGGCCATGGGGCATCGCGGCAAGAAGATATTTGGTGTTCAGTTCCATCCGGAAGTAGTGCATACCCAGCGCGGGGTGCAGGTCATCCAGAACTTTGTGAATCAGATCTGCGGCTGTTTGCCGCGCTGGACCATGGATCGTTTCATTGAAGCTTCGTTGCGTAAAATGACCGAAGACATTGGCAAGAGTAAGGTTGTCTTGGGGCTTTCCGGCGGCGTTGATTCTTCGGTGGCGGCGGTGCTTATCCATAAGGCCATCGGCAATAATCTTTACTGCATTTTCGTGGATAACGGCCTTCTCCGCAAGAACGAGGTGGCCTCGGTTCAGAAGACTTTTAAAGGTTATTACAAGAT
Organism: Candidatus Omnitrophota bacterium; assembly: GCA_903860135.1. Taxonomy (GTDB): domain Bacteria; phylum Omnitrophota; class Gorgyraeia; order Zapsychrales; family Fredricksoniimonadaceae; genus Fredricksoniimonas; species Fredricksoniimonas aquilentivivens. The sequence continues at coordinate 59,992 of CAIOPG010000011.1, read as the reverse complement.
CAATCTGACGGTGGTCGACGCCCAGAAGCGATTCCTGGATGAACTCAAAGGCATTACGGATCCGGAGCAGAAACGCAAGATCATTGGACGTGTTTTTGTGGAGGTTTTTCAGGAAGCGGCTAAAAAGATAAAAGGCGTTGACTTTCTCGGACAGGGGACGCTTTATCCTGATGTCATCGAGTCGATATCTCCGACAGGCGGTCCTTCGGCTGTTATCAAGAGCCATCATAATGTGGGCGGCCTTCCCGAGACCCTTGAACTAAAATTGCTCGAACCTTTCCGTGATCTTTTCAAAGATGAGGTGCGTGTTATTGGCAAGCATCTGGCGGTACCCGAATCCATCCTCAAGCGTCAGCCGTTCCCTGGTCCTGGCTTGGCCATCCGTATCCTGGGCGAAGTGACCGAGGAGCGTTTGGAAATTTTACGTGAAGCCGACGAACGTGTCCTTGAGGAAATGAAGCGCGCCGGGCTTTACAATGAAGTCTGGCAGTCGTTTGCCGTACTCCTGCCGGTCAAGACCGTGGGGGTCATGGGTGATCAGCGCACGTATGAAAATGTTATTGCGTTAAGGTGCGTCAACAGTATCGACGGGATGACCGCTGACTGGGTGCATTTACCTTATGAATTGATGGGCAAGATCTCCAACCGCATTATCAATGAAGTGCGCGGGGTGAACCGCGTGGTTTACGATATCAGTTCAAAGCCTCCCGCGACCATCGAATGGGAATGATCTTTACCGCCGCGGTGGCCGGAAAATGCCGGCTGCCGTTGCGGTCAAGGTTTTAGCTGATGGCTTCTTCCTTTGTTCATCTCCACGTCCATACCCAGTACAGCCTCCTTGACGGTGCCTGCCGGCTGAAGGATCTTGTCCGCAAGGCTCAAGCGCACAAGATGGCGGCGCTGGCCATGACCGATCACGGCAATATGTTCGGTGCCCTTGAGTTTTACGAGGAAGCTGTCAACGCGGGGATCAAGCCCATTATCGGCTGTGAGGTGTATGTGGCGCCCGGTTCCAGGCTTGAGCGCGGTGGTGACCAGCGCGGTACGGCGCATTTGATCCTTTTGGCCAAAGACATCACCGGTTATGCTAATCTGATGAAGCTTGTGTCCTTGGGTTATACCGACGGATTTTATTACAAGCCGCGCATTGATAAAGCATTGCTGGCCACGCATGCCGCTGGTTTGATCGGTCTTTCGGCGTGCCTGAAGGGCGAAATCGCCTCAAGGCTGAGCGCGGGGAAATATGACGAAGCTTGCCGTGCGGCCGATCAGTTCCGGCAGATATTTACGCCCGGCGATTTTTATCTGGAGGTCATGGATCATGGTTTGCCCGATCAACGGGCTGTGAATGAAGGGCTTCTGAAGTTGTCGCGCGAAATGGTGCTACCTCTGGTGGCTACCAATGACGTCCATTACGTTGAATACGCGCATTACGAGGCGCATGAGGCGCTGTTGTGCATCCAGACGCAGACAACGCTTTCTGATCCCAAACGCATGCGCATGAACTCTGACCAGTTTTATTTCAAGAGCGCCGAAGAAATGGCTGCCCTTTTCGCCTGGGCGCCTGAAGCGTTGAACAATACGCTGGTCATTGCCGACAAGTGCCAGGTTAAACTGGAGTTCGGCAAGTATCATGTGCCCGACTATGCCTGCCCGGCGGGAGAGACGCCGTCGACCTATCTTCGCCGCCTTTGCCTTGATGGGGTTACCGAACGCTACGGCGCGCAGGCTCCGGCGGAAGTGTTTGATAAACTAGACTTTGAACTCAAGGTTATTGCCGACCTTGGCTTCATCGGTTACTTTTTGATCGTCTGGGACTTTGTGCATTATGCCCAGAGCAGTGGCATTCCCGTCGGGCCAGGCCGTGGTTCGGCAGCAGGCAGTCTGGTCAGTTACCTGCTGGGCATCACGGATCTGGATCCGATCAAGTATCTGCTTTTCTTTGAACGCTTTCTAAATCCCAGCCGTAAAAGCATGCCGGATATTGATATTGATTTTTGTTTCGAACGCCGCGGCGAGGTTGTGGATTATGTGACGCGCAAATACGGTCGTGAAAATGTGGCGCAGATCATCACGTTCGGTACCATGCAGGCGAAAGCCGTTGTGCGTGATGTGGGGCGTGCGCTGGGCCTTCCTTATGCCGACGTTGACCGCATTGCCAAATTGATCCCTGACCGCGTGATGGATGATAACGGGGAGGCCATGCATGTGACGGTTGACCTTGCCATTGAAACTGAGCCTCAGCTCAAGGGGATCATTGCCGCTGACGATACCGCCCGGCGCATGATGGAGATCGCGCGTGTCCTTGAAGGGTTAAGCCGGCACGCGTCGGTGCATGCGGCGGGCGTTGTTATTTCTGACAAAGCCCTGACAAATTATGTCCCTCTCTATAAAGTGGACGATCAGGTCACCACGGCTTACACGATGAAGGGGGTTGAGAAGATCGGCCTTCTCAAGATGGACTTCCTGGGGCTAAAAACGCTGACGTTGATCCAGGATGCCCAGCGGATCATCAAGGAAACGCGTGGCGTTGACCTGGACCTGCGCAAGATCGCGCTCGATGATAAGAAGACATTTGACCTTTTGGGCCAGGGTGACAGTGCCGGTATCTTTCAGGTTGAAAGCGACGGGATGCGCAACCTGCTTATCCGCAGTAAACCGACGGAGTTTGAAGATATTATTGCCCTGCTCGCGCTTTATCGCCCGGGGCCTTTGGGCAGTGGCATGGTTGATGATTTCATTAAGCGCAAGCGCGGCGAGGCTACGGTGCAGTATCCGCATCCTAAGCTTGAAAAGGTTTTGAAGAACAGTTACGGGGTCGCGATCTATCAGGAACAGGTCATGCAGATGGCGTGTGAACTCGCCGGGTTTTCCATGGCCGACGCTGATAATTTGCGCCGCGCCATGTCGAAGAAGAAAGCCAGCGAGATGGACAAGATGCGCGCTTACTTCGTCGATGGCTGCCTCAAGGTCAGCCAGATCCTCGACGAGGAAGCCAACCGCTTGTTTGACCTTATTGATAAATTCGCCGGTTATGGCTTCAACCGTTCCCATTCGGCGGCCTATGCGGTCATCACCTACAGGACAGCTTTTCTCAAAGCGAATTATCCTGTCGAATTCATGTGCGCTCTGCTGACCAATGAAAAAGATAATATGGACAAGATCGTCGGTTATGTCAAAGCTTCGGCCGCGATGGGCATTGCGGTGCTGCCACCTGATGTGAATCAGAGCCGGTCGCTGTTCAGCGTTGTCGGCAAGAACGTGATCCGCTACGGATTGCTGGGCATCAAGAACGTCGGGTCTGCAGCCATTGACGTGATCGTGGCGGAACGGCAAAAGGGCGGGGCCTTTGCCTCCATTTATAACTTTTGCCAGCGGGTGGACCTGCGTTCGTGCAATCGCAAGGTGATCGAGTCTCTCATCAAGTGCGGGGCATTTGACGGTCTGGGTGCCTTGCGGTCACAGATGATGGCGGTTCTTGACCAGGCGTTGAGCGCCGGCGCGAGCCGTCAGAAAGACGCGCTGTCCGGCCAGCTTTCACTTTTTTCCATCGGCGCGGCATCAGGGGGTTTCTCTGATGTGGCGGATGTTTTTCCGTCGATGAAAGAGTGGCCGCAACCCCAGGTGCTTTCTTTTGAGAAAGAGTTGCTGGGTTTTTTCCTGAGCGGGCATCCGCTCGATCGTTACGGGGTTGAGATCCGGACGTTCACCAATGCTACAACTTCAAAGATCAGCGGTATGGCGGAAAATCAGTCTGTGGCCATGATCGCCATGGTCGCGGCCGTACGGCATACGGTGACCAAAAGCCGTGGCGAGCGTATGGCGATCCTGACGCTCGAAGACCTGGAGGGCTCGGTCGAGGCGGTGGCCTTCCCTGAAGTTTTCAAGACCGTGAATTCTTACCTCAAGGAAGGTGTGATCATTGTCGTCAAAGGCAAGATGCTGTCACGCAAAGGGAAAGACGGTAAATTGTCAGGGCCGCGCAACATCATCATCGATGAACTGCGCGACATCAACGAGATTTACCAGCTTGTTAAGTTGATCCGCATTGACACCACAGGGATCAGCCCGGATAAGCTTCCCCTGATCAAAAAGAAATTGGAACATTTTCCCGGCCAGGTTCCCGTTCATCTTCAGATCGATACCCGCAACCATAAAAGTGTCGAGATCAAAGTGGGCCGCAACCTCTATGTTACCCCCAGTGAAGTGCTCATGGACGAGATCAAAGTGATCGTGGGTGAGAATGCTTTTCACGTCGTGCTTTGAGGGGGGTTGTTTTTTGGGGCGCAATATTCTACACTTGATGACAGTTGGTTGAGGCAGATCCAATCCGCGCCGCAAGGAGAAAGGCTTTCTCCTTGACACCATAAGTCCTTGTTGGTACGATATTTACAAAATTTAGGAGGTTGACACATATGACAAAGAAAGACATTGTACTTAAGATCACCGACATGACAGGCATCAAGCAGGTAGATGTGAAGAAGATCGTCCAGAAAACATTCGATGTTATCGTCGACAGCCTTAACCGTAACGAAAAAGTAGAGTTACGTAATTTTGGCGTGTTCAAGATCAAGGAACGCCGGGCCCGTTTCGGGCGGAACCCGCGCACTGGCGCCAGTGTGCCTGTGCCGCCGCGCCGCGTGGTTGTGTTCAAACCCGGGCTTGAGATGAAACAGAAGATCAAATAACGTGAAAATTTCCTCTCCCCGCGGCACCAGCGATATCTTGCCCGAACAGATCGCCGCATGGCAAAACCTTGAAGTAACTGCCCGCACGCTTTTTAAAACCTACGGTTACAGCGAATTGCGTACGCCTGTTTTTGAAGAAACCGGCTTGTTCAAGCGTTCGCTCGGCGAGACAACCGAGGTGGTCAATAAACAGCTCCTGGAAGTTAGAAGCCAGCGTGCGGATGCTGAAGAGGCGGGTTTTTGTCTTCGGCCTGAAGGCACAGCGGCGGTGGTGCGCGCGTATAATCAATACAACCTTGGTCGTGAAGATTTATTATCGAAATTATTTTATATCGGTCCCATGTTCCGTGGGGAACGCCCGCAAAAAGGGCGCTTGCGTCAGTTTCACCAGATTGGCGCGGAAGCTATCGGGCGCGGCGCGGATCATCCTTTGCTCGATGCCGAGATGATCGCCTTAGCGGTCAATATCCTTAAGTCTTTGGGTGTCAACGATTTTAAACTCAAGATCAATAGCCTGGGCAGTGCTGAAGATAAACAGCATTTTGCGCAATGGCTGAGGGATGAATTGAGGGGCAAGATCGAGCATTTGAGTGATCTGTGTAAGGATCAATATGAACGCAATGTGTTCCGCCTGCTTGATTCAAAAGATGAGGCTTGTCGGGAGGTGATCGGGCGGCTTGATATCGGCACCCGGCATCTGTCCGAGAGCGGCAGGGCTTATTTTGAGCGGGTGCGCGCGGGACTGGATTGTTTGGGCATTGATTATGAAGTGTCTGCCCAGCTGGTGCGCGGGCTTGATTATTATACCCACACAGTTTTTGAAATTTCCTGCGCCAAGCTTGGCACCCAGGACGCGCTGGGGGCGGGCGGACGTTATAACGGGCTCATTGAACAGCTGGGCGGTGGGGATCGCCGATTCCCGCAAACGATCGGTGCCATCGGGTTTGCGTTGGGGATGGAGCGCATCCTGCTGGCGCTCGAAGCGCAGGGGGCGGCGGTGAAGGCGCGACGGTCGCTCGATGTTTTTGTTGTATCCGGTACGGCTGAAGCGGAACAGGCAACATTTTTGCTGGTGGACAAGTTACGCAAAGAAAGGATTGCTGCGGACATGGATTTTAGTGGCAGCCATAATATCAGAAAGCAGTTTGAACAGGCCGACAGACTTGGTGCTAAACAGGTTTTTGTCCTTGGCGCTGAAGAGATGAAGAACGGAACTGTCACGGTTAAAGATATGGTGACGGGAGAGCAAAAGTTAGATCAAATTACCGATGCCTTGATAGGCAATCTGGTCAGGCAATTTAATCCTTAGAAAGGCATCCTGTTATGCTGCGGACACACACATGCGGAGAATTAAGACCTACACACAAAGATCAGGACGTGGTTTTGACCGGATGGGTACATTGCCGCCGGGATCACGGCAAACTTATTTTTATTGATATCCGTGACCGTTATGGCATCACCCAGGTCGTGTTTGTGCCTTCGGTGGCGAAAGAAGCGCATCTGAATGCGCAGAAGCTCGGGCCTGAGTTTGTGGTGCGTATCCGTGGTTCCGTGAGCGTCCGCCCCGACAAGAATATCAATCCTGATATGGCCACCGGCGGAGTTGAACTCCTTGCCAAAGAGCTTGAGATCCTCAACGAGAGCAAGGTGCCTGTGTTTGAGATCGCCGGCGACGCCAATGTCACCGAGGAGATCCGCCTGACATACCGTTACCTTGATATCCGTCGTGATCAGATGCGTGCGGCGCTATTGACCCGTCATAAACTGGCCGCCACGGTCAGGACATTCCTGAATAACGAGAATTTTATTGAAGTAGAGACGCCGGTCCTGACGAAATCCACGCCCGAAGGCGCGCGCGATTTTCTGGTGCCGTCACGCCTTAATTTTGGTCAGTTTTACGCCCTGCCCCAGTCGCCACAGCTTTTCAAACAGCTGTTGATGGTGTCGGGCATGGATCGTTATTATCAGATTGTCAAATGTTTCCGCGACGAGGATCTTCGTTCAGACAGACAGCCGGAGTTCACCCAGATCGATATGGAGATGTCGTTTGTTGATGAGGAAGATGTGTACAGCCTCACGGAACGCATGTTCCAGAAGATCCTGAAGGAAGTTAAGGGCATTGATCTGCCGATCCCGTTCCCGCGCATGACGCATGCCGAGGCCATGGCGCAGTATGGGTGCGACAAGCCGGACGTCCGTAAGGACAAGACGGACAAGAATGAGTTTGCCTTCTTGTGGGTCGTGGATTTTCCTTTATTTAAGCATAATCCCGGCGAGAACCGCTGGGAAAGCGAGCATCATCCCTTCACGTCGGTGCATCCGGATGATGTGGCGCTCCTTGACGGGCAGGATCTTTCCAAAGTACGGTCTCGTTCTTATGACCTGGTATTAAACGGCAGTGAGATCGGTTCTGGCTCGGTGCGTATCCATCGCCGTGATATTCAAAAGAGGATCTTCGACATCATTGGTCTCGGCGAAGAAGAGATCAATTCTCGATTCGGGTTTTTGTTGCGTGCGTTTGAATATGGGGCTCCGCCGCATGCGGGTGTTGCCTATGGCCTTGACCGCCTGGTGGCGTTGTTGACCGGCCTTGATTCGATCCGCGACACCATCGCTTTCCCCAAGACCCAGCGCGGCTGGTGCCCGCTGGCCGATGCGCCGTCGTCGGTAGATGCCGGCCAACTGCAGGATCTTGGCCTTGTGGCGTTGAAGAAGAAGTAAGGCTTATGGCAGATATCAAAAGTAATAAAAAAGAAAATATTATCATGGCGGCATGGATCTTTGCGGCACTGCTTTTTTATTGCCTGGCGGGTGGTTTCTCATTGATGATCCCGCTGTTGCTGGTGTTTTATGGCTGTTATCTGGCGATGTTCCGTGGGGTGCAGAGAAAACGTTTCCTGCATTGCGGCCTTTTGTTGGTCCTTTTGACAGCGTCGGGGCAGGCCATGATGGAATACGCCCATCTTTCGGCTTATTACATCCCGGTGGCCAGTGTGGCCATGCTGGCCATGCTGCTTTTCAATGATTTTCAGTTGGCGTTTTCCATGGCGTTCATGGCGTCGGCCTTGCTCAGCCTTGTCCTTGGGCTTTCCCTGCAGGTGTGCCTGATCATGTTTATTGGCGGGTTGGCCGGTTCTTATATGGTGCGTCAGGCCCGTACCCGCGGCAAGGTCTTGGCGGCGGGGCTTATCGCTGGAGGGATACAGGCTTTTGCGTTTTTTCTGGAGCATCCTTATTTGTCGCGGGAAGTATTCTATGACGGTATCAGACCACTGCTGATCAGCGGGATCATATCAGCGGCGGTTGTTATGGTGACCCTTAAGATATTTGAAAGCCTGTTTGGCGAATTGACGCATTTTAGCCTGCTGGAACTTTCCGACGCGCTCACCCAGCCGCTGTTGAAGCGTTTGGCACTTGAAGCTCCCGGCACGTATCACCACAGCCTGGTCTTGAGCAATCTTGCCGGAGCGGCGGCCGATGCCATTGGCGCCAATGCGCTGTTGGTCCGGGTCGGTGCTTATTACCATGATATCGGCAAACTGGTAAAGCCGGAGTATTTCAACGAGAACCAGATGATGACCGACAACAAGCACGATAGCCTTGAACCGTCGATGAGCCGCCTTGTTATCCTGAATCATGTGAAGGAAGGCGTCGAGATCGCCAACAGGTACAAGCTGAATCCCCGGCTGATCGAGTTTATCCAGGAGCATCACGGGACAAGTCTGATCTATTATTTTTATCAGAAAGCACTCACCGAAGATGATACGGATTCTGTTCTCGAAGAGAATTACCGATATCCCGGGCCTAAGCCACAGACCAGGGAAGCGGCGATCATCATGCTGGCTGACTCGGTCGAAGGCGCGACGCGTGCGCTCGACGAACATACGCCGGTCAGGATCAGCGAACTTGTCCGCAAGATCATCAACAATAAATTTATTGACGGCCAGCTGGACGCGTGTAACCTGACCTTGCGCGAGATCGAAGCCATCTCGGGTGTTTTCGCGCGTGAGCTGGCGGCCATGTACCATGCCCGTGTCAAATATCCCCATGCTAAAAAAACAAATGGACATCACGGTAAGCCTTTCGGCGGCGACGATCACGCTGACGCCCCGGAAGATCACGCAGGCCGCTAAGGTGTTCCTGACCCATAGCGGTGTCAATGCGGCGGAGCTTTCGCTGGTCTTTGTTACCGGAAGCCGTATCCGTGCTGTCAATCGCGCCCGCCTGGGTCATGATTATGTGACCGATGTGATTACATTTAATCTGGGTGAAGGGGTTGTCCCCGGGCGCATCGATGGCGAGATCTATATTTGCCCGGCGGAAGCGCGCCGCAATGCGCGGATCTACGGCGAGCCGGAGGAACGTGAGCTGTTGCGGTACCTCGCGCACGGCATCTTGCATTTGCTGGGGCAGGATGATGCCACGTTAAAACAGCGTGCCGTCATGCGCGCGCGTGAAGAGGCATGGCTTGCTTTGGTCATGTAGGAGCATGGATCTATTATGGCCATTATATCGACGGAAGCTGTAGTCTTAAGGACGGTGCCCCTGCGCGAGACGAGCGTGATCGCGTTTTTTTTCACGCGTTCGCACGGCAAGGTCAACGGTGTCCTTAAGGGCATCCGCAAGGATCCGCGCAAGTTCCGCACCAGCCTCGACAAACTTTCCGTCAATGACATCATTTTCTACCAGTACCGCAACAGCGACATCCACCTGATCAGCCATTGCGACATGAAAGAACATTTCCCGGCGATCCGTGTGGACATCAAGCGTATGACCGCCGCTGATTATGCCTGTGAACTTTTAAACAAGATCATGCCGGTGGAGCAGAAGAACGAACCTGTGTATACCTTGCTCCTGGATTATTGCCGTTCGCTCGGCGAGGCCAGGGATCCGGGGCGGCTCGTGCACATGTTCCAGATCAAGCTTCTGGCCCTGTCAGGCTTTCGCCCGCACATTGATTCGTGCGTCCAGTGCGCCTGCGCTGTTACACACAAAGCCAAGTTCAGCACGCGACAGGGTGGTCTCGTTTGCCCGCGCTGTGAACGCAGGGAGCCCGGTCTCATTCCCGTATCTCCCGGTGCCCTCGCGTCCCTTATTTACATCGAAAAACACCCCTGGCTTCAATGCCTCAAACTCACCCTTGCCCCCTCTGTCCGCAAGGAACTCAAGAACATCCTCAACAATTTCCTCCTCTACCACCTCGAAAAAAACATCAAAGCGGCGAAGTATTTGGAATAACATCTTATTTCTTTAACACTCCAGTTTCTGCTGAGGTATTGAATGGCATGTTGAGCGATTGCAGTGTGCAAATTGGCTCATGTCTGTTATTATTAGTGTTAAGCTCATGAACGATGTGATGGTTTTTCTGGCAGGACGTTGATCAAGGTGTTGGAAAAAGATGTTTAATGCACGGACTAGGGTCAAGAGATACAGAAAGGCGGTCTTTCCATGAAATTAGAAAGAATATTATGTGATGCCATATCTCACCATGCTTCGGATGTCCATCTGATGGTGGGGATGCCGCCAACCATGAGGGTCAATGGTTTATTAGAAACCATGGCGTACGATAAGTTTTCTTCGGATATGACACAACAACTCATTTACGAGTGTCTTGTTGAAGAGCAAATTATGCACTTTGAACAAAATAAAGAGTTGAATGTTTCCTTCAACCTGAAGAAAGTGGCGTATTTTCGCATGAATGTTTATTATCGAATGGGGAATGTGGAAGCCGCCATTCGCATTATTCCTATACGCATTCCTTCTTTGGAACAGTTGGGGTTGCCTCTTATTGTCAAGAAACTTACACGAAGACCCAATGGCTTGATCTTGATCACAGGGGCGGCGGGCATGGGGAAGACAACAACAATGACGGCGATGATCGACTGTATTAATCGTGATGATCGCCGATCGCGCGTCATAACGATCGAAGATCCGGTTGAGTACGTTCATTCGTCCATTAATTCGGTTATCATACAAAGGGAAGTGGGAAAAGATACAAGGTCTTTTAATGAAGGATTGCGGCAAGCCTTACGGCAAGACCCTAATTGTATATGTATCGGTGAAATGCGGGATTTAGAAACGATCAGCATTGCATTGACAGCAGCAGAAACCGGACATTTGGTATTAGCCACACTCCATTCCTCCGATACCATCGTGGCACTGGATAGAATTGTTGATGTGTTCCCTCAAGGTCAGCAAGAGTGGGTGAGGATGCAGTTGGCGGGGGTGTTGCAAGGAATTATTTCGCAACGGCTATTGCCGCGTATAGATAAAACAGGCAGAGCACTGGCTTTGGAAATACTGATCACAAATTCGGCCGTCCGTCATGTCATACGCAACGGGGATACCAATCAATTGAACGGAGTTATATTGACGGGCGGCGCGGAGGGCATGGTTGGCTTGGATAGGTCGTTGGCAACATTGTATCGCCAGGGAATTATTACTTATGATGTGGCTATTGCCAATGCCAAAGATTTCAGAGATTTTATGGCTCAAACAAGAATTTGAGACCCCGATACGGGCTTTAACTTGTAAATTGTAAAATTTCTTTGATATCGGCCTCGCACGCTTCCTGCAAAACCGCAAGGAAATTGCCGTTGGTTCCAAGGAATACGGAGAATGTTTTGAGGCGTTTATATTTCAGGAATTGAAGATGTATTCTGCATATAAAGGGCAAGGAGAATTGGCGTATTGGCACTCGATGAGCTGTGGGCGTGAAGGGAAAATCGGGACACACTATTTGGCTACGAGGTCGCAACATGCGACCTTGATGCCGTAACGCACGCGGTTCTTCCAGTCTTGTGTGCCCCCAGCAATTAAGAACCAATGTGCCCCAATTTTTTTGCGAGAGAGTGTCTTAAGGAATCCGCATTTTGATCAACTTGATTTCTTTATTGGTATGTTGAATGTGTTAACCAAAGAAGAAATTGGAAGATCTGATGATGGCAAGTTTAATCCAGATCGTGAATGGGGAATATCCCAAGATAGTTTTTCAGGTAGCGTGAGGGAGTATGCCTTGCTTCCGTTAGAGCAACGAGAGTTGGTAAGGCGGGAGGTGATGCAGAAATTGCGGGAGATCGTTCCGCATGATGATGCCGGAATTGCCCGCCACGAAGGTGGTATCGATTTTAAAGGCAAAAATATGAATGTGACGCTTTCGGGTGCAGGTGTTGATTTTAAACTTCCTGAGTACACGACATTTGACGGTTTGATGCGCGCGCCAGGCTTTGTGCCGGAGGTTGTTGATATCAGTCCTGTCTCGGATCTGCGTAGTTTATTGGGCCTTCCTGCTGTTGCGCGCAAATAGTTGTGAGTGATGTCTGGTCAGAGAAATTTAACATTCCCCCATTGATAAGTTCTCATTGAAGTTCAAATAATTGCCATAAGAGTCGGCGTTTATTCTTGAATTTAGAGATTGATGTGGCAAATAATGGCCCTGTATATATTGAACGCAGTATTGATTCTTGGAAAAAGCCCATTGTTTTATGTTATTTTAAACCAGATTTTCTTTTTATAAACAGTTCTTTCCTGTGTGTTTTTGCAATGCGGTGAGTCATTTCCTTGGAAACACCTGATTGCCTGGAAAATGTTGACCAACGGGCTACGGCATCGCCAACTTGTTCACACATATTCTTCGCTTTACTAATCTCATAAGATTTCCCAGCTTCTATCAAATCCTGCACGGTAAACTCATCTCGCTTGCCATTGACCCGCATTTGATGCTGACCAGTCCAAAGCCCCCTGGGACTATACGACCAGGCGTTATCATAAGCAGGGGATAGATCCCACTTCCCTTCCGGGGTCATCAGGAATGATATATTCTTTGTATGATCATCTTGGCACCGTGCCATCACATTAAACACCATGCGACGGTATTGCTCCTGGATTGCTTGATGCCAAAGTCGCAACTTCTGAATGATTCCAAAAACTTCTTCGTAATGATATTTGCCGATCTGATTGAAGTCATACCCTGCCAAGGCACAGAGGGACTGCATGTGGAGTCGCTGGCCACTTTTCCCCCTGTCGAATCTGCGCGTCATAAAATGCGCTTGGTCGTTTTCTTCCCACAAATGACAGGGGCTCATATTAATCCCGGCCGCAATGGCCATATTGTAGTAAGCGTGTTCCACGCGCCCATAATCATGCGGATCACCCAATATCTTTTCACTGGCATTATCGAATTTAATGATCCAATGTTCAAAATCTGTTGAGGCATCTGCTTGACCAGAACGGATTTCCCCAGTCTCTTTATTCCAGGCGATGACAGCTTTTGCCCTGTTGCCGCCGGCCGAGGTGCCGATTTCAATAATGGATCGGATGGCCATGGCGCTGTCCTTGTTTCTATTCACCGACAGTTGCGCCTTTTTAGTAAGAATTTTTTGAGCAAGTGCGCTCATTTCATCAATGGAGATCTTAATAGATTCATCCAAGACCCGTGCCGTAGCCGGGCGGAATTCAAGTGCGCCCATAGCGCGCTGTCCCATATAACAAAGTCGCTCAACGGGAGAAAAAGAATTTAACTCTCTTCCTTGATCCCGAAGCCAAATATCAATAAGAGCGTTGCCAAATCTGTCAGGTAGCGCATCGGCCAGGAGTGGCGGAAGGCCATAATAGGTTACCCTGTCCAATGCCGGGAACGAATACTTCGTATCAACACTAAGCGGCATCAAGAGCGGGGAGATCTGCAGTCCTTTGCTTACGAATGACTTGTCATACTGAAAAATGCCAAGGTCCCTGTTTTTGTCCCATATGACCGTCCCGACTGGTGCCCCCCAAAGAAATACATTGGCCTGATCAATGGCTTTATTTGCCGGGCTCATAGATTATCCTTATTTATTTTGGCAGCTCCGGCGCGACGTCGCTGTTTTCCGGACATTTTTGCTACTTCAATAGGGCTTGGAAGTGGTTCAGGGACCAGTAAGGCAAGATTGGCCAGGTTGTGCGTGACCCTGAGCATTCGGATAAAACTTTTGAGGGAGCAGGCCTTCCCGGCTTCAAAGTTCTGAACAACGCCAATGGCAACGCCGGCTTGCAAAGCAAACTTTAACTGGGATATGTTCATTTCAAGTCGTGCACGACGGACACGGGATCCTAATTCTTTAAGGATATCCCTGTCGCCTGCAAATAAAAAATCCATACTGGCTCCTTGTGCATATTTAGCGGTTTGCGCGTTCGCCGCGCCGAGCACCGAGTGCTTTTTCGCCTGGAACGAGGGGGTTTATCCCCCGAGAGAAGCCGAAAGAGTGGCGCGGTAAGGCCGGCGAAAAAAGACATAGGCTAAACATGTTCGGCTTCTTTCTATCAAAAGGATACCATGAATATAGTTAATGTCAACAACACATGAATAAATATGTGTTGTGATGTATTTATACCGTATACGCATATATAAATATGTATAGTCACATAGCCGCCACCTCGCTCCACACGTTCATACAACAATTGGCTTCTTGCAAGTCGTTCTTGAGCGTGTATCATTTTTCAGTTCTTTCTATTACTGAAAATATTGGTCACAGAGCCATGATTTATATGGAGCAATATGCGTTGTCGCATGGGTTAACGGCGGGGGACGCCATCATCGCCGCAACGGCGGCAGAGAATGACCTTCTGCTTGTTTCCGGCAATGAAAAACATTTCCGAATGATCCCTGATATTAAATTAAAGATATTCCGCCCGACGTGAGAGGGCAGAAAATATTGTCTTTAAACAATAGTTGAATACACCCGAAAGGGTATATAAATCATTTTTATCTTCCAAATTCTCCATATCTCGAACAACGCGCCTTGCTTTTATACCCTTCAGGGTGTATATTTTAATCATGAAAGACATCGGAAAAATAATACAGGGACTTCGGAAGAAGGCTGGCCTTGACCAGGTTGAGTTTGCACGGCGTGCTGGTGTTGGTCTTCGTTTTCTGAGAGAGCTTGAGCAGGGCAAGGCTACGGTGCGCCTGGATAAGGTCAATCAGGTTCTGGATTTTTTGGGGCATCATCTTGAGGTTATGCGCAATGATAAGGGTTAGGAAGCGTAAAGCAGATGTGTTCCTTCATGATCAGCTGGCCGGTATCCTGGAAGAAACAGGTGACGGGTACAGGTTTGTATATGGGGCTGATTATTTAAAGACGGGTAAACCGGTCTCTTTGTCTTTGCCGTTGCAGGCAGAGCCTTTTGAGTCGGCGGTATTATTTTCTTTCTTTGCGGGAATGAACGCTGAGGGTTGGTATCGGGATATCGTCTGTGCGACAAGGAAGATCGATCCGGCTGATGAATTCGGAATATTATTGGTGACAGGGAAGAATACGATCGGTGCTGTTACCGTGAAAGAAAGCGGGGCTGTATGAAGCATGAGCGATCAATATGGCGAGAAGTTTTTGGTGTCGATCGTGAGCCGTTCATTGATCTGACGCTAGCCGGGGTTTCTCTGAAAGCCCAGGAGATGGTCGGGAAGATGTCTATTTCCGGCGTTCAGCCCAAGCTTTCAGTCCGGCTTGCGGATAAAGATAGTGAGCCTCGCCTTGAAGTTGCTGGCGAGGGAGGTCAGTATATTTTGAAGCCGCAAGTGCAAGCATTCGCGAATTTGCCGGAGAATGAAGAACTCTGCATGAATATTGCCGGAGATATTGGGATTGATGTGCCTGTGCATTGCCTGGTGCCTTTGAAGGATAAGAGTCTGGCGTATGTGGTTAAGCGTTTTGACCGGGAAGGACGCCGTAAGATCCATCAGGAAGATTTTGCGCAGATCCTTGGGAAAGAAAATAAATATGACGGTTCGGTCGAGGAGATCGGGCGGAAATTGAAAGCTGTTTCCGAAGTCCCGGGGCTGGATACACAGCTTTTTTTTGAGCGTATTGTTTATAACTTTCTTGTTGCCAACGGCGATGCGCACATGAAGAATTACTCGGTCATTTACGACGAGGAAGGTCATGTCCGACTTGCTCCTGCGTATGATCTGGTGTGTTCCAGGATTGTTTTACCGAACGAGGCTGATGAGTCAGCATTGACCATCCAGGGTCGCAAGAGCAATATCCGAAGAAAAGAGATCGACCTTTTGGCTGACAATCTAGGCGTTCCTGAGAAAGTACGCTTGGCGCGTTTTATCGGGCAGAAAGAAAATTTCCGCAAAAAGATCAAGGCATCCCGGCTTCCTCATGATCTCGCTAAAAACTTTGATAAAATCCTGATTGAACGCTTTGATCGACTTGAATTGGGTTGAGGGGCGGCGCTGGTTTTTTCAAAAGTGGCGCAAAAGTATCAGAGCTTCATTATGATGGCAGCTGACGGAAATTTTTATGATGAGAACGGCGAGGTCATTGCGGAGCATGTGTATCGTTGAATGGGATGTAGATGATTTTGAGAAAACAAGGCTATATTAAGAAAGAGGCCATTATGTCAAAATCCCTCCTGATACTGGCAATCATCATCAATCTCGCAGTATCTACCATTATTTCAAATCCCATCTTTGCCCAGGAAAAACACGCCGGCAATATTGTTAAAGTCGCCGGTGACAAGGGGCAATGGGTGTTGATGGTCAATGGCAAGCCGTACTACATTAAAGGCGCGTGGGCGGGGAAAGAATGAAAAGGAGCGGGTAGGCTTTTGTTGGTTTTTAGAGAAACTGATCCAGGAAGTGCATCAGCTGGATCCGCATCATCCGGTCATTTATACGTCGGCGTATATCACGGATGCCGCCTGCATTCACATGGTGGAATGTCAATTTCGGCGATACGTATAAATTGATGGCTGTTTGATAAAAAAGTCTAAAAGGTCGGGATGTCGACACATGTAAACACGTGTTTGCCAAATGAGATGCAGAATGCGATTGAATCTCCGCAAATTTTAAAACCAGGGGGGCTTTGATGCGTGAAGAGACAGCTGATACGGCGTATGCCAGTCCGGTAGATCAATTACTTGTTTATGGGGAATGTGAATTGGGTGATGAATGGCCGGATTATTTAAGCCTGGGGCTGGGGGAACAGCATGTTCCTGAACTGATCAGGATGATCGAGGATGAACGCCTGCATTCAGGCGGGCGTGATACGTTGACTATCTGGGCATCGGTGCACGGGTGGCGGGCGCTGGGACAGCTGAAAGCCGTTGACGCTGTCGGGGCATTGCTGTCTTTATTGCGGCGGATCGACGAGGAGGATGACGATTGGGTGGGCGAGGAATTGCCGGAGGTTATGGCCATGATCGGGGCTGGTGCCATCGAGGGTCTGTCCTTGTATTTGAAAGATCGCCGGAACGGGTTATTCGCGCGGGTAGCGGCGGAGAGCAGTCTTTGTCTGATTGGTAAGGAAGGTGGTTCTGTCAGAGATCGCTGTGTAACGATCCTGACAGATGAATTAAAGTATTTTTTCATCAATGATTCGACATTGAATGCATTCCTGATCGATGGATTGACAGGATTGAACGCACTGGAATCGCTCGACTGTATACGTGAAGCATTCGCGTATGACAAGGTTGATTGCTCTGTGCAGGGTGATCTGGAGGATGTGGAAATCGCTTTGGGTGTAAAAGCCAAGCGAACATATCCGCGCAGAAGCCTGCGTCCTGGCGATCACGATGAAGTGCCTGAACCAAAAACCAAGATCGGCCGGAATGAGCCCTGCTATTGTGGTAGCGGCAAGAAATATAAGAAATGTTGCATGGCCAAAGATGACGCTGTCCGGACGCCGGTTCCTCTGGATCTGACAGAACAGGAAATAAAGGAGGCAGTCAAGGCTTCAGAAAAATACCCGTTGCGGTACGTGCTTGTTAATGAGGATTGGGAAGAGCGGGCTTTTGCGACTGTTATGGTGATAAGGGCGATGGGTGCGTCGCATTATATTTTTGGCGTGTATTTGATTGATTTGCAATGTCTTGGCGTCAAGCAAGCGTCTTATGGAGCGGGACTTACCCGGAAACAGATCGACGTCATGGTGATGCATTATCCAGGGGTTATGGATGATTTCTGCATCGGATGTGCCCAGCGGCTGGTGAACCAGGCGGTGGCGTACGCGCAAAATCTGGGATTTGATCCGCACCCTGATTTTGAGGTGGCGCGGCATGTGCTGGGTGAGAAAGACGAAGACTGCAAGGAACGCGTGTTTAAATTCGGCGGCCCCGACGGCAAGCCGTTATTTATGGCAGGGCCAGAGGATGATCCACAGGCCATCATCGACAAGTTGACCGCGCGGCTGGGGAAAGATGGATTTAGTTATATTCTTCCGACGTAGGAGGATGTGTGTGGGGGGGGGGAGTTAATTCGTGAAATGTTATACTAGATTTTAACATCGAGTTAATGAGGAGATACTGTTTGGTTTTGGATTGGGACGCACAGAGAATATGAGAAACTGATTCAATAACAGGAAACAATATGGCAAACGATAATCTTACAAGTGCGAAAAGGGCCAAGAATGACGAGTTTTATACTCAGTACGGCGATATTCAGAAGGAGATGGAAGCGTATTTGGAGTACGACCCCGATACATTTCGCGACAAGGTAGTGTATTGCAATTGTGATGATCCGTTCGAAAGCAATTTTTTTCGTTATTTCGTGCTAAATTTTAATAAGCTTGGGCTAAAACAGCTTATCACCACCAGCTACAAACCCTCGCCCGTGGCTAATACACAGCTGGAATTGTTTGGTGACGAAACTTTCACAAAATCAAAAGGTCGTCCCAAGGTAACCGCCAACAAGTTTATTATTAACGAGGCGCACGACATCGATGGTGATGGCGAGTTTAACTTGAAGGATGTTGCCAGGCAGTTAAAGGCAAACAAAAACAACGAATGGACGCCGCTAAAAGGTGATGGCGACTTTCGCTGTGATGAATGTATAAATTTGCTTAAACAATCAGATATTGTCGTAACAAATCCACCATTCAGCCTGTTTCGGCAGTATGTTAAACAACTTTTTGAGTACAATAAGAAGTTCGTCATTATTGGCAATATGAATGCGATTACTTACAAAGATGTTTTCCCAGAAATTAAGGAAAATAAATTGTGGCTTGGTGCAACGAATTTTAACACAGGCATGTATTTCCAAGTTTCTAGTGATTTTGTTTATAATGATACGTATAAATTTGAACGAGAACGAAATGGCGTAAAAGTAAATCGTGTTCCGGGTGTTTGTTGGTTCACTAATCTCGACCACGGGCGGCGTCATAAACCGCTACCGCTAATGACAATGAAGGAAAATCTAAAACACAGTAAACATAAAGAAATCAACGGCAAAAGAAAGTATGATAAATACGATAATTATGATGCTATAGAAGTATCGTTTACCGATTCTATCCCGAGTGATTATGACGGCGTAATGGGAGTGCCGATTAGTTTTCTGGACAAGTATAATCCTGATCAATTTGAGATACTGGGTATGTGTGAGAATGAAGATCTTTATAATTTAAAAAGTAAAAAATATTCAACTGTAGAATGCAAGACGGCATATCTAGATAAATTTGGGAAAAAGGGAACATATGATTTGAATGCGAGTGGGGTGATTATTCAAAACGGATTAATGGAGAAAGTTTATCAAAGAGTACTTATAAGACATAGGAAGAATTATGGAAGCAACGCTTAAGACGAGTATTACTGTTAGAGATATTTGCGAAGGTTTTGTTTATAACGAACTTGAAGGCAAGGGTCTATTCGGCTTATCTGGTAAATTGACTATCCAACCAGAGTATCAGCGTAACTACATTTATGTTTCTGACGGCGGCAGGAAAGAAATGGCTGTCATCGCATCAGTCCTCAAGGGGTACCCTATAGGATTGATTTATTTCAATAAAGTCAACGATAGTAAACTGGAAGTCTTAGACGGGCAACAGCGCATTACCAGTCTTGGACGATTTGTGACGGGGAAATTTGCCATTACAGATGAAAGCGGTATGCCACAGTATTTTAGTGGTATGGCAAAAGATAAGAAAGATAGGCTATTGGAAACAAAGCTGCTTATTTATGAATGTGAAGGGACGGAAAGTGAGATAAAAGAGTGGTTCGAAACAATTAATATTGTCGGCGTCCCACTCAATGCTCAAGAACGACTCAACGCCGTGTATTCAGGGTCATTTGTTACACTTGGTAAGGAAGAATTTAGTAATAGTCAAAATGCCAATATCCAAAAATGGAGCTCGTATATTTCTGGTAGTGCCAATCGGCAGGAATTTCTGGAATGTGCGCTGGATTGGGTTAGTAAGGGTAATATTGGCGATTATATGTGTCGGCATCGCCGTGACACAGATATCAACGAACTTAAAAGGTATTTCAACAGCGTGATCGAATGGGTTTCCAGTGTCTTTATCGATGTTGCAAGCGAGATGCGCGGGCTTGAGTGGGGACGATTGTATGAAGAGTATCACGCAACGGCGTATAGTCCAGCCAAGGTATCAGACGAGGTAAAAAAGTTACACAGTGATCCTTATGTCAAAAATCGAAAAGGTGTTTTTGAGTACATCCTTGGCGGTTCGACGGATACGAAATTGCTGGATGTTCGAGTTTTTGATGATGCAACAAAGAGATCCATTTTTGAATCACAGACTAAAAAAGCTGAAGCAAAAGGTGCGTCAAACTGTCCCCTTTGTGCCCTTGGGCATGATGCTAACAAGAGCAAGTCTTGGAAGTTGGCTGAAATGGACGCTGACCATGTCGCCGCATGGAGCAAGGGTGGTGGGACAAATATCAAGAATTGTCAGATGTTATGCAAGTCGCATAATCGTGCAAAAGGAAATCGGTGAAAGAATTTGGTAACATTTATCCCGGATTTTGCAATAAGACTCAAAATACCGACTGAAACCCAATGCACTAAATTGTACAGTTTCTATTGCATTGTAATAGTACAACTCATTTAATTTTAATAGCTTGCGACACAAATTCTTTGGCTATTGCAAAATCCGGGTTTATAGAAGATACAAGATGCTCATTTTCCTTGCATTTGTACTTCTGATCCTGGGCACCCGGTGTCCATGGCCATGGCAAAGGCATGAGTTCGAGGAACGTGCATGATAATGATGTCAAGGCAGTGGTGGGGCAATCAGGAAGTTAGGCAACTATCTTCGTGCCGATCCGGCCAGTGATGTATTTATGAATAAGACTGGCAATAATTGTCTGGTAGGGAATGCCTTCATCGACGGCTTTCATCTTGAGCCCATCAAGATCATACTTGGCTAAGCGAATGCTGATGCGTTGATCTTTGCGTAGGGTTTTGATAGCGGTCTGTTGTAACTTTTTTGATTCGCTTTCAAAATTCTTAATCCGCATCCATTCTTTGTTCTCAATAGAATTTAATAATGCCTGTTCTTCTTTATCAAGTTTCATAAGTATGCTCCAAATATTTTCTGGTTGATTTTCGACTTGGTATTATTGTTTTAAGAAAACAACTTCCTTCGTGATCTTCAACGTATGGGACATGAAAAGCGTATCCGTTTAATGCCACAACCATGATCTTTTGATGGGCATATTTTCGTTGATTGTGATGCTCGATCACGTCGATAATCTTCTGGTCTGCGATACACCCAATGATTTCTTCGAAAGAAACGTTTCGATGTTCTTTAAGCCAGGCATTCTTATCAATGTCCCATTTATAAAGCATAAAGTTAAGATACTATTTAAAGTTCACAATGTCAATACTACGTCATTTGAGTCATGGGAATATGAAGTATTGGTCTTCGTAGGTCGAACATCATCCCACCTGCCGCAAAATATCCTTCGCCAGCGCCGGGCCGATGGTTTTGATGGGGGCGAGGTCGGTTTCGGTGGCGTTCTTGAAATCGGCGCGGGTCTGGTAGCCGTGGTCGAAAAGGACGCGGGCGCGGATGCGGCCGATACCTTTGAGCCCGGCGAGTTCGAGCAGTTCTGCCTTGATGCCGTAGCGCACGCGGTTCTTTAAGCCTTCCAGAAAATGGGTCAGTTTCTTGAACTGATAAACTTCAGCGATCGATTGCGCGGCGTAGACGAGCCATTGGGCGGATTCGGTGTGGCGGAAAATGTCGCCTGGCCCGATGTCGAAGCGCTCGCAAACAGCTTCTTCTTTTTCTTCATCCATCCAGCGTAACAGCATCCAGACGGTTTTAAGCACGCCAAGCGATGTGTAATAATCCTGCAGGGACTGGATATCTTCACGGGTCATGACCAGCTCATCGGCCACCTTGTTACCGAAATCTTCAAGTTCTTCCAGGCCTTTCTTGCCGACGGACAGGCGTTCGCTGTCCGGGCACGAGCAGATAAGGTGCAAGATGCCGATCGACGAGAAATTGGTTCCGGCGGCAATGCGGGCCAGGCCTTTCTTTAACACTAAAGCCGAAACAGGGTCGATGTACAGGCGGCTGACCCGGGCGCCAAAGGGCGTCGGGAAGAACCTAAAACCGCTTTTGTCGATGAATTGTTCCCGGTGCAGAAAATCAAAGATGCCGCCCACAAGTTCGATCAGGTTCGCGCCTTTATGCTGATGGGCGAGGAAGGTGTGTTCAAGGAATTCAAACATGCCGTTGACATCATGGACATACCCGCCGGCCACCGAGGCCAGAACGTGACGCCTCAACTGGGCTTCGTCGGAAAGTTTGGAGATGACCGGTTCGGGCGGCGCCAGAATAAAGCGGTCAAACAGGGCATCCTGTTCCGAAAGCGATTTGGCGATCAGGACAGCTTCACCGTATTCATCGTATTGCGGGCGGCCTGCGCGGCCGGCGCACTGCTTGTATTCCGATGCCGCGATGAAGACAGAGCCGGCGCCGGAAACATAGCGCTTGGTATCACGGATAATGGCGCGGCGAGCCGGGAGGTTGACGCCGGCGGCCAGCGTTGGTGTACAGCAAATGACCTTGATGATGTTTTTTTTGAAATTTTCCTCAATGGCTTCGCGCTGGTCCGGCTTGAGCCCTGCGTGGTGGAAGGCCACCCCGTGGACGACAACTTCGGCCAGTTTTTTACAGACTTTGGTGGCGGATGTTTCCGGTGCGATGTCGCTGGCAACTGTTTTCAGGATGTCTTTTTCTTCGGGCGTGAGCAAAGGCCCGACCCAGCGGCACAGCTCACGGGCGACAGACTGCGTGGAACGCCGGGCATTGACAAAGACCAGCACCTGCCCCTGGCCGCGCAAGGTGTCCATGACCAGCTGTTGTGTTTCATCGGGTGCGTCTTCATGGAGGATCTTGATGCGCCCGCTTTCATAGGTCAGGCGCTTGTTGTAATAAATACCTTCATGGAGGGGGATGGGCCGCCAGGAGCTGATCACGGCTTTCGCGTTCAGCCAGTCAGCCATTTCCCGGGCATTGGCGACGGTGGCCGACAGCGCCAGCACCTGCATTTCCGGGTTCATCAGCCGGATGCGTGTAATAAGAATTTCGAGGGTCGGCCCGCGGCTGGCATCATTGATGACATGGACCTCATCGAATACCGTGACGGCGATCCCGTTGGAAAGCCAGGGGGAACGCGCGCGCAGGAGCGAGTCCATCTTTTCGGCGGTGGCGATGATGATCTGGTAATCTTTCAGATAAGCCGAGGGTGAATCAAGATCGCCGATGGCGATGCCGACCTTGATCCCGAGCGGTTCGTATTTTTTTTTGAAGTCGCGGTATTTTTCGCTGGCCAGGGCTTTAAGAGGGGCGATATACAGGCATCGGCCGCCTTTTTCAAAGATGGCTTTCAGTATCGCGAGTTCCGCGATCAGCGTTTTCCCCGAGGCCGTGGGCACAGCCAGGATGACATTGGTGCCGTTAAGCACCCCGGCGTGGATGGCATCGGCCTGGGGCGGATGGAGCATGGTGATGCCTCCGGCCAGCAGGGCTTGCCGGTAAGCCGGAGGGAAATTGTGTCGGACAAGAAGGTCTTCAAAATGCATAAGTGCCGTCATTCTAGCCCTTGTTTTTTGGGGCGTCAATTATTATCCGCATTTACGCCGTTGACAAACGGCAAATTATGGCGAAAATAAAGAAGAGCATCAAGACAATAACACGGAGGTATTATGCAGCTGCCTTTAGAACTGATCATGAAGAACGTTGATGACAAAGCCGCGATCGAAGCGGTTGTACAGGAAAAGCTCGGAAAGCTGGAGCATTCCTGCGATCATATTATCAGCTGCCGCGTATTCATCGAGCAGAACCCGACCCATCAGCATGCCCGGCATACCTATCATGTCCGCATCGATGTGCGCATGCCGCCGCATCACGAGATCGTGGTCAAGCGTGATTCCGGGCGCAACGTTCATGATAACCTTTCGGCGGTTGTGCGCGATGCGTTCATTGCTGTCCGGCGCCAGGTCGAGGTTGTTGTTGATCGTCAGAAAAAGAAGGTCAAGTCGCACACCCTCGCGCGCATGATCCCGGCGCGCCTGCGCAAGGCCCTCAGGATGGAAGAATAAAGTGTTGATCAGCAGGGGTGGAGGGCTCTGCCCACGCCCCTGCTTTTTATGAATCTAATCCTCCTCTTTCCTTCCGATTTTATTCCCGCTACAAGCAGGGTTATTCTTGCCGGACGTCGCCATGCCCATGTGATGGCTATTCATCGCGCCGTTGTTGGTGACAGGCTTATTGTTGGGGTTGAGAATGGCCGAACAGGGCAGGGGGTTGTTGTCCGATTGACCGACAGTGAGTTGGAAATGGATATTGCTTTGTCGCAAGACGCTCCACTGAAGATACCGGTTATCCTGGCGGTCGCGCTTATGCGGCCGCCTGTTTTCCGGCGGGTCTTGCAGTCAGCCACAGCCATGGGGGTTGAGGCCATTCACGTTTTTCACTCTCAGCGGGTTGAAAAAAGTTTCTGGCAAAGCACCGCGCTTGAAGCAACAGATATCCGGGAACAGCTTATCCTTGGCCTTGAACAGGCAAGGGATACGGTTATGCCTGCGGTTTTTCTGCATCGTTGCCAGAAGTCTTTTATGCAAGAGGACTTGCCGAAATTGTTGGAGGGCCGCAGGGGGTTGGTCGCAGATCCTTCGGGGGACAAGATCGGTATCCCTTGGCCTGGACCGAAAGTCCTTGTGATCGGGCCTGAAGGCGGGTTTATCGCGCAGGAGCTCGATGCTTTTTGTGCCGCGGGCTGTTCTTTGGCGGGGCTTGGGCCCAGGGTATTGCGTGTGGAAACAGCGGTGACGGCATTTCTTTCCCGCTGCCTGTAATTCTTTCCTGAAAAAAATGTGGAACAAGCATCTGGGGCTGTGCTACTATAAACCGTTTTAACCTGCATCCCTCAATCTTTGTCGAGAGGCCAAGAGTTTTCATGAAAAAATATCTGTTTATTATTTTTATTGCACTGCTTTCTATTGTTGGCGGAATATCTGTTAGTGCCGCTGAAAAGCCCCCTTCTGTTTCTGACAAAAGCAATATTTCCCAAGGCAATCCTCCGGTTTTAGACCAGAAGAGTTTACGTGAAGATAAAGCGTTGGCGGCGATCGCCGCGCGTTCCAAAAAGATCCTTCAGCGCATCAAGTCTTTGTCAGAAGGTAAAGAACTCGCGTCTACGGCCAGGACGTTTGCCAATGTGGACAAGTTCATTGAGGGACTTGAGCTTGACCGTCGCCGCGCCATAGCAGATAGGGAGCGTCAGCGGAGGGCTGAAGAAGAGGCTGTTGTGCGCCAGAAGAAGTCTGAAGAAGAGGCGGCCTTACGCCAGAAACATAAGGAAGATGAGAAATTAAAACGTCAGGCGGTCAAGGCGGCTATGGTGCCGGTTAAGCCGGTTGCTCCGGTGGTCAAGGCAGTTGTTCCGGCGGTGAGGCCGTGCCCGGTGCCCACAGATAAGGTGGCGGAGGATCTTTATCAGAAGGCATTAAAGTTCTGGCGTGAGAAGAATTATAGTGCTTCTTCCGAGTGTTTTTTGAAGCTTGAAACAGCGTCGCATGACTTTAAAGACACCCGCGTATATCTCGCCAAGTTGGAACGTATTAAAGATGATGAGCAGGTGCGGATCGAAGAGGCGCGTGATCGTGAGGCGGTTCAAGTTCTGGCAAGGAAAGCGACAACAGTTAATGTGGAGATCCTGGACCTGACGCGCCGCAGGGAATATGCGGCGGTGGAAGCGCGTTTCAATGATCTTGAAACGATCCTCAAAGACATCCAGGCTGTTAAAACACGCGTGGAAGACCGTAGAACTCAATATGTTTCCCGTTGGGAGAAAAAAGTTTCCGGCCGCAAAACGCGTAAAGGAAGCCATTCACAGGATCCTGCGGCGGTGGAAAAGTCCGGGGCTATTTTTGCTGCCGCACAAAAATCCTACGAAAGCCAGGATTATGTGCAGGCACGCACCCAGTTTATTGACGCGGCACTGATGGATCCTTCGTGTGAGAATGCGGCAAAATCCTACATTGTCCGTATAGACCGGTTTCTTGCTAAACGTGACTTTGAAGCCCAGCGCTTGCAGAAGCAGATCAATGCCGAAAGTGCCATTGCCCTAGAGGCTCCGCAGGTCAGGTTGCCGGTTGTGATCAGACGGGCGAACAATGTTGCTGAAGAGGGCAAGAGCCTTTACAGCGCCAGGCGCTACAGGGAGGCTGGTATCAAATTTGAGGAATTGGCAGAGATCGGGTCGCCGGCACAAAAGCGTTCTGCGCGTAAGTATATGGCACTGGTTGCGGATGCTCTGGCTAAAGACCGGAAGGTTTCTGAGGCAGAGCGCAACGCGCTCGAAAACCGTTATTTGAAAGAACGCAGTATCAGGGCCAGATCCATCGCCGAGCAGGATAGGCAGTCGCAGGAGCTGGCGGTGCGCCAAGCCAAACAGGTATCTGAGGCCAAGGTGCGCAAGGCTGTGAAGGCACCCGTCGTTGTGGGGCAAAAGACCGTTGAGCAAAAGCGTTTGATGGATAAACGTGCGTTGGCTTTGGAATCAAGCTATCTACGTAAGCAGGCGAAATATCTTCGTCAGACGGATGAAGAAGCTGATAAGAAGAAGCTACAGGCGCTTCAAAAGTTATTGGAGGAAAGAAAGGTTGAGAAGGATGCAAAGGCTGTGGCTGACCAGTTGCAGGAGCAGCGTTCCAGGGATCAGCGAGATCGAGAACAGCAAGATATGTTACGCCGCAACCGGATGACGGTTCAATCGATCCTTAGGGAATTTCCAGATCCTAAGAAAGATTTTTCATTAACGGAGACAGATCTTCCTGGCGGAGCGGCTACTGAAGACACGTCGGATGTCATGGTAACGCAGGCGGTTGCCCGGCAAAAACGTCAGCTTGAAGAACAGCGCGCGGCGGTCCGGAAGGAATTCGAAGAGGGGGTCGATCGTTTTTATAATGATGCCATTACGCTTTATAATAAAAAAATGTATCAGGAAGCTATTGAGGATTTTCGTCAGGTTGATGCGTTGATCAAGGGATATAAAAAGACAGCCTATTATTTGGAAGCCGCCAGAAAGGCGCAGACAAAAGCGTGGCAGGCCAAAGGCGTTGAAACGCCTGCTGAAGATGGCCGTTTGAAAGATATTAAGGTCACGCTTGATGTGTACGACCGTAATGCCGTCCGTTGATGCATTTTTGCCAGCACACAGGTTTTGATCGATTTGGATCCCTGTAGTAAAAAAATGGAGAAGATAATGAAGATTTTAAAGATCGTGCTCATTAGTTTATTTGCGTTCTTGTTTTTGTTGATGGCGGGACTTGTCATTTTCTTTAAAACTATTGACTTGAACAAACACATTCCCCAGGTAACGCGTCAGCTTGCGACCATGCTGGGACGGGATGTTAAGGTCGGGCAGGCGAGCATGGGATTTTCCCTGAGTCAGGGCATAGGGATCCAGATCAGCGCGATCGCCCTAGCGGATGATCCAAAATTCTCCGCGGCACCGTTCTTGACGGTCGACCGGATAGAGGTCGGGTTGAACCTTAATGCGCTTGTGTTCCAACACAGCTTGCAGGTGACCCATGTGCTGGTCGTTGCGCCCAAGATAGTCATTGTCCGTTCAGCGGATGGGCAGATCAATGCCGCCGGCATTGGGAAACGACTTGTTGCAACTGATATTAAGGCTTCGGCGACCGAGGCTCCGCCGGTCATTATGCCGGCAGTTATGCTGGCGTTGCTTGTCAAGGATATCAAAGTCTCGGGTGCGGAAATTATTTTTAGTGACAAAATGATGACGCCTGAGCTGTCCTTGCGCCTGGAACATATTGATTTGCAGGTGAACGACCTGAATTTCACACAGCCATTTCACGGGTTGATCAGGGCCGCTGTATTTGCGAAAGAACAAAATCTGACGATCGATGCTGATTTTTCATTCGACATGGCCCGTCAACAGGTGCGCATCAGTGGATTGAAGGGACTGGTTGATCTTGCCAGCATTGATCCGGCACGCTTAAAACAGGAACTTCCCATGATCGGCCCTGCGGGATTGAAAAAGCTCCAGGGGATTGTGACGGTTGCCATAGGTGAACTGACCGCAGGGGCTTCCGTGCTTTCGGATCTTAAGGCACAGGTTCTTCTGGATAATGGAGAGGTTGTTTCTACACTGGCGCCTGACACCCTGCGTAATATTGCGATTCAAGCGGATGTTAATGCCCAAAATGTTGACGTTAAAAATATTTCTCTTGTTGTGGCCGGTGGTAGTGTCAAGGCCACGGCGCTGGTTTCCGATTACTTAACGGATTTTGCGGTCAGTACCCTTGTTAACGGTGAGGGCATTGATATCAAGGAACTTCTTGAAAGCTATAAGCTTCCGGTGAAGGTCAGCGGCGCGCTGGCTTTTACGGGTGATCTGAAGTTCCGGGGGAAAACACCTGAAGCGGTGATGGCTTCCCTTAAAGGTGATGTCAAGGGAGCAATCAGTAACGGGCAGATTGATAATGTGAATTTATTGGCCTTTGGTTTGGGCAAGATCCCCTTGTTATCGGGAGTTCTTGAAAGTGCCATGTCAGGGCTTCCGGCTGAAACACAGAAGGCCTCGAGCCAGGGTATAACCCGTTTGAACACCTGCCTTGCGCAGGCGAATATCGCTGATGGTATTGTGCATATTTCTACGGCAGATGTCGCCACGCCTGATCTGCAGGCTCAGGTGCAGGGCACGATCAATTTGGCAGGCCCGCTGGACCTTAAGGCAGACATACGCATTGTCAAGGAAGTGTCAGACCGCCTGACAGAGAGATCCGGAGAACTCGCCGGGCTTAAGGATGAGCAGGGGCGGATCTATCTTCCTGTCAAGGTGAGTGGGACGTTGCTGAAAGTTAAGATTATGCCGGACATGCAATATCTGGCGCAGAAAATGATCGCGGGGCAAGGCAGTGAAAAGTTGCAGGAGGTTTTAGGTACGCCCGAAGCTGCGCAAGCCGTGAACGCTGTCTTTGATCTTTTTAAAAGCAAGTGATGCCGCGGTAGAATGAAATTTTCTTGTGTTTGCTTCGGAGTAAAGATATACTCTTTTTCATTGTTTAAAATACTATAACGTTCAAGGTTAATCAATCCTGTGAGTACATCTATGAAAGAAATTGGAAAGAGCACTAAATTTCGTCTTATTTCCTTAATTTTGGTAGGGGGTCTGACGCTTTTTACCCTCGCTATCTGGTTGAAAAATTATCAAACACTTCAGCAGACCGTGGTTAGCCTTGAGGCGGCGGCTCAGGAACAGTCTGTTAATTTGAATTATTATATGAAGGAGTATCAACAGACGAAGTCTCTTCTGGCGTCGGCCGATCAGAAGGTTGCCGAATTAACCGCAAAACTTGAAGCCGCCAAGGTTGAACTCGATCTTTCGCGCGCTCAACTGGCGTCCGTACAGGCCATGAACGAGGCGATGCGTTTGACGGTGCAATCGTTCGAACGTTACAAGGAAAAAGCCAAGGCTAAAGGAGATTCCCTTGAGGCGATGATCAATGCTTTCAAGAGCAAGAGCAAGCGTCTTGAGGGCGATTTGGAAACCGTGCGCAAGGATCTCGCGGTCTTTCAGCCCGACCTTTCCAATGCCTCTGACATCAGGACAAGTATTGTGGCATACCGCAAGCATATCAGGGTGATGAAAAAGAATATCCGTGTGCTTGAAAAAGAAGCGGCGGCTGTAAGGGATGCTGCTCAAAAACAGCATGACAGGCTTGAAATGCTGTATGGGAATAACGGATACTTGCTTAAGGATGGTCAGAATCAGTCTGTCAAGCGTCAGGGTGCCAAGGTAGATATCCAGGTTGAAATCAAATAAAGTTAAATGTCCGTCTCCTGTGAATGAACCGAAGCCGGCGCAAGTCTGCTTCGGTTTTTAATTATTATGGATTTTAATATCATCCGTTCATCGCGCCGCACAACGCTCCAGGTTCGTGTCGGGATCAAGGGGGTTCAGGTGAATGCTCCGGCGGGAATGCCTGACAGCGATATTCAGGATTTTCTTTGGCGCAAAGAAGCATGGATTCGCCGGGCTTTGGCAGAGTCCGGGGCTGATGCGGGAGCCGGCAGTAATATTTTTTTGACAGGCGGACAACTGTACTTTCAGGGTGAGGCCTGCCATCTCGAATGTGTTGCGGATGATACGGGAGTTCCTCGGCTAGAGGACTTCCCCGATGGTTGGAGTGTCCAGGGTGGAGAGGCTGACAGGCGGCGGCTGGTCATCAAGTGGTACCGCCTCGCAGCGACGAAAGTATTTCCGAAGCTTGTCCAGGCGTGGGCCGTGCGGATGGCGTTGCCATTGCCCCGGGTTGTTATCAAGGATCAGCAAAGGCTTTGGGGAAGTTACAGTGCTGGTTCCAGGAGTGTTCAACTGAACTGGCGCATGATCGCCTTCCCGGCGACGATACTTGAATATATTGTGATCCATGAGTTAGCGCATGCCCGGCATCTGGATCATTCGCGTGCGTTTTGGGCTGAAGTGGCGCGTTTTTGTCCTGACTGGCGTGCCCGCAGGTTGTGGCTGAGGACCGATGCGCGGAAGTACCTGTTTTGAGGCAATGCCACATGATCCTGAATGTTAAAGTGATCCCTGGTGCACGCAAGAATATGGTCCATGAGGTTGAGGGCGGGATCAAGGTTCATTTGACGGCACCGCCTGTCGATGGCAAAGCCAATGAAGCGTTGGCAGATTTTTTGGCTGAACATTATGGGGTACGGTCATCGCGTATAGAGATAATAAAGGGT
Organism: Candidatus Omnitrophota bacterium; assembly: GCA_903860135.1. Lineage (GTDB taxonomy): Bacteria > Omnitrophota > Gorgyraeia > Zapsychrales > Fredricksoniimonadaceae > Fredricksoniimonas > Fredricksoniimonas aquilentivivens. Next base: position 29,295 of record CAIOPG010000011.1, on the reverse strand, counting down.
TTGAAATCGCGGCATAAAGTGATTAATATAAAAAATCAATAAATTTTAAGAGGGGGATGGCATGTCGTTAGAAGAGCGCATCAGCAGGGAATATGTTCAGGCCATGAAGAACAAGGCCACCGACCTTTCTGCCACGATCAATTATTTGCGCGCCATGATCAAGCAGGTCAAGGTGGACAGGCGCCTCGACGCTGTTAGCGATGATGACGTGATCGCTGTTGTCAAGAAGCAGATCAAACAGCGGCAGGATTCTATCGCGCAATTCGAAAAGGGCGGCCGGCCAGAGCTTGCGGCCAAGGAGCAGGCGGAGCTGGACGTTATGAAGACGTATCTTCCGGCTGAAATGCCGGCCGAAGAGATCAGGCGCGTGATCGATGCGGTGGTTGCGGAGACGGGGGCTTCATCGTTGAAAGATATGGGGAATGTCATGAAAGCGGTGCGCGAGAAAGTCGGTGGCGGCGCTGACGGCAAGCTTGTCAGTGAATTGGTCAAAGAAAAACTGGCGTCGTTGTAACGTTTATGAAGAAAAATATTTTCATCGTTGCTATTGGGCTGGCTCTTTGGGGCTGTGCCGCCGGGTGGCTGGCGCCACGTTATCAGGTGCCGATCCTGATGTATCATGCGGTTGAAGCTTCGTGGTTTGAGCCGCTCAACAATGTGCGGCCGGTTAATTTTTCCCGGCAATTGGCCTATATCCATCAACAGGGGTATCAGGTCATAACGTTGGCAGCGTTGGTTGACCGTATTAAGAAAGGCCAGACGCTTGATCGCAGAAGTGTTGTGATCACTTTTGATGACGGGTATGAAAATAATTACACCCAGGCTTATCCCTTGCTTGTTGCGTATGGTTTTCCGGCCGATATTTTTGTGGAGGTTGCTAAGCTGGGGGCGGCAGACCGTCTGACATGGGCTCAAGTTGAGGAAATGGCCGACCACGGTATGACATTTGGCAGTCACACGCTCACCGGTGTTTATATGCCTGATATTACGCCGCAGAAGGCGGCCTTCGAGGTGAGGGAAAGCAAGCGGTTGATGGAATACCGCCTTGGGCGGCAAGTGCTGTTTTTTTCGTATCCTATCGGTGGGTTCACTCCCTTGGTTAAGAAAGATTTAAAAGATGCCGGTTATGCGGCGGCTGTAACGACAAATCGGGGAGAAGATCATCGTGCCAAAGATCTTTATGAGCTCAAGCGCATCCGGGTTAAAGATGAAGACAGCGGCTTTGTTCTGTGGTTCAAACTTTCAGGGTATTACAATCTTTTCAGGGCGGTCAAGAATTCATTTTGATCACCTTTACGGGACAAGTTTCATTACGGCGAAAAGAGGAGGCTTATGAAAAAATCAGCAGAACAGTATTTGCGGCCAGATGGTACATTTGTCATTGAGGACTTCAGCCGCAAGAAGCCGTTCTCGAATTTCTTTCCGGGGATCGCGGGTGAATGGGGCATTCCAATGTGGGTGTTCACAACCAACCGCGGCCAGGGCATAGCTTCTTTTGGCATTGAATCCAAAGATAAGGCAATTTTGGAATTCCAGCCCGCCAACAAAGCCTACCGCTTGACGGGCACACAGGGGTTTCGCACGTTTTTGAAGGTTAAGAAAGGTGCCGCTGTCAGATTTTACGAACCTTTTCGCGCCAGCGATCAGTACAACACCCGTCAATCCATGATGATCACGTCTCACGACCTGACAATCGAAGAGGTCAACACGACGCTTGGTCTCTCGGTGACGGTTAATTATTTTACGATGCCTGAAGAATCCTTCGCCGGGCTTGTCCGTACCGTCACGTTCAAGAACATCTCCAAGGATGTTCTTGCGGTGGACATGATCGACGGGTTGCCGCTTATTATTCCTTTCGGGCAGAATGACTGGGTGATGAAGAATATGTGCCGTACCATCGAGGCCTGGTATAAGGTCCGTAACCTTGACAAGGACGCCCCTTATTTTCAGCTGAATGTCGAGCCGGCCGATGTGCCGCAGGTACAGCATGTGAAGGAAGGTAATTTTTATTTTGCGTTTGATCCCCAGGCCAAGCCCGGTGTTCTTCTGCAACCGGTCGTTGAGGCGGCGGCGGTATTCGGGCAAGTCACAGATTTTGCTGTGCCAGAGCGGTTTATGGATGCCAAGAAATTCAGTGCCCCGTCCATTCAGCAGACGGATAATCGTACCCCGTGCGCCATGGCGCATGCCGTGTTTTCACTCCGGGCCGGGGCATCAAGGGATTTCGTGAGCCTCACGGGGTTTGCGCGTAGCGTCGGCGAGTTGAATGTTAATGTCAAGAAGGCAACGGCTTCGGGTTTTATCGCGCTCAAGCGTGAGCGCAACCGCGCCATTGTCGAGGGTATCAAGTCGTTGGCCTTCACACACAGCGCAGATCACGCGTTCAATGCCTATGCTGGTCAGACGTTCCTTGATAATGTCCTGCGCGGCGGACTGCCGGTGAGCCTGAAAACAAGCACAGGCCCGGCCGTGTTCAATGTCTATAGCCGCAAGCACGGGGATATGGAACGCGACTATAATTTCTTCAAACTTGCCTCAACCTTTCTTTCCCAGGGCAACGGAAATTATCGCGATGTGAACCAGAACCGGCGTAATGACGTTTGGTTCAATCCCGACCTCAAGGACAGTGCGCTGGTCAATTTCTTTTCGCTCACGCGTGCGGACGGATATAACCCGCTGGTTGTCTGCGGTATGGCTTTTACGCCGGAATCCGGTGTTCTCGTTGATGACTTGATGTCTGCGTGCGTCAAGTCTGGCGACACGTCGGCGTTTGCGACATTTTTGAAGAAGGGCTTTATGCCGGGGGACGTATTCACGTTCATTGCGGACAACGGCATCCGGTTGAAAGTCGAGCCGCGAGAATTCTTGGCGCGCGCGCTGAGCGTCTGCCGGAAGTCGGAGACAGCCCAGCACGGGGAAGGTTTCTGGACGGATCACTGGACCTACAATCTTGATCTGGTGGAAAGCTATCTGGCCCTGTACCCGGAGAATCTGCGGGATCTTCTTTTGAACAACAGGAGTTTCAGTTTTTACCACAATGCGATCTATGTCCAGCCGCGTGAAAAGCGTTATGTGCTGACCACCCGCGGGGTGCGGCAGTATCATTCCCTTCATGAAGCCGGTGAGGTGAAGGATGGTTCCCTGCGTGTCCATGAAGGCCGGGGGGATGTTTACCGCACAACGTTCCTGGTCAAGATGCTGTGCCTGATCGCCAATAAGGCGGCGACCCTTGATCCAAGCGGCATTGGTATCGAGATGGAGGGCAATAAACCGAACTGGTATGATTCATTAAACGGATTGCCCGGGTTGTTGGGATCGTCCATTTCCGAGACGTTTGAATTGAGGCGCTTTGCGGCTTTTATTCTCGATGCGTTTGATCACATAACGCTCGAGACTTCGGTTTTGGTACCTGTGTTTGAAGAGCTGGCTGATTTTTGTAATGGCTTGGGAGAGCTCTTGACGCAGGAGCCTTCGGACCTTGAATATTGGGACAGGTCAAATACGCTCAAGGAAACATATCGTTCCCGGATACGTCAGGGCATTTCAGGTGTTGAAAGAGAGCTGTCCATCCCCGCGATCCGGCGTCTGCTCGAAGGGGTCATTGGCAAGACCAACAAGGGCGTTGCCAGGGCGTTGCAGGCCGACGGGCTTTTTGCCACTTATTATACCCACAAGGTTACCCGTCATGAGGTGGTCGAAGGGCTCGCGCCTGCCAAAGAAGGGCCTCATGTGAAGCCGCTGGCGTTTGAACGGCATGACCTGCCTCTCTTTTTGGAAGGATTTGTTCATGCTTTGCGCAGTGAGAAAAGTGTGGCGCACGCACGCGCCTTGCATCGGAAAGTGCGCAAGAGCCAGCTTTTTGACCGTGAGATAGGCATGTATAAATTAAATATCAATATTGCCGCCGAGAGTGAAGAGATCGGGCGCACGCGCGTGTTTCCCCGTGGCTGGCTTGAGAATGAGTCTATCTGGCTGCATATGGAGTACAAGTACCTGCTGGAACTATTGCGCCAGGGGCTTTACGATGAGTTTTATCAGGATCTTGCGACCTGTTGCGTTCCGTTCATGGATCCTGCCCGGTATGGCCGCAGTATCATCGAGAATTCCTCATTCATTGTTTCGAGTGCCCATCCGGATAAAGATCTGCATGGTCAGGGTTTTGTGGCGCGGCTTTCCGGCAGCACCGCCGAGTTTACGCACATGTGGATGATGATGAATGCGGGGGCGGCGCCTTTCAAGCTCAATGCCGACGGCGTGCTCGAGCTCGATTTCAAGCCGGCACTCAAGGGAACCTGGTTCACGGAAAAGAAGTCGTCGGCAGAGGTGTTCACGCTGGCGGGGGAACGGCATATCGTTGACTTTCCGGCCCATACGTATGCTTTTCATTTCATGGGGCGGACATTGGTTGTTTATCACAACAGCCGTCGGGCAGATACTTTTGGCGCTCACGCCGCTGTTGTCGCGCGGGTGACCTTGACCTACGCTGCGGCGCACGGCGGTAAAGTTCAGAAGATCGCGGGCGGTTGTATCGCGTCTCCTTTTGCGGGAGATGTGCGTGATGGCAAAGTAATGCGTATAGATGTAATACTGGAGTAATGGGATGACCTTATCAGCTGTACGGCGGACACCTCTCTATGCGGCGCACCTGGCCTTGGGCGCAAAAATGGTCCCTTTTTCCGGCTGGGAGATGCCGCTTCAGTATCCTGATGGTATCCTCAGGGAGCATGAAGCCAATCGTAAGGGGTGTTCTGTTTTTGATTGTTCTCACATGGGCGAGTTCCTGATCGAGGGCGAGGCGGCGGCGTCTGGCCTGGAGAATATTGTCACACAACCGTTGGCAGATCAGCCTGTGGGGACGTGCCGTTATGGCCTGGCCCTGAATGCTGACGGGGGGACGATCGATGACCTGATTGTGTACCGGCTGGCACCCAAGAAGTGGCTGGTGGTGGTCAATGCTGGAAACATTGACAAGGACGCAGCCCATTTTCGTACGCATCTTGCGCCGGGCACAGCCTTCACGGATGTTTCGCATGCAACCGCCAAGATCGATGTCCAGGGGCCTTTGTCCCGGGATGTGATGGTGTCGCTGGTGCCGGGCGTCAGGGACCTGGCGTATTACACGTTCGGGACTTTTTCCCTTCTCGGGGAAGAGGTGATCATCAGCCGGACGGGCTATACCGGCGAGCTGGGGTATGAGATCTATTATCCCTGGGACAGGGCGCCAAAGATTTGGAATGCCCTTTGTGCGGACGATCGTGTCCGTCCGACGGGGTTAGGGGTGCGCGATGTGCTGCGCATGGAGGTTTGTTATCCGCTTTATGGCCATGAGCTGTCTGAAGACATAACCCCGTTGGAAGCGGGCCTGAAAAGATTTGTTGACGTCAATAAGGGTTTCATTGGCCGCGAGGCGCTTTTGCGGCGGGATAAGGATGGTTCTCGCCGGCTCATTCATTTCATTTCCGTTAATCGCCGGGCACCACGTCAGGGGCATTTTCTCTACGATGCCGGCGGGATATTGATCGGCGACGTTGTCAGCGGAACTTTTTCACCAGCCCTAGGGATTGGTGTGGGTATGGGTTTTATTAAAAAAGAGTTTACGGGGGCAGTTAAAAATATTATATTTGGGGATGAAAAAATCAGGGTAGAAGCGCAGGCGGCATCAAGGCCATTTTATAAAATGGGCACACTCAGGAACTAGACGGAAAGCGGAGAGGCTTATGGATATCGTTGAGCATTATCTTTATACCAAAGAGCATGAATGGATCAACATTGAAGATGGCGTAGGCACGGTGGGTATCACCGAGTATGCTCAGGGTGCTCTGGGGGACATCACGTTTGTTGACCTGCCGCACACCGACAGCGAAGTGGAGCAGTTTGAGCAGCTTACGTCGGTGGAGTCCGTGAAATCCGCCAGCGATATTTTTTGTCCCATGTCGGGGCGGATCATTGATGTTAATGACAAGCTTTCCGATGATCCTGGCTTGATCAACCGTTCGTGCTCAGACAAGGGCTGGATCGCGAGGATAGAAATAGCTGATATGGATGAGTCTTCCAATCTTTTGACAGCGGAAGAATATTCAAGCTATCTGGAGAGCCTTGACCGTAACGGCGTTGTGGACACCGACGAGTAGTTTTTTGACCCGGAAACCAGGATCTTTCCTTGAATCCCTATATTGCTAATACAGAACAGGATGTCCGCGCCATGCTCGGTGTGATCGGCGTTGATTCCATTGACGCCCTTTTTGCTGATATTAAGCCGGAACATGCCCCCCAGTCTTTTGATCTTCCTGCCGGACTTTCGGAATTTGAGGTGATGGAGCGTTTGCGCCGCCTTGCGGCCAGTAATACGACGGTCTTGGTGCCTTTTATCGGCGGCGGGTATTATGACCATTATGTCCCGGCGGCTTGCGGCGCCATCATGAGCCGCGGTGAATTCTATACGGCTTATACGCCGTATCAACCGGAATGTTCTCAAGGCACCCTCCAAGCATTATTTGAGTATCAGAGCGGTATTTGCACACTCACCGGCATGGAAGTGTCCAACGCCTCCCTTTACGATGGGGGCACAGCCCTTTATGAGGCAATGATGATGGCCATCCGTGTGACCGGGCGTAAGAAAATCATCATGGATGGCGGTGTCAGCCCGATCTACCGTAAGCTGATCCGTTCTTATACACACAACTTGCATATTGAGTTTATGGAAACACCGATTGTTCACGGGCAGACCGACCGTGCGGCCATGTTTTCGCTGATCGGCAACGATACGGCGGCGGTGATCGTTCAGAATCCGAATTTCTTTGGTGTGATCGATGACCATGCCGATGTGGTGGCGCAGGCGCATGCCGCAGGGGCGCTGGTGATCGCCAGTGTTTATCCCGTGGCGTTGGGGCTGCTTAAAACACCGGCCGAGATGGGGGTGGATATTGTGACGGGCGACGGGCAGTCGTTGGGCCTGCCGCTTAATTTTGGAGGACCTTACTTTGGGTTTATGGCGACGCGCAAGGCGTATATCCGTCAGATGCCAGGCCGTATTATCGGAGAAACGGTAGATGCCCAGGGGCGCCGGTGCTTTGTGAACACCTTGCAGGCTAGGGAACAGCATATTCGCCGTGAAAAGGCAACATCCAATATCTGCACCAATGCGGCGGTGTGCGCGATCCAGGCTTCTGTTTTTATGTCGCTCTTGGGGAAGCAAGGCTTCCGTCGTCTTGCCACCTTGAATCTTGACAAGGCCGAATTTGCGCGGCAAGTCCTTCAAAAGATCCCTGGTGTTGAGGTTAAGCGTTCATCGCCGACATTCAATGAATTTGTTGTCCGTTTGCCCAGCGATGCGGCAGATGTCGTGGAGGCCATGATCCCCAGAGGCTTTGCGGCCGGGTTCCCTTTAGGTCGTTATTATCCGGGCCTGGAAAACTATTTACTCGTGGCTGTTACCGAGAAACGTACCAAGGCCGAGATTGAAGCCTATGGTGTGGCACTGGCGGAGGTCTTGGGATGAAACTCATATTTGAACAAAACGTGCCTGGGCGTCAGGGCTTCAAACTGCCGGAATCCGATGTTCCGGTCAACGCATCCCTTGACAGCAAGTATCTGCGTCAGGATGCGGCGCGGTTTCCCGAAGTCTCCGAGCTGGATGTGGTGCGTCATTTTACACGGTTGTCCCGCCTTAATTTTTCGTTGGATGCGAATATTTATCCGCTCGGATCATGCACGATGAAATACAATCCGAAGTTCACCGAGAAGGCAGCGGGCATGCCGGGTTTTGCCGACCTGCATCCGCTCTTGCCTCAGCTTAAGGGCGGCGAGCGTTATGTGCAGGGCGCTCTCGAGGTGCTTTATGATACCGAGCGTTGGCTCGGCGAGATCACGGGCATGAAGGCCTTTACCCTTCAGCCTTTGGCCGGCGCGCATGGCGAACTGACGGGGATCATGCTCATGGCGGCTTACCACAAAGCCAGGGGCAATAACAAAAAATATATTATTATCCCAGACTCTGCCCACGGCACAAATCCTGCGAGTGCGGCTGTTGCGGGCTATCAGATCATTTCCGTTCCGTCGGACAAGAAGGGCGGCATGGACATCGCCAAACTCAAGGCCGTTCTTACGGATGAGGTGGCCGGACTTATGATGACCTGCCCGGATACGCATGGTGTCTTTAATTCCAGCATCAGCGAGATATCCCGGCTGATCCATGCTGTGGATGGCTTGATGTATTATGACGGTGCCAACCTCAACGCCACGCTTGGCCGCTGCCGGCCGGGTGATGTGGGCTTTGACCTCGTACACCTGAACCTTCACAAGACTTTTGCCACGCCGCACGGCGGCGGCGGGCCGGGTTCTGGACCTGTGGGGGTAACGGCAAGGCTTGAGAAATTTTTGCCTGTTTCGCGTGTCGTTAAGCGTGCGGACGGATCATTCGCGCTTGATTATGACCGCCCGGATTCGATCGGCTACATCGCCTCTTTTTATGGTAACTTTGGCATTATCCTCCGTGCTTATGCCTATATGCTCCTTTTGGGCGGAGACGGCCTTAAGGCCACGAGCGATCACGCGGTTCTCAATGCCAATTATCTGATGCATCGTTTGAAAAAGAATTATCAGGTTGCTTTTGACCGTATTTGCATGCATGAATGCCTGTTCTCGGCGTCGCGCCAGACGGCGTTGGGTGTTCACGCGATCGATATTGCCAAATGCCTGATCGATCAGGGCATCCATCCCCCGACCGTTTATTTTCCGCTCACGGTCAAGGAGGCGATCATGGTCGAGCCGACAGAAACCGAAAGCCGTGAGACACTCGATCTTTTTGTCGACGCGATGATCGAGGCTGATGCGTTGGCCAGAACAAACCCGGCGGCCTTCCATGATTTTCCACGCACCATGCCTATTTCCCGTCCGGATGAGACGAAGGCGGCGCGTGAGATGAACGTTAATTTCTTCGCGCCAACGGCATGAGGCGCGAAGATCTTTCTTTTGAAGATCCCCGGGAAAATCTTGATCATGATGACCGTCTTTTGGCTGAAGCCGATGCCGGCAGAGGGGGGGAAGTGTTGCGCTTTTGGGAGTCCCCTTCGTTCTTTGTGGTATTGGGACGGACAGGCGTCTTGGGTGATGATGTCGATACCGTTGCCTGTGAGAAATTTGGTGTGGCTGTTGTGCGACGTTCATCCGGCGGAGGAACAGTATTGCAGGGGCCTGGTTGCCTGAATTTTTCCCTGGTTCTTGCCAAGACGCGTCATGCGGATATGGCGTCGATCACCCGTTCTTATAAATTCATTCTCGGGAAAGTGGCTGAGGCGTTAAAAGATTGCGGTGTCGCGGCCTTGTTTCGTCCGGTCTGCGACCTTGCGCTTGACCCTGGTGAAATGAAATTTTCCGGCAATGCCCAGCGGCGCGGGCGCGGGCATGTCCTTCATCACGGGACGATCCTTTACGCGATGGACCTTTCCCTGGTAAGCCTGTGTTTAAAGATGCCTTTACGGGTGCCTGATTACCGACGGGGAAGATGCCACCGGGATTTTGTAACGAATATCAGCCTGGATGTCCCCCAGTTCAAGCGGGCTCTGGCGCAGGCCTGGGGGGCGGTGTAACAAAGGTTCTTTTTGATCGTAATGTGGTTTCAGCGGGGTGTGTTATGCGTTTATTTCAGGCAGGACGGTCTTATCTATGCGGCATTGTGATGGTCGCTTTCTTTATTTCTCCTTTGGCGTTGAACACAGTTGCCCGTGCGGCAGAGCCGCCTCACCAGCAATACCTGCCTTTCTTTGAAGAGATCTATTCATTGATGGAAGCACAGTATTTCTTTGAACTGAACCGTTCCGACTTCGATCGTTTCCTTGAAGTTTTCGATGCGCAGATTTATCCCGGTATCCTGCGTCAACGCAAGAGCCAGGATTACATCCGCTGGCGCAGTGCGGCGTATCTTGTCGATATGCTCAAACAGCCAGACGACAAATTTTCCCGTTTCCTGCCGCCGAAACCCGCGCAGGAGTTTGCCAAGGAAGTCTACGGCAAGAAGATCGATCTTGGCATCGAAGGTCATCTGACGGAAAAAGGCATGCTGATCGATTTCATTGAACCAAGGTCTGATGCCTATGAGAAGGGGATGAGAGAAAATGACTTGATCGTCCGCATAGCCGATCAGGATGTCCTGAAGCTCGGTGAGGCGCGGCTGAAAGAAATGCTCAATCCTTTGGAAGGCACGACGATTTTAATTAATTTCTTCTCCGGTCAAACCAGAGCCCCGCATACCATCGAGGTGCTTTGCCGCGAATATTTTAAACAGACGGTTTTTCTTCGTCCGACCGGTGTGGCGGATATTTATTGCCTTGAGATCGCCAAGTTCAATAAGGGGACCCCGGATGATTTTAGCCGGTTGCTGGGCTTGATTGGCCCCAGGAATCCCAAGGGTCTTGTCCTTGATCTCAGGGATAATCCAGGTGGTCCGCCGCTGGCGGCGCGGGCCATATCTTCATTCTTCCTGCCCAACGGGAAAGCGCTGGTTTATTTTGAAGGTCGCAAACGGCCGCGCGCAGACCTGGATATTCCCGTTATTCCGGCGCGCTTTCAGGTGGACTGGCCTGTGGCTGTCCTTGTTAACAAAGGGACTGGGAGTGCGGCCGAGCTTTTTTCAGGCATGTTGCAAGATCACAAGCGTGCTGTTGTCCTGGGAGAGCAGACAGCCGGGCAGGTTCTCCTGAAAAGCATGTTCGATCTTTCCGACGGATCTACCTTGGCACTGGTCAATGCCCGCGGACATTTTCCCGACGGAAGACCGTTTCCGTTTGACGGGGTTATGCCTGATGAGAGTTTGACAGTTACAGGTAAGAGCGAAGCGGTGAACCTGGCCGCGAAGTATCTGTATATGTCACGGGGGCTTCGGCGATGACGCCCAAAGTCCTTGTGATTATCCCTGCTTTTAATGAGGCGGGATCGATCGGGGCGATCGTCGGCGAGGTGCTGGCTCAGCCGGTGCCTGTTCATGTGCTGGTGATCGACGACGGGTCTTCTGACGATACCTTCGCGCGCGCTACGGCTGCCGGAGCCGATGCCGTGCGGTTGCCTTTTAATCTGGGTATCGGCGGTGCTGTTCAGACCGGCTACCGTTATGCCCTGGCGCATGGCTATGATATCGCTATCCAGGTGGACGGGGATGCCCAGCACGACCCTGTTTTTTTGTTGGACGTTGTGCGTCCTGTGGCCGAAGGCCGCGCGGATATGTCTGTTGGCAGTCGTTTTATGGCGGGCAATCAGGGGTTTCGTTCTTCGGCTTTCCGCCGGGTTGGCATCAGGTTCCTGAGCGTGCTCATTAGTTTTCTGACAGGGCGTACGGTGACGGACCCGACATCGGGTTTCCGCGCTTGCGGCAAACGGTTTATAAGCGTATTTGCGACGTATTATCCGTCGGACTTCCCCGAGCCGGAAGCCGCTATGGTTGTTCATCGCCTGGGAGGTTCTCATATTGAAGTGCCGGTTGTGATGCGTTCACGCACGTCCGGGATCAGTTCTATCTCTTTTCTGAAGCCATTTTATTATATGCTTAAAGTATCGGGTGCCATTCTTTTGCATACATTAAAGAACAGAAAGGTATATGAACCATGACCATCCAGTGGCTTGCCGCGATTCTTTCTTTGATCGTCCTGATCCTGGTCGTAGAGCTTGTGCGTCGGGAAAGATTGACGTTCAAGTATGCTTTTGTGTGGCTTTTTCTGTCGTCGACGGGCGTCGTCTGTTCCATCTTTAAGGACCTTCTTTTTTCTATTTCGGCTTTTTGCGGTTTTGAGCTGGCCAGTAACTTTATTTTCTTCGCCATCTTGTGTGCGTTTGTTTTCGTCAGCCTTTTGATGACTGTCTTTCTTTGCCAGCAAAACAGGCGCAATGACCGGATGGCGCAGGCCATCGGCTTGCTCGAGCTGGAATTAAAGCAGTTGAAAGGCGGCAAAGATGCCCGTTGAGGCGCGGATAACGGTCATTATCCCGGCGTATAACGCGCAGGAAACGATCGCCTCAGCCATTGAGGCTGTCATGGCGCAGGCTTATGCCGGTTCTGTGGAGCTGGTGGTGGTCGATGATGGTTCGACAGACCAGACTAAAGATGTTGTGGCGCGTTATCCGGAGGTGCGCCTTATTCGTCAGGAGAATACCGGTCCGGCAGGCGCGCGCAATCGTGGTGCCCGGGAAGCTGGCGGGGAGTTTCTTTTTTTTACGGATGCAGACTGCTGTCCCCAGCGCGGGTGGCTTGCCGGTATGATGCAGGGCTTTGACCGTCCGGATATTGCGGTTGTATCGGGAAGCTATGGCATCGCCAATCCTCATGCGTGGCTGGCACGCATCATTCATGCTGAAATCATCTATCGCCACCGCACCCTGATGCCACAGTATCCGCGGTTCTTCGGGAGCTATAATTTTGCTGTTCGCCGTGCGGTGTTCGAAGCTGCCGGCGGATTTAACGCCGGTTACCGCCAGGCAAGCGGGGAAGACAATGACCTCAGTTATCGCATTGCTGCCGGCGGAGGGCGCATTCTTTTTTTACCCGATGTCCGCGTCGATCATTATCATCAGGAATCGTTGAGGCGGTATTTGCGCGAGCAATTTCGTCATGGGTTCTGGCGCGCGAAGATGTACGGGGAGCACCCCCGCATGATGGGTGGCGACGGGTATACATTCTGGAAAGATGCTGTTGAGGTGCCATGGACACTGGCGCACGGGCCGCTGGTGTTCTTTTGGCCATGGCTGAGCGTTGTCGGCGGGACACTTCTTGTTTTTGAATTTATATTTGGCATTATAATTTTCAAATCTATAATATTGGCGGTGCTTGCGGGAGCGGTTATGTGGTTGCGGGCATTTGCGCGCAGTGCGGGATTTGTTGCCGGCGGGATGACTTTAATGAGCAACAGATTTTTGTCTGTTAAGAAAGTTTAAAAACAACTTGCGGGGCATTTCCTCTATGTTAATATAAAAATGTTCTTGAAACGAAAAAGTAGTTAATATAAAACTGATTTAACCAACGACAGCGACGATGGCCAAGAAAGAAACCGCAGAAGAAAAACTTCTCAAGATCATCGAGGCTACCCAAAAAGCCAAAGAGGCTGCGTTGGTTGTTGCCCCTGCTTCGATCCCTAAAAAATCTTCTCCGTCGAGGATTGCCGTTTCATTGCGCCAGATCAACCTTGTTCTTTTTTTAACCGTTGTGGCAGGATTTATTTTTATGGTCATGGAATTGCTTAACGGACGTTCCCGCCTCGATGCGCAGGTGCGCATTGCGGTTGACTTGCCTGTGGTGCAAGACGAAGGTTCGGTATCTATTCCACGGATGAAAGAAGCCTCTTGGTATCTCGGCAAAGTTTCGGCCCGGAATATTTTTCAGCCTTTTGAAAAGCGTGCGGCCGCTGAACAGGCGCTGCCTTCAGACCGTGTGGTCATGCAGGCAAAAATGGCGAAATACAAGTTTGTGGGGGTAGCCTGGCTTGATATCCCAGAATCGGCAACAGTTATGCTGGAAAATCTCACCACAAAAGAAACGCGTTTTCTGAGAGAAGGCGACAAGCTTGAGGGAGTTACGGTCAAGACTATTTACACCGACAGGGCGGTCTTCAGTTACGCAAACGAGGAGATAACGATTAAGTTATGACAAACCACACACATTCCCCCCGCAGGATCATGTTGACATTGTGCGCTGGCATGGCATTGCTGATAGCGATCGCACGATCATGCCCGGCAACGGCTGAAGAGCCAGAACAACCAAAGCCACTTGTTATTACTCAGCCGAAAGAAATACTTGAAGAGCGCATGGCACGCAAGATCGTGCTGGATGTGCGCGACATGAATATCGTAGATGTGCTCAAGTTCCTTGCCATGAAGGGTGAGTTTAATGTTGTTATAAGCCCGTCGGTAGATGGCCGGACAACGGTTCTCCTTGACAATGTCGCGATCAAGGATGCGCTGGATATCGTAACGATTTCAAGCCGGTTGGCTTACAGTATCCAGAACAATATTATTCAAGTGATGACAGGGGCTGAATATGAAGCGATGTTCGGCAAACAATTCAGCGACAAGACCGTAGTGGCTACGTTCCGTTTGCAATATGCCAAACCCAGTTATGTCCTTGCCGCGCTTGACAATATGAAAAGCAATGTCGGAAAGATCATTATAGATGAAGATACCGGTGCGGTCGTATTGATCGATACACCTGATTCCATTGCCAAGATGAAGAAAGTTCTCGCTGAAATTGAGCAGCCGTTGGAAACACTGGTCTACAATTTGCAGTATGCCAAAGCTAATATTATCGCAGACAAACTGCGTGCCCGTATTGATGCGAAATCCGTCGGTTCGATATCCGCCGATGAACGCTCAAACCAGCTTGTGGTGCGTGTGTTCCCCGGGCGTAAAGACGAGGTTGAAAAGATCGTTCGTCATTTAGATGAACCAACGAAGGAAGTTCTTATCGAAGCGCGCATCCTGCAGGTCATATTCAAGCCAAGTTATGACGCCGGCATTGACTGGAACATCGCTTCGAGTAACAAAGCAACTCCCAACCTGCAGTTTAAAAATATTTTTCTTGATAAAAGTGGTATGTCTTCGACGGATAATTTATCCAGTAGCTTTGGTCAGATCGCGGTAGGGAATATTAACGCGGACAGATTTGCCTTTAACATTCGTGCCATGGAACAGGTGAGTGATACCAAGTTGCTTTCAAATCCCAAGATCATGGCTGTTAATAACGAAGAGTCTCGCATCCATATTGGTGATACCGTGCCGTATATTATCTCCACGGTTTCCGGTACGGGTGACAATGCGATCACGAGTGAAGATGTCAGATTTATTGATGTCGGTTTAAAACTGAATGTTACACCGACAATTAATGATGACGGCATGATAACCATGAAATTACGTCCTGAAATTTCTTCAGTGGTTGACAAGATCACCTCCAAGGGCGGTGGTATCCCGCAGGTTAATAAAACCGAAGTTGAGACCACCCTTGTGGTTGAAGATGGAACAACCATTATCATGGCTGGTTTGCGCAAGGACGACAAGATCCACAGCAAAAAAGGCCTTCCGATCCTGATGAACCTTCCGTATATTGATAAATTGTTCAGTCGCGAGTCGGATAGCATTTCCTCGTCAGAAATTGTAATTTTTATTACACCGCACATTTTAACCGGCAAAGAAAATTACAAGGCACCTGACGGGACAATAAAGCCGTCTAAGGCCTACAACAAATGAGCGTCAAACTCTTCGGGGAGAGGTTCTCTATGAGGCCATCAAGAATTACTAATTTTGGTTTTCTTTTCGCTACGGTCATCGGTGGTCTGTTCCTATCAGCACCTGCCGCCGTATTAGCTGCAGGCACAGGCGTTGTGCAGAGCGCCCAATCTGACCCTGAAATGTTAAAGAAAGAACTTGAGCGTGTGCGCAATGAAAAGGAATTTGAGGCGAAACGTGTCGAACAGATGAGCCGTGAACGGGAAGAGTTTATCAAGGAAATTCGCCGTGCCGAGAACCAGAATGTGAAACAGACAAAGGAAATCGAAGCTTTAAAATCTGGTTTATCGCAACAGCAGGAGTCTTTTGAAGTGCGGATGAAGAAGTTTGAAACAGATCTGCAGGATTCGCAGGATTTAGGTCACAGAAAAGTCGTACAGCAACCCGTTGCTGTGAGTTCGGATATTCCAGCGTTTGATGTAGAAAAGAAAGCCGGTGAAGTTCTTCAAAAGGGTGGAGATACTGCTCCTGAAGATGAAAAGTTCAAAGAAGAACTGGCACGGGCGCACTACAATATGGGTAACGTATATTTTGAACGAGGCGAGTATCAGCGTGCGGCGGTCGAATATTATCAGGCTGTTGATCTAACACCTTATGATGCTGATGGCCATTACAATCTCGCCTATGTCAGTGGTGAATTTGTGGGTGATCAGGAAACGGCCCTTAAGCATTATCAATGGTATCTTTATTTAAAACCTCAGGCCGAAGATCGAAAGTTAGTTGAAGAAAAGATAATCGCGGCGAGGCTTGCGCTCCGGAGTCATATTGACTCAAAATTGGATAAGCCTGAACTTTCAGGTCATCAGAATGTAGCCAGATAAGAAATCCCTATTTTGTTGGAAAAGGCTTTTTTTCCTAAGAAAAGGCCGAGCGAATAAAGGAGTGGTATGCGCGTTAGAATTTCAGGGATTTTAGGAGTTGTGTTTTTCTTTTGTGTTGTTTTTTTCTCATTTGGCGCATGGGCTAATGATTTAAAAGTCACCAATGTTCATCTTGGCTCAAGAGATACTAATTCAAAAACTATTGCTGTTTTTTTTGATCTTGCCTGGCAAAACTCTTGGCGGAACAAGATCAATCATGATGCGGCTTGGGTTACCGTTCATTTGCAGGATGTAACCGCAGCATCACCTGAAAAGAAGCTGTGCCGGCTATCGATCAATGGTTTAAATCCTGCCGGTGTTTCCGCCGGTTCCAATACTGAACTTGAGATTCAGATTCCTTCCGATAAAGTTGGTGCTTTTATTCGTCGTACTTCCAATCATATGTCTTCGGCTGTAGCAACAACGAATGTGATGCTGACTGTTAATTATGAAACAGCTGGTTTAAGTGCTGAAAGTCAAGTGACTGCCACTGTTACAGCTTATGAAATGGTCTATGTTCCACGCGGGATGTTTTACGCCGGGGATTATGCTGCGTCAGCGGCTGCGTTTCAACGTGGCGGTGTTGATAACAATCCTTGGCCCATCACCAGTGAGTCTGCCATCAATGTATCAGCCGCATCTTCAAATGCCTATTATTATGTTTCAGCAGGCAATAACGGTGAATTTGCTTCAGGTTCTGCATTTATAATTCCCGCTACTTTCCCTAAAGGGTTTGAAGCATTTTATATGATGAAATATGAAATAACAGAAGGACAATGGGTTGAATTTATCAATTCATTATCTGCGCCGGGCCGTGCCAATCATGATGTTACAAACGTATCACATAAAAATGCTGACGCTGTGATTGACCGTAATACAATAGCCTGTGCTGGGTCACCGTTGATGTGCTCGAGTGAGCGGCCAAACAGAGCCATGACGTTTTTATCTTGGCCTGATTTGTGTGCCTTTCTCGATTGGGCGGGGTTAAGGCCGATCACTGAGCTTGAATTTGAAAAAGCGGCGCGCGGTCCCTATCTCCCTGTAAATGGTGAATTTGCCTGGGGGACAACGGACATCCAGCCACTGACAGCACTTTCAAACAGTGCTGAAGATGGGCTTGAGTCATCAAATACTAATGGTGCTAATGCCCATTTCGGCGGAACGTTGATTTCTGGCGGAGACGCCGCTCTTGGAACAGCTTATCGTCGGGGCACCTTACGTGGCGGTATTTTTGCCACGGATTCTACCGACCGCATTCTTTCCGGTGCCGGCAGTTATGGTGCCATGGAACTTTCAGGCAATGCGAAAGAATGGGCCGTGTCCGTTGGTTTGTCGGCGGGGCTTGTTTTTACGCGTGCTAACGGTGATGGCGTGTTAACAACGGCGTCAGGTTTTGAAGGCAATGCTGATTCAATCTCATGGCCAGGATTAAATATGGATGTGTCCCGAGGTATCACAACAACGGCTGGTGCTGGTTTTCGTGGTGGATCATGGAATGACGCGTCAACACATCTTTCGATCTCAGATCGCAGTGAAGCGGCATCAAGTTCCTCTGATGCCACATCTACCTATGGCGGGCGCGGTGTCCGTTCGGCGGAAGGCCTGTAGGCTGATCAACCCTTAACCTCGAATAAAAACTATGTTAAAAAAAATTGTTCTTATCGTTTTTGTAATCCTTTCGTGCACGATCCCTGCTTTTGCTAATAATCTTGTTTTAAATCATTTTGACCTTTATAAAAATGAATCATCTGCTCATCGGATGACTTTTACTGTTGATATCCAGCAGAATAACAGCTGGCGGACAATATTGTCACATGACGCGGCATGGATATTCATGAAGTATTCAACAGATGCAGGCCAAACTTGGCATCATGCCAGCATGGGGGGGGCGGGTTTGAATCCAGCTGGATTTATTGCTCCGCAATGTGTTGAGGTTTTTGTTCCTCAGGATTTGAAAGGTTTTTTTCTTCGCAGAACGGATATAGCGGCAGGATATGTACAAGCCAATGGGGTTCATTTTGTTTGGAATTATGCCCAAGATGGTCTTTCTGACGATACAGCTATGGCGGCCAATACATTGACTAAAGTTTTTGGGATTGAAATGGTTTATATTCCCGAAGGGGCATTCTTTGCAGGCGATGGAGCCAGCGCATCACCCTTCCGTTTTAAAAAAGGGACAGCGGATGATAGCCCTTGGTATGTTTCCAGTGAAAATGCCATTACCACGACAAGCACGCCTTCTGGCGGATTTTATTATGATTCAACAGGTGCTTCCGGTGAAAATAATTCAGGCAGTATCTTTTTACTGCCGAACTCATTCCCCAAAGGGTACAAGTCTTTTTATTTGATGAAGTATGAATTGACAGAAGGCGAATGGGTGGCTTTCTTTAATACATTGTCAATAGCGGCCAAACATTCCAGGGATATAACATCCGCTGTCGAGGGGGGCAAGAATTCTACCCGTGTCGTTGATCGCAATACCATGGCATGGGATCCTCTTTTTCCTTCAAAGGCAGCGATCACGACAAGACCGGCCCGTGCGATGAGTTATGTTTCCTGGCCTGATGCGGCGGCTTATGCAGACTGGGCTGGGTTACGTCCGATGACAGAACTTGAATTTGAAAAAGCCGCGCGAGGCGTCGACGTGAATCCTGTCGCTGATGAATTTGCTTGGGGAACTACAAGTTATAATGCGGCGGAAGCCGCCCAGATTTTTCCTGCAAATGACGACGAGAATGGTACGGAAGCACTTTTTGACGGTGCTGTGAATTTAAACCGCAATGCCCTGGGATGGACGTCTGGCGATGGCCGTGCTGGCGGCATTGCTGAAGGGCAAAAAGGCCCTTTGCGCGCGGGGATATTTGCTGAAAGTTCCACCTCACGCACGACGAGCGGCGCCGGTTACTACGGGAATATGGAACTTTCAGGTAATCTGGCAGAGCCTGTGGTCACGATAGGCCGCGCAGAAGGCCGGCAGTTTTTGGGGACACACGGCGATGGTGAACTCTCCAGTTTTTCTGGGCATGAAGGCAATGCGACCAATGTTGATTGGCCTGGCATAGATATGAGCGATGCGCGCTGCGGGGTTAACAAAACCATCGGTATCGGGTATCGCGGCGGTGATTTTCAAACAGCCAATATCAGGAATTTCCAGATATCTGCCAGAACGTATGCTGTCAAAGACCCTGACAGTTCAGGATTTAAACAAAGACGTGATGCCACGGCAGGCATTTATTATGGTGCGCGATTCGCGCGGAGTTCTCCGTGAACCATGTTCCTCGACGAGGATATGCTTAATTCTTTCTTACCGAAAGAAAAAATAATTTCTTAAAAGATTCTTAGAATTTTATTGAAGTATTTAATGATATTAAACATAATAGACACATTAAAAACCACCGTTTTATAATGATTTTAATTAATGATAATATTTAAAAAATCAAAAAATACAATTCAAACCATGCGGGCATACGACGCTATATTAGTTATTTTTCTTATAATTAATATTTTCGTAATGCCTTTGGCTTTTGCACAGTTTTCAGGTGGTTCAGAAAACGGTAATGCAACGGCTACCATAGGTACAGATATATTTACAGGTGGTGGGCAGACCGGAACTACCAGTGCCAGTTCAGGTGCCAATGGTTCTTTAGCCTATGGCGATGCGACACATCTTGCTTTTCTTGTCATCCCTTCGAGTGCCAAGCACGACAATGTTTTTGAACGCCAGCCGGTGGTGGCCGTTCTTGATGCCAATAACAATGTCGTCGCTGGCAACAATACAACCCTAATTACTCTTGCTATTCAAAACAATCCCGGTGCGGGGATGTTGACGGGAACAACAAGTATGATGGTTGTTAATGGGATCGCGACTTTTAAAAACACGTCGATCACCCGTCCAGGCAATATGTACACGCTGGTCGCTACAGCCGAAGGGCTTACTTCAGCTGTATCAATGGCATTTGACGTTTTTGCTGGTACAGGAGCAAAGTTTGCGGCTATATGGGATGGCAGTGCCGCTTCTGGTGCCGGTGCCTATTTTGTTTACAGCTGGATCGAAATGGATGGCAAGCGCCAGGACATAACAGACGTCAATGCCGAGTGTTTGACACATACGATTTTTAAATCGAATGGCACTGGTGGCTTAACGACGGAAAAGACTTGGGATCCGAAGGTCAGTGATGCCAATGACTGGTGTGCGTACGACAGCGGTACGGTGAGTGCTGATGCCTGGACCCCCAGCAGCAAGACGGATTCATATTTTATTTCATTCGGTATTAATTGGAGCGGAACGCATTATGACGCCTACTCTCCTCTTGAAATTACAGCGATGAACACGTCAGGCATGAATTGGGATAATATTAATGCCATGAAAGCAAGTTTGGACAAAGTCAATTGGGATAACCTAGGCCAAATGAGCAAGTCGGCTATTAACTGGGATGATGTGGCCAGGATGGCAGCGGCAGATGTGAACTGGGAATATTTAGGTGTTTTGCGTTCGGATGTCGTGGCCATAAAGACAGTAACAGATCAGATGGGGACTGTTAATTGGGCTGATGCCAAGGCATTAACAGAAGCCGGGATTAAATGGGCCGATGTCAGTACGATGAGTGCGGCAGGCATCAATTGGGATGATCTTTATGCCATGACGCGCCAAGGCATAAACTGGCAAGATATTCAAATTATGTCTGGTATCGGTATTAATTGGCATGATATTGGTGCTTTTTCTGAAGCTGCTGTGAATTGGCAGGATATTGCCAGATTGACGACGGTTGGTATTAACTGGCAAGATATTGCGGCCTTAGCCAATAGTGGCATTAACTGGAATGATTTAAATGCCTTATCAGTTGCCGGCATAAATTGGCAGGATTTTGCCATTATGACTGGTGCTGGTGTTAATTGGCCTGATCGGGTTAATTGGGACAATTTAGCGGAGCTCACAACGGCGAATATTAATTGGGATGATCTGACGGTCATGTCAGAACGGGGATTGAATTGGTATGATATTGATGTGCTAACACGGGCAGGCATTAATTGGAATAATTTAAATTCGTTGACTGTTGCCGGAATAAATTGGAATGACATTGCGCGCATGAGCAGCAGTGGTGTGAACTGGAATGATCTTCAGTCATTAACTACAAAAGGAATTAATTGGCAGGATATTGATGCCTTAAGCCGGGCAGGGTTGAACTGGAATGACGTTCAAGCGATGACGAGAGCGGGAATCAATTGGAATGATATCGGGACACTCTCGGCGGCAGGTGTTAATTGGAGTGATGTTCAATCTTTATCAAAAGCGGGAATTAATTGGTCAGATATTGACACAATTTCACAAGCACAGATCAATTGGAATGATATCGCTGCTTTATCAACAGCTGGTGTTAACTGGTCTGATCTAAGTGCCATGGCGAAGATCGGCATTAACTGGGATGATATTCACGCGCTTTCTTATTCTGGGGTAAACTGGCAGGATATACAGGCTTTAAGTATTGCCGGGGTTAACTGGTCAGACATAGCGGATCTTTCCCTTGCGGGTGTTAACTGGTCGGATATTGATGTTTTGTCTGCGACCGGAGTTAACTGGGAGGATATTCAATCCTTAACCCGTGCAGGTATTAATTGGTCTGATTTTTCTTCGATGTCCGCGGTGGGTGTTAATTGGTCGGATTTACAAGTGCTGGCAGAGGCGGGGATCAATTGGTCCGATATGCAAAGCATGTCGGCCTCAGGACTAAACTGGGTAGATGTTGAAGTATTGACAACCGCAGGGGTGAACTGGAGCAATATTAACGCCTTAACTGTGGCTGGAATTAACTGGCAAGATATCGGCGTTATAGCCCGCAGTGGTATTAACTGGCAAGATATTCAGGCCATGTCCAACACGGCGGTTAATTGGAATGCTATCCAGTCATTATCAATGGCTGGGGTTAACTGGTCTGACATACAATCATTTTCCCGAATTGGCGTAAATTGGAATGACATTTCTATTTTATCTATTGCCGGCGTGAATTGGCTAGATATTGGACAAATGACCGCTCGCGGTATTAATTGGTCGGATGTTCAGGAAATATCTTTAGCGGCAATTAACTGGTCAGACATGGCTGTGTTGGGTCAGGCTGGAATTAACTGGGATGATTTTAATGCGCTGACTACGGTTGGAATTAATTGGGAAAATATTCAGGCGATTTCTGTTGGAACTATTAACTGGTCTGATATTCAGGTGTTGTCAACTGCCGGGGTTAATTGGGAAGATATTCAGCGCATGAGTCAAGCTTCAGTAAATTGGAATGATATAAATATATTATCAAATACAGGTATTAACTGGAATGACATTTTGGTGTTATCAACACGCGCGATCAATTGGGACGATCTTACGCGAATGGGCGTCGCCGGCGTTAACTGGGATAATATATCCACGATGTCTAGTAATGGTATTAACTGGTCTGATATTGGTCAGATGACTACCAATGGTATTAATTGGGGAGATCTAGCACTTTTTTCTGAAATTGGGATCAATTGGCATGATATAGCCACTCTTTCTGCTGCTGGTGTGAATTGGCAGGATATTGGTGTGTTCTCAAGGGCAGGTATCAACTGGAATGATATACAGGCACTTTCAGCGGCGGGTGTAAACTGGGCAGATGTTAATGCGCTTACGCTTTCCGGAGTTAATTGGAATGATGTCGTTTCGATGACTGTAAAAGGTATAAATTGGAATAGTGTGAGTTCGTTGTCAACAGCAGGTGTTAATTGGTCTGAAATCCAATCTTTTTCTCAAAAAGGTATCAATTGGGAAGATGTTGCTGTTTTGGCGCATGCGAATATTAATTGGAGCGATATTGGTCGTTTATCAACAGGAAATATCAATTGGGATGATTTTGCTCGTTTAACCATGACGGGCGTTAATTGGAATGATCTGCAATCATTGACCCTACGCGGCATTAACTGGGATGACGTCCAGTCCTTATCTTTAACTGGCGTTAATTGGGTTGATATTGGAATATTGGCTTCGCGAGGCGTAAACTGGCTGGATATTGCGCATTTTTCAAATGTTGGTATTAACTGGGATGAAATGCAAAACCTTTCTATTAAGGGTGTTAATTGGGCGGATGTGTCAAGCTTATCTTTGTCAGGAGTGAATTGGGCAGATATTAGCCATATGAGTGCCGCTGGCGTCAACTGGTCAGATATTAACATTTTAAGTATCCGAGGGATCAATTGGCACGATATACAAGTTTTATCTGAGAATGGCATTAACTGGAATGATATCGGACGTTTTTCAACGGCTGGTGTTAATTGGGCTGATATTGTTGCTCTCTCAGAAGCTGGTGTCAATTGGCTGGATATTTCAAGTTTGGGTATAGCCGGTGTAAACTGGGCTAATATTGAAAACATGAGCACCATCGGCATTAATTGGGCCGACATCAGCAGAATGGCCGGAGCTGGTGTTAACTGGAGTGATGTTAATGCTCTTTCTTCCGGTGGTATTAACTGGTCTGATATTGGGGTATGGTCAACGGCTGGTGTTAACTGGATCGATATTGGTGTATTGAGTGTAACTGGTGTTAACTGGTCTAATATTGAAACATTGACTACGGCTGGGATCAACTGGACAGATATTCAAGATTTAACGACCGCCGGAGTTAACTGGTTCGATATTGAAACAATGGCGCGTATAGGCATTAACTGGACCGATGTTCAAACGCTCACACGCTCCGCCATTAACTGGCAGGATATTAACCGCTTGTCAACGCAAGGCGTTAATTGGGCAGATATTCAGCAGATGTCATTAACAGGGATCAATTGGGGCGACATAACCGCTGTTACCTCAGCGTCGATTAATTGGTCTAATTTACAGGTATTATCAACTGCTGGTGTAAATTGGGATGATATCCAGGTTCTCTCATTGAACGGAATTAATTG
This sequence comes from Candidatus Omnitrophota bacterium, assembly GCA_903860135.1. Taxonomy (GTDB): domain Bacteria; phylum Omnitrophota; class Gorgyraeia; order Zapsychrales; family Fredricksoniimonadaceae; genus Fredricksoniimonas; species Fredricksoniimonas aquilentivivens. Next base: position 5,260 of record CAIOPG010000011.1, on the reverse strand, counting down.
GATAGATATTGGTTCATTCAGTGGGGCTGGGATCAATTGGAACGACATAGCCAATATTACAGCCAAGGGTATTAATTGGGATGACATAGAACTTCTTTCTACGCGTGGTGTTAACTGGAGCGACATTCAGTCTCTTTCAACAAGGGGCATAAACTGGCTGGATATTGAAACATTATCAAAGACGGGATTGAATTGGACTGATGTGTCGGTCATGGCGTTAGCAGGGATAAATTGGAATGACCTAGCTGTTTTTTCAACAAAAGGTATTAACTGGAATGATATCAATACATTGAGCCGCAGTGGTCTTAATTGGGCTGATGTTGCCAATTTAAGTATTGCTGGCGTAAACTGGTCAGATATAGGAACCTTATCTATTGCCGGTGTCAATTGGAATGATCTGCAAACAATGTCTGTTGCCGGCGTAAACTGGAATGATATTCAGACATTATCAAACGAAGGCATTAATTGGGATGATCTGAATGTCCTTTTGAATCGAGGTATTAATTGGAATGATGTTACGGCACTTACACATGCCGCAGTGAACTGGAGTGACCTTCAGCTTTTTTCACAAAAAGGGATCAATTGGAATGATGTAGCCACAATGACTCTCAGCGGTGTTAATTGGTCCGGGGTCGGTGCTCTGGCTGCCGCAGGGGTGAACTGGAATGATATTAATGTTATGACCCAACGTGGTATTAACTGGACCGACATTTCAGCTTTAGCAAATATAGGTATTAATTGGGATGATATTCAATCTATTTCGTCAGCAGGTATCAATTGGTCAGATGCTGTCGTGCTAACAAGAGTAGGGATTAATTGGAATGACATTAACAATTTGACTAATGCGGGCGTTAACTGGCTGGATATTGGGGCAATGTCTAAGGCAGGTTTAAACTGGTCTAACTTAAATTATTTAACTACTGCAGGTGTAAATTGGTCTGACATTAGTGCGTTATCTTTGGCGGGAATGAATTGGACAGACCTTGCCCTTGTTAGTGATGCCGGAATTAATTGGTCGGATATTAACACCTTAACTAGAGCGGGTGTTAATTGGGAAAATTTAACCGATTTAAGTGAAGCCGGTATTAATTGGGAAGACATCAATTCGATCACGCGTACAGGTGTTAACTGGTCCGACCTAGGAGTGTTAAGCCTTTCAGGAATTAACTGGTCTGATTTGAACCAATTAACAACTAAAAATATTAATTGGTCAGACATATCGTCCTTAACTTTATCAGCTGTTAATTGGGATAATATTCAAGCTCTTTCTGAAGCAGGTGTTAACTGGAGTGATCTGAGTGCTATAACGCAAGTAGGTGTTAACTGGACTGATTTGAACAGAATGAGTACATCAGGAGTTAACTGGTCTAACATCACGACGTTAACATCAGCCGGTATTAATTGGAATGATGTCAACAAATTGACGCTGGCGGGTGTGAACTGGAACGACATACAATCTCTCAGCGATGCCGGAGTTAATTGGTCTGATTTAAGTGTATTGACCACAGCTGGGGTTAACTGGTTTGACGTCATGTCGGTGACAACAAAAGCGATCAATTGGCAGGATATCCAGGCCATGCATGGCTTAGGGATTAATTGGTCAGACCTTCAAAGCATGACGGTTACCGGTATTAACTGGAATAATTTGACAACATTAACCGCGGCGGGTGTTAATTGGCTGGATGTCGGTGCCCTAAGTCAATCGGGTGTTAATTGGTCTGACATTACACGCATGACTATGGCTGGCGTTAACTGGTCGGATATTAATGTCTTCACAACGGCGGGTGTTAATTGGCTCGATGTTGGGTCTTTAACGCATGCAGGGGTAAATTGGTCTGATATTCAAGTATTATCCAATGATGGTATTAATTGGAGTGATATTCAGACTTTGTCTGAAAGCGGTGTTAATTGGGCTGATTTAACAGCGTTGACGCGCAATGGCGTTAATTGGCAAGACATTTCAGCTTTAGCGCGAAATGGAATCAACTGGTCCGATTTGAATCAGTTAACGGTAGCTGGCGTTAATTGGTCTGATTTAAATAAACTAACGATTGCCGGTATCAATTGGTCGGATGTTAATATATTGACGGCTAACGGTATTAATTGGTTGGATTTAAATTCAATGACAGTCGCCGGTGTTAATTGGAGCAATTTAAACGCTTTAACAGTGGCTGGCATTAACTGGGTTGATTTTAATGCTTTGTCCACGGCCCGTATTAATTGGACAGATATAAATATTTTTTCAAACAATAATATTAATTGGTTGGATGTAGCTAGGCTTACAACGACAAGCATTAACTGGACAGACATTAACACATTGACTGAAGCTGGTATCAACTGGGATGATATTCAAGTTTTAGCTAATAACGGGATCAATTGGTCTGATTTGAATGTGTTGACACGTGGTGGTTTAAATTGGAATGATATTAACAGGTTAACAGTTGCCGGCATTAATTGGTCTGATGTTAATGCATTGACCATGGCAGGAGTAAATTGGCAAGATATAGTCAATATGAGTACATCTGGAGTAAATTGGAACAATATTCAAACCATGACAATCGCTGGGATTAACTGGTCTAACCTAGACGTATTATCGTCGGCAGGGATTAACTGGGATGATATTTCAATATTGAGTGTTTCCGGGGTTAATTGGTCTGATATTGGACTACTTAGTTCGGTTGGCGTGAACTGGTCTGATGTTAACAGACTGACAGAGGCCGGTGTAAATTGGTCTGATCTTAATAGATTGACGGTGGCTGGTGTCAACTGGATGGATATTGGTTCATTGAGTGCTGTGGGTGTTAACTGGACAGATATTAGTGCGTTGACGATGGCCGGTGTTAATTGGTCGGATATTAACACCTTGACAGTTTCAGGAGTAAATTGGTCCGATATCATGTTTATGAGCCAATCAGGGATCAATTGGCAAGACTTAAATCAACTGAGTATTTCAAGTATTAATTGGAATGATTTTCAACAATTATTTAAACAAGCTGTTAATTGGACTGATATTCAGGTTCTAACGACAGTGGGTGTGAATTGGGATAATATCAACAGTATCTCGTATTCTGCAATTAATTGGGTAGACCTGAGTGTTTTAACTCAAGCAGGTGTTAATTGGTTAGATGTGAGTGAGTTAACAAAGTCTGGGATCAATTGGTCGGATGTAAATACGCTAACATTATCTGGTATTAATTGGGATAGTGTTCAAACATTTTCAGAGGCAGGCATTAATTGGAATGACATAACAATCATGTCGCGTAATGGGGTGAATTGGCAGGATATTGCTGTGTTAGCGGCCACGGGTATCAATTGGCTCGATATAAACGTTTTGACACGCGCAGGTGTCAATTGGAGTGATGTTCAGAGTTTATCATCCTTGGGCATTAATTGGAATGATATTAATGCGCTCACAAGGGGGGGTGTGAACTGGAGTGATTTAGAAAGCATGACACATGCAGGTATTAACTGGTCAGATATTAATGAACTTACAAAAGCTGGGGTTAATTGGTCAGATGTGCAAACACTGTCAACAACCGGATTGAATTGGAATGATATTCAAATTTTTTCAAAAGCTGGTATTAACTGGGTAGATTTAAATGCCTTAAGCCGCGTAGGCGTGAATTGGGCCAACATTCAGACAATGACAACGTTGGGCATCAATTGGCAAAGCATAGATGAGATGACGGCATCAGGCATTAATTGGCACGATGTGTCGCGCATGAGCATCGCAGGGATTAACTGGTCTGATATTGGTGCTTTGAGTTTGAACGGCGTAAATTGGAATGATATCAATGCATTAACATATGCAGGTGTAAATTGGTCGGATATCAGCCGGATGACAGCCGCTGGTGTTAATTGGTCTGATGTCGATGTTCTTAGCAACATTGGTGTTAATTGGTCTGATATCAATGTAATAACTACATCAGGTCTCAATTGGTCTGATATAGGCGTGATGTCGAGCCGTGGTGTTAATTGGCAGGATATTGCTGAGATGTCAATAGCAGGGTTAAATTGGTCGGATGTGCATGTATTGAGTCAGGCAGGAGTTAATTGGGATGACGTTCAGGTTTTAGCTGATGCCGGGATCAATTGGTCAGATGTAAACACATTAACGTTATCAGGAATAAATTGGGATAGCATTCAAACATTATCGGAAGCCTCGATCAATTGGTCGGATGTGACAGTCATGACACAGCAAGGTGTGAATTGGCTGAATATCGCGGTGATGTCATCGAATGGTATTAACTGGGCGGACATTCATACATTGACACAAGCCGGTGTTAATTGGGATGATATTCAGTCCATTTCTCATGCTGGAATTAATTGGTCGGACATAAATATTTTTTCAGGTGCTGGCATTAATTGGTTAGATATAAACAGACTAACATTAGCTGGTGTCAATTGGACTGATATAACAAGGATGTCTGTCGCAGGAGTCAATTGGTCAGACTTTGGGGTTTTGAGCCTTGCTGGAGTTAATTGGTTAGATGTTGGCGCATTAACTGCCGCTGGTATGAATTGGGTTGACATGAATGCCATGACGCGAGCTGGTGTTAATTGGGTTGATATTTCGCGCATGAGTAGTCTCGCTGTTAATTGGAATGACTTAAATATTTTGACCACAGCTGGTCTTAATTGGGACGATATAACACGTATGACCATCGCTGGTGTTAATTGGTCAGACATTAACGTTTTGACCTTGGCTGGAGTCAATTGGTCTGATGTTAATGTCTTAACAGAAGCCGGTGTTAATTGGGATAATTTAAACACATTAACAGAATCCGCGATCAATTGGACAGATGTTACAGCATTGACAAACAATGGAATAAATTGGTCAGCACTTCAGTTTTTAACTACTTCAAGTATTAATTGGCTTGATATTACGGTGTTAACACGTAATGGTGTTAATTGGCAGGACATTGCTGTGATGTCAGAGATCGGCGTTAATTGGTCAGATTTAAATATATTGTCACAAGTAGGTGTTAACTGGCAAGACATTGCCGTCATATCAGCCATTGGTGTAAATTGGTCCGATGTTAGTAGATTAACAACGGCAGGTGTTAACTGGTTGGATGTTAATGCGTTGACTATAGCGGGAGTTAATTGGTCTGATATCAATACGATGAGCCTTGCGGGCATCAATTGGTCGGATGTGGGTGTTTTGACAGGGATCGGGGTTAACTGGTCGGATGTGAATGTCCTTACAACGGCGGGTGTTAATTGGTCGGATATTAACCGGATGAGCGTTGCCGGAGTT
>CAIOPG010000010.1 GCA_903860135.1 Candidatus Omnitrophota bacterium | reverse complement strand
TCTGAGCGTTACTGCTCGGAGTCGATAGGATTCCTGAACTTCTCTGGATAACTTTCGCCCATCATTTTGCATGCTTTTATTCTAAAGCATAGCTTAGAAAATGAAAGGAATATTAACAATATCAATGCAACGATCTATAAAAACACAGGTTGACCTGAATTAGGCCATCAACAACCCTCTCGCAACATCCTTCTTATCGACCGGGACATGTATCTTATACTGATCAATCACAGTTCGCACAGGCATCCCCCAGGAAAATCTGAGCGGCTCCACCATCGACGAAATACCCTTGCCCTTTAAAAATTCAGCTTTGATCGTTGCCTCAAACTCATCGCACGCCGTATAACAAACAGCCCAATGGCTTATCCCTGAATCCGCTTTGTTCCTAAAGAATTCAGCTTGATGTAGAATATCTGAAAAGACACCAACTCCTAGCAATATGGCCGTGCCATACCACAGCGTTGCGAACGCATACGGCATCTTCAACAAACCTATCATCATATTTGGGATCATATTGACGAGGCACAGAATAAATACCGTAACCACTAATGCTTTATGCATCATGTTTTTCAATTGCTGTTCATCGCCTTTATTATGCACTGCAACCAATGAAAACCCATACTTCTTCATAAGTCCATTCAAATATTTAGCATCAAAAACAATCAACGCATATAAATAAACGAACATACCAATCAAGATGCTAAAAAGTGTCACATTCAATATCGTGCCGCTAACAGGAGGATAAGGCAAAAACGTGCCCCCGGCGCTATGCATACGTGCAACAATAAATCCCCACAGGACTATCAGAGAAATTCCCCACCCAATAGGTTCTTGTCCAACCATGCTGTTTCTAAAAGGGATTGATGTATTATTCTTCCCATCGGTTATTTCTACAACTTTGCTTCTATTTGTGAAATAAAAAATAACACCAACCAATACCAAGAAAATCATCAAAAGCAACACTATCACACCCGGTGCTATCCTTCGACTTTGTTCCCAGTCAATGATTTGACCGGAATGTGCAGATGATACAATAAAGAAAGTGGAAATGATCGCCACGCCATTACCTATCCCGTACTTATTAACAACATCAGCTAAAAATAAAAGAAAACAGAGTGCCGCCGCTACCGTTGCTACAATCATCAACCGGAATCCCCATCCTGGATGAACAATTAGCCCATTAAGAGCAAGATTTTCCCATTGCTGTGCCATTGCATATGCGTACACAATACTGATTATGATCGCCAGAATGTAGGTCAACCTCACCATCTTCTCCCGACCAGATTCACCTCCGAATGAATATACTCTCAACTTGGGAATAAAAATCGAAGCAAACTGCAGTAAAAGACATGCCCCCAAGAACGGCTTAAGCCAAAAAACAAAAACATATGCCGTTGTTAATGCATTAACAGCAAACATCTTAATAAATACTGTCTGAGACCCGGAATACAAAATAGACATATCTATGCCCGGCAGATTGATGTGTGAAATCAGCTGTAAAACAACGATCACACAGACAGTGACAAGTAACCGCTGTCGCATGGTGCTATCAACCAACAACCATTTCAGCGTATCACCCACAGGCTTTTTGAGGGATGCAACTCCGGACAACTCATTAAAGCATTCTTTAATCATGTGAAATCTCCTTAATATTCACGATATCCGTTTTTCAACCCTGGAATAAACATCCTTACGCTGCCCTATCATCAAGACGATCACTGTTGCACCGGAAATCCTGTAAATGACACGATAATCACCGACCCTGAGTTTACGATACCCCTGTAGGCTCCGCCGGAGCGGAACGCCATAATGAAGAGGATCAACAGCAAGGCGGGTCTCTATAGCATGCCGGATAATATCTCTGATATTCCTTGGAATACTGACGATATCGCGCGGAATATCATGATGATATACCAGTTGAAACACAGTCATTAGCCCCAAACCGCTTGATGAGATAACGCCTTCTTACTTGAAAAAGTTTTATCGCGCGCTACCCCGGACTTTTGCCAATGAGCATCTTCCTGCAGTTCAAGCGCTTCTTTTAAAAGATCACGCGCCACAAAAGACCGCGAAATGCCCTGTACGCGGGCAATATCAACGATCTTTGCATAAAGCAACGGCTCTAAAACAACATTCAAACGCGGGTGCGTTGTCGGCATATATTTTTCCTCCTGACAAAGTGTACCATAAGTGATGAACTGAAACAATAAAACCAACCAGGCTCTGAAACGAATTCAGGCGGGTTGCAACTCATATTGGACACCTTCCCTCTTTTGTAAAAGGTGCAGGATGCCGAACAAATTGTCTGCTGTCGGATTCCCCTGCGCGCTCAACATACGCATAATGCTTTTTGAATCTTTATGTGTTTGTCTGGCTAACTCTTCAAAACCAATGGTGGCTTTAATATAATCCCTAAGAAGAGCCTTTCCTGTTGCCATATCATCAGCAAGCAAACATTCAACGCTTTCCCTCAGAAGTCCTTCTCTAAAAGCTCGATCTTTTATAGCCCGCGCTTGTATTGTTTCTTTAAAATCACGCGTGATAGACATATTCACCACCTTTTTTTCTTTTTTTGTATTCTTCCCAAATTTCTTGCGCGCGATCAATATCCTTTTGTTGTTGCTTTTTCGTTCCGCCCCCCAAAAGAATAACCAGCTTATTGCCATCTTTCCCAACATAAACCCTGTATCCTGGTCCCCAATCAATAACAATTTCTTGAAAGGCACCCTTAATTGGCTTCAGGCTTGAGATATTTCCTTCACAAATGCGTGTCAAATACGTGTTTACTTTGGTTGCCGCATGGGCATTGAGAGCATTAAACCATTCAGCAAACGGGCTAATGCCTCTCTCACTAACATATTCTTCAACTCTCATTAAAGGTAACATATAAGTTACTAACTCGCAAGTTTAACCAACACTCTCTTCAACAGGATAAATCGAGACAACGTCAGATTTAAGATTTACTTGTCTCCAGCGAAACCTGGACTGCGACGTCATTGGCGATCATGAGGCCGCCGTTATCGAGGGCCTTGTTCCAGGTGATGCCGTAGTCCTGGCGGTTGATGATAAAGTTTGCCTCAAAACCAAGCCCCGTCGCCCCGCTCATGGGATTCTTGACCGGGCCGAGCACCGTTACAGGGATCGTGATGGTGCGCGTGACACCCTTCATGGTCATAGTGCCCGTCACGGTATAATTATTCCCTTCAAGCTGCACGATCTTCTGACTCTTAAATACGATCAGCGGGAATTTATCAACCTCAAAGAAATCAGCACTGCGCAAATGGTTATCGCGCTGTTCGTTGCGGGTATTGATGCTGGCGGCCTTGAGGGTGATATCCAGCGTCGACCCGGCAAGGTCGTCCGGCGAGAAAAGAACAACACCCTCGACATCATCAAACACCCCGACCGTTTTCGAGATCATCATGTGCCTGATACTGAACCCCACCGAAGAATGCGCCTTGTCGATCGTGTACGCATCAGCCGCCAACACCGACGTTGCCGCCAAGATCGTTAGCACCACCGACAATAATCCCAAACGTAAACTACTCATAAAAGACCTCCATTATTCCAAACAACATGGCCGTTCCGGCAATGCCGGTAATCATACTTAACTTTTACATTATATGCCGATGTGGCTGTGTGTCTAATAAAGAGTTAGCATATTCACGCCTTGCGCGTTCGCCGCGCCGAGTGCCGAGTGCTTTTTCGCCTGGAACAAGGGGGTTTATCCCCCGAGAGAAGCCGAAAGAGTGGCGCGGTAGGCAGGCGAGAAATGACATATAATGAATATATTCAAACATTAAGAATTCCCATATTGACTTTAATATGCCTTTCCATTATCTTTTTCACATGACTAACAACATTCTCCCACAGCCTCTGGCCCAACTCTTACGCGAGCGCATCCTGATCCTCGACGGCGCCATGGGCACCATGATCCAGCGGCATCAGCTGGAGGAAGCTGATTACCGCGGGGAACGCTTCAAAGCCTGGGGCATTGACCTTAAGGGGAACAATGACCTCCTGTCGCTCACCCGCCCTGATATCATTGCCGGCATCCACAGCCTTTACCTTGAAGCTGGCGCGGATATCATTGAAACCAATACTTTTAACGCCAATGCCGTGAGCATGGCGGATTATCAGATGGAAAGCCTGGTCCATGAGTTGAACCTGGCCTCGGCGAAGCTCGCCCGCACGGTGGCTGATGCTGTAACGCTCAAAGATCCCGCCCGCCCGCGTTTCGTGGCCGGTTCGATCGGGCCGACCAATCGCACCGCTTCGATGTCGCCGGATGTGAATGACCCGGGTTACCGCGCCGTTGATTTCGACCGCCTGGCTGATGCCTACACGGTGCAGATCAAAGCCCTGGCTGAAGGCGGGGTTGATCTTTTGCTCATTGAAACAATCTTTGACACCTTAAACGCCAAAGCCGCCATCTATGCCGCCCTGGCGTACAATGCGACAGCGCAACACCCGCTCCCCCTCATGCTCTCGGGCACGATCACCGACACCTCCGGGCGCACCCTTTCAGGCCAAACCCTTGAAGCGTTCTGGATATCCGTCAAGCACGCGCGCCCTTTGACCATCGGCTTCAATTGTGCCTTTGGTGCCAAGGATATGTTGCCGCATATCGCCACGCTGTCAACGATCGCCGACACGTTTATCAGCGCCTACCCCAATGCCGGCCTGCCCGACCAGTTCGGGCAATACACCCAGACACCCGATCAAATGGCCGTGCTGGTCAAGGAAATGGCTGTGAGCGGTTGTGTGAATATCGTCGGTGGCTGCTGTGGCTCAACCCCGGATCATATCCGGGCCATTGCCCATACCCTCAAAACCGTTGCCCCGCGCCTGATCCCTAAACTCGTCCCGCAATCCACCTACAGCGGTCTTGAGCCGTTAACGATCGGCAACAATGCCACCGCTTCCGACGGCACAACGCCCGTGGCCACATTCATCAACATCGGCGAACGCACCAACGTGACCGGATCAAGGAAATTCGCACGGCTCATCATCGACGGCAAATATGACGAAGCCCTCACTGTTGCCCGCCAGCAGGTCGATGCCGGAGCGCAGATCATTGACATCAATATGGACGATGCCATGATCGACAGCCAGACCGCCATGGTAAAATTCCTGAACCTTGCCATGAGCGAACCTGATATCGCGCGCGTGCCTGTCATGATCGATTCTTCACGGTGGGACGTCCTGGAAGCAGGTCTCCGATGCCTCCAGGGCAAGCCCATTGTCAATTCGATCTCCCTTAAAGAAGGGGAAGCTGTTTTCAAAGCCCAGGCTAGGAAGATCATGGCTTACGGGGCCGCCGCGGTCATCATGGCCTTTGATGAAAACGGCCAGGCAGATACCAAAGACCGCAAGGTTGCCATCTGCCGCCGCGCGTATAACCTCCTTGTCAACGGGATCGGTTTCCCGCCGCAAGACATTATCTTTGACCCCAACATCTTCGCTGTGGCCACCGGCATCGATGCGCACAACAATTACGCGGTGGATTTCATCGACGCCGTGCGTGAGATCAAGGCCACACTCCCTCATTGCCGTTGTTCCGGCGGCGTGAGTAATGTATCTTTTTCCTTCCGCGGCAATGACACCGTCCGCGAAGCCATGCATGCGGTCTTCCTGTACCACGCCATCAAGGCGGGCCTTGATATGGGCATTGTCAATGCCGGCATGCTGGCTGTTTATGAAGATATCCCGCGCGAATTATTTACCTTGGTCGAGACGGTGATCCTCAACAAGAACCCCGACGCCACCGAAAAACTTGTGGCTTTTGCTGAAACTCTCAGGACCCGCGGCCCCAAGGCTGTCGAAGACCAAAGCTGGCGCCGCGCGCCGCTTGAAGACCGCCTGGCCCACAGCCTTGTCAAAGGCCTGACCGATTTCATTGACGTAGATATTGCTGAAGCTCTTCAGAAATATCCGCGGCCCCTCTCCATTATCGAAGGCCCCCTGATGAAAGGGATGAACCACGTCGGCGATCTTTTTGGTGCAGGCAAAATGTTCCTGCCCCAGGTTGTCAAGAGCGCGCGTGTGATGAAGAAAGCCGTAGCCTGCCTTCAACCGGCCATCGAACGATCCAAGGATACGGCCACAACCACCGCCGGGCGCATTGTGCTGGCCACTGTCAAAGGCGACGTGCACGATATCGGCAAGAATATCGCGGGCGTTGTGCTCGCCTGCAACAATTTCGAGATCATTGACCTGGGTGTCATGGTCGCGGCCGAAACCATCCTGGCCAAAGCCAAAGAATTTAAAGCGGACATCATCGGGCTTTCCGGCCTCATCACGCCGTCGCTCGATGAAATGGTCAAGGTCGCTAGCGCCATGGAAAAAGAGGGTTTTACGATCCCGCTCACGCTAGGTGGTGCCACTACCTCGGAAAACCATACGGCCGTCAAGATCGCGCCCTGTTACCGCGGGCCTGTGGTGCATATGAAAGACGCGTCGCGGAGTGTCGCCGCCTGCCGCAGTCTGATGGATCCCAAAACGCGCGGGGCTTTCCTTGCGGCGCACACGGCGCATCAGGAAGAACGGCGTGAAACTTTCGCCCGTGAACGTGCCGCCTGGGACCTAGTGCCGCTCCCTGAAGCGCGCGCCAACAAAATGTCCAGCGACTGGGCACACGTCCCCATCACCACGCCGTCTTTTTTGGGCGTCAAACATTTCAAGGATGTTGATCTGCGGGAAGTTTGTTCCCGGATAGACTGGTCGTTCTTCTTCTATGCCTGGGGCTTCAAAGGGCGTTATCCGGCCATCCTCAACGACGCGGCCATGGGCGTTGAAGCTGCAAAACTTTATGCTGACGCGCAGGTCATGCTCGATGAAATTATAGCGAAGAAACTCCTGTCCTGTCAGGGCGTGATCGGCCTTTTTGCCGCCAACAGCGTTGGCGATGACATTGCCGTCTATACCGATGCCACGCGCACCGTGAAAGCCGCCACCTTCTTCACCCTGCGCCAGCAAGTCAGAAAAACAGGCACCGGCGAACCCTATGCCGCCCTGGCGGATTTTATAGCACCCCAAAGCACGGGGATCAAGGATTACATCGGCGCCTTTGCCGCGACCGCCGGGCTAGGCATGAACACCGCCATCGATGCAGTGGACAATGACCCCTACAAAGTCATGCTGCTAAAAACCCTCGCCGACCGTCTGGCCGAAGCGTTCACGGAAGTCCTGCATGAAAAAGTACGCCGGGAGTATTGGGGTTATGCACCCGCTGAAGAACTTTCTCATGATGCTATTCTCGCCGCCCGATACCGCGGCATCCGTCCGGCTCCCGGCTATGCCGCCTGCCCGGACCATACGGAAAAAAGCACCCTGTTCAATCTTCTTACGGCAAAAACCCTGACCGATATCCGGCTGACCGAAACCTTCATGATGATGCCCGCAGCCTCGGTCTGCGGCCTCTACTTCGCGCACCCATCGACCCGCTACTTTCCCATCGGACAGATCGACCACGTGCAACTCGAAGATTACGCCCGTCGCAAACACATCCCCGTCGAGCAAGCCAGAAAATGGCTGGCGCCGGTGTTGAAATAACTCATCCCAAAAAACAAAAAGCGGACATCAAGCCTCTCAGCCGTGCCCGCCTCCTGTCGTGATGGTTTTAATGCCTGTTAATTACCTCTTTACCGTTACTAATATGTCATCGTAACTCACTAATGCCCCATCATTGGCGACAAGCCTTAACTTATAAAGACCAGCGACAGGGAATGTTACCCTGGCATTAAGGCCTTGATTCGAATACAAAACCCGACCAGGTGCGAAAACTTCGATCCAGTATATCGACATTGTCTTGCCTGCCGGCAAACCATCATCTGTCACTATACCGGCTAAAGCTAACGGTATGTTCACTTTTGCCGTTAAATCCGGCCCCGCAGAAACAACCGGTGCTTTATTGACCGGTGCCGGTGCCGTTACTGTTACTAATATGTCATCGTAACTCACCAATGCCCCATCATTGGCGACAAGCCTTAACTTATAAAGACCAGCGACAGGGAATGTTACCCTGGCATTAAGGCCTTGATTCGAATACAAAACCCGACCTGGAGCGAAAACTTCAATCCAGTATATCGACATTGTCTTACCTGCCGGCAAACCATCATCTGTCACGGTACCGGTTAAAGCTAATGGCGTGTTTACGGTTGCCGTTAAATCCGGCCCCGCCGAAACAACTGGCGCCTTGTTATCTATCAACGGTTTTACCGTTACTGTTACTTCATCATAGGCATCAAAATACCCATCATAGGCAATAAGTCTTAACGTATACACGCCAGGGGCATGGAATATGGCATAGGCATTATTACCCCAGCTTTGATTCGGAATTGTAACTTGAGCAGGCCCTGTCCAAGCCCACCATGAAGCCGACAGCGTCTTGCCTACAGGCAAACCATCATCTGTCACAGTACCGGTTAAAGCTAACGGCGTATTTACTGTTGCTGTTAAGTCCGGCCCCGCAGAAACAACCGGTGGTTTATTGACCACCCCACCCGTTACCTTTACTATTATTTCATCATAACCTGTTAATTCCCCATCAGAGGCGTAAAGCCTTAAACAATACTCGCCACCGACAGTGAATGTTACTTTAGTATTAGCACCCATTGTTGGCGTAAACAAAGCCTTAGCCGGCCCGGAAGAACCCCAGTTTACCGTCATTGTCTGGCCTGCCGGCAAACCATCATCTGTCACGGTTCCGGTTAAAGCTAACGGCGTATTTATTGTTGCTGTTAAATCCGGCCCCGTAGAAACAACCGGTGCTTTATTCAGTGGCTTGACCATTACGGTTATTTCATCATAGGCCGTTAATTCACCGTCATTAGCGTAAAACCTTAATGTATACACGCCTGCAACAGAGAATCTTACACTGGCATTACGGCTGGTTTGAGCTGTGAACGAAGCCGCCGCAGGCCCGGCATAATTCACCCAGTTTACCGTCAGTGTCTTGCCTGCTGGCAAACCGTCATCTGTCACGGTCCCGGTTAAAGCTAACGGCGTGTTCACGGTTGCCGTTAAATCCGGTCCTGCAAAAACAACTGGTGCTTTATTGGTCGGTGGCTTTACCGTTACTATCATTTCATCATACGACGTTAATTCACCGTCATTAGCGTAAAACCTTAATGTATACACGCCAGCCACAGGGAATATTACATTGGTATTACGGTTGGTTTGAGCTGTAAACGAAGCCGCCGCAGGCCCGGCATAATTCACCCAGTTTACCGTCAATGTCTTGCCTGCCGGCAAACCATCATCTGTCACGGTTCCGGTTAAAGCTAACGGCGTATTCACTATTGTCGTTAAATCCGGTCCCGCCGAAACAACCGGCTCTTTATTATAGACCGGCAACGTTACCGTTACTGTTATTTCATCAGTGGCCGACAATTCACCGTCATAGGCTTGAAGCTTTAACGTATACACCCCAGGTGTAGTAAACAATGCTTCATTATTAACGCTGTTATTTTGCGTAATCCCAACACTACTGGTAGGCCCAGTCACAGGCCACCATGATATCGACAGCGTCCTGCCTAACGGCAAACCATCATCTGTCACGGTTCCGGTTAAAGCTAACGGCGTATATACCGTTGCCGTTAAATCCGGTCCCGCCGCAACAACCGGTGCTTTATTTGGCGGCGTTACCGTTACTTTTATTTCACCATAAGCCGTTAATATACCGTCATTGGCATTAAGCCTTAACGTATACACGCCAAGGGCAGGAAATGTTACATTGGTATAAAGGCCGGTTGGGTTCGTAAATGAAACCGCGGCAGGCCCAGCATATTGCACCCAGTTTACCACTGTCGAACCATCATCTATCACTTGCCCGACTAAGTGTAATGGCGTGTTTACGGCTACGGTTTCTTCCGGATACACCAAAACAATCGGAACTTTATTATTGAACGACGGCTTTACCGTTACTGTTATTTCATCATAAGCCCTTAATACCCCGTCATTGGCGTTAAGTCTTAACGTATACACACCAGGAACAGTAAATATTACATTAGTGTTAAGACTGACTTGGGCCGAAAATGAAGCTGAAGCAGGACCCGTATCTTTCGTCCAAAATATATCCAATGCACTCATTAACGGTAGTCCATCATCTGTCACGGTCCCGGTTAAAGCTAACGGCGTATATACGGTTGCCGTTAAATCCGGCCCCGCCGCAACAACCGGTGCTTTATTCACTGGCGTTACCGTTACGGTTACTTCATCATAAGCCGTTAATTCCCCGTCATTGGCGTTAAGCCTTAAAATATACACGCCAGGGACACTGAATGTTACAAGGGTACTCTTGCTGGTTTGTGCCGTAAACGAAACCTCAGCGGGCCCGGCATATTTTACCCAGTTTACTGTCATTGTCTTGTTTACCGGTAAACCATCATCTATTACTGTCCCAATTAAAACATCTGGCGTGTTCACTGTTGTCGTAAAGTCCGTCCTCCCCGCATAAACAAGTGGCGCATTATTATGACCTGACGACATTACTGTTACTTTTATTTCATCATAGGCCGATAATCCCCCATTATTGGCGGTAAGCCTTAACGTATAAACACCAAGGGCAGGGAATGTTACATCGGTATTAAGGCTGGTCTTATTCGTAAATGAAACCGCAGAGGGTCCAGCATACATCAACCAATTTACCGTCGTGCTTGGCAAATTATTAGATATCAATGTTCCGGTTAAAGATAACGGCGTGTTCACTAATGCCCTCAAATCCGGTCCCGCATTAACAATAAGATCGCTCGTGGCTGCTAGGGCATTAACCATACCAGCACCGGGAAGCCCCGGAACAGACGTGGCCGAAGACTTTATCCTGTTCTTTACTTCACCAGCCGTTAAACTCGGCCGTTTAGCTATAATCAACGCCGCCAAGCCACTGACGTGCGGTGCCGCCATAGATGTCCCTGCAGTACGAAAATAATTTTGATTAACAATAAGATCCGGAGAGCTTGCACACATACTACAAGTCGTTGCTTTTAATGACAATATCCCCCGTATATCCGCACTCAAACCACTCCCTGGCGCCGTAACATCAACGAGATCACCATAATCGCTGAAATATGCACGCGTATCATCGGGACATGACGCGGCAACGACAAGAGGTTTATGATCCGTCATGTTCTGAGGGCTTTTGAGCACAACATCTAAATTAGAATTCCCGGCAGAGAAAACAACCACAGCCCCCAGATCCTCCGCCTGTCGCACAGCTGCTTCAGCCAATGGATTGGATAGACAACTGCTAGAACAACCCCAACTGTTGTTGATGACCTTGGCGCCATGCTGCGCGGCATAAATGATAGCATCCGCCAAATCACTCATAGAACCATTACCCTCGTCATCAAAGCCTTTCAACGGCATGATCTTGGCCTTGGGTGCCACACCAATAACACCTAAACTATTATTCCCAACCGCGGCGATCGTCCCTGCCACATGCGTTCCATGTCCAATTTTATCCATAGAATCACTGGTGTCCGTCACAAAGTTCCATCCCGCAACCATATTGGCGGCAATATCAGGATGATGATAATCCACCCCCGTATCGACCACCGCCACAATAACCCCCTCGCCTTGGGTCGAATCCCAGGCCGCAGGAACATTCATCTTCTTGATCCCCCACAAATCATCATAACTTTGCCCCCAGGATCTTGAAGAGGAAAAATACGGGTCATTGGGGACCATATTAACGGTAGCCACATAATCAGGCTGGGCGTATTCAACATCCGGATCTTTCTTAAAATCATCGACCGCCTGCTGTACATCAGTGCCAGCACCCATTTCCAGGACATAAACATCCTGTTTCATGAATTCATCAGCTTTGGCCGCTTGTGCCGCCGTTAATCTTGACGTCCTATTTTGAGCATTGCCATGCTGACGGAAGGCTTTACGCATACCTTTAATACCATGCCTGACGTGCAAGGCATCCAAAGATTTCTTCCCATGAAAATGCTTGGCCGGCACAGCCCCGCCACTTTGTGCTGTTGCGACCACCGAAGAATCAACCGTAAGCGCGTTCTTTTTATACTTAACAATAATACGGTCAGCGCGGTAAGCCTTATCCTGCGTAGCCTTTGCCGCTGGATCAGGCGGCTTTCCAGCCACTGTCTGCTGCGCGCTCACATTAAAAGAAAGAACAAAAAGAACCAACGCACTTAAAACAAATCTTAAATATTTAATAAAGTCCATAACCCCTCCTGGCATTAACTTCCCATTGATCCGCCGCTATCTCAAAAAAGAACGATAATGAAAGTATATCTGATATAAATATTCATTGCAGAAATATTTTTTAATCGGGGTGTAATGCGGCAAGAAATCTGTTTAATTCCTGCCATTTAGTGGTATCTTAATAAAAAACTTACCCAAAGGTGCGCTATGAGAAAATGTCCTTATTGTGCAGAAGAAATTCAAGATGAAGCTGTTAAATGCAAGCACTGCCAGTCGCCTGTCCCGGTTGCCACCCAAGAACAGCCTGCCCTTCGGGCAGAACAAGCACCCGTCCGTACTTCATCACCCGTCTTCAATGATGATCAACAACAAAACTGGGCTGTGCTCGCGCATCTGGGAGGCTTGATCCCTGTCGCGTTCTTTGCTGTGATCGTACCCTTTCTCATTTGGTTACTGAAAAGGCAGGATTCGGCGTTTGTGGAACTTCAGGCCAGAGAGGCCTTGAATTTTCAGATATCCCTGATCATTTATGCGCTCTGCGCCATTGCGATCGCCTTCACCATCATCGGCATACCGATCACCATCGGCGTCTTTATTTTCTTCGGGATCACCAACCTCATCTGCAGCCTCCACGGCGCGATCAGGACGTCAAAGGGTGAATCCTATTTATACCCCTTCAACTTCAGACTAATCCGATAAAAACCGGGACACACTATTTTACATAAAAAAGTGTGCCCCGGTCTTCGCTTCAAAACGTATACTTCACACCCGCGATATAATGGCGGTCCATGGCGGGATAATAATCCGCACTTGCAGATCCCCCGGTGCCATACGCGAGATAATCGTAATAGCGCTCATTAAAGATATTGTTCACGCCGACAAAGGTCTCCCAGCTGCTCTTTAACTTGCACCCCACACGGGTATCGGTCACGATCGACGGCTTTAAGGCCGGTTTTGTATTGGCGTCATCATTAATGCCAAATTGAGCACTCATCAAGCGTGTTTTCACATGCCAGGAAAGCCCGGCGCGGGTGATGGCATCAAAGCCGACCGAGACCTGATGGCCAGGCACCAGGGGGATCTTTTTCGCATCAAAAACCCCGCCCTCAAACCGGGCGTCCAGATAACTGTAATCAACGTCGATATCCGCGAGCTTGAGCCAGGACTGTTCGATCAACGACGCCAGATGGAACGTACTGCCCGCATCAACGCCGAGCCTGCGGGTTCGACCATAATTCCCGTTGTTCCCCGGCCACACCGTCGGATCAAGGAATATTTCATGCCTGTTTTGCGTCAAAAAAGGCGTGGCCCGCACTTCAGCCACCTCGCCGAAAGCCTGCTTGATCCCCATCCGGTAGTCGATCCCCGACTGTTGTTTCAAGGCCGTATTCAAGCCACTCCAACGGCTGAACCACTCATCCGTATTTAAGAAACGGAACGTCTCATCCGCGCGGATAAAAACATTCGAACCCGGCGCGTAATCATATTTCAAGCCGCCGCCCCACAGGGATGCCGTCGGCTCCGCTTTGGTCTTGGTCAGGGCGCTCCGGTTGGTGAACGTATACTCAGCCTTTTCATACCGGGTGCCGATGTCCGCGGTCACATGGTTCAATACCTCATATTCCCCGCGCGCATAATACCCCTGTTGCTCTCTGGCAATGTGTATATCCTGATACGATGACCCCCCCGGGACCGGGCTGTAATATTCATCGAGCGTATGACTGCTGTCATGGCCCAGGTCAATGCCCGTCACCAGCCCCGCGTTCTTCCCGGCGACAGTCCCGTTGATCGTGTATTTTAATCCTGCCGTATCATTCAGCGCCCCGGTCTTGGTCCACTCAAAATCTGTGGGTGGATAATACACGACACCGTAAATATCCCGGTCACGGTGCGTATAATCCAGCGACAAGGTACCAAAATCACCCCCCGGATCGAGCGGCGTCCAGTCAGCCGTAAAACGGATAAAACGGTCACGCGTAGCCCCATCATCATCCGGTTTACGGGTTCCTCGACGGCCCAAAGTCACCAACTGTGCTACGGATAAACCGCTCGGCATGCCATAATGATCCTCATGCCATCCCCCTTCAACCCCCACCTGCAGTAATGCGGCCGCTTTCCAGTTGACCGTGGCCTGCCCGTCGCTGGCACGAAAAACGTTGTTGGCCCGATAACCCTTGGCTTCTTGCGTGCTTCCCAGCGCGTACACCGTCACAGCCTTGCTACCAGCACTGACCTGGGCCGATTCTTTCCGCAGGCCGTAACTGCCCGCCTCTATCGCCACAGCGCCGGACAGTCCATCCCACCCTTTACGGGTAATAATATTGACAACACCCCCGACGGCATTGTCGCCGTAGAGCACCGACGCGCCGCCACGGATGACCTCGATCCGCTCCACCGCCTCCAGCGGGATCTGCGCCATATCCGGGCCCGAAGAATCCGAAGGATTCAACCGCCGGCCGTTCAAGAGCACCAGCACATTGCTGACCGCCGCATCATTGTACCCGCCGATATCAAGGGTTGTATTCTTCACGCTTCCCCTGTTAACAACATGCACCCCTGCCTCCTGTGCCAACACCTCCGGCACGCTGACCGCTCCTGTTGCCGCAATATCCTCCCGTGTGATCACCTTCACATACGACGGTGCCACTGCGGCATCCTCGGCCGCCCGGCTGGGTGTCACCACGATCTTCCCCAGATCCGCCTCCTGCGCCAACACCGACCCCGCCATCACAACGGCCATCAACACCACCAACACGATTTTTTGCATAGCCCCTCCATTAAAATAAAAAACCCTCTTGCTACCGAAGTAACAAGAGGGCCATAGAAAAATATCTATACGCTCCCGTTGCTGTGACGCGCAGCATGGTTGCAATTAAATACTGCCGGGTGCTCTGACTTTGCGGTTACTTGCGCCGGCTTTAAAACCCGGCGCTGTCCCCCGCATCACAGTAGCGCGACTGTCCGTGATTCCCACACGGTTCCCCCGTACAATACAGAAAAAAGGAAATACTTATTTAAAAGAACACGCGCATGTATTTATATCTCGCCTGCCTTACCGCGCCACTTTTTCGGCTTCTCTCAGGGGATAAACCCCCTCGTTCTAGGCGATCAGGGCGATCACTTCGATCTCAACCAAGCAATCCTTGGGGATCCGCGCGACCTGCAACGTTGAACGTGCGGGAAAATCCTTTGTAAAATAACTGGCATAAATTTTGTTCATGCCCGCGAAGTCATTCATGTCCTTGAGAAAAACCGACGCCTTGACAACCTTATCGAGCGATGTGCCTGCTCCAGCTAAAACACCTTTGATATTTTCACACACCCGCGTAGTCTGCTCCTCAATGCCGCCCGGCACCACATTCCCGGTCGCCGGATCAAGCGGGATCTGCCCCGCGCAAAAAACAAGATTACCCGCGATAACCGCCTGGCTGTAAGGCCCAACGGCCGCCGGTGCTTTGTCTGTCTTGACGATGTTCATACCATCTCCTTGAAATTGATTGAAGCCTATTTATGAAATGAAAATCACGCGCAATCGCGCACAACCTGCAATACTTTACCGATAATGAAAGCCACCGCTGTCATGGGAATAGGCTTGAAATCAGCATTGGCCGGATCAAGGAAATAATCCCCGGCGCGCGTAGCCAAGCGCTTCACGGTCGCCTCTTCGCCGATCATGGCAACCACAATATCACCCGCCTGGGCATGATCCTGTTTGCGCACCAGAACAAAATCACCTTCCATAATTCCGGCATCACGCATGCTCGCCCCGCGCACACGCAAGGCAAACACATCAGGGCCCGGGAACGCAAACTGGTCAAGGTTGAGGTAACCCAGCAGGTCTTCGGCCGCATACACCGGCATGCCGGCCTGCACACGCCCCAGCACAGGGACCTGGAACAAGGCTTCTTTCACCAGCTCGATCGCGCGGGATTTCCCTTCCCTGACCCGGATATACCCCTTAGCCACCAGCGCATGCAAATAATCACGCACGGTTCCTGTCGAAGAAAACCCGAACTTTTCACCGATCTCGCGGATGGTCGGTGGCGACTGGTTATGCCGGATCGACGTATATATAAATTTGAGGACGTTTTTTTGTTTGTCTGTCAGGGTGTCTTTTGTCATGATATCCTTATACCACACGCAAATGTGGTATGTCAAGCTATTTCAGGATTTCCTGATAATTATCCGGCAATCCATACTCCATGCCACGGACAATGCCGTCTGCCCCGATAAAGAAGACCATGGGCACGCCAACCACCGCATACTTTTCCGCCACAGCCGTATCCTGGTCAAGAAAAACATCATTATCAATGCCGTGCGTTTTAAGGAAACCCGCCACCTTCGTCTTCGGCTCCCCGATATCAACCAAATTGACCACGATCCCCTGCGCCACGAGCTCCGCCTTGCGGGCAGACAAGGCCTGGATCTGCTCACTGCAGTGCGGGCACCATGTCGCAAAAAAGAATACCAGTGCTTTCTTACCCTTAATGAGCTGACTCAAGGTGGCCTTCGTTCCGCTCATACGGTCAAGCGTAAAATCCTGAAAGGCTTTACCAATCAGCGGACTTTCCTGCGCTCCGGCACACCCAGCACCGCCCAAGACAATGAGTGCCAGACATAATCCCGTCAAAAATCCCTTCATGAACCCCTCCTGGTATCAGATTATATTTACCGCACGCAACAAATAATATCCCGCAAAAAGCAGTAAAACGATACCCGCCCCCCGCTTGATCCATGCCATCCATACCCCTGAACGCGGGCGCGCCGCAAAGGCACCTCCGAGCGTTCCCGCCAAAATAAGAGAAGCTCCCAGCCCGTAAGCAAAAACAAAAAGCAGTGCGGCCGCATAAAGGACATGCTGTTTCGATGCCGTATAAACAAGCAAAGCCCCCAGGGCCGGTGCCGTGCACGGGCCAACCATCAACCCCGAGGCCGCCCCCATAACAAAAACAGCCCAGGGATTCTGAGGCTTGATCGCTGGGAAAAAGCTGAAAGACGGCAGATGCACCCAATCAAAAAGAACAAACGCAAAAAGGCTAAAAAGCACGGCAGATGTCACAAGTACAACCGGCGTATGCTGTGTCATCCCGAAAATCTTGCCCGTCATCGCCGCAAACAAGGCTAGGGCGGCATACGCCAGCGCCAGCCCCAGCACATAAAGCAGGGACAAGAGAAATCCCCGGCGCCGGGAACCGCTGACATTCGCCCCGCTGATTACCGCGGCGGTCACAGGCACCAGCGGGTACACGCAGGGCGTGAGGCTCATCAGAACCCCCGCCAGGAAAACACCCCCGAAATCAAGAACAGATCCGTTAACAGGCATGGCGTTACTATACCAATGAACCGTGCCCCAAACAACAGTAAAAAAGAAAAACCCCTGACGGTATGAAGGCCAGGGGTTTTAAAAACCAATGCCGCATTACTTCTTTACGGCAGGTACCGGTGCTTTCTCCGGAACAACCGCAGGCGCAACGACCGCAGCGACAGGCGCTTCTTTCACAACCTCAACCCCGACGATCTTCACATCGAACTTGAGCTCCTTGCCGGCCAAAGGATGATTGAAATCGAGGACAACAACCTTATCCTTGATCTCCTTGACCATCGCCGGATAAGGATTGCCCTGCGGATCCTGCATCTCGAGCACCATGCCAACCTGGGGTACAATATCCTTGGGAAACTTCGTTTTTTCAAATTCACGCAACGCATCCGTACGAACCGGGCCATAACCATCTTCGGGTTTAACGATCACGGTCTTGACAGCTCCAACCTTAAGACCTTCGAGCTCTCGCTCCAGCCCCGGGATCAGCATATTCTTGCCATGAACATATTCCAGCGGCTGTTTGCCCGCGGTGGTCTCAACGACTTCCTTGTCAACCGTCAGCGTATAATCAAATTTGACCTTCATCCCTTGGGCAACCGCTTCGCCGGCAACGGCAACTTCCGGTGCCTTGGGTGCTTCCTGGGCTCGCACCGCTGGAGCCTGAAATACTGCAATCCCCAACACCAACGCCACCATGATTAAAACCTTGTTCATACCGCCTCCTTAATTGGATGAGAAAAAACATTCAACCTGGATCATGCTTTAAATAATTTAGCCACCATCTTATCACCCGAAATGTTTTTGTCAAAATTATCCCAAAAGAATTTTTCCGCAGATGTTAAGCCCCTTGCGCGGCAGATGGGCGCCATGACAGATGCTTAACATATTCAAAGAATCAAACAGTATCATAGATTATATTCGTCAGGATCCTGAGTAACGATTGATTGAGCATTTTGATATTATATTGTTCCTCGATCAATTGCCGCGCGGCGATGGTTACAGCCGCCACTCGCTCCGGAGCATCCCTTAACTGACGCAGTTTGACGGCCAGCGCCGCCGCATCTTTCTCGGGCACCAAAAAACCCGTGCGCCCGTCCTCGACCAGATCCCGAATACTGGCGTTGGCTGTTGTCACCACAGGAACACCGCTGGCCATGGCCTCAATCAACACGACAGGGATCCCCGCATGCCGGCCATCCCCCCCGGCAACACCGGGCGCCAAGAAAATATCCGTATCCTTCAAATACCGCCGGATCGTCCCGGAATCCTGCCATCCCAGGAAACGCACCTTCGCCATAAGCCCAAGACGCAGGACTTCAGCCTCAAGCGCAGGGCGTAAAGGCCCGTCGCCAATAATCACATACTCGCACGAAAGGTCAGCCGCGAGGGTCAGTGCTTCAAGGGCATACCGCAAGCCTTTCTCCTCAACCAGCCGCGCCACCGATAGGATCTTCAAATGACCGGGACCAAACCTGCGCCGGGTGCTGACATCGAAATGGGCAATATCAACCCCCATGCGATGCACAAGGATCTTCCGCTCGGGGCAACCCAACTCCATGAGCCGGTGCTTGACAAAAGAATTCACCGGAAGAAAAAGATCCCCTTCCCTAAAAAGCACGCCCAGACTGGCAGGCACCTGCGCACGCGCCAACCCCATCAAATCCATCATCTGAAATACCGTGACGATCTTCCCCTTTAAAACACCCATCTGCTTCATTCTCAACGCACGCAGGCCATTTTCCCCCAGATGACAAAAAACCACATCATAATCCCGCGCTTCAAGAAAAGCCGTAACCATGAAAAAAAGCTTCAATGACCAGGCTTCCCGTCCATAAGCAACGGCATTGAGCGACGCCAGCACCGGCCCCGGCGCTTGACACAGCCAGAAAGGAAACAATAGCAGGAATTTTATGAACCGGACAACCCGGCTCGACGGCAAGCGATCAAGGTAGCGCGCATGATGAAAAAGTCCGTGACGCACGACTTCCTCATGAAAAATCGTATCTCCGGAACGTTCTCCGGCGAAGATCTTCACATGACAGCCAGCATCCATCAATCCTGTGATCTGATTTAGCAAAAATGTTTCAGCAAGAGCGGGAAAAGACCCGACAACAAAAGCAATGCGCATAAGAGTCCTGTTTCAGCCAGGATTCATGCCCTGACATAACTTTCCAAATAAAAAGGACGGGAACATATGCCAGTTTCCCGTCCTTTTCAGCCATAACAAAACAATATTTATTCCTGATACTTCTCACGCGGCTTTTCAGCCGGAGGGTTTAACCGCACAACACTCACGGCCTTAGAGCCGCGGGAATCTTCCTCAACTTCAAACTCCACATCTTCGCCATCGACAAGATATTTGAACCCATCAGCCTGAATACCGCTGTAATGGACGTAAACATCCTTAGCATCAGCTGTAGTGATAAAACCATAACCTTTTTTCCGGTCAAACCACTTCACTTTACCCTTATCCATGTGCGTCTCTTTCCTTAAGTAGCTTATTGTTGTACCTTCCCTGACGGGAACTTGCACATAACGAATTACGGCTGAACGGTCTCGGCATTGACAACAGGTGCAGGAACCGTCGCAGGCATCTCGGGCGCAACCGGAACCGGTGCTATCGTTTCAGGTGCCGCAGGAACAGCAATGGCTGCATTTGTTTCCACCGCAGGAACAACGCCGGCACTAGGAGCCGTTACGCCTTCAGGTGTTGCAGGCAACTCGGCACCCTTGTCCTCCTTGACCAGGGTTGTCACCAAACGCTTGCCATCTTTTTCCATATAATCAATGACCACATCATCATTGGCCGCAAGATCTGTGACCGCATTGATATTGCCCAGTTCTGTTTCAGCTGTAACCTCGTAAGCAACCTCGACATCTGCATCCTTGGCGAAATCATATTCTTTCACCGCGATTTTCTGACCAGCAACGCTCACCACTTTACCAAAAGAAAATTTATCCTCATTGGTAGCCTCCTGCGCACGCACCGCAGAAATATGACCCAAACCGGCAAGCGCCAGTGCCAGAACGATAACAGTAGAAAACTTTTTCATTGTTACTCTCCTTTTATTTATTTTACAGGATCCGCTTCGGCGGACATTAAACAACATGGCAACTCCAACAAAACTTTCAAAACAATAAAAAATATATTACTGCCGTACACTTTTGGTGTCAATGGATAAGTTAAAGTTCTAACAAACCCCCAGCTGACGCCAGCAAAGCCCATTCTGCGTCCGAAAAGTCATAATTCCCGTCGAGTAAATACTTCTCAAGAAGGTTTGACTTCAAATTCCCACGCTGCAGTTTATACGCGCAACCATCGCCGAGGAACGCCCTGATAGCCGGGATATCCTCCTGTGAAACAAACCCCTTCACCGCCGTTGTCCTGAATATATAGGGCACGTGAGCCGCCTTGATAAGCCCTGCCGACCGTTCCAACGCCGACATATCGACGGCAAGCCCCGCGGCCTTCGCATAACCGGCGGGGGAAGACTTGATGTCCATGGCCACAAAATCCGCCAGCCCTGCCGCCAGTATCTTCTCAAGGACATCCGGATTCGAACCATTGGTATCCAGCTTGACCAGGAAACCCATCGCCTTCACCTGGCGCATAAAAACCATGAGCCCCGGCTGAATGGTCGGCTCTCCGCCGGTAATCGTAACCCCTTGCAATTGCCCTCGCCGTTTTTCAAGGAAGACAAGCACCTCGACAGGATCCAGCGGATCTTTAAAAAGCGACGGTAACACCAGTTCAGGGTTATGGCAAAAAGGACAGCGGTAGTTGCACCCCTGGGTGAAAACTACCGCTGCGATCTTGCCCGGATAATCGATCAAAGAGAACTTGAGCAGGCCCCCGATGCGCATACGCTAAACGTCTTTCGCTGAAGGAACTCGGATTTCTTCCCCTTGTTCCACTGATTGACAGGACGCAAATACCCCACAATGCGCGAATAAACCTCGCATTCCGCCCCGCACCGGGTGCAATGCTTGTGCTCGCCGGTAATATACCCGCACGACGGGCAAACGCTGAACGTCGGTGACAAGGTGAAATACGGAAGGCTGTATTTTTCGCATACCGTACGAACAAAATTCTTCACCGCATCCGTATCCTCGATACGCTCCCCCACAAAGACATGGATTACGGTACCACCGGTGTAACGCGTCTGCAAGGAATCCTGATGATCAAAAAGATGAAAAATATCATCCGTGTGATGCACCGGCAGATGCGTGGAATTGGAATAGAACGGATCCCCACCGGCGGCTTCTCCAGGGCAATCGCGCTTGAGCTCCGGGTACAGATCCTTATCCATACGCGCCAGGCGGTAAGAAACGCCTTCGGCCGGCGTGGCTTCAAGGTTATAATTATTGCCGGTCTCATCCTGGAACTTGAGCAGAACCTTGCGCATGAAATCGAGGGTATCTTCGGCGAACTTCTTCCCCGCCGGAGTGGCAATATTCTCGCCCATAAAATTCAGGCAACACTCGTTCATACCGACCAACCCGATCGTCGAAAAATGATTTGTCCAGTAATGGCCGAAACGGGCCTTCATATCACGCAGATAAAACCTCATGTACGGGTACAGATTGTCATCCATGAGCTGTTCGAGCCCCTTGCGCTTGATCTCGAGGCTCTCGCGCGCCAGGATCATCTGATGTTCCAGTTCAGCGTAAAAAGTTTCCGTGTTCTTGCAGGCATACCCCAGGCGCGGCATATTGATCGTGACCACACCGATCGACCCCGTCAACGGTGCCGCCCCGAATAACCCGCCGCCACGGGAATTCAACTGGCGGTTATCGATGCGCAGACGACAGCACATGCTGCGCGCGTCATCAGGGCTCATGTCCGAATTGATGTAATTGGTGAAGTACGGGATCCCGTACTTTCCGGCCATATCCCACAGAGGCTTCAATTCCGGATTGTCCCAGTCGAAATCCTTGGTGATGTTATACGTCGGGATCGGGAACGTGAACACGCGACCCTTGGCATCGCCCTCGATCATGACCTCAAGGAACGCCTTGTTGAACATGTCCATTTCCTTCTGGAATTCACTGTAAGTCTCGGGACGGATCTCGCCACCGACCATGACGCCCTTATCCTTATAATAATTTGGCACACGCACATCCATTGTCACATTGGTAAACGGCGTCTGAAACCCGACGCGCGTCGGCACATTGACATTGAACAAAAACTCCTGCAGCGCCTGGCGGACTTCACGCGGCGTCAGGGCGTCATAACGGATGAAAGGTGCCAGCAGGGTATCGAAATTCGAGAACGCCTGCGCACCGGCGGCCTCACCCTGAAGCGTATAAAAGAAATTCACCACCTGCCCAAGCGCCGAACGGAAATGCCTGGCCGGACGGGATTCCGCCTTGCCGGAAGCCCCCTGAAAACCCTGGGTCAAAAGATCATACAGATCCCAACCGACGCAATAAACACTGATACTGCCAAGGTCATGGATGTGCAAATCGCCGTTGGTATGCGCTTCACGCACTTCCTTCGGATAAACCTTGTTGAGCCAGTACATCTGGGAAATTTCAGACGAAACATAATGATTAAGCCCCTGGAGCGAATACGCCATATTGGAATTCTCATTGACCTTCCAGTCGCGCTTGGACAGATATTTCTCGACAAGGTCCACATTAAAAAGCGACGCTGTCTCGCGCATGCGGGCATGCTGATCGCGATAAATGATATAGTTTTTGGCTGTTTTCTTATAAGGCGATGTGATCAGGACTTCTTCAACAATATCCTGGATATCCTCGACGGTCGGCAGGCGCTTGGAATAAGCCTGAAGCGCCAGGTTCAAGACACGGATCGTGAGCTTGTGGGCCACGTCTTCGCCAAACTCGCCCGAAGCTTCGCCCGCCTTTAAAATAGCCTTGGTGATCTTGGCCGGGTCAAACGATTCTTCGCCGCCGTTTCTCTTGATGATCTTGTCAAATAATTGTGTGGTGTACACGCGCATCCTCCTGTTTAAAATACATCCCCGCCAAAAAATCCGCTTCACCTATATGATAACCCCGTGCCGGCGTTCGGTCGCCTGCCGGTCCAAGGGATGATACGCCTTCTTTTCTTCTTCATATACCGACCGCACGGGCAGTCCTGAAAAATGCGCTTTGATCTCCGCCATATCCGCCGGTGTCAGTGGTTTTTCCTCGCTGGGCCGCAGTGGGGTGTTCAGCTGGATCTCATCAGCCCCGATCTCGCGCGCCCAACGGGCGATCCCGGCCGCCTGATCCCTGTTGGCGGCCACAAACATGCTCTGAAGGGCCAACCGGCCTTTAAAGTCCTGCCGAAAAAGCTTCAAGCCATCCATAAAACTCTGAAAAGTAAGGCCAGCCGCCGGAGCGTTGACCGCCTGGTACACCGCCTCATCGGCCGCATCGAGCTTCACGAGGACAAGATCCGCATTGGCTAAATCTCTGCGCACATCCTGATGCCCCAACAAGGTGCCATTGGTGATCACCGCTGTTTGCTCCGGACGCTCAAAACGGACAGCCAGGAGCAATTCACCCAGATTCGCCGCCAGGGTTGGTTCACCATTGCCGGAGAATGTCAGGTAATCAATAGGCGTATCTGTCTGCAATGCATCAAGTTCAGCTATTATTTCATCGACCGGAACAAATACACGGCGCTCCAAAGAGCTTTCCACGCAAGCCGCCCGCCCCAACTGGCAATAGGTGCAATTAAAACTGCAAACCTTAGCCTGGGTCGAGATCGGATCGATCCCCAGCGACATCCCCATGCGCCACGAATAAACAGGGCCATAAATATGCTTAAATGAAGGTTGCGCCATAGGGATCATTGTTTTAATTGCCAGATAATGTTGCGCGGTGATAAGCGATGAAATTCCTCGAAGCTACAAGGTATGGACACAATTAAGCTTGAACTACACCAGATATGGTATTCTTCAGGGATTGATTGTCAAGATTTATTACGAATGTTTTTAGCTGTTTTTTCCCGTCGAGCGAGGCCGGACAGGGTCATGCCAGAAGAAATTCCCAAGCCCGTTTGAGGGGAGGAAATATTACCGCGGAAGGGGCAAGGCTGTCAATGTTTTTTATCCTAAGAACTCCGCCACCGACGTGGTCATGGGCTGGATATCCAGAATAACCGGCGTAATCCCCCCGGCCGCCTGCAGGCGCGCGATCATGGCAGGGTCGAAATTGAACTGAACGCCCGGGCCGGCACCAGTGACCTTGACGGGCATCTTGTCGCGGGTGAGGTCGATACCGCCGGTGGCAGGCGTAATTGCTTGCGCAGGCGCTTCAAGAGGTATCCCTATCTTTTTATAAAGTGCGCCTCTCCATTTCTTAAGCAATGGCATTGATCTTAACTTTATTATATTCTCTACGAATCTTTCTCTAGGTTTAGAATATTCATACTTCCCTCCAGCATCAGGAGACTGCTCATCGACAATTTCAGATTTAGATTCACCCAAATATGCCCAAAGTTCATTCAAATCCATCTGCAAATATAAGGACACCCCTTCTCTAACGCGTAGTAACATTTCCCTGTCTCTTCCTTTTTGCCATTCCAACGGATTGCTATTTAGGCCACTCATCCCAAGTGAGAGAGGTGTTGGCTGCGAATCTCCAGGATGCAATCTTTCCCATACCCTTCTCTTGAATTCTTCAAGTTCCTTTAACGCTTTCCCGGCAGCCTCCGAATTACTAAATATGTGCGGACATTCTTTATGTGCTTCTTCCAGAATCATTCTATTCACCTTTATCACGCTCCCGTCCGTCGTTAATCTAATATCGGCGTAATGGTCCTGATGTAATTTCGTATCTTCCAATATACCATTTATCTCCTCAATTCCTGCCCCATCACGAATGTAAACACCTCTTCTTTGAAGAGCTTCTACAAGATTATCGATCTCTGATCTACCACCGAACTCCTTCTCAGTGAATTTATAAGACAACACCAGATCTTCATCATACAATGTCTTCATAAAGTATTTTTCATGCAACGACAATTCTTCTTTGCTCATCGAACCGTTCAAATAGGCACTGATAAACCTTGACGGTGTTTTGTATTCCAGCCGAAAATATTCTATGATTTCATAGAAAGCAACAACGGCTTGAGAGTCACTACTATTAATTAATGCCTTTTCCAAAGACATCATTTCTTCGACCAAGAAAGCATAATTTCCTTGGCGTGCTTGATAATCAATATATGCGTGTAATATTTCATGAGAAAGTAGAGGCAGGTAAATAGGTTCCTTCCCGCTATTGGCAAGAATATAAATTATTGCCTTGTCCCTATTGAATGACACGTGACCTAATACAGTAGCACTTAAATTACGTTCCTGGCAATGCTGCCGCCACTGTTGAGCAGGCAACACGCTGAGCGTGACCCATTCCTGTTTATTT
Source organism: Candidatus Omnitrophota bacterium (assembly GCA_903860135.1). Classification (GTDB taxonomy): domain Bacteria; phylum Omnitrophota; class Gorgyraeia; order Zapsychrales; family Fredricksoniimonadaceae; genus Fredricksoniimonas; species Fredricksoniimonas aquilentivivens. The sequence goes on along the minus strand of CAIOPG010000010.1, from coordinate 672 downwards.
AACCATTCGAGTACACGCTGTGTCTTTGGGTTCTCAGAGCTCCAGCCTGCTGTCTGTATCGCCACTGCCTGTCCTCCAGTCAGCTCTTGCGCATATCCAAGATTCGGGCCATTGGCAAGGGCGAGACCAATAGACAAAACCATAACTTTTAGAGCAGCTGTTAATCCTGAGATCATCCCAGCGTCGCGGGTCACATACATCACTTTATCAGTCAACGCCATCATTGCTCCCCCCGAAAAATACTTTCGCGGGATCATTTCGCCGGACACAATATCCTTTTCCTCACGGATCAGGTTATACGCGCCTTTTTTGAAGGACTCGACATACTGCGCCCAGATCTTGTCTTTGGCGGCTTTGTCGTCGATATTGACGCCGGCGATCTTGTCCTGGTCGACATAGGCCTGGCCGAAGATACTGGCTTTGATTTTATCCTTGAACCAGATGGCGAGGATCAGGGAATTGTAGACCTGGCGTAGTTGGGCGAAGTTTTGGCCTTCGTTGATTTCTTTTTCAAGGATGGGGATGATGATTTCGCGGAGGATTTGTTTGGCAATGTCCTGCCCCCTCCCATTCCCCCACGCTATCGCGGGGGCGGGTGATAATGGGGCGATGCCCTCGGTTGGCGTATCTGATAAAATAGGGCGGGTCACGGACCCGCCCCTACGTGCGAAT
>CAIOPG010000009.1 GCA_903860135.1 Candidatus Omnitrophota bacterium | reverse complement strand
TCTGAGCGTTACTGCTCGGAGTCGATAGGATTCCTGAACTTCTCTGGATAACTTTCGCCCATCATTTTGCATGCTTTTATTCTAAAGCATAGCTTAGAAAATGAAAGGAATATTAACAATATCAATGCAACGATCTATAAACACAAGTTTTTCAAGTCCGCCCGTGAAGATAATTCCCGGGCGGATTTTTGTTTTATAGCCCGACATGACGTTGTCGCGGGGGCGGGGTAATCTTATTGTATGAATAGAAAGGCAGGTGGGTGATGAAAAGGCATGGGGATCTTTTGATCGTGAAGGTGGGGGAATTGCCGGTAGGGGTGTTGCCCTGGGCGACGCGGGTTTTGGCCGAGGGTGAAGCCACGGGGCACAAGCATGAGCTTGACCGGGGCGATGTGTATGAGTTGGATGGGGTGTTGTATTTCAGGGTTGCTGACGGGGAGATCAGCACGCTAACGCATCAGGAACACCATGCGCTGACGTTTGATCCGGGCGTTTACAAGGTCATTCAACAGCGTGAATATGCACCAGAGGGGTGGGGTTATGTGGCGGACTGACAGGGTGCGGGATATTATCCCTGATGTGCTAAGCGGTGTTGCCGGGAAGTCGCCCGACGTGCAGGGGATCCCGGTAGGAGTAGGTGATACTGCCTTTAATGTATACCGGGGAGAATTCACGGCGGTTCTGGCTTCTTCACAAACGGGAATCACGGCGTTCTTGTTGACCATGGCGGTGCATGCGGCGGTGCGGCAGGATATTCCCTGTTTGTATTTTACGATGGATCTTTCTAAGGAGATCCTTGTTCAGCGGATGCTCTGTTTGTATGGCGGCATCAGCTTTCCTTTGTCGCTGGGGCCAGATATATTCCCACTCTTGACAGGGGCCGCAGGGGCTTTGTCCGAGGGACCAGTATATATTCAGGATGGCACGCCTGAACTTGATCAGGTTGAAAAGATCATTAGGGGTGTGGTAACAACCAACAAGGCTCAGCTGATCTTGATCGATACCATCGATGACGTCGGCGGGTGCTATCATGCGGATCAGCGTTCGTTACGGGGTAAGCGAGAAAAGGTTTGTGCCCGACTACGGATGCTGGCGGCATCCTTGAATGTGGGGATCGTGGGCGTGATGAGGGCGTCACGGCTGGCGCAGGAAGAGGGTGATATCGCGCGCTTTTCAGACAATGTAGCGCACTTTTATGCCGGTGAAGCCAGTGAAACGCGAGAGATTGAATTTATTAAGCAAAAGGGTGCGGTTAGACTTGGCCGGAGTCGCTTGGCCTTTGATCCAAGGTCGTTGCGGTGTTCCTTTGTCGGGGAAGAATGGCGATGACATGCTCACAAAGCCGATCCTTCAGCCCTGTGCTGGATGAACCGCAGGAATTTTACTGGCTTGACCGTCGCCTGTGTTATGTTCGCAAGCATGCGGGGGAGAATATCAGTGAAAAAGCCCATGGTTTCTATCCGGACGGGAAGCCCATGTTCAAATATCCGATGTATCAGCGTTATTTCCATGGCGTATGTTTTGATTTTCACCCGGATGGGCAAATAAGGAAATTATCCTTCTTTGATCGCGGCCGGCTTCATGGCGAGGTGACTGTTTTTGATGTTCAGGGGCAGTTGATCCTGCGCGAGCACTTTTTGCAGGGTGTGCGGCATGGCTTAAGTCAGGAATGGGATGCATCGGGGAAATTTCTCCGGCAGGAATTGTTCCTGCGGGGGCAGGATGTGCCGGCAGGGCTTAACCGCTGGATCGAGACGACGCCTATCCATGCCCGGCATGTGTTGGGGGTAAAGAATGCCGAGATCCGGCGGATATTCCTGCGCGAACTCGGGTATGAACGTTTTCTGGCGGGATCTCCGCACAGCATGCTGCATCAGGAAGGGGACCAGGCACTGGTGCGGATCGATCTACCAGGCTCGGAAGAACCGGTAGTCCTCGTGAAAGTGCGCTGTCCGTCTACAGGGGCCTTTTATGTCCTGCGTGTCCCCCCAGAAATGCGCACCGTCCGGGAAGCCGTGGCCTGGACATTTGATCTTGGCGAAAATGAATATTGGCCGGTGCAGGAGACATGAAAGGGTGGATCATGCCAGCTAAGAAGAAGATCGAAACATGCAGGCGAACAGGCAAGGGGAAGAAATTTGATGGTCAGCTGTAATGAATCAGGAGATGGGTTCCCTGGATCAAGTATTTATAGTCGTACTAACATTTTTCTGTTAAAATTTTTAAATCATGCAGTATAAGATTTTTGCTTACCTGTTGGCATAGTGGCGGTTTTTAGTATGGTTATGGCACAATCCCGGTGTAGGGTTGTAACGGAGGGGGTTCAATACATGGCACTTGATCTTAGTAGTTTACACAAAGCAATCGGTTCGCTCGAACGTGCGGTGAGAGTTGCGGAAAAATTTATTGATGGGGGCGTTGATACGGATCAGGAAGAAGTGATCCGGGCCGGGGTCATTCAGAATTTTGAGTTCACCTATGAACTTTGCTGGAAGTTTATGAAGCGCTGGCTGGAAAAGAATGCCAGTGGCCAAGCGGTGGATGGGTTGACGATGAAAGAATTGTTCCGGATGGCGGCGGAAAGATCAAAGATGTAGAGTCATGGTTTGCCTATCATCATGCCAGGAATAAAACATCTCATATTTATGATGAAGTGACGGCGGGTGATGTTTATGCGGTGGCTGTGCGGTTTCTGGCCGATGCCCAGTCTTTCCTGAAGGTATTAGAGGCCAAAAATGATTGACGTTTCCCCGGCTCAGCTTGCGATCATTTCCAAAATATTACAGGATCATGTTCCCGGCTGTGGCGTCTGGGCTTTTGGGTCTCGGGCGACGTGGACGGCCAAAGATTATTCTGATCTCGATCTGGCGATCATCGGCAAGGAGAAATTATCCGACAAGACCCTGTTTGCTGTGAAAGAGGCTTTTCAGGAATCTGATCTGCCGTTTCGGGTGGATGTGCTGGACTGGAATGGCATATCCAAAGAATTCAGGCAGGTTATTGAGAAGAAGTACGTTGTGATGCAGATGGCTCGCGTCCATGGATGCTTGAAGAAATGAAGTTGGTAGATTTTAAGGTCATTCTCCTTTTTGGCCGTCCGGCAACAGTTTCTTTCTTTGAACAAATGATCGGCAAGCGGATTGCCGCTAGGGATTAAAGGTATGCCGCAAAGCATAAGAGTCCTGAAGAAGCCAACGACATAACAAAGATACTGAGGGCGGGGCATGTCGTTTTGGAAGAAATTCAAGGAAACTTTTGATGTGGCTTCGGTAGAAAAGGCAAAGCCTGCTATCTTATTGTACCGAAGGCGGATCCTTCAAAAGAGATGGCGCTTTGGAGCCGTTATTTGCTTATTGCAGGAGTGTATATAATAGTATATACTTCTTTCAATGGAGGTGAATGATATGACAGTTATAGAAAAGAAACTTTTTAAGCATGGTGGAAGCTATGCGGTCGACCTTCCCAGAGAATTTATCAGGGCTGGGAATACGGAAATTATCATCAAGTATGATAAAGATCGTTTGATCATGGTGGCCAAGAACACGCTGGAAAATATTGAGTCGGAGCCTGAGTTTAAGCTATTCATTAAAGCACTGGTGGATGATTCCTTAAAGAATCCTCAGAAGTTAAAGGATATGAACAAAGTTTGGGATAAAGAGTGGGATGTTTTGTTAAAGGGGGTCGATGCGGAAGATGAATAAGTATTATCTTAAATGCCACGAGTTATTTGCCGAGCGGATCGCCATTCTTAAAGCGCAGGTCAAGAAATTGCATGCCACCCTGCCGGCAGATGAGTTTGTTCAGCATGAAACGGTTAAACTGGCTGCAAGGATCCGAAGGGCCACGGTAGAGATCATTCCCGAAGATCCGAACAGATCTGAATATCTGCTTTCCGGTGATCTTAAGAAGTATAGAAGGTATAAGCAGGGATTACAGCGTTATCGGATCATGTTTTGTTTTTCGAACAATCCTGGTATCATCATTTATCTTTACGTTAATGATAAGGATCATCTGAGGAAGCAAGGTGATCGCAATGATCCCTATGAAGAATTCAAGCAGATGGTTAACAGTGGCAAGGTATCCGCAGATCCTCAGAATCCTGTCGTTCAGAAATTAATTCAGCAGTATCAGTATTGATATGTTTTTGATAGATGTTATTTTATCCCATATCCACCCGTGAAGATAATTCCCGGGTGGATTTTTGTTGTATAGCCCGACATGACGTTGACGCGGGGACAGTCTAGGCTGTGATGCGGAACTGTGCGATGATCTTGGGGACCAGAGGATGTTTCTTCTTCCGAGTTTTCGTTAACAGATAGATCTTGTCAAAAATGTTCTGATTCCCGCCTTTATTCAAGATGACAAGCGCCTCTTTGCCCGGAGACTGCAATACCGTGAATTTGTTCAGCGGAGCAACCCCCACCCCCGAAAGAACCATCCTGCGGATAGTCTCAAGTTCCTGAATTTCTCCGATGATCCTTGGCTTGATCTTATGCGTAACAAAGTAATCCTGAAGAGCCATATAAACTTGGCTGTGAGCTGTGGGCAAGATCATGGGCGCATCGTTCAGATCCCTCGGTATGTTCTTGTATTTCTTGGCAATAGAGGCATGCGCGCAGAAAACAACAGGGATCTTCGCTAAAAGTTGACATTCAATATCTTCTTCAGCATATGTTGGTGCGATAGAGTCAGACAGGGCAAGATCAAATTGGTGTGTCTTAAGCCCATCGCTCAATAATTCGGCGTTATCTTCATGGAGCGATATATAAACAGCGGGTTCTATCTTAAGTAAAAACATAAGAAGGGCATCAATGACGGATCTGGGGACATGATGCGAGATGCCGATCTGGATCTTCATCCTGCCTTTTTGCGAGATATCTCTGAGGCTGTCGGTCATTTCAGCACCCATATCAAATATCTCTGTCGCATAAAACAAGACATGACGTCCTTCGTCCGTGAGGATCAGTTTTTTGTTCTCTCTTTCAAAGAGTTGAATCTTTAAATGATTTTCAAATTGTTTCAGCTGGGCGCTTAAAGTCGGCTGGCACAGATTCAGCTTAGCGCAGGCTTTTGAAATTGAACCTTGCTTGGCGATGGTATAAAAGTAGTATAAGTGATGGTAGTTAAAGGGGATCATATATAGATTTTATGGATTGAATATGTAGATATTATCTATTTTACAGATGAAAAGGTCAAGGTTATAATTTAGATGTTCGCCAAACAGCTTTGATCAGCCGGGAGCGAAATAAGTGCGCATCCCAATATGTTAAATAGGATCAAACATTTCTCAGGGTTAACTGTTTAAGAAAGGGAATATGGCCATGGATATGAATTTATATGAGAGCGGACTTTCACTTGAAGAGGCGTTCTTCAGGAAGCGTGACGCCGAGCTGATCGAACAGCACCGGAAGATCGAGAAGATGGAACGGACCCGGGCAGCCCTGGCGGAAATATCCGGGATCCATGATCCTAAGGTATTGGACAAGTTGATCGCGTTGGACGTATCGCCGGAAGTATTGGCCTCTATCGCTGTTGTTCCGTTGATCGAGATCGCTTGGGCGGATGGTCAAGTTGATGCCCAGGAGCACAAGGCCGTTCTGGCGGCCGTAGCCGAGAATGGTATGGGCAAAGGGTCTGTCGACTATGATCTTTTTGATAATTGGCTTAATCATCGTCCACCGGCTGGTTTGCTCGATGCCTGGGTTCACTATATAGAGGGGCTATGCGCAACGATGAGCGTGCAAGAATGCCAGGCACTCAAGACAGAGTTGATCGGCAGGGCCAGGAACGTGGCCGAAGCCGCTGGCGGTATCCTTGGGATTATGTTCAAGATATCATCACAAGAACGGGCCGTTTTGAAGAAAATGGAAGATGCCTTTTCCAGGCATACGGCATCAAGCAAATAACAAGGGACTGTTCCTATGGTACAACATGATTTTTACCGGTTAGCTGTCGACAAGGTTATTGAGTCCGTGCGCACGGATCTGCGCGCGGGGCTGGGTGATGATGAAATCAGGAAGCGTTCCGTGGAATTTGGCGCGAATGAATTAAAAGCTGCGGATCGTGCTTCGCCATGGGTGTTGTTCTTTGCCCAATTCAAAAACATCCTGATACAAATATTATTAGTGGCGACGTTGCTTTCAGCATTCATGGGGCACGCCATGGAGGCCGTTGCCATAGCCGTGATCGTTCTCTTCGCTGTTCTGTTGAGTTTTGTTCAGGAATTCCGTGCGGAAAAGGCGATCGAGGCTTTGCGCCGTATGGCGGCACCGACCGCCAGGGTGATCCGGGGTGGCAAGGAAAGGGAGATCCCGGCTGTTGGTCTTGTGCCCGGTGATATTATCCTGTTAAAGGCCGGAGACAAGGTTCCCGCTGACGCGCGGATCGCGGGATCATTCAATCTTCAGGTTGAAGAGGCCGCATTAACGGGCGAATCCCTTGCTGTAGAGAAAAGGATCGATGCTTTGGGCGAGGGTGATTTTGGTATCGGTGACCGCATCAACATGGTCTATTCCGGGACGGTGGTCAGTTATGGCCGCGGCCAGGCGGTCGTTGTAGCCACGGGCATGAATACCGAGTTCGGCAAGATCACAGGGATGCTTCAGGCGGTGGAAACGGGAAAGACCCCGTTGCAGAAGAACCTTGATCATGTGGGGAACAATCTGGCCAAAGCGGCGGGCGTTATTGTCGTGATCATCGTCGGGTTGGGTGTTTCTCGTGGGCAGCCATTATTGGAAATGGTGATCTTTGGCGTTGCTTTGGCGGTGGCCGTTGTTCCGGAGGCATTGCCAGCGGTTGTCACGATCTCTTTGGCCGTGGGTGTTCAGCGCATGGTTAAAAGGCACGCCTTGATCCGACGATTGCCGACGGTAGAAACGCTGGGGTGCACTTCGGTCATTTGTTCAGACAAGACCGGGACGCTGACAAAAGATGAAATGACGATCCGCAAGATACTGGTGCCGGGACAGAGTTTTGATGTGAAAGGTTCAGGGTATGCACCGGAGGGGGAGTTTCTGTTCAACGGAGGAGCGCTAAAGCCGACGCCGTCTTTGATAGCACTGCTTCAGGCCGGGGTGCTTTCTTCGGATGCACAATTGGGTAAAGATGAAGAAGGCCGATGGGAAATAATCGGCGACCCGACGGAAGGGGCGTTGGTTGTGGCCGCCGCTAAAGCGGGTCTGGACAAGGCGGCTATCGATAAAGAAAACGTGCGGGTGAATGAGACCCCGTTTACGTCGGAAACCAAACGGATGATAACGCTGTGCCGTAGTGGCGATCGGCAGACAGCGTATTCTAAAGGGGCGGCGGAAGTTATTATCAGCAGTTGTTCTTTTTATCAACAAGATGGCAAGGTTGAGCCTTTGACCGACGAGATGCGTCGCGGGCTATTAAGCTCGATCCAGCACATGGCAAAAGAGGCCCTGCGTGTACTGGCGGTTGCTTACAAGCCGGATACTGATATCAAGGCGGCAGGTGAGGGCATGATATTCCTGGGGTTGGTCGGGATGATCGACCCTCCCCGGGCTGAGGCTAAAGAAGCCGTGCGGATCTGTGAAGCCGCCGGGATCAAGCCGGTCATGATCACGGGGGATCATCCGTTAACGGCACAGGCGATCGCACGCGAATTGGGGATATTAAAAGGAGGGCGTGTTATTACAGGTGTTGAACTGGATCAGATCAATGATGCTGATCTGGAGCGGGCTATTGAAGGCATTGATGTCTATGCCAGGGTTTCTCCGGCGCATAAACTGCGCGTGGTGGCCGCATTCCAGAAGCGCGGGCACGTTGTTGCCATGACCGGTGATGGTGTTAACGACGCCCCGGCGTTGAAGAAGGCGGATGTGGGCATTGCCATGGGGATCACCGGAACCGATGTCACCAAAGAAGTGTCGTCGATGATGTTGACCGATGACAACTTCGCCTCCATTGTTGCCGCCGTCGAAGAAGGGCGGCATATTTTTGGTAATATTAAGAAGTATCTGATGTATCTTATTTCATCGAATATCGGTGAGATCGGCTTAATGGCTGGTGCTGTATTGCTGGGCTTGCCTATGCCGCTAACCGCTGTTCAAATATTATATGTGAATCTGGCGACCGACGGCCTTCCCGCGCTGGCACTGGCGGTGGATCCTCCAGAATCTAACATCATGCGCCGCAGGCCAAGGGATCAGCGTGCCGGGATATTTTCCAGGCCTGTCGTTATATTGATGCTGGCAGGCGGAGCGTGGTCTACGATCATTAATTTAGGGATATTCTCGTGGGCGATCAAGTCGGGGATGCCTATTAATGAAGCCATGACGATGACGTTTGTTTCACTGGTGTTGATCCAGTTCTTTAAAGCTTACAATTATCGTTCGGACAGAGAGTCCATTCTTCAAAGACCTTTTGCTAACAAATGGCTCAATGCGGCCATATTGTGGGAGTTGATCATCCTGGTTTTTATCGTCTATTTGCCATTCCTGCACAAGCCGTTTGGCACATTCAGTCTGCCGTTATTTGACTGGATCGTTGTTGTTGGTTTATCGGCGACCGTCGTGCCGGTGTTGGAAACGGTGAAATGGGCGATAAGGCACGGCTGGTTGGGTAAGGCATAATTTGTAGTCAATGGGATTGCCAAAAGAGAGATGATGATGAATATAAAGAAAGAAAGTACCGGGCATTACAAAGAGATCCAGCGTGTACTGTGGGTAGTCCTGTTCCTTAACTGGGGCGTTGCGCTGGCCAAGATATTTTTCGGTCTTGTCAGCCATTCCGCAAGCATGACCGCTGACGGGTTCCATTCTTTCTCGGATGGAGCTTCAAATATCGTCGGACTGGTCGGCATTGCCTTTGCTTCCCGGCCCAAAGATGCGGATCATCCGTATGGGCATAAGAAATTCGAAACGTTCTTTTCGCTGGGGATCGCTTTCATGCTGGGGCTGGTTTGCTTTGAGCTGATTCAAGAGGGTTTCCGCAGGGTGCAGCATCCCGGGGTGCCTGACGTCTCTATTTTTAGTTTCATTGTCATGTTCGGGACGATCATTGTAAATATCGCCGTCATGAAGTATGAACACAGGAGGGGATTAGCGTTACAGAGTGATATTCTGGTCTCTGATGCCAAGCATACGCGTGCGGACATCCTCACGTCCATTTCAGTTATCGTATCTTTAATTGCCGTCAAGTTTGGGTTCCCGATCGTCGATGCCATTACGACGCTGGTTATCGCTCTCTTTATTGCCCATGCGGCCTATGAAATTATCAAGGATGGCTGTCGGACCCTATGTGATGAGGTCGTGATTAAAGATATCGGGAAGATCGAGCATATTGTCCTCAGTGTCAAGGGAGTACGGGCGTGCCATAAAATACGAACCCGGGGACGCCATGATGATGTCAATCTGGATATGCGCGTTCATCTTGATGCGGACCTGTCTCTGGAGAGGTCGCATCACATAAGCCATGAGATCGAAGGTGCGATCAAGGCAGGTTTTCCCGAGGTGAGTGACGTGATCATTCATGTGGAGCCAACAGCAAGACGAAGATCGCATAAGGTTGCAGGGTTGTGATGAGGCCGTTTTTGTGGTAGTATCCTTGAAAATTACAGGGAGAATTTGTGGAAGATATATTTCGTAAACTTATCATCGATGCGGGCGAGGATCCTGCTCGGCAGGGGCTTAAGGATACGCCGGCCCGTGCGGCGCGGGCGTATGCGTTTCTGACCAAGGGCTATGCTGAAGATATCAACAAGGTCATCAACGGCGCTATTTTTACCTCGGATAACGACGAGATGATCATCGTTAAGGACATCGAGATGTATTCGATGTGCGAACACCACCTCCTGCCGTTCTTTGGCAAGTGCCATGTTGGCTATATTCCGCGCGGGAAGGTGCTGGGCCTTTCCAAGGTGGCGCGTATTGTGGATATGTTTGCGCGCCGCTTCCAGATCCAGGAAAATCTGACCAAGCAGATCGCGGATACGATCATGGAATTTACTGATGCCCGGGGTGTGGGTGTTGTGATCGATGCCCAGCATTTGTGCATGATGATGCGCGGTGTTGAAAAACAAAACTCTGTGATGAAAACATCGTGCATGCTGGGGACGTTCCGTTCCAACAGTTCTACCCGCAGTGAATTCCTCAGCCTTATCCGATGAAACCTGATCCCTTTGTAACCATTCATCTTAAAGGTGTCAGCCTGCAGGTCATTGTGGGCACGTTGCCGCATGAGCGCGCGGTGCCGCAGGAGATCACCGCGGACATTTCTTTCACCTATGATGCTTCTCAGCCGGCGGTCACAGATGCCCTGGCTGATGCGGTGGATTATGCGGCCATGCATGAGCGGATCATCAAAGCCGTTGCCACGACCCGGTTTCAACTCCTCGAGCGTTTGGGGGCATTTATCCTTGAGGTTATCCTGCAGGAAGAAAGGATCGTCGCTGTCACAATCCTATTAGAGAAGGCGCGGATCATCCCCGGGGTTTTAGCGGTGGGGGTGCAACTGTCGGCATCAAGGCCATCGCAGGTTGCTCCAATCTTGGGCAGGTGTTCCTGATGGGCTGTCTTTTGCTGGGCACTATTTTTGTGGCGTTCCCGATGGCAGAATTCCATGTCATGATGAAGGTCGCCGCGCACATTGGATTCTGGCATACCGTTGGCCTCTTTATTCTCTCCGCTGTGTTGGGCACTCATTTCGCCAAGCATCAAGGCCTTATTGTGATGACCCGGATGCAGGCGTGTTTGGCCGAGGGGCGGGCACCGACACGCGAAATGCTCGATGGCCTGCTGGTTTTTCTCGGCGGCGTCCTCTTTGTCCTGCCGGGGTTTATCAGCGATGCCCTGGGTCTTATCCTTGTTTTCCCGTTAACGCGCGCCTTGGTCCGGATGGCCTTGATCAAAGGATTTAAGGGAAAATTCACAGCTGCCCCGAACAGGGCTGGGCATGTCGAGCCGGTGCCGAGGCCCATCCGCGCGAACGTTGACCGCACGAATGTGGAAGATGCGGAAGTGGTGGATTGAAAAGATAGAACTTTTTCTTGCCAACATTTGTTTTATTGTTAATATATTCGCGGATTTTTCAATCATCCTCAGGATGAGAAAGGGTTTGAATTATGCGACTTAAAGATGAAATTGCTTTTATTACGGGTTCAGCACGCGGGATCGGCCGTGAAATAGCCGAGGTTTATGCGAGGGAAGGTGCCCTGGTCATTATTTCGGATATCAAGCTCGAGGATTGTCAGCTGGCGGTCGACGACCTTACATCCCGAGGGTTCAAGGCGGATGCCTTTGCCTGCAATGTCACCTTGTCGGCGGATGTTGATCAGTGTGTGGACAAAATTATAGAAAAATACGGTCGTATTGATATCCTTGTCAATAACGCCGGTATCACGCGCGACAATCTTTTCCTTCGCATGAAAGAAGAAGACTGGGATGCGGTTATCAATGTTAATCTCAAGGGAACATTCAATGCCTGCAAGTCGGTCTCACGGGCCATGCTCAAGGCGCGCAAAGGCAAGATCATCAACATTGGTTCTGTTATCGGCGTGATGGGCAATGCCGGGCAGGCCAACTATGCGGCGAGCAAGGCGGGTGTTATCGCCTTGGCCAAGTCTTTGGCGCGAGAATTTGCTCCACGTAACATTAATGTCAATGCGGTTGCACCCGGTTATATCAAAACCGCGATGACCGACAAATTGAGTGAAGAAGTCAAGAACAAGATCCTTGAAGTTGTTCCGCTGGGGCGCATGGGGCTTCCCACGGATGTGGCCAATGTGTGTTTGTTTCTGGCTTCAAAGGAAGCAGATTATGTCACCGGTCAGACGATTCTCGTCGACGGCGGTATGGTAATGTATTAATCAGGAAATGTAATCCAAGCAGGTAAAAAGGAGGCTCGCATGGCTGTCGCAGAAAAAGTAAAGTCGATTATCGCAGAGCAGTTGGGTGTCAAGATCGAGGAAGTCAAGCCTGAAGCATCGTTCATCGATGATCTCGGCGCGGATTCTCTTGACACGGTTGAGCTTATCATGGCTCTTGAAGAAGAATTCAATGTCGAGATCCCTGATGAAGATGCCGAGAAGATGACCAAGGTCGGCGATGCGATCAAATATGTCGAGGAAAAGTCTGCCGCCTGATTCGCGGGGGGTTGTCTGTTGCATTTAAGCAGGATATTTGCCCCGACGATTTTGTTGGGGCAAATATTTTTTCTGGACATTGTGTCGCAGGTGCGGGGGGCATTATTCTTCGAATTAACGGTTAACGGGATGGTTTAATCTTTATGCAAAAAAGACGTGTGGTTATTACAGGTATTGGTGTGCTGTCGCCGGTGGGTTCCGGGGTTGAGAACTTTTGGTCTGCGCTGGTGGCCGGTAAGAGCGGTGTTGCGCCGATCACAAAATTTGATGCTTCCCAGTTTGACTCACGCATTGCGGCGGAACTCAAAGATTACAAGGCCGAAGACCATTTCAATTCCAAAGATGCCCGTAAGATATCTCCTTTTATCCAGTATGCTATTGTGGCCGCGCGTGAAGCCGTGATCAATGCCTCTTTCAGGATGGATCAGGCCGATCCGCACCGTGTTGGTGTTGTGGTGGGTTCCGGTATCGGCTGTATCCGTTCCGCCGAGGAGGAGTACCAGAAATTTCTTGAGAAAGGACCCGGAAGGATTTCGCCATTCTTTATTCCCAAAATGATCATCAACGAAGCGGCCGGCCACGTTTCCATTGAAACCGGAGCCAAAGGCCCGGCGACATGTTCCGTGACCGCGTGTGCCACGGGCACTACCTGCATTGGTGATGCGTTCCGCATGATCCAGTACGGCGAGATCGATGCGGCGTTTGCCGGCGGCACAGAAGCGGCGATCTCTATTTTAGGTGTCGGCGGTTTTGCTTCGCTCAAGGCGCTTTCAACGCGCAACGATGCGCCCGAACAGGCCAGCCGTCCGTTTGACAAGGACCGTGACGGGTTTATTATGGGTGAAGGTGCTTGTGTGGTGGTGCTTGAAGAATTGGCTTATGCTAAAAAGCGCGGCGCCAACATCCTGGCCGAGGTCATCGGTTTCGGCCAAACCTCGGATGCTTTTCATTCGACAGCGCCTGAAGATTCTGGTGACGGCGCGGCCAGGGCCATGGCCATGGCGGTGCAGGGCGGCGGTTTCAAGCTTGAGGATGTGAACTATATCAATGCCCACGGGACATCAACGCATCTGAATGACAAGATCGAGTCGCTGGCGATCCGCAAGGCTTTCGGTGCCCATGCCTATAAACTGGCGGTCAGTTCCACCAAGTCCATGACCGGGCATTTGCTGGGAGCTGCCGGAGCGGTGGAGCTGGCGGTGTGCGCGCTGGCGATCCGTGACCAGGTCATTCCGCCGACGATCAATTACACGATGCCGGATCCTGATTGCGACCTTGATTATGTACCCAATCAGGCGCGCAAGGCAGTGGTTGACATCGCTATTTCAAACTCGCTGGGGTTTGGCGGGCACAATGCTACGTTGGCAGTCAAGAAGTTCAAGGAATAACAGTCCCGGTCAATCAACAAGTCTTAATGAAAGAAGAGATCATGAATCATTACAAACTGGCGATCATCCCGGGTGACGGTACGGGCCCTGAAGTTGTCAACGAGGGGCTTAAGGTCATTGGTGTGGCGGCGAAAAAATTCGGCTTTACGTATGAGCAGGTGAACTTCGATTTCGGCGGCGCGCGTTACCTGCGGACAGGGGAAGTCCTTCCGGCTTCTGCAATCGAGGATTTGAAAAAGTTCGATTCTATTTTTCTGGGTGCCATCGGACACCCTGATGTGAAGCCCGGGATCCTTGAGAAGGGTATCTTGTTGAAACTTCGTTTTGACCTTAATCAGTACATCAATTTGCGCCCGGTACAGCTTCTGGACCCTCGTTTTTGCCCACTTAAAGAGAAAACGCCTGCGGATATCAACTTTACGGTGGTCCGCGAGAATTCCGAGGGGCTTTACGCCGGGGCTGGCGGTAGTCTTTTTAAGGATACGCCCCAGGAAGTGGCCATCCAGGAAAGTATTAACACGCGCTTTGGCGTCGAGCGCTGTGTGCGTTACGCCTATGAGTATACCCGCAAATACAGCCGGCGCAAGCAACTGACCCTGTGCGGCAAGACCAACGTCCTGACATATGCTTTTGATCTTTGGCAGAGGACGTTCAATGAAGTTGGGCGTGAATATGCCGATATCAAGACGGATTACGCGCACGTTGATGCGATCACGATGTGGATGGTGAAGAATCCCGAATGGTTCGATGTCATTGTGACCGACAACATGTTCGGTGATATCATCACCGACCTCGCGGCCATGATCCAGGGCGGCATGGGCATTGCGGCTGGCGGTAATATTAATCCTAACGGTGTTTCGATGTTCGAGCCCATTGGCGGGTCAGCGCCGAAATATACCGGCAAGAATGTCATTAATCCGCTGGCGGCCATCGGAGCCGGGGCACTGATGTTGCGCGAACTGGGCGAGGGTAAGGCGGCCGATGCGATCGAAGCCGCTATCCGTACCGTGGTGACAACTAAAATCAAAGATCTTGCCGCCGGGAAGATGGGTTATTCCACAACCGAGGTGGGCGACCTTGTTGTAAAGGAACTGTTATGAAAAAATATGTTGTGGCCATTTTAGGCGCACGGTCTGCTGTCGGGCAGTGCATGTATGACATTGTGCGCGAGCGTAATTTTCCGGTGAAGG
The DNA here is from genome assembly GCA_903860135.1 of Candidatus Omnitrophota bacterium. Lineage (GTDB taxonomy): Bacteria > Omnitrophota > Gorgyraeia > Zapsychrales > Fredricksoniimonadaceae > Fredricksoniimonas > Fredricksoniimonas aquilentivivens. The sequence continues at coordinate 243,504 of CAIOPG010000009.1, read as the reverse complement.
AGCTTCGCCTGATTTCTCCCAGTGGCGCCAAAGGTGAGATGTACGGGCTTCCCTTATTACCGCTCGATGAGAATGTTTTTAAAGGAGTGGACGTTGTCTTGAGTTCGCCGGGGGCGGATATCAGCCGTGACTGGTCGCCGGTAGCCGCACGGGCGGGAGCGGTTGTGATTGACAATACCAGTTATTTCCGCATGGACAAGGATGTGCCGCTGGTGGTCCCGGAGGTTAATCCCGAAGATGTCAAATGGCATAAAGGGATCATTGCCAATCCGAATTGCTCGACGATCCAGATGGTTGTGGCGCTGAAGCCTCTGCATGATTATGCCAGGATCAAGCGTATCGTTGTGTCCACTTATCAAGCTATTTCAGGCGCTGGATCAGAGGCGATCGATGAAATGAAACATCAGGTCAAAGGTGACATGGCGGTCAAGAAACTGGCGTACCAGATCCTGCACAACCTTATTCCGCAGATCGATGTTTTTGTGGACAACAGTTATACCAAAGAAGAGATGAAGATGGTCAATGAGACCTGCAAGATCATGCATGATGCCGCGATCAAGGTGACGGCAACGTGCGTGCGTGTGCCGGTTTTTAATTCTCATTCCGAGTCAGTCAATATTGAGACCGCGAAGAAAATCACCCGTGCGAAAGCCATTGAACTTTTGTCGAAGGCACCGGGGGTTATTGTGATTGATGAGCCAGCGGCCAAGAAGTATCCGATGCCGCTCGATGCTGACGGCAAGGACGCCACATTTGTCGGCCGTATCCGCGAAGATGAATCCATCGCCAACGGGTTGAACCTCTGGGTTGTTTCCGACAATCTTCGCAAGGGCGCGGCGTTGAATGCCGTGCAGATCGCGGAGAAGCTCGTTGAATACCAGATGATCTGATGGCCAGGACGTTTAAGTTAACCCTGGAGTATGATGGGACTGATTTTAACGGCTGGCAGCTGCAAGCCAATGCCCCCCGGACAGTCCAGGGAGCGCTTGAGGCTGTTCTTCAGAAGATCTTCGGCGGCACCCGTATCCCGGTCATTGGTTCGGGGCGCACGGACAGCGGTGTTCATGCCCGCGGGCAGGTGGCGCATTTTCGGGTTGAGACAGCGATGGCAGCCGATGAACTGATGCGCGCCATGAATTTTAACCTGCCCCGTGATGCGGTGGTGGTGGGCATTGAAGAAGTGGACGCGTCGTTTCACGCCCAGCTGAGCGCGGTCTCCAAGGTTTACACGTACACGATCCTTAATCGTTCGTATGCCACGGCCCTGGAGCGCCATTACTGCTATTTCTTCCCGAGAAAACTGGACATAAAGCTTTTACGCCAGGAGGCTGCCTGTTTTGTGGGGTGCCATGATTTCCGTTCTTTCGCCAATGTGGATCCTTCGCGCACAGGCGGAACGGTGCGCACCATCCAACGGCTTGAAGTCAACCAGCACGGTGACGTTATTCAGATCACCATCGAAGCCGACGGTTTTCTTTACAAGATGGTGCGTAATATCGCCGGCACCCTCCTTGAAGTCGGCGCCGGACGTTTCCCTCCCGGCAGTGTAACGCACATGCTCCACGCCCAAGACCGCCGCTCCGCCGGTGTCGCCGCCCCGCCCCAAGGCCTTTGCCTCGAAACGGTGAAGTATTGACCACAAATCAAATAAAAAAATTGATGATTTAATTTTGTTAATGTATAATTTAATAAAATTATAAAGGAGAAGTGAGTGGCTTTAGCACCTGAGGAGTGGTTGAATCAAGCTGATTATGATCTTGCTACAGCTCAGGCTATGCTTGAGAATGGCAGGAATATCTATGCTGTATTTATGGCGCATCTTGCGGTAGAAAAGGCATTGAAAGGTGTTTATCATAAGAAGTTTGCAGAATTTCCTCCGAGAACCCACAGTTTAATGTTTTTGTTAAAAAAGATTGAAATGGATCCTTCCTTGGCATTGGGTGAATTTATGGCGGAGCTTGATCAGGCCAGTGTTGCCACCCGTTACCCAGAGGAATTGTTCAGGTTGCAGACTGCGTATCCGTCTGGAATTACACAGGAGATCGTTGAACATGCACGGGAGGTACTTGTATGGGTAAAAAAGATGTTTTAGAAATACTGCATCGTTTTCATGCGGCCCTGGAATCGGGGTCTGTTCATGTTGATCGCATGGTCCTTTTTGGATCATGGAGTAGAGGCGAGGGGCGGCCATCGAGTGATATTGATGTACTTGTTGTTTCTTCTGATTTTGTCGGTAAGGATCATTGGGCGCGGTGTCGTTTGCTTGGATCGGCTGTGTATAAAGTATTTGCACCTATTCAGGCTGTAGCGTTAACGCCAGATGAATGGGTAAGCAGGAATAGCACTATTTGTCAGTTTGCCGAGGACGGTGAACTGATCATGAATTAATTGATCTACGAAAAGAAAGGCCCGTGATGAGAATGATCCAACACAGACTTTAGTTTACAACATTTCGTTTTAGTTCGATAGGGGGCCTATTGAAAAATCCGGGATTAAAGTTCAGTTTAATTCCTTCCAAGAAAGGTTGGCGATGAAATATGTTAAAAAATTTTTCCTTCTTTCTCTCTCTCTCTCTCTCTTCTCCTAGTTTTTCCCGGTCTGCTTTTTGCTGAAAGCCTCACGCTCACGGCCTATTATCCTTCGCCGGCGGGGGATTATTTGGATTTAAGGGTGTCGCGTATGCTCAAGGTCGGGTCAACCGCTTTCACCTGTAACGCCAGTAGCGTGGGAGCACTATGGTACGATAATTCCATAATCAACGGCATGAAGGCCTGTGTCAAGACAGCCTTGAGCCCAACAACCTATGCGTGGATGCCCGTAGGTGGTGGGAGTAGCACTGATCCTTGCCCGGACAAGACGCCCCGTCATGCGTGTACTGGCACGACGGCGGTATATCTCGGTTATCCGGGCTGGATGACAACGTACTCCGATGGACCAGATGCTACGTGGGATGACGCCTTGGTTTATTGTGCCAATTTAAATTACGGGGGATATACAGACTGGGTTTTGCCAGGAAAAACTATCCTGACTTTTTTGCAAGAAAACAAATTTCAATTGGGTTTTGCGAATAACGTCTACTGGTCGGCCACGTCGGGCGATCCAAGCAACGCCTGGTACCAGGACTTCGTCAATGGCAACCAGATCTGCGACATCAAGTTCATGCCCCTCGGCGTGCGTTGTGTTCGGAGTTATTGATCATTTGGTTATTTGATTATTTCGTTCGTGCGCCCCGAGCGGGGCGCCCGGTTTTTGAAAAGAAAGTAACCCATGGCGCGGTATCAGCATTTACCCATTTACAAGCTCAGTTATGAATTACTGGCTCGCGTGATGGCGGTCACTAAAGAGTACCCGCGGGATCACAAGTTCACGTTGGGCCAGAAAATACGTGATGAGATCATTAGTTTGATCGTGCTTATCTATCGCGCCAACAGCAGTGAGCTCAAGGGAGAGGGATCGGGATGCACAACGGCACAACCGGTACACACCGTCCCTTTGATTGTGTTTGTTCCGATTTCTCTGTGAATTAACAAAGCTCACCTATTCGGCTCCAACATGGCTTGACACGGCATATTTCATACGTTATTCTTCTTACGTAAGAAGAAAAGGAGAAGATATGGATAGAATATTATCAGCCAGGGTCGATGATGTTATTGTGAATAAGATTTCTTTCTTAGCGCAGAAACTTCATCTTTCCAAGAAAAAGATCATTGAAGGCGCGGTGCGGATGTATGCGCGTGAAATGGAGTCGACGGCAGACATGAATGTTTTCACGCAAACCAGTGGTGCGTGGAAGCGATCTGAAACAGTGGAAGAAACGGTGCATCACGCCAAGAATTCTTTTAGAATGTCCATGGAGCGGCATCACGCATGAGGGTTTATATTGATTCAGATATCTTGATTTGGCATTTGCGTGGAGACACCAGGGCGCTTGCTTTCTTCAATGAATTACATGGCAAGATGGAGTTTGAATTGTGGGTCGGTGCTATTCAGCGTGCGGAAGTTGTTTTCTTTATGCGTAAAGAAGAGGAAAAGGATACGCTGTTGTTCCTGTCGCAATTTAAAACGGCGGTGATCGACCAGAAGATCGTTGATCTGGGTGGCATCTTGTATCGTCAGTGGCATCCTTCTCACGGGTTGGACATCAATGACGCGCTCCTGGCGGCTACGGTGATGCAAACAGGCGGCAAACTTTATTGTCTGAATAGCAAACACTACCCAATGCCGGGGATTATTGTCGAAAGACCGTTTTAGCAATCGCTAAGAGAAAACGAGAAAAACGATAACTCAAAATTGATTTTCTGTTGACATCCATCATTTGTGTGTTATAGTTGAGGCTCATTATTTAATCGAATGGCTGGAATGTAGGCTTACTATTTCTAGGGCTTCGGGAAAAATCTAAAAGAGAAGAACATGGTACTCCAAAAAACATCACTTCCAACACCTGAACAAATCGCAAAGAAATTCCATATTGTCGACGCTGAAGGCAAGATTCTCGGTCGTCTGGCCACCAAGGTCGCTTCGATCTTGCGCGGCAAGAACAAGCCGGCTTTTACGCCTTTTATGGATACGGGCGATCATGTGATCATCATCAATGCCGAGAAGATCCGTGTTACCGGCAAGAAGACCAGCGATAAATTCTATGATCGTTATTCCGGTTTTCATTCCGGTTTAAAGAGCATCCGGTTTTCGGATATGCTCGAAAAGAACCCGCACAAGATCCTGGAGCTGGCCATTCACCGCATGATCCCCAAAGGCAAGCTCGGAAGCCGTGTGAAGACGCATCTTTATGTGTACGCCGGCGCGGATCATCCGCACAAGGCGCAAAAACCCGTTCCACTTGATATTTAATATTTAAGATCAGAGGAGTCGTATCAATGGTTGAAGTCGTCAAGTATGCAGCAACCGGTCGTCGTAAAACAGCAGTAGCCCGTGTTATCATCACTCCAGGCGCTGGCAGATTAACAGTCAATCGCCGTGCGTTTGAAGTGTATTTCCCGCGTGAGACGGATCGCATCCTTATTCTTTCTCCGCTCAAGTTGGCCAACTTCCTCAATCGCTTTGATATTGATGTCAATGTGTGTGGCGGCGGTTTGACTGGTCAGGCTGGCGCACTGCGGATGGCTATTTCCCGTGCCTTGACTTTGTTTGATCAGACCTCGCGCGCGATCCTCAAGAAGAATCTTTGCCTTCGCCGTGATTCACGCATGAAGGAACGCAAGAAGCCTGGACAGAAGGGTGCTCGCCGGAAGTTCCAGTGGGTCAAGCGTTAACGCTGGTGCGTACCGTTCAAAACTAAATTCTCAAGAATTTACAAAGCCTGTTCCTTCAAAAAGTTTTATTGACGGGACAGGCTTTTTAATTTATTATTGATTTCTATTTTTCTGACGGGAAATTCCACAAGAAAGGTCTTATGGTCAGGGTGGGTATTGTCGGTATCAGTGGTTTTTCTGGCAGGGTCTTGCTCGATATCCTTTTAAGGCACAAGGATGTCCGTGTGACCTATGCCGCAGCGTATTCGACGACGGGCAGGGTCGATGCTATCTGGCCTGTGTTCACCAACCGTACGGATCTTGTTTGTGAAAAATACAGCGCTGAAGCGGCGATCGCGGCGTGTGATCTTGTTTTCCTAGCGTTGCCGCATACAGAATCGATGAATGTGGCCGGCGAATTACTCGCCGCCGGTAAACGCGTGATCGATCTCAGTGCTGATTACCGTCTCAAGAACCGTGCTGTTTATAAAAAATGGTATCACGCCGAGCATAAAGATCCGCGTAATCTGGCCAAAGCTGTTTACGGGCTTTCAGAAATTTATCGGACGCAGATCAAAAAGGCTAAATTCATTGCCAATCCGGGATGTTACCCGACGGCCGCGTTGCTGGGGTTGGCACCGCTGGTGTCGATGTATCCCGACAAGATAGCGTCGATTGCCATTGATGCGAAGTCAGGCGTTTCCGGGGCCGGGCGCAAGGCTTCTGAGGCGTTGATGTACACGTTTGTCAACGAGAATTTCAAGGCCTACCGGGTGCTGGAGCATCAGCATGCGCCTGAAATTGCGCAGTATTTATCGCGCATGGCAGAGAAGCCGGTTGACATCATGTTTGTCCCGCATCTTTTGCCCGTTGATTCGGGGATACTCGAAACGATCTACGTGCATTTGAATGCCAAGATAGCGTCAAAGGCGCTGACGGAGTGTTACCGGCGTTTTTACAGCACGGAAACATTCGTCCGGTTTTTACAGCCAGGGGCTCAGCCTGAATTGCGGCATGTGGTGCGGACGAACTTTTGTGACATAGCCCTTGTTGTTAGTCCGGACGGCAAATCACTGGTTATTACATCGGTCATTGATAATCTTGTCAAGGGGGCCAGTGGCCAGGCGGTACAAAACATGAATATCATGTGCGGGTTTAACGAGACGGAAGGATTATTATGAAACAGCTTAAAGGGGGGGGCGTTACTTCTCCGCACGGCTTTAAGGCCAATGGTTTTTGGGCCGGGATCAAAAAATCCGGGAAGCCGGATCTGGGTATTATTTATTCTGATGTCATGTGCACGGCGGCGGCGGTATTCACGCGCAATTCCGTGAAAGCTGCACCGATCGTGTTGTGCCAGAAGCATATCAAGGGCGGCAAGGTTCAGGCGCTGGTGGCCAACAGCGGCAATGCCAATTGTTTTACCGGTGAGTACGGCATGATGTACGCCAAGAAGTTGACCGAGCTGGTGGCGGGGCATTTTGCCATTGTGCCTGCCAATGTGCTGGTGATGTCGACGGGGATCATTGGTCGTCCCTTCCCTTACGAGAAGATCAGGGAAGCACTGCCGTCGCTGTTTAAGGGGTTGAGTGCCAAAAGGGGCGCGAGCTTTGCCAAAGCGATCATGACCACCGATACGATGGACAAACAGATCGCCGTGTCATTGGAAGTCGGGGGCAAGACGGTAACGATCGGGGCTTGCGCCAAAGGGTCGGGGATGATCGAGCCGAATATGGCCACCATGCTGGCGTGTGTGACGACGGATGCCGCGATCACGCCCGGTTTGCTGACGACGGCCTTGCGAGAGGCCACCGATGTTTCTTTCAATGCCATCACCGTCGACGGTTGTATGAGCACCAATGATATGGTTTCTCTGATGGCCAACGGCATGGCGGATAATAAAATGATATCTGCCCGGGGGGCGGATTATGATCTTTTTGTCGAAGCGTTGAAGGCTGTTTGCGTCAAGCTGGCGCGTGATATTATTATCGACGGCGAAGGGGCTTCGAAATTCTTTGAGGTCAGGGTGACCGGGGCAGTGAGCGTCAAGCAGGCGCGTGCGGCGGCGATGAAGGTTGCCAATTCCAGCCTGGTCAAGACCGCCGACTATACGGACAATCCCAACTGGGGCCGTGTGGCGGCAGCTATCGGGGCTTGCGGCTTCAATCGTGTGACCGAGCAAACACTCAAAATAGAATTTTCAGTGAAGAAGAATACGATCTATATCCACGCAGACCTGGGGATCGGTGAAGCTTCGGCCACGGTCTATACATGTGACCTCACGCATCAATACATAGATATCAATGGAAACTATAATTAAAAAAGCCGGCGTTCTCGTCGAGGCCATCCCGTATATCCAGCAGTTCCGTAAGAAAGTTTTTGTCATCAAATACGGCGGCAGTATCCTGCATGATGATGTGATCCGCCGGCGGGTGCTCGAAGATATTGTTTTTTTGAGCTATGTCGGTATCCGCATTATTTTGATCCATGGCGGCGGGCCGCACATTTCAAGCCGCCTGAAAGCCATTGGCGTTGAGCCGCAGTTCCACAAGGGTATCCGTGTGACAGATGAACAGACGCTCCAGATCGTCATTGAAGAGCTGGATGACATCAACCGTCAGATCGTCGACGAGATCCGTTCGCTCAAAGGGGATGTGACCGGGCTGCGCGGGCAGGAGAATATTGTTTATGTTGAAAAGAAGAACGCTGAACGTGACCTGGGTTTTGTCGGGACGATCACCAATATCGAACGCCGGATCATCGAGACACATCTGCATCAGGGGTATATCACGGTGATCTCGCCGCTGGGGGTCGGTGCGGCACAGCAGACACATAATGTGAATGCTGACGAAGTTGCCAGCGCGATCGCGGCATCCCTGTGTGCCGAGAAATTTGTCCTTTTGACGAATGTGCCGGGGGTCATGCTCGACCCAAAGGATCCAGCCACCTTGTGTTCAACGCTGACCAGGTCTGATGTGGACCGCTTGAAGAAAGAGGGGGTTATTTCCGGCGGGATGATCCCCAAGGTTGATTCGTGTGTTGAGGCGCTTCTGGGCGGTATTCCTAAAGCGCATATCATCGACGCGCGCCTTGACCGCGCCCTTCTGCTGGAAATATTTACCGACACGGGTGTCGGGACGCAGATCATTCAGGGGTGAGTGATCGTCTGCGGTCTTTTACCTCCTAAATTTTGGTGTTATGCTTATGACCAAGCAAGATGTTTTTGAAGCGTATGACCAGTACGTTTTTCCGACGTACACCCGGTTGCCTGTTGTTTTTGTGAAGGGCAAAGGGAGTGTGCTGACAGACATTGACGGCAAGAAATACCTCGATTTTTTCCCGGGTTGGGGTGTGTCCAATGTGGGGCATTGCCATCCCAAAGTCATGGCGGCTGTGCGCGACCAGGTTTCAAAACTCATTCATTTACCGAATAATTTCTTCGGGATCAATCAGGCCAAACTGGCCCGCGAGATCGTACGCCAGTCCTTTGACGGGAAACTGTTCTTTTGCAACAGCGGGGCTGAAGCCAATGAGGCGGCGATCAAGTTCGCGCGTCTTTTTGGCGGTGGTGAGCGTTTTGAGATCATCACGACATTGAATGCTTTTCATGGGCGTACCTTAGGTGCCCTTGCCGCAACGCCGCAGAAGAAGTATCAGGAAGGGTTCGCGCCGTTACCGCAGGGGTTTGTCGCGGTTCCTTTCAATGATATCAAGGCACTCCTTGCCGCGGTGACACCAAGGACGGTCGCGGTGATGATCGAGCTTGTCCAGGGGGAGGGCGGGATCAATGTGGCCACACCGGAGTATGTCAGCGCCATCCGCCGGTTGTGCGATGACAGGAATTTGCTTTTTATTGCCGATGAAGTTCAGACAGGGTTGGGGCGCACCGGGAAAATGTTCGCTTTCGAGCATTATGGCATTGAGCCGGATGTGATGACCTTGGCCAAAGGGCTGGGCGGCGGGTTGCCGATCGGTGCCATGCTGGCGCGCCGGTCAGTGGCGCACCTTCTTCAGCCTGGCATGCACGGAACGACTTTCGGGGGAAGCCCGCTGGTGACCAAGGCGGCATTGGGTGTTTTTGAAGCGATCCGCAGGGACAAGATGATCGCCAATGCCAGGCGGATCGGACTTTATATGACGGAACGGTTGAAGGCGATGCAGGCACGGTTTCCTTTTATGGTCGATGTGCGCGGGCTTGGCCTCATGATCGGGGTTGAGTTGTCTGTTGAGGGGAAACCTGTTTTTGATGAATGCCTTGCCAGGGGCCTGATCATCAATTGCACCCAGGGCCGTGTGTTGCGCATCATGCCGGCGCTGAATGTGACGCTCAAGCAGGCAGTCAAGGCGTTGGATATCCTTGAAAAAGTTTTTACGGTGACGGCCCAGCAGAGGACAATATGAAAAAAAGAGATTTCATTTCGATCGGGGATAGTTCACCAGCGGATCTGTTGGCCATCCTGGACCTTGCCGCGCAGTTAAAGAAAAATCCGGGGCTGCATGCCGGACTTCTGGCGGGGAAATCCATGGCCATGATCTTTCAAAAGCCGTCGAATCGCACCCGCGTTTCTTTTGAGACGGGTATTTTTCAACTTGGCGGCAATGCGATCTATCTTGCGCCCGATGATATCAGCCTCGGAAAACGTGAACCAACGGCAGATATCGCCAGGACGCTGTCGCGGTATGTCGGCGGGATCATTGCGCGTGTTTTCTTTCATCGGGATCTCGTTGATCTGGCACGCTATGCGGATGTGCCGGTGATCAATGCGTTGTCGGATCATTCACACCCCTGCCAGGCTTTGGCAGATATCCTGACGATCAGGGAAAAGTTCGGCAATCTGGCGGGGCTTAAACTGGCGTATATCGGCGACGGGAATAATATGACCAATTCCCTGATGTTGGCTTGTGCCATGACCGGGATGCACATGAGTGTGGCGACACCGGCGGGTTATGCGCCAGATGCCGTATTTGTGACCCGGGCGCGTGCTTTGGCAGCGGCAACAGGAGCCAGGATCGAGTTGATGCGCGACCCCGCTGCAGCGGCGGCAGATGCTCATATTCTTTATACCGACACGTGGGTGAGTATGGGGCAGGAAAGCGAGACCCTGAAGCGTTTGAAGGATTTTAAGGGGTATTGCATTGACCAGACCTTGACGGCTGTTGCCGACAAGGATTATATCTTTATGCATTGCTTGCCGGCGCATCGCGGGCAGGAAGTTTCCGAGGATGTTATTGACGGTCCTCATTCGGTTATTTTCGACGAGGCAGAAAACCGCCTGCATGTGCAGAAGGCGGTCATGGTTTTCTTATATACTTGATCAGGAAAGGGGTTGTGCGATGAAGAAAGTTGTTTTGGCGTATTCGGGTGGGCTTGATACTTCCTGCATTATTCCGTGGCTTAAGGATCGGGGTTATGAAATTATCGCGGTGATCGGTAATGTGGGGCAGGGTGATGATTTTACCAAGGTCAAGGAGAAGGCGATAAAGTCCGGGGCTTCGAAGGCGTATTGCCTGGATCTTCGTCAGGAATTGATCGAAGATTATGCGATCCCCGCCCTTAAGGCCGGAGCGCTTTATGAGGGCAAATACAATTTAGCGTGCGCGCTTTCCCGTCCGCTCATTGCGCATCATCAGGTCCAGATCGCCCGCAAGGAAAAGGCGGCCGGATTGGTGCATGGCTGTACCGGGAAAGGCAATGACCAGGTCAGGTTTGAAGTGACCTACCGCCTCATGGAGCCGTCGATGGAAGTGATCGCGCCGGTGCGTGTATGGGAATTCAAGTCGCGCGACGAAGAGATCGATTACGCCAAGTCCAAGGGGGTGCCGGTGTCTGCCACCAAGAAGAGCCCGTACAGCATTGACACCAATGTTTACGGTAAGGCCATTGAAAGCGGCCTCCTCGAAGACCCGATGGTAGAGCCGCCCGAGGATGTATTTTCCATGACGGTAAATCCGGAGAAAGCACCGGCTAAACCGGGTTATGTCGAGATCGGTTTTGTTAAAGGCGTTCCTGTGTCGGTCGATGGCCGTCAGTTGAAACCTTTGGAGCTTGTCCTTGAGCTGAATGCCATCGCCGGGCGTCATGGCGTTGGCCGTGTGGATATGATCGAGAACCGCCTCGTGGGGATCAAGTCCCGCGAGCTTTATGAGAATCCCGCCGGTGCTGTGTTGCATTTGGGTATTCGCGAGATCGAAAGCCTTGTGCTTGACCGCGACAGCCTGCGCTTCAAGGAGATCCTTTCCCAAAAATACGCCGAGTTGACGTATAATGGTTTGTGGTGGACACCGCTTAAAGCTCAAATGGATGCGTTTTTCAATGCCTATCATGTTAACACCACAGGCACGGTGCGCATCAAGCTTTACAAGGGGCATGCCATGGTGGTCGGTCGCCGATCGCCGCATTCGCGTTACAGCGAAAAGATGGCCACCTACGGCAAGGGCGACACGTTTGATCAATCACTCGCGGAAGGTTTCATTAAACTTTGGACTGTTCCGTTTCAGCGTCACCAGTAAGTTTTTAGTTTTGCTGTGGCAGGGAGATTCTTATGGCAGCACGTCTATGGGGTTCGCGTTTCACCGGAAGTCTGAGCAAGCTTTCCGAAAAGTTCACTTACAGCACAGCGTATGATGCCAAATTGGCCAAGTACGACTGCGAGGCAAGCATTGCCCATGCCCAGATGCTCGGCGAACAGGGCATTATTCCCAAGAAGGACGCCAGTGCCATCACCGGAGGCCTTAAAACGCTTCTAAAAACGATCAAGGACGGGGAATATATCTGCGACCCTTCCTCTGAAGATATTCACACCGATATCCAGATCCAGTTGCGGAAACTCATTGGTCAGCCGGCGGACAAGTTGCATACGGCACGTTCGCGCAATGATCAGGTGGTGACGGATGTCCGTCTTTACTGCATGGAGCATATCGCGCATATCATGACCCTGATCAGGAAAATGCAGGTCGCTGTTGTTACTTTTGCCGACAAGAACAAGGATGTTATTATCCCGGCGTACACACATCTTCAGTCGGCCCAGGTTGTTCTGTTGGCGCATCATATGCTGGCGTATGTCGAGATGATCGAGCGTGATAAAGCGCGTTTTGAGGATGCCCTCAAGCGCACGAGTATCAATAGCTTGGGGGCCTGCGCGCTGGCGGGCACATCGTTGCCGACGGACCGTGATTTTGTCACGCAAAAACTGGGGTTTGCCAAGACATCCGCCAACAGCATTGACTCTGTGTCTGACCGTGACTTTATCATCGAGATCATGTCCGCAGCGGCCATCACCGGGATGCACCTCACGCGCATCTGTGAGGATCTCATCCTCTGGGTGACCAGTGAGTTTAATTTTATTTCCATTAGCGACGAGTTTTGCACGGGCTCATCGATCATGCCGCACAAGAAGAATCCGGATGTCCTTGAATTGGTCCGCGGTACGGCATCGAAATTCCCTGGGCGGCTGGTCGAGGCACTGGTCTTGATGAAAGCGTTGCCCTTGACGTATAACCGCGATATGCAGATGGATAAGCCTGGCTTATTTGAGACGGTCGAGACCATTGAGGATATGCTCGAGATCATGGCGCATGTTTTTGGCGGTATCCAGGTGAAGAAAGATGTCCTTAAGGATCGCATCACCAGCGAGTATTTCTTTTCCGTCGACATCCTGGATTATCTTGTCAAGAAGGGGGTATCTTACCGCGACGCACATGACACCGTTGGGGCTATGGTCAAGGAATGCCTCGATCACGGGCGCAAGATCTCGGACATGAATGTGGGCCAGCTCAAGAAATATTCGATGCAGTTTGAAGATGACATGACCAACCTTCTCCGGCCGGATGTTTCTGTGAAGATCAAGAAATCGCTGGGTTCGACGAACCCGGACATGGTACGGGCACAGATCAGTCTTTGGAAAAAGCGACTTAAATGAAAAGTTTTTCACATCCCATCCATGATTTCAAATATATAGACGGCGCGCTGCATTGCGAAGGCGTGAGGGTGAGTGCTATTGTTGAGAAGACGGGTACGCCGGCGTATATTTACAGTTACACCACGCTCGTCGAGCATTACCGCAAGCTCGCCAAGGCCTTCGAGCCGCTCGATCCGGTGATATGCTTTGCGATGAAAGCCAATGCCAACCTTGCGGTGCTCAAGGCACTTGCCCGTGAAGGGTCTGGTTTTGATATTGTTTCAGGAGGGGAGCTCCGCAAGGCCAAATTGATCGGTGCGGACATGCGGAAAGTGGTGTTCGCTTCTGTCGGCAAGACGGATGACGATATCCGGTTGGCGATCAGCGCTGGTATACTTTTGTTCAATGTTGAGTCTCTGCCGGAGCTCGAAAATATCAATCGCATTGCTGCCGGTTTGCGCAAGAAGGTTATGCTGGCGTTGCGCATCAATCCTGATATCGATGCCCCTACCCATGACAAGATCAATACCGGAAGCTTGAAAAAGAAATTCGGCATTGACCTGTCAACGGCAAGGCAGCTGTTCCTTGACCGTGAGAAATACCCGTCGGTACGCATGAACGGGGTGCATATTCATATCGGGTCACAGATCACGGAAGGTGCTCCGTTCATCACGGCGATCAAGAAGGCGCTGGCGTTCATTGATGATCTGGCAGCTCAGGGTGTTGTCATTGAATATTTTGATATTGGCGGCGGCTTGGGTATTATTTATAAAGATGAAGAGCCGCAGAATGCCCTCGATTATGCCCGTAAAGTTGTGCCTCTCTTGAAGGATCGTCGCTTACGCCTGATCATGGAGCCGGGGCGTTTCATTGTTGGGAATGCGGGTATTTTTGTGACCCGCAAGCTTTACACCAAGGATAATGGTCTTAAGAAATTCATGATCGTCGATGCCGGGATGAACGACCTGGTGCGCCCGTCGATGTACGACGCCCATCACGAGATCATTCCTCTGGAGAAGTCAGGGGCACGTTCGATCGTTTGCGATGTGGTCGGCCCTGTTTGTGAGAGTGCGGATGTCTTTGCCCATGACCGCAAGGTGCCTGATATCAGGGATGGCCAATATTTAGCGCTTCTTTCTGCCGGGGCTTATGGTTATGCGATGGCGAGTAATTACAATGCGCGGCCGCGCCCCGTGGAAGTGATGGTGAGCGGCGGGGCTTGGGATGTCGTCAAGGAACGTGAAACATTCAAGGATCTGGTGCGTGGATCCATTATCCCGGAGTATTTGAAATGATCAATGCTGTGAGGGTGCCTTTTGTCAAGATGCAGGGGGCTGGCAATGATTTCGTTATCATTGACCATGATCCTTCTATGGATTATGCGTCTTTGGCCGTGAAGGTTTGTGACCGGCATCTGGGGATCGGTGCTGATGGTGTCATGGTCCTTTCCCGCTCGGAATCCGCTGATCACAAGATGCGCATCATCAATGCCGACGGCTCTGAAGCCGAGATGTGTGGTAATGGCGCGCGTTGCATGGCGGTTTACATTGCGCACAAGTTTGCGCTGGTGCCCGAGGTCTTTACGATGGAGACGCTGGCGGGCAAGATCCATGCCAGTGCCAGTGGCGAGATGGCCTCGGTTCAGTTGAGTGCGCCCAAGGATTATCGTGCGGATATCGAGATCAAGGTGGCCGACAAGAAAATGAGCGTCCATTTCATTAATACCGGCGTTCCCCATACAGTTATCTTTGTTCAGGGGATCCAGGAAATGGAGATCGAAGCCCTGGGACGCCTTATCCGTCATCATCAGGCTTTTGCGCCCAAAGGGACGAATGTCAATTTCGTTGAGCGCGTCAAGGAGGGGTACCTCGCGGTGCGTACTTATGAACGTGGTGTTGAAGCGGAAACACTGGCCTGCGGCACCGGGAGCGTGGCGGCGGCGTTGATCGGGTATCTTCAAGGCACGACGAAACTGCTCGCCTGTCAGGGCGCGTTGGTTCGGGTGTTGACCAAGAGCGGTGAAATGCTTGATGTGAGTTTTGATCTTGATATGGTTGATGCCAAGCCCTTAGTCAGTAATGTCTGGTTAAAGGGCAATGCGCGCTTTATTTGTAAGGGTGAATATTATTATCCAGGCAGTTTGGCGAAATAACGTAGGGCTTTATTCTGAGGAGGGGTTATGTTCAAGGGGTCTATTGTGGCGCTCGTCACACCGTTTACAGATCATGGCGTTGACGAGTGGAAACTCGCGGAGTTGATTGAGCGGCAGATCGTTAATGGCACAAAGGGGATTGTTCCTTGCGGAACGACGGGAGAGTCGCCAACTTTATCGCATGAAGAACATGACAAGGTGATCGAGATCACGGTCGATGTGGTGCGCCGCCGGATCCCGGTCATCGCTGGGACAGGGTCGAACTCGACGGCAGAAGCGGTGCGTCTGACCCGTCATGCCGAGGAATCCGGTGCCGACGCCGCGCTGGTGGTGACGCCTTATTACAATAAGCCGACCCAGCAGGGGCTTTACTTGCATTTCAAAGCGGTAGCCGACAGCGTCAAGATCCCGATCATCCTGTACAATATTGAAGGCCGTTGCGCGCGCAATATCGAAACAGAGACAGTTTGCCGCTTGGCGAAAGACTGTAAGAATATCGTTGGTGTGAAGGAAGCTTCGGGCAATCTGGATCAGGCGCGTGCGGTCAAAGAGGCCTGCGGCAAGAAGTTTGACCTGCTTTCGGGTGATGATGCCCTCACGATCCCGATGATGAAGCTCGGGGGGGCCGGCGTTATTTCTGTGCTGGCCAATATTATGCCAAAGGAAGTTTCAGAGGTTGTTGAATTGATGCTTAAAGGTAAAGTCAAAGAGGCAGAGGCCAAGCAGGCAAAGCTTCAGGCGATCATCAAGGCGATGTTCATCGAGACCAATCCGATCCCGGTCAAGACAGCTTGTGGGTTGATGGGGGTGTGTTCTCCGAAATTGCGTCTCCCTCTGTGCGAGATGTTACCTGAGAATCTTGCCAAGCTCAAGAAGTCGCTCAAAGAGTATCAATTAATTTAACCGCGCAGACTTTTGTTGTGCGTGAAAAGGAATGTATGATCAAACTGGCTATTACAGGGTGCTGGGGCAGGATGGGGCAATTTATTACGGAACTTGCCCTTAAGGATAAAGATTTTCAGATCGTTGCACTCATCGAAAGTCCGAGCAGGACGGATGTCCCCTTATCGATGCACGGCATCACCATTGCACGGGATATCAGTGCCATCAAGGGGGCGGATGTTTTGATTGATTTCACCTTGCCGGAACCGACGATGAATAATTTGGCGGCGTGTTTGAAATATGATGTGGGCATCGTGATCGGGACGACGGGGCTTTCCGATGCCCAGCGTGCCGAGATCGCCGTGGCGTCAGAGAAGGTAGCGATCGTTCAGTCCACGAATATGTCGGTGGGGGTGAATCTTGTTTTTGGTCTCTTGAAGAAAATGGGAGAAGCATTAAAGGCGTATAATATTTCTATCACCGAGACGCACCACATTCACAAGAAGGATGCGCCTTCGGGAACGGCCAAGACCATGGCTGAGGTCATTGAGAATGCGGCACACAAGAAAGTGGCGGATATCGCGTCTGTTCGCGAGGGGGAAGTTGTCGGCTATCACAAGGTCACGTTCGACAGCGGGGTCGATACCATTGAGATCAGCCACAATGCCAAGACGCGCGGCATGTTCGCCGAAGGGGCTTTGCTCGCCGCAAAGTTCATTGCCAAGAAGGATAAAGGTTTCTTTAATATGGGCGAAGTTTTGGGGATGGGTCAATGAATATTGAAATAGCTGAACGTTTAAAACAGTTGCCGCCGTATCTTTTTCTTGAAATAGACAAAGCCAAGCGTGAAGCATTGGCCCAGGGGCGTGACGTGATCAATCTGGGGGTGGGTGATCCGGATCAGACGACCCATCAACCTATCATTGACGCCATGCAGAAGGCGATCGCCGACGGGAAGAACCATCATTACCCTTTTGACGCCGGTGTCCCGCAATTAAGGATCGATATTGCGCGGTGGTTCAAGGGGCGTTTTGGAGTCGATCTTGATCCTGCCAGCGAGATCTATCCGCTCATCGGTTCCAAAGAAGGGTTAGCGCATTTTCCATTGGCGGTCATAAATCCCGGCGATAAAGTTCTTTTGACGGATCCGGCGTATCCGGCGTACCAGGCGGCGGTTGCTTTTGCCGGCGGGAAGATCCAGTACCTGCCACTGAAAGCCTCCAACGATTTTCTGCCGAAGATCGCTGATATTGAAGAAGCCAAGAATGTGAAAGCCATCATTGTTTGTTATCCGAATAATCCGACGTCGGCCGTGGCCAATAAAGAGTTTTACACCGAGCTTGTGCGTGTGTGTACGGCGAAGAATATTATTATCGTGTCGGACCTGGCGTATTCGGAAGTTTATTATGACGGCCTTAAGCCGCCGAGCATCCTTGAAATCCCGGGAGCCAGGGATATCGCCATTGAATTTCATTCTTTCTCAAAGACGTATTTCATGACCGGTTGGCGTCTTGGCTGGGCTTGTGGCAATGCCCAGCTCGTCGCTGCGCTGGCGAGGGTCAAGTCCAACGTGGATTCAGGTGTTTTCAATGCCATCCAGTATGCGGGGATCGCCGCGCTCAAGATGGATCCGGCGGAGATCGAGGACATGCGTCTGGTGTATCAGGAACGGCGCGATGCGCTGATCAATGGTTGCCGCGCCATTGGCTGGAAGATCGATCCGCCCAAGGCGGCTTTTTATGTCTGGGCCAAAGTGCCATCAAAGTTCCCGGATTCCATGGCGTGCAGCAAGGCGTTCCTTGAACAGGCTGATATTGTGCTCACCCCGGGTGTCGGTTTCGGCAAGCACGGCGAGGGCTATGTGCGCATGTCGCTCACGTTGCCCGTCGAGCGGATCCACGAGGCGGTAAGGCGGATGGCCAAAGTCCTCGCGTAAGGGCTTATATGTGTAAGGAGTCTTGGGTTGGCAACTGTCTATCTGGGCCTTGGATCTAATGTGGGGGATCGCGCCAGGAATATCCATGACGCGGTCAAGTTCCTCGATGCGGCAGGCATTAAAACTGTAAAATTATCTACGCTCATGGAAACAACCCCTGTGGGAGGCCCCCCGCAGGGTCTTTTTTTTAATGCTGTCCTCAGGGCTGAAACGAACCTGCTTCCTTTGGATGTCCTGATGGCGGGGCAACGTGTCGAGGCGGCACTGGGCCGTGTGCGTTTGATAAAGAATGGGCCGCGCACCATTGATATTGATATCCTGTTGTATGATAATGCCCAGATGAACACGCCAGCGTTGATCATCCCGCATCCGAGGATGCACACAAGGGATTTTGTCATGCGGCCTTTGAATGAGGTAAGGGGATGAGCAGGTTATCGGGGAGGAGCAGATGAAGGTTATCACAACGATCAGGGCGATGCGCAAGGCGCTTCGTTTGCACCGGCAGGAAGGTTTTTCGGTTGGGTTTGTGCCGACCATGGGGTATTTTCACGACGGGCATGTTTCTCTGATGAAGGCCAGCGTCAAAGGGAATGATATTACGGTTGTTAGTCTTTTTGTGAACCCAGCCCAGTTTGGTCTGAATGAAGACTTGTCGCGTTATCCGCGTGACTTTACCCGGGACAAGGCCATGGCATTGGCGGCGGGAGTGGACATTCTTTTTGTCCCTTCGGTTGCCGAGATGTATCCTCAACCGACGAAGGCATGGGTTGATATTGAAGGCGCGGGGGATATCCTTTGCGGAGCATCACGTCCGGGGCATTTTCGAGGGGTGGCGACGGTGGTGGCGAAACTGTTGAATATCGTTTGTCCCGACGTAATGTATCTTGGCCAGAAAGATGCCCAACAGGCCGAGATACTTAAAAGGATGGTGGCAGATCTCGACTTTCCTGTGCGCGTCAACGTATGCCCTACGCGGCGCGAAAAGAGCGGTCTGGCCATGAGCTCGAGGAACAGTTATCTTTCTTCGACGGAGAAAGACAGTGCTGCTGCGATATTTGCGGCACTGCGTCATGCCTCGGTCATGATCGCCGACGGGGAGCGCGCTGTGGGCAAAATAAATTCTTCAATAAAAAAGTTGATTTGCGACGGGACGGGTGCTAGCATTGAATATATCGAGTGCATCAGGCTCGACGGATTTCAAATAGCCCGTCGGATAGAGGGTGATATCCTGATCGCGGTTGCGGTCCGGATCGGCACTACGCGGCTGATAGATAACATTGTTGTCAGGGTTTGATGAAAAAGCATCTGAAAAATCCCAAAGCACTAGCGCGTAACCTCCGGCTCAGGCTGGGTGTTATTGGTTGTGGCGCGATCGGGTCAAGGATCGCACGCAGTGTCAGCAAGGAACTCAAGGGTATCTTTACCCTGTCAGCTCTTTATGACATTGATCTGGTCAGGGCCAAGGGGCTGGCTGCAACGATCAGGCATCCCGCCAGTGTTGTTTCTTCTATTGATGATTTGATAGACCATGCTGATGTTATTGTTGAAGCAGTCAATTCTACCGCTGCTGGCACCATCGTTAAGAAATCATTGCTCGCTGGGAAAACCGTCCTGGCCATGAGTGTCGGCAGGCTTCTGGAACACGCCACCCTTTTCCCTTTGGCGCGCAAATCTTCGGGAAAACTTCTTTTACCGTCGGGTGCTGTGGCAGGCCTTGATGCGCTCAAGGCGGCTTCTTCAGCCGGGATCACCAAGTTAACGTTGACATCAAGCAAACCGCCTGCCGGATTCTCTGGTAATGCCTACATTATAGAGAAGGGGATCGATCTTGATGCTTTGAAGAAGGATACGATCCTTTTTGAAGGTAGCGTTGAGGATGCGGTGCGTTATTTTCCACAAAATATTAATGTTGCGGCGGCAGTCGCCTTGGCCGCTGGCCCTTATGCTGTTTTGCGTGTGCGTATTATGGTATCACCATCAGCCCGATGCAATAGTCATGAGATATTTGCCGAGGGGCCGTTTGGGTCGATCACAACACGTACGGACAATACCGTTTGCCCTGATAATCCTAAAACAAGTTATTTGGCCGTGCTGTCTGGTATTCAGACATTGAAAGGATTCGCAGGGAATATCCGGGTAGGTACATAGTTTCAAGATGAATATCATCGGCGGAGTTAATGGGATATCGCCGATTCAAATGGAAAAAAGTTACACGATGAAAGGGGGTGAATAATAATGGCTAAGAAAGTTGCTAAAGTTGGCGTCAAGAAAGAAAAGGGTTTCCTTTATTTTATTGATAAGGATGGCGATGTTTCTTCTGCGGCGATGGCGCGCGGCGACAAGAAGGGCGGCAAGCCCAAGAAGGTTGCCAAGGTCGGTATTAAGAAGGAATCTGGTTTCCTCTATTTTATCGATAAGCAGGGCGATATTTCTTCTGCTGCCATGGTGAAGGGCGGAAAGAAGAAGAAGGCTGTGAAAAAGGCTGTGAAGAAGGTCGTGGCGAAGAAGGGCAAGAAGTAAGGTTTACAGATCAAATCTGTGGCTTGAATTTGCTTGAATTCGACATGTGCTAGTCATCAACGTATAACCCCTGTCGTCAGTGATGATGGCAGGGGTTATATCTATTACGTGCTTCTTCGGTCTTTAAGGATTATAATAATTATATGCAACTTAATAATATCGTTATCAAGAATGCCAGGGAACATAATCTCAAGAACATTTCCCTTGAGCTTCCCCGCAACAAGTTGATTGTTGTGACGGGGTTGAGTGGTTCTGGGAAGTCTTCGCTGGCTTTTGATACGATCTATGCTGAAGGGCAGCGGCGTTATGTGGAAAGCCTTTCAGCGTATGCCCGCCAATTTCTCGATCAGGTGCAGAAACCGGATGTCGAGTCGATCGAAGGCTTGAGCCCGACGATCTCCATTGAACAGAAAACGATCAGCCGTAATCCCAGGTCAACGGTGGCCACGCAGACGGAAATTTATGATTATTTGAGGCTGTTGTTCGCGAGGATCGGTGTTCCTTATTATATGGGGCAAAAGCTCGAGAAGCAGTCTGCCCAGGAAATGGTCGAACGGATATTACGACTGTCTGCGGGCAGTAAGATCAATATCCTTGCGCCGTATATCCGCGGGAAGAAGGGCACCTATCCACACATCGGTAGGGATGTGGCCAAGGCGGGTTTTGCGCGGCTACGGGTCGATGGGCATATTTATGATGTTCAAGACAAGATCAAATTTGATCGTTATAAGATCCATTCTGTCGAAATAGTGGTAGATCGCCTATCAGTCAGACCAGACGTGAAAACCCGTTTGACAGATTCGGTCGAGACGGCACTCAGGGTCGGCAAGGGTTTTATTGTTGTCGGTTTTACAGACGGGACAGAAGATCTTGTCATGAGCGAGAGTTTTGCTGTTCCCGATGAGGGGATCGATCTTCCGGAGCTTGAGCCGCGGACATTTTCTTTCAACTCTCCGTATGGGGCATGCCCTGATTGCAATGGTATCGGGACAAGGATGGAGATCGATGTTGAAACATTGGTCACGTCACCGGAGAAAGCATGGGTATCGGCCATTGTTCCCTGGCGCAAGGGCCAGCGGGGATACATGATGTATTATCGGGCGGTGTTGCGTGAAATAGCCAAGCTTTATGATATGGATCCGGCCATGCCGTTCAATAAACTTCCCCGGGATTTTAAACAAAGGGTTCTTTTTGGCGGCGAAGACATTATCTGGGGCAAGAAGTTTGAAGGGGTCGCGGGTTATCTCCAGCGTTTGTTCAGGGAGACGCCGAGCGACTGGCTCAAGGAGGAGATCTCAAAATTCATGTCCGAAGCGCCATGCCCTGCGTGTGAAGGGCGGCGTTTGAGGAAAGAAGCCCTGATGGTGCTTGTTGAGGGCAAGAACATTGCCGAGATCGTGCGCATGTCCATTCAGGAGTCGCGGGAGTTTTTTCTGGGGCTTCAACTGGAGGGGGGTGAACGCACCATTGCGGCACCTGTTCTTAAAGAGATCATTCGCCGGCTTGATTTTTGTATCAATGTGGGGCTGGATTATTTGACGCTTGACCGTAAAAGTTCAACGCTATCCGGCGGGGAAGCTGAACGCATCCGCCTGGCAACGCAGGTGGGTTCCGGACTCGTCGGCGTGGTGTATGTGATGGATGAGCCGTCTATCGGGCTCCATCAAAAAGATAATGAAAGGTTGTTGTCAAGTTTACGGGATCTCAGAGATCTGGGGAATACCCTTGTGGTCGTGGAACATGATGAGGATACGATCCGCAGTGCGGACTGGCTGGTGGATCTCGGTCCGGGCGCGGGGCGGTTCGGCGGGGAGATCATGTACGCGGGGCCTGTTGACGGTATTCTTTCCATTTCAGATTCGTTGACGGGGCAATACCTTAAGGGATCTATCCGTATTCCTATCCCGGCACAACGGCGGCCCGCTGTGCGCGGAGCTTGTATCCGTTTAAAGGGTGTCAGTGAACATAATCTAAAGAATATTGATGTTGATATCCCGCTGGGGGTTTTTGTATGCGTAACGGGTGTTTCCGGTTCAGGGAAATCAACGCTTGTTTATGATGTTCTTTATAAAGCGCTTGCGCGTCATCTTTATGGATCCCGCGAGAAATCCGGTGCTTACAGGAAACTTGAGGGACTTGACGCCATTGACAAGGTCATCGTCGTTGATCAGTCGCCGATAGGACGTACACCCCGGTCAAATCCGGCAACATATACAGGTGTCTTTACGGATATCCGTTCTATTTTTTCCGGACTTCCTGAATCCAGGTTGAGGGGATATGGTCCAGGGCGTTTCAGTTTTAATGTTAAAGGCGGACGTTGTGAAGCGTGCCAGGGGGACGGGGTTAAAGAAATTGAAATGCATTTCTTGCCGGATGTTCATGTGGAATGCGCTGTTTGTCATGGGCAGCGATTCAACGAGCAGACCTTGCAGGTTGAATATAAAGGCAGGAATATCAGTCAGACGCTCGATATGTCGATCAGCGAAGCACTGGAGGTCTTCGGCAACATTCCCCGTATTGCCCGGGTATTGCGCGTGATCAATGAGGTTGGCCTTGGTTATGTGAAGATCGGCCAGGCGGCCACGACGCTGTCGGGCGGGGAAGCTCAGCGCGTGAAACTTGCGGCAGAGCTTTGCAAACCTTCAACAGGAAGGACGCTGTATATCCTGGATGAACCAACAACAGGCCTGCATTTTGCTGATGTCGAGAAACTGCTCGGCGTCCTTCAGCAGCTGGTAGATAAGGGGAACACGGTCCTTGTCATTGAGCATAACCTCGAGGTGATCAAATCAGCGGACCATGTCATAGACCTTGGACCAGATGGTGGGGATCGCGGCGGCCGTGTGGTATTCTCGGGTACTCCCGAAGGGCTGATGGCACACCCGGAATCATACACCGGTCAGTATTTGCGTCCATTCCTGCAACGCCAGCTTTAAAATTTCTTCCGATTTTATCTTTCGTTTCCTGATAATTTCTTGATATAATTAATAATTATGAAAATAAGAAAAAATCTACAATGTATCCTGTACATCATGGGCATTTCGTTGCTCATCGTTGCGACACCATCTTTTGCTGTTGATTCTAATGAGAAAGATCTTTTCATTGTAGCCCAGCGCGCATTTGAAGATGGTTTTTATGATGTTTCTCTGCGTTACGTCAATCAACTTCTAACTGAATTCCCGCAAACCACAAAAGTTGTTGAAGCGAGATTGCTCGAAGGGCAAAGTTATTTCTTTAAGCAACAGTATGTGCAGGCCTTTAATGTTTTTAAGGATCTGGTAGCGTTGCCTGAATACAAGGATGCCTCTCTTTTCTGGTTGGGAGAAACATATTTCAAGGGTGGCGATATTCCCAAAGCCCAAGAGAAATACCGTCAAGTTATTGATGCTTTTCCGGCATCCCTGTATGCGCCCCAGGCATATTATTCGCTCGCCTGGTCTTATTTTCAGAAGGAAGATTATGTGTCGGCCAAAAAGATATTCCAGGCCTTGATCGATAAGTTTCCTGCTAACAACTTGTCCGATGATGCCGCGTTCAAGCTGGGAGAGTGTGACTACAATGCTGTTCAGTATGAAGCGGCTATTGTGGCTTTCAATAATTATATCTCAGGGCATCCCGGTTCGACCCGTCTTTATGAAGCCCAATTCAATGTGGCCGAGGCTTTGTATAATCTGGAACAATATGACAAGGCCTCGGATGCTTATCAGAAAGCCAGATCATTGACAACGGCGCCATCTTCGATGGCCGCATCGCTGATCGGGACGGGCTGGTGTCAGATCAAACTTAAGAAATATGTGGAGGCGTTAAAGACGTTCGATGAAGCGCAATTTGCGGTTAAAGCGGCAAAGGTATCCGAAGAAGATGTTCTTTTGGCCAAGGCGAGTCTTTTTATAGCCCAGGAGAAATATGTTGAAGCGGCCTCAATTTATTCGGAAGTTATCGCGCGGTTTCCGGCGAGTCTTAAAATAGCCGATACTTATTTGGGGCGTGCCAATGCCTGGTATCTTGTTAATGATTATGTGGCCGCTATCAAAGATTATGAGATGATCATTGCTATTTCTAGCGGTGCGGCAGGACGGGATAAAATGATCGAGAAAGCTAGGTTCGGTTTAGCTTGGACTTATTCCAAGAGCGGTGATATTGACAAGGCTGTCGCTATGTTTCAGCTGGTAGCTGACAAGTCGGATAACAAGATAATAAAAGTGAGTGCGTATAGCCAGATTGCGGATGCCTATCAGGAGGCTGGCGTTATGGACAAGGCGATCGATGTCTATGACAAGATCCTTCATGAAATGCCGGACACGCCTTATGAAGATCATGTCCAATATTATTTAGGGATTGCGCTTCTTAAATCCGGCAAGATTGATGCTGCTGTTTTGGCACTTCAGGCATTAAAAGCTAATTATCCCGGCAGTAAGTATATTTCTGAATCCCGTTATTATCTTGGTTTGGCGTATTTCCGTAGAAAGGAATGGGCGACGGCTGTTGAAATACTGACCTCTTTTATTTCTGACCCTGTTGTTCCGGTTCAGTTTGTGGCGGAAGCCCGTTATGTGTTGGCGATGACGCATTTTAATTTGAAGCAGTTTGACAGGGCGATAGTTATCTTTAATGATGTGCTTAGGCTTTATCCTGATGAACAGCAGATACTCCAGAATGCGTATGTAGGGCTTGCCAAGACATATGATGCTATGGGTGACACGAAGGAAGCACTTGCACGTTTTAAAGATATCGTGCATCGTTACCCTCACACCGAAGCGGAGATCGAGTGTGTTCTGTGGCTGGGGCAGTACAATATGACAGAAGGTCTCTATCAGGTGGCCGTAGAACTCTATACGAAGGGCTTGTTTGATTTGCCCGAGACGGTCAAGCAAGGTCTTCTTTGTTTTGAATTGGGTCGTGCGTATTTGTCTTTGGAGAACTTTGAAAAAGCTCTCGCGTATTTTAGGCAGGTTGATCCCCAAATTGATCCATTACTTTACCCCAAGGCAAAGATTGCTATTGCTGGTATATTTGTTAAGGAACTGGATACTGACAAGGCGGTTGAAACATACCATGGTATTATAGCGACAAGTCCGCAGTATAAACGTGATGCTTTAATGAAGATAGCGCAGATATACCGTCGGGAGAAGAAATTTAACGAAGAGTTGTTTGTATACGCGGAGGCTATCGAAGCGGATAAAGGTGAAAGCCAGGTAACCAGTGCCGGGATTCAATTTTCTGTGGGAGATGTTTACGAGGTGTTGAATGAATCTGACAAGGCACTAGAGGCTTATTTCAAGATACCGTATATTTATTCGAAAGAAATCCCATGGGTTATAAAAGCATATTTGCGTATCGCTAGAATTTTTGAAAACAATAATGAATTAGAAAAGGCGATTACTGCGTACAGGAAGGTTGTTGACTTGAAGGTTGACGAGAGTAAGTTTGCCAATGAACGGATTGAGTTGATCCAAGAACGCAGCGGGAAGAAATAATAGCCGAAGGATGCCTAAATGATCGATGCTGTAACCGGGATTGGCGCATGGCGATTATTATTGACAGGTGGTCCTGTCATGGTTCCTGTTTTGATATGTTCCGTCAGTGTTACGGCTTTGGTCATTGAAAGATTCTTGTTTCTAGGAGAAGTGCGCGAAGGTATTGCTGTCCTTTCTATTCAAGTGATCGGTTTTATTCAAAACAATAATACCATGGGTGCCCTTTCAGCGTGTGATGCCGCAGATTCTTCGATGGCACGAATTTTAAAAGCAGGATTGTTGAGTTTTGGTCAATCGGCACCAGAGATACAAGTGGCGATGGAAGATGCGGCCAGGTATGAGGTACGCGCGATGGAAAAAGGGTTGGATCTTTTAGTATTTATGGCTCAATTAGTGCCTTTGATCGGCCTTCTGGGGACGGTGGTTGGTTTGTGTGGGTTATTGCATACAATACAGCTTCGTGCGGTAGCTGTAAATCCTGCCAGTTTGATGGATGTTACGGCTGGTCTTGGGCAAGCGCTTATTACAACAGCGGCGGCTTCCCTTGTCGGGATCTTTGCCATGATCGCGCACCGGTATTTTCTTAAGGTGATCGAGGGTACTGTTCTGCAGATGGAGCAGGTTGCTTCGACGCTTGTGCGTGAAATGACGCAGATTATTAATGTTCCTTTAGCCGGAGGGGCTTAGGGCATGGATTTCCGTAGGCATTTGAAATTATGTGTGCCAAAATTTAATTTCTTTCCTTTTTTGAATGTATTATTTATTCTATTGGGTTTTATAGCGTTTATTTTATTTATTTCAAAATCATCGTTCTTAAAGATCGCCTTGCCCAAAGGAGTGACAAGCGACATAGCCTCTCCGTCAAGTTTGACGATCATTGTGACGGGCGAGAATGTTGTGTATGTGAATAATCATTTGATCACGCTGGGTGAACTTAAAGAGTTTTTAGCATTTCCTGGCGGCAATGCCAGAGCCATCTTGATCAAGGCGGATCACCGGGCATCGGTTGGTCGTGTTGTGGACATCCTGAATCTTGCCCGCAGCATGGGGATCGAGCATATTAATATTGCTACGGATCGTGAGAAGTAATGCTAGTGAAGTGGCATTCTCCGATGATAGGGGTATTAACGGCGGGCATCATGCACGCCATCGCTTTAACTTTTGTGATCTTTTCATTTAAAGGAGCTGTTAACAACACGTACAAACTCGATGTTGTCTTCTTGGGCAATATTTTAAGCCCGCAGGAAGTTATTCCTTCGCGTCATGAAGTTTCAGTCCTGCAAGTTGAAGAAAAGATTAATGATAGTACCGTACCATTATACTTATCAGGAGGGTGGTTGCGCTCCTTGCAGGCAGAGAAACCTGAATCTTTTTATAGAAGTATGCCACCGGAGGATAAGGATATATTTCATTTTTCCGGTGTAAGGGTTGTTCCTGAGGATCGCGATGAACCTTCTGTGGCAGTTGTTGAGGATGTTCCTGTAGCACCATTAGATCTTCGTTTGAGGTTGCCATGATCACGATAGATATTGCCTTGGGCGTAAGTCTTTGTCTTTCTGTCATGATTATTTTTTTTGGGTTTATGTGGTTTAAATATGCCGTTGTGGATGATGGCGTAAACAGGGAGGCATCAAGTGCGGGTATTGTTAGGCAATGCCCCTATTGCAGCCATATCATTATCAGTAACGGAAAGACTGAGGTTGTGCGTTGTCC
This sequence comes from Candidatus Omnitrophota bacterium, assembly GCA_903860135.1. Taxonomy (GTDB): domain Bacteria; phylum Omnitrophota; class Gorgyraeia; order Zapsychrales; family Fredricksoniimonadaceae; genus Fredricksoniimonas; species Fredricksoniimonas aquilentivivens. The sequence goes on along the minus strand of CAIOPG010000009.1, from coordinate 215,677 downwards.
ACTTTGTCAGAGTTATCTTGAGGAGGGAATTCATGATTAGAAGAGAATACGGTAGTGAGCGGGGGGTAATTTTACTGACAGTTATTGCGGCTGTTATGCTTATGTCAATCTTGGTTTTAGGTGTGTTATCGCGAAATTATTCACAGGCACTTATTTCCGAACGTGAAAGAAAGCATCTTCAGGCGGAACTTATTGCCAAAAAAGCTTTATGGTGGGCACGCGAGATTTACGCCGGTGGTTCGACAACACTTACGGATTTCTCTGAATATGTTGACGGAACAACATATTCGGTTCATTATACCCAAGTAGCCGGCGGAGGACCAGGGGCAACAAGGGCATTCACGATGGATGTTAGTTACTGATGCATACGTTTCTTGCGATTGATTATTAGCTAAAAGTATTCATTTTTATAAAAGCAATGAGGTTGGGTATGGCCAGTGAGAAGCGATTAGGGGTTTACTCGGGATCAAGCGGATTCACGCTGGTTCAACTGGAGAGCAACGCACCCGCCATAGGGACATTTGTTCCTTTTGTATCGCCGGAAGACGTGGCTTCCACTGCTGACAAGAAGTCTTTACCGCATGATATGCAGATTCTAGATGCACTGCAAAAATCTGTTCGAAATAAAGGTTTTTCAACGCAGGAAACATTTCTTTCTATCCCTTCAAAAGATATTATTATTCGCTGGTTCAGTATTCCGTGGATGAAGTCAAGCGAGATACAGGATGTTGTTATCTTCGAAGCCAAGAAGTATATTCCTTTCCCAATTGATGAGTTGTCGTACACATATTTTCCTTCGAATATTCTAGGAAGTAATCCGCGGCAGATTGGCATTATATTTGTTGCTATCCGTAAAGATGTTTTTGAAAAACATGCGGATGCTTTAATGCAAGCAGGTATAAATGTTGTTTACAGTGAACCGGCGTCGGCTAGTCTTTACCGTGCATTGGTTTTTAGAAAGATCGTTGATCCCGATGAATTAACGGCGATTGTTTATGTCGATGGTTATATCGGAGAACTCCTTATTTGTGAAAAAGGGTATGTCAAGTTTATCCGTGAGTTTAATCTTCAGGGAGGTGTGCATCAGGGTGTTGGCACTCTTCAGATCGATGATGAGCTACGTTCCAAAGTTTTCAATGAGATCCGTATTTCTTCCGAATTCTTCTTGCGTCAGTATGGCGGGGAGGAAGTCCAGAGAATGGTGGCCATATCCATTGGCGGAAATAATGCTTTGTGGGACAAGATGGGAGAGGAACTCGGGGTCAATGTTGAGATTGTTGATATTTTTAGACTTGTAGATCACAATGATTGCAATACAATGGCGGCTGTGTATGCCTACGGCGTGGCCATGATGAGTAAAGTGGTTACTGTTATTGACTTTAATTTGTTTGAAGGTTCCAAACAGCAGGTTTCTCTCAAGCAAGTTGAAATTGACCAGAGGAGGCAAGCATTGGTTTTGCCCTTGGCGGTGGGGGCCGGTGTTTTTACACTGATCTTTTCTGTTGCATTCTTTGCTGATCAGCTTCTGTCTAAGTTTAGACAGGAAGTTGTTAATCTTGAGCAGGAGATCGGGGAATACGTTGATATAGATGAGTCAGACGCCGTTCAGAAGAAAATGAAGAATGTCAAGAAGTTATTTTCATTGAAATCATTGCCTTTCGATGCACGGGCGACAAAGATGTTGGTGCGGCTGGTCAAACGACTGCCATCCGGATTTTGGCTTGAGTCTGTTAGTTTGTCTTTTAAAGATGAGCCTGTTTCGGCGCGCAAGGTCCCTGAGCCCGGGAACAAAGAGGTTGATTATTATTCACTTCAGACCAAGACGGCAATGACCTTTTCGGGGTATGTGTCTTTGAAGGACAACAATATAGAATTTGAAAGGGTTAATCATTTCTTTAATGCTTTAAATAGCGATAATTTGTTCGCCACTAATTTCACACAAATTAAGATTGTTTCTTTACAGGTTCGAGAATATGATAATAGAAAAGTCACAGCGTTTTCGATTACGTGCGAGGCGAAATGAATCTTGATGATTTAAAGAATTTCGAAATATATCTAAATAATCCTTCAAAATTTATTAAGGATTGTAACCATTATGTAAATCAGAATTTAGTTTTAGCGACTAATTCTTTGATTGTTTTATTGGGATTTTGTGTAATAGTTTTTCTTACAACTAAAAATTTTAATCAATATCAGTCTCTTGCGTCGAGAAAAAAGATTTTGCAATCAAAAAGACAGCCTATCCAGGATCTTGAGCAAAGCAACAAATATCTGACTGATTATATGTGCAAGATGCCTTTGGGATTGGTCAAGGCTGATTTTATATCTTATGTTACAGGGCGTGCCACGCGGCGACGAATTACAATTGATGCTTTTAATCCATTGCAGACTAGCAATGATGGTTTTTTTCGTTCTATTTGTATGAGTTTTAGTGCTTCTTCCCTTAATGTCAAGGATATGCTATTATTTGTTCATGATATGGAATCTTCCGGGTACATGATCAAATTGGATAGCCTGTTGATTAAGTACAATCCGGTTAATTCAGGAGTCCAGACGGATGCGATGACGCTGGATGTTACCATTTCGTTGCTTCAACTGGTGGAAGATAATGAACATAAAAATTTTAAAAAGAAGTAGGCATCATCTTTTTTTAATGTATAATATTCTTTTTATCTATAGTTTTCAATTATTTCATTTTAATTCAACTCTTTCTTACGCCAATGAGACTAATAAGCTTCCGTTTGAAATGATGATAGAGTCTCTTGGGGAGCCTTTCCATCCGTTTAAAGCCAGACCAGATCTTGTTAGTAAAGATTTTCGCAAGGAAGCTGATAATTTAGTTAAGCCAGTAGTAGATAGACCGATAGTTGCTGTTATTCCTGAAATAAAGCACTTTGTTGCGATACCCTCAGCGCAACCTGTAAGGAAATTATCAATAGCCTCGTTGCCTGTGCTGAAAGTGACAGGAATATTTTATAAAACAAGGAATCCAATGGTTATTTTAAATGGAAATATATTGGGTTTGGGGGATAGATCAGAGGGGGTAAGGATTTTGGCTATCCGCAAAGGCCGTGTGGAAATAGATTACAACGAATTTCTTTACAAGTTATTATTGAAAGATTGATAGTATGGGTTTAAAAAATAAATATTTATTTATATTTTTACTTACCAATATTATTCAAATTTCTTTATTTACTCAAGTTTTTTCTGCCACTACTTCAGCTGGTAGTCAGAACAGTTTTATACTTCCACAATATTCTCAACTTGTTTCCCTTGATTTCAAGAATGCAGATATCAGGGATGTTTTGAAGGCCTTCTCTCGTCAGATAGGTGCCAATTTTATTGTTTCAGACGCTGTTAAAACCGACCCTATAACACTTTTTCTTGATGCTGTTCCTGTTGAGGATGCTTTGAAAAAAATTTTGACGGCAAATGGACTTTCTTATTCATATGATAATAATGACAATATTTTGATGATCGATAATATCAAGGCTGAAAAGAATATCATAACGCGTGTTTATCCTTTAAAATATGCTACTGTTGCATCTTCAAAGTTGCAATCAACATTCGGAATTACCGCAGAAGAAGGGGGGGGTAATGGATCGTCGAGTGCTGGGAGCAATACAGTAACGACGAGCGTTGCTCTCGTGGATATTTTGAAAACAGTATTAACAGCTTCGGCCAAGATCGCTGAAGATTCACGGACCAACAGCCTGATCATTTCTGATGAAGATACAAATTTTCCTTTGATCGAACGAACATTGGCTAAACTGGATGTGCCGGTTGCCCAGATATTGATTGAAGTCCAGATGATAGATGTTTCTAAGGAAGTAGCTGATGAGATAGGTGTTAAGTTTGGCAACACCTTATATGATTTCAAAGGACTGGGAGGGAGGAGTTTTTATTTCCCTCTTGACCAAAAGAATGCACTTAGTAAGGGGGGCACAGAGGTTACGTATTCACAGGGCGCGATGGGCGGAAATGCTTTTTCGGCTATGTTACAGTTTTTAAAGACGTCAACAGATGCTAGGAATTTAGCGCGCCCAAGAATTTGGACCATGAATAATGAAACGGCACAGATTAAGATTACTGCGTCGGAAGCTATTGGTGTTAAAGTGACGGCAGCGGCGACAATAACGCAAGGATCCACTGTTGAACCTGAACGAGTTGAGACGGGGATTACGTTGACGGTCACGCCTCAGTTAAATTTGATGACAGGTGATATTTTACTGGCTGTTTCACCACGCGTGGTTGTTGCGCGTTTGGGTGGAACTTATAGCGGGGTGACTTTTAAGGACACAGAGATCCGTAGTGCTAAGGTTAAAATGAGGATACATTCGGGTGAAACTGTTGTTCTCGGAGGATTGTTACGTTCTGAGAAACAAAAAGTTCAGACAAAACTTCCGGTCTTAGGAGACATTCCTTTTCTCGGGCGTGTGTTCCGTCACGATACTACGACTACCAAAGACAGGGAGCTCCTTATTTTTATTACCCCCCGTGTCATGGATCCTGGCAGTGATTTCGTTGTTGACACTGTTCCTGCTGATCTTGGAATTCGCGAAAGTAGCGGTGTGATAAGACAGAGCATTATTCGTTCTGCCATGGACTCTATGAGTGTACAAAAGAAATAGGATTAAATTATGGCACGGTTAAAGCTTGGTGAAATACTTATTAAAAAGGGCTTAATTACCGAAGCCCAGTTCCAGTCTGCTATAGATGCCCAAAAGACCGACAAGAGTCATGTCGGAGAAATTTTGGTCAAAATGGGATTTATTAATGAAAGCGACTTGGCTGTGGCTCTTGGGACACAGCTTCTTATTCCATATGCCTCCGAAGCTTCAGGCCTATTGAATCCTCAAAAAGGGCAGGGCCTTGAAAAGCTTATTTCGTATCAGTATGCTGTAGATAATCTTGTATTGTTACTTAATCGGAATGGTAATTCACTGACATGCGCGATCTTTAATCCATTTGATCTTATTATGATCGATAATTTGAAAAAGATGACTGGTTGTGAAATAAACTTTGTCATTGCGACACGTACCGATATTCTAAAATCATTGGAGCGGTTTTATCTGGCCGATGAGGGTGGTGCTTGGGGAAAGGCGGTTGAAAGAGCGCAGAATGACTCGAGTAATTTCTCAACATCCGGTGATGATAAATCTGAGTCGGAGTTAAGTCTTGACAGGTTGATCGCAACAGCCGAAGAAGCGCCGATCATCAAGCTTGTGGATCTTATTATCAGGCAGGCTATTGATGACCGGGCAAGTGATATTCATATCGAACCTTTTAAGGACAAGATCGAACTTCGTTATCGTATCGACGGTGATCTTTATCAAATCCCTCCGCCGGCAAAACATCTTCATGCTTCGATCGTATCGCGCATTAAGATCATTTCTAGGCTTGACATTGCCGAGAGGCGATTGCCGCAGGATGGGCGTATTTCTGTAAAGTTTGATCAAAACCGTGTTGTTGATCTGCGTGTGTCCACCGTTCCTACCGTTTGGGGAGAGAAAGTGGTTATGCGTATCCTGGATAAGAATGCAGTAAAACTTGATTTGGCTACGCTTGGATTTAATGCGTCCCAGTTAGAACTCATCCGTAAAGCACTTAAAGTTCCGTATGGTCTTTTTCTTATAACAGGACCTACGGGTAGTGGTAAGTCGACGACCCTTTATTCTTCTCTTTCTGAAGTTTTTGATCGCACCAAGAATATTATGACAGCAGAAGATCCTGTTGAGTTCCGCATTGATGGAATTAACCAGGTTCATGTGCGTCCTGATATTGGCTTTGGATTTGCACAGGCGTTACGATCGTTTCTTCGACAGGATCCGGATATCATTATGGTTGGTGAAATACGTGATCTTGAGACAGCAGAGATATGTGTGCGTGCGGCATTAACAGGTCACTTTGTCCTTTCAACACTGCATACCAATGACGCACCGTCAGCGATAAGCCGCTTGATGGATATAGGTGTCCCCTCATATTTATTAACACCGTCATTAACGATGATTGTGAGCCAGCGCTTAGCGCGTAAGTTATGCGCCGATTGCAAAGAGCCCTATGAACCGAGGCCGGAAGATCTGGGGTCTATCAAGTTGTCTACCGATTTGATTTATCGCGCTAAAGGGTGCGATAAATGCGGGCACACCGGATACAGGGGACGCATGGTCGTATCAGAGGTTCTTGCCATTAATGATGTTATACGGCGTATGATCGGTAACAATGTTTCCTATGACGAATTGAAGGACGCAGCATCTAAAGCTGGAATGGCGACACTTTTTGAAGTTGGGATGAAGAAGGTTGAAGAAGGTGTCACGAGCCTTGAGGAAATTTTATCTATTGTTATATAAATTGATCTGGGGAAATTGATGGCCAAATTTCTTGTTACTGCTAAAGATAATTCAGGGCATGTATTTAATGAGGTTGTAGAGTCCATTAATGATCAGCAGGCTGTTAAGTTTGCACAGCAAAAAGGGCTTTTTGTAACCGCTGTAAAACAGTTTGTTGAGAATCAACAGCCTGTGACGTCAGTTGCAAAGAAGCGGGTGTTTTCGCACAATAATATTTCATTAAATGATGTTGTTTCTTTTGCGCGTCAACTTTCTGCGATGATGGGAGCAGGTGTTTTGTTAATGCGATCGCTCAAGATCATCAGCTCTCAGCTGGAAAGTCGTGGGTTAACCGTCATCATTGAGGCGGTAGTCACAGATGTTGAACAGGGTCGTACTTTCAGTAGCGCTATTTCAAAATATCCCAAGGTGTTTACTGCTTTTTGGGTCAGTCTTATTGAGGTTGGTGAAGCATCTGGTACATTACCGAAAGTTCTCAACAAGTTGACACAATATATGGAGGATACAGCCAAGTTCAAGTCTACTATTATAGGAGCCCTTGTTTATCCGATGGTTCTTTGTTTTATTTGTATCGGAGCTGTTTTGTTTTTCGCTCTTTTTGTCGGGCCTACATTTGAACGTATTTTTTCTGATATGGATATCAAGCTCCCGACTATCACGGTCATAATGATGTCAATTTTCAAATTATTGAAAGAGAGATTTTTTATACTTATTGCTGGAGGGGCCGGAAGCATTTTTCTTTTCATGAATTACATTAAAACACCTCTTGGAAGAAAGCAATTTGAGACTTTTCTTTTTAAAGTTCCTATTTTCGGTGGTATGATAAAATTAATTGTAATTGAGAAGTTTACATCTCAAATGTCCACCCTTATGGAAAGCGGTGTCCCCATTCTTTATTCTTTGGAGATATCGGAGAGACTGGTGGATAATGTGGTTTGTGCGGAAGTTATAAGAAATGTGCGTGAAGCCGTACGTGAGGGGCAGCTTTTGGCAGATCCAATGGAAAGAAGTGGATTTTTCCCTTCGATGACGGTGCAGATGATCCGTGTTGGCGAGGAAACCGGTGAGCTTGGCAAGATGTTGAATAATGTCGCCATATATTATAAAGCTAATGTTGAAGAATTTTTGAAGCGATTCAGCATTCTTATTGAACCCGTTATGCTTGTTATCATGGGTGGTGTAATAGGTCTAATTGTTATCGCGATGTTTCTACCTATACTTTCTTTATCTACCGGAGGATAATTAATTATTTATATTCGCTTTATTTATTTAAATATGTCATATTTGTATACAGATAACATGTGGGTAGGATATACGTGTATAAAAATGGGTTTACATTGATTGAAGTAATAATTGTTGTTATAATTATTGGAGTCTTAGCAGCGATAGCTATGCCTCGTGTTACGAATCAGGTTAATACTACAAAAGCCGTTGAGGCCTATAGGCAACTGGGTGTTCTGATGCGCAAAGTCCAGGAATGTTATATTCAAAATGGTGACATCATGGCGGGATGCAACGAGGTGACAGCTCTATCAGGTTATACATTTCCAGTAACTCCTAATTTTACATATAATTTTAATTCTTCTCTGTGTCCAGATGCTAATAATTGTGTAGGTCAAGCTTCATTCAGTGGAACCAATGCGAACGCTGCGGATGTTATCACTCTTAAGCTGGATATTTCAGCTGGTTCGATTACAAAAACAAAGGGGGGTATTTTCTCAACTTTGAAGAATTAATTTTAAAAATATTTTTAATTCAGGAAGATATTAATAAAACACTAAAAAAGGAAATGTATGAAAAAAAAAGGTTTTACACTAATCGAGATCATCATTGTTGTTATCATTATCGGTGTTTTGGCCGCAGTAGCGTTGCCGCGTCTTAGCGCTCAGGTGAATATTGCCAAAGCGGCAGAGGCTTATATGCAGCTTGGTGTTTTGATGCGCAAAGTCCAAGAATGTTATGTTCAGAATAGTGAAGATTATGCGGCATGCAATAATGTAACAGCGATATCTGGTTATTCCTTTCCAACTGGATCGAGTAATTTTACATATGCATTTACCGCTACTGAATGTGCGAATGCATCTGCTTGCGGTGCGACAGCTACTTTAAAAGGTGGTGCGGCGGCGGATGTTATCACGCTTACGCTGAATGCCCCTGCGGGAACCGTTACAAAAACAAAGGGTGGTATTTTTTCAACTTTGAAGAATTAATTCCAAAAATATTATTAATGCAGGAACATACTAATAAAACACTAAAAAAGGAAATGTATGAAAAAAAAGGGTTTTACACTAATCGAGATCATCATTGTTGTTATCATCATTGGTGTTTTGGCCGCAGTAGCACTGCCGCGTCTTAGCGCTCAGGTGAATATTGCCAAAGCGGCAGAGGCTTATATGCAGCTTGGTGTTTTGATGCGCAAAGTCCAGGAATGTTATATTCAGAACAGTGAAGATTATACGGCATGTAATAATGTAACAGCAATATCGGGCTATTCATTTCCAACGGCATCAAGTAATTTTACCTATTCATTTACCGCTACTGAATGTGCGAATGCATCTGCTTGCGGTGCGACAGCTACTTTAAAAGGTGGTGCAGGAGTTGCTGATACGATCACGCTTACCCTGAATGCCCCTGCGGGAACTGTTACAAAAACCAAGGGCGGTATTTTCTCTACATTAAAGAATTAATTGGAAATGGGGTAAGTAATGAAAAAAGGCTTTACACTAATCGAGATCATCATTGTTGTTATCATCATTGGTGTTTTGGCCGCAGTAGCTTTGCCGCGTCTTAGCGCTCAGGTGAATATTGCCAAAGCGGCAGAGGCTTATATGCAGCTTGGCGTTTTGATGCGCAAAGTCCAGGAATGTTATATTCAGAACAGTGAAGATTATACGGCATGTAATAATATAACAGCAATATCGGGCTATTCATTTCCAACGGCATCAACTAATTTTACGTATTCATTTACCGCTACTGAATGTGCGAATGCATCTGCTTGCGGTGCGACAGCTACTTTAAAAGGTGGTGCAGGAGTTGCTGATACGATCACGCTTAGGCTGAATGCCCCTGCGGGAACTGTTACAAAGATAAAGGGTGGGATTTTTTCAACATTGAAGAATTAGTTTTGGAATGGTATGAATATAATACGATCGTCTGCTTTTACATTAATTGAAATTATCGTCGTGATTGTTATCATTGGTGTATTGGCGTCGTTGGCTGTACCGCGTATGGTAGGAGCGAAGGATCAAACGATCTTTACTGAAGGGATTAATGTCCTTAACACGCTCAACGCGGCTCAGATAAGGTATAATCTTGAAAAAAGCACCTATGATACCAGTGCCGCTTGTGCCAATCTGGATGTAACGGTTACGCCGACGAATTTTGCGGCACCTGTGTGCAATACATCAACGGGTGCTGTTTCATTGACGATAAAATCCGCTGTTCAGCCAGCGACAGGTTCATATACTGTTAGTGTGTCTGCAGCGGGTGCTTTTTCGTGTGGTTCATGTCCGGACACACTTAAGAAAATTTGTCCTAATACGCCGTGCGCATGAGACCAACTATGCGTCAGGCTTTTACGCTCATTGAAATGATAATTGTGTTGGCGCTTGTTGGTATTTTAGCAATTTTTGCGACCACGCTTCTTTCAAAAAGTACCAAGCGTGCCTATGCACGTGCAGGGATCGCCAATCTTAATCTGATCCACGCGGCTAATGGGTATTATCGTTTACGTAATAATAATTCAAATGTTAATGCATCTACAGCCGGAAATTTAGTGGCCATTAATACGGCTCTGGAGTTAAAGATCACGTCGAATGGAGTGACTTATTCCTGTACTGATTCAGGGACATGCCTTGCGACAGGTTCAGGGTTTACAGAGACGCTCACGTTGGCTACTGCGTTAAGTGACTCAAATCCATCTTGTTCTGGTTCAAGTTGCCCATGAGGTATTTTATGCGTAGCGGGTTTACGCTGATTGAACTTATTGTTGTTTTGAGCATCATTTCAATCATTGCCGCATTTGCTGTTCCGCAGTTTTCAAAAACTATTTTACGGTCAAAGGCGCGTTCGGCCATGACGAACATTTCGATTATTCATGCGGCTAATGCCCTCTTTCTTTCACGTTCTGGAGCTAATACTACGGCTGGAGATGTGGCTGCCATAAATACGGCTCTCGGGTTAAATATTAAGGCTGATGGTGCCACATATTCTTGTTCTTCAGGTACGGAATGCACGGCTACGGGTACGGGATTTGTTGTAACAACTCCGAACACAAGTTCGGGCGTTGCGACATGTACAGGAACAAGTTGTCCATGACTAAACTTTATAATGAAGCTTTTACCATGATTGAGTTAATGGTTATTTTTGTCATTTCCGGAATATTGGTTGGTATGGCTATCCCGCAGTTTATTAAGACGATTGATCGCACGCGCGGGCGTTCTGTTGTGGATAATTTGAGTATCATTCATGCCGCCAATGCCCAGTATCGTTTGTATAACAACGGCACTAATCTGGTAGCTGCTGATATCAATGCTATCAATACGGCGTTGGCTACACATATTATTGCTGACGGGGTGTCGTATTCCTGTGGTAGCGGGACATGTGTGGGCAGTATTGGATCTGGTCTGACGGTCACGGTCACATTAGCAAGTCCAGTTGTGGCCGGAACTAATCCTTCATGCGCGGGGGCTAATTGTCCATGAAATTTTATACGGATCAGGCAGGTTTTTCTATGACCGAGGTTATTGTCGCGTCTGTTATTTTTGTGGTGGCATCTGCGGGGGTTTTGGCTACCATTGTCCAAACGCGGGTCTCGGGGCGTGGATCGGAAGCGAGGATGGTTGCGGGGTTATGCGGTAAAGAGATACTGGATAGCTTGAATAAGTCGGTGGCGGGTTCTACATGGAGTACGGGCGTGCTTACGCTCGGTGCGCATGCTGTTACTGTGGCATCCTATCCCAATTGCACCTCGATGACATCAGCCAGTTACACGGTTGTAGCTGGCTTCGGGACAACGCGCCAGGTTACTGTGACGGTAAATTGGTGATTATGAAAGTATCTTCTTCTGCCGTTACAATGGCTGAACTTATTGTGGCGAGCATTATTGTCACCTTCATGATGGCAGCCATTTTTAGTGTGGATTATGGACTGCGCAAGAGTGGCAGTAATGTTTCTTCGGAAGCCTTGATTAACATCCAAGCTCAATACTTAGTGAACAAGATACGGATGAGTGTGCGGAGCCTTCATGGATCGCCTTCGGATACAGGCGTAAATATTTACTTGAATAACACCAATTCGTCACTTTGTTTTCGGCATGATGTCCAGGTATCGGGAGCATTCACACCCGAGATTTACACAGATGACAACTGGACTTGCTTCAGTAAGCCGGGTGATCTTGATCAGACAGCGGTATATAGTTGTGAATTGACGGCAGTGGGTACTTGTACTACGGGAGATACCTTTGAGGGGTATGTTGTCAAAGATATGTTTACACATGCCAATATTGCTGATCCTGTGCTGGTGGCTGATGGGGCTACCGGAGAATATTATTTTCAGATGACCGTCGTTGGACGAAAAACACCGTCTGCTGGCGCGGCTGTGAGTGCCGGGGCACTTACAGCTGGCACAACGGACAATCCTCAAGTCAGCATCACTTTCCGAGAAAATGCCGGGGGTTATTAGGCGTGTCTGCGGGAAGATTTTTCCATCCATTTTCCGGCCATGATACGCGTATTTTGCTCGATGACCCTGATGAATTTGCCCATGTGACCCGTGTCCTGCGCTTGAAGGCAGGCGATAGCGTCGAGATCGTGAACGGGCAAGGGGGCGTGGCGCAAGGGGTGCTTCGGGAGGTTTCACGCACAGCGGCCTGGGTTGATATCAGATCTCTTGTCGTTGTTCCGAGGCATCATGGGCCGCACATCACGCTGGCCTGCGCCATCCCCAAAAGAACCAAATTTGAAACGATCATTGAAAAGTGCACCGAGCTAGGGGTGGACCGTATTATCCCTATGGTTACGGCAAGGACCGAGAACGACGTGCACGGCGAGAAAGCTGATCATAAACTTGCCCGTTACCAGAGGGTGGCGCTCAACGCGGCCAAACAGTGCAAGCGTCCATGGTTTCCCGAGATCACATTACCGGTTTCTTTCTTCCAAACGCTGGCCATGACAGCTGTTCCCGGAAAATTTCTTTTTTTCCCATGGCTTGAAGGAGAACGGATTTCTTTGGGTATGGCGCTGGCGGCGCGCCGAAATGCAGGGGATTTTGTTTTTTTTATTGGACCTGAAGGAGATTTCACGCCTGAGGAAGCAGTCGAAGCCGTGCTAGCTGGTGCGGTGCCTGTGACTCTCGGTGAGAATGTTTTAAAAGTGGATACAGCCGCGATAGCGGTTGTATCTTTTGCGATCCTAAACAATTCCTTGAGTTGAAGTGACGCTATAATGTTCAAGCATAAGATCAGCCTTGTTGTTTTGATTCTATTGTGTTTTTCATGTGTTTTATGGAATGGTTTTGCCGGTGATGATCATGCTCTCTTTGGCAACAATTCTTTTTATAAAAACTCGTCCAATATCGTTAGAATTTTCCGTTCCGGGTATAATGTTATTCCCGATGAAGTGCTGTATGGCCATTCTCCTGACAAGGGAACGGGGTCAGTAGCTTACCGGCCTATGACGACGATGAGTTTCTTCTTTGATTGTTTGGGTTGGGATAATCGCCCTTTCGGGTATCATCTGACAAGTCTTGTATTGCATTTGGCCAATGTCCTTTTGCTTTATCAGATCGTTGCGCTTCTTTCGACACCGCTCGTAGCTTTGTCAGCCGCCATTATTTTTGCTATTCATCCTGCTAATACGGAACCTGTTGCTGCGATAGGCTACAGATCAGACTTGCTGGCTTGTTTTTTTCTCTTGATCGCGTTTCAATCCTGGCTTTATTTTCGAAAGAAGATTACTGCGCTGTGGGCCATTCTTGCGTATACAGCTTATTTTCTGGCACTGTTTTCCAAAGAGACAGCCCTCTTCTTTCCATTGGTCATTGTATTCTTTGACAGAACGATTCTTGGGCTGGAGGCAAAGGTTATAAAACAACGGCCCTATTGGCCGTTCTTTTTTATTTCATTCTTTTATTTGTATGTATATTTCTTTGTTTTCCAGAATACTGGTTTTATACGTAACTTTGCTGTCGGGTATGGCTGGCAGGAGTATATGTCGGTTTTTGTTCAGATCGTGGCACTTTATTTAAAAGAGATCTGTTTTGTTCTTTCTGCTGGTGTTATGCCGCCTCTATATTGGCCATTGCCGCGCCCATGGCTTTCTGTTGACATGATAGGTCTGGCATTTCTGGTTGTTACGCTGATGGCTTCAATGATTATTTTAATAATGAGGCGTACAAAGGTTTCATGGGCGGCATTATGGGTGTGTGTTTTCTTTTTGCCGGCTTTGGTTTATTGGGTTAATCCCAATCCAGTTGCTTTGCGTTATATGTATATCCCTTTTGTGGGTATAGCGTTCTTGATGGCCACGCTCCTTGTATATTGGGGGCGGGTATGGGGTGGTCGCTTATCGGCGGGGATGCGGTATTTTTTATGTTCTGCGGCCATCGTTTCGTTACTTCTTCCCGCCATCACAAGTAATTTGGTATGGCGGAGCAATTTCTCTCTGGGTGAGGCTTGGGTCAAGGCTTATCCAGAGCACCACATGGGCTATTTCTTTAAAGGAACGGAGTTTTTTCGATTGAAGAAATATCAAGAGGCAGTAGATAATTTTTTGCTTGCCCTGAAAGATCCAGGGTGTGACGCAACGCTTTCAAATTACTATCTTGGCGTTTGTTATTTACAGTTGGGTCGTTTGGATGACGGGAAGGCGGCTTTTGAACGGATATTCAATAAGGTGCCATTATCTTATTATGGGCAGTTGGGGATGGCAGATTATTATTACGCGATCAAGCAATATCCTGTGTCGGTGACGTATCTTGAACGGATATTGCCTTCACATTATACGGATGAGTTGGCGATCAATTTTTTGTTGGCACTCGAGCACGCCGAAGGCACTGGTGGCGTGACACGGGGGCTTAAGATCATTGGTAGCATTCTGGGGGATGGACCAAGATTGGATAAGATCATACAATTGAGCAAGAGGGGGCTGAAGTTGCGTTGACAATCACAGCCTCCTTTTGTATAATCATCCACCCCTTCTTATTAATATTATCTTATTGGAGGAAATGAACATGTCGGAAGTCAAAAAAATGTCGCCTGCGGAAACAGAAAACCGCAAGAAAGCGCTGGATCTTGCGCTGACGCAGATCGAAAAGCAGTTCGGGAAGGGGTCTATCATGAAACTCGACGGGCAGGCCCGTGTTGATGTGGATTCGATCCCGACCGGTTCTATTGCCCTTGACATTGCCCTTGGCGTGGGTGGTATCCCGCGCGGGCGCGTGGTTGAGATCTACGGCCCGGAATCTTCGGGTAAGACCACGTTGACGCTGAGCCTGATCCATCAGATCCAGAAAAAAGGCGGGGTGGCGGCGTTCATCGATGCTGAACATGCTTTTGACGCGGCGTATGCGGCCAGGTTGGGTGTTAAGTTGGAAGACCTGCTGGTGTCTCAGCCTGATACCGGTGAACAGGCCCTGGAGATCGCGGAAACGCTGGTGCGGTCGAGTGCTGTAGACCTGGTTGTCATTGATTCTGTGGCCGCGTTGACGCCCAAGGCCGAGATCGAGGGTGATATGGGCGATAGTCATATGGGGTTGCATGCGCGGCTGATGTCGCAGGCCCTTCGGAAATTAACGGCGGTTACGAGCAAGTCCAATACTTGCCTCATTTTTATCAATCAGATCCGTATGAAGATCGGCGTGATGTTCGGTAATCCCGAAACAACGACCGGCGGTAATGCCCTGAAGTTCTATTCATCGGTGCGCATTGACCTGCGCCGTATCGAGACGCTCAAAAGGGGCGATGAGGTGATCGGCAACCGGGTGCGTGCCAAGATCGTCAAGAACAAGGTCGCGGCCCCGTTCAAAGAGGCTGAATTTGAGATCCATTTTGACGAGGGCATTTCCTTGGCCAGCGATCTGGTGGATATGGGGACCAAATACAATGTGATCGATAAGTCTGGCGCCTGGTTTGCTTTTGAAGGTGAGCGCATCGGCCAGGGGCGCGATAATGTGCGCCGTTATCTTCAGGAGAATCCGAAGGTGGCTCAGAAGATCGAGAAGGTGATCCTGGAGAAGTCCAAGGTGGTGCCGTTACCTTCAAAACATGCCGAGTAGGGATGGGTGTGGTGGATGTTCCTGTAATGGATGAGATCATCCGCAAAAAAGCGCAGGTTTATGCGTTACGCCTTTTGAAATTCAGGCCGCGCGCCATCGAAGAGGTGCGGCGTAAAATGGTGGGCAAGGCATATCCGGCAGTGATGGTCGAGGATACCATTGCCTCTTTGGTGCGCAGGGGGCTTCTCGATGACCCGGCTTTTACGCGGGCATGGTTGCGTTGCCGTTTGCAAAGGCCGCTGGGTATCAAGCGTGTAACGCTTGAACTTAAAGATAAGGGCATAGCACCGGAGCTGGTCCGCAGGGAATGGGATCAGCTTCGTGCGGATTATAATGAAGGCGAGATGGTGGTAGCGCTGGTCGAGAAGAAAATGGCGCATTATAAAGATCTCGAGCCATTCCAAAGAAACAGGCGTATGACGGATTATCTGCTCCGCCGCGGCTTCTCGGCGGATGTTATTCATAAAGTTCTATCGGCAGGAAGGACAGGATCATGACCGGGCATGCTATTCGTACAAAGTTTCTCGAGTTTTTCAAGTCCAAGGGGCATGCGGTCATTGCGAGTGATTCGCTTGTACCCAAGGATGATCCGACGGTGCTCTTCACCACAGCGGGGATGCAGCAGTTCAAACCGCAGTTCATGGGGCATTTGACGGGTTTTGCGCGAGCGGCCACATCACAAAAATGCCTGCGCACCGATGACTTGACCGAGGTTGGTGTTACGGATTTCCATCATACGATGTTCGAGATGCTCGGCAATTTCTCTTTTGGGGATTATTTCAAGCGTGAGGCGATCACCTGGGCGTGGGAATTCCTGACTCTGGAAATGGGTATCCCCGGTGAGAAACTCTGGGTTTCTGTGCATAAGGATGATGCGGAGGCTTACGGGATATGGTTGAATGAGATCCAGCTCCCGTCGAGCCGCATCGTCAAGCTTGGCGATAAATCCAACTTCTGGCCGTCGAATGCGCGGTTGAACGGTCCCAACGGCCCCTGTGGGCCTTGTTCGGAAATATTTTTTGATTGGGGCGTTAATGGTTGTTCCAATCCTTCGTGCGATCCTGATTGCAGTTGTGGTCGTTTTTGCGAGGTTTGGAATCTTGTTTTCACGCAGTATAACCGTAGGGACGGCGGTGTCCTAGAACCGTTACCGGCGAAGAATATTGATACCGGTATGGGGCTGGAGCGTTTGACCGCGGTACTGCAGGGCAAACGGAATAATTTTGAGTCTGACCTTTTTGCCCCGGTGATGGCGGCGGTGAAGCAAGCCGTTGCCGCACAGGGAGCCCCCCTGCCTTTGCGTGAAACCCGTTTGATCACGGATCATATCCGGGCCGTGACTTTTGGTATTTGCGACGGGGTTATTCCTTCCAATGAAGGGCGCGGCTATGTGATGCGCAAACTCGTTGTGGACATGGCCAATATCCTGATCCAGGCAGGGGTGACAAAACCCTTGATCCATACCTTTGTTCACGAGGTTGTCCAGCTGATGCAGGCACCGTATCCTGAACTTTTGGGCAAGGAAAAAGATATTGTTGAAACGGTAAGGCGTGTCGAGGAGTCTGTGATCAAGCTTAATCGTGAAAAAGTGCCTGAACTTGATGCGTATCTGGCGGAGATCAAAGCCCGCCAGTCGTCTGGGGCGGGATTGGTCGCCGAGATCGGCGAGAAAATGTTTGGTTACCGCGACACTTACGGCCTGCCGCTGAATCTGATTGAGGCCAGGATACGTGCAAACTTCGCGGCGGATATCCATGCGGGGGTTATGCGCGTTGTTGAGAAAAAGATGGACGCGCAGAAGGAGCGTTCACGCGCGGCCAGCAAGATGCAGGGCGATGTGTTTTTGTCGGGCGACGTGGATGTGAAGGGCTTGCCCAAGACCATTTTTGTTGGTTACGATCAGCCGGCGTGTGAAAGTATTGTTCTTAAAGTCTTTGTAGGGGCGCAGGCCGTGGATGAAGCGCTTGAAGGCAGTCAAGTTACTGTTGTGCTCGACAAGACGCCATTTTATGCCGAGCAGGGAGGGCAGTGCGCGGATATCGGTGTGATATCAGGGCAGGGCTGTGTACTGCGGGTGCAGCATGTGCGCAAGGTGGCGGATGTTTATGTGCATGCGGCGATTGTCGAAAAAGGCGTATGCAAGGCCCTTGCGGCTGTCAAATCAGCTATCGACGGCGAACGGCGTATGGCTGTGGCGCGCAATCATACAGCGACCCATCTTTTGCAGGCGGCATTGCGCATGATCCTTGGAGAACATGTGAAACAGCAGGGATCGCTGGTTGATGCTGACCGTTTGCGGTTTGATTTCACGCATCCGAAAGCTGTCGGCCGTGCGGAGATCGAGAAGATCGAGGATATGGTCAACAGGCTTGTCCGTTCCTGTGAACCTGTGGCGATGACGGAAATGACGCGCGAACAGGCGGCCACCAGCGGGGCACTGGCTTTTTTTGCCGAGAAATACGGGGATACCGTGCGTGTGGTGACGGTCGGCGATCATTCCAAAGAATTTTGCGGTGGCACACATGTGTCGGCTACCGGGCAGATCGGTTTCTTCAGGATCGTGACCGAAGGGGCGGTGGCGCAGGGTATTCGCCGCATTGAAGCGGTGACGGGGGCTGGTGCCATGGCTTATGTGCGCGGGCGTGAGTTGATCCTTGATAAGGCGGCGCAGGCGCTCAAGGTTGCCGCAGATGATCTTCCGGCGCGCATTGAACAGCAGTCGCTGCGACTGAATGGGCTTCAGAAAGAAGTGAGTACTCTTAATTTTGATATTATCCGGAGCGGGCTTGATGCTGTTTTAGCCGGTGCTGAAAAGGTCGGTGGCAGTTTGATCCTGGCGCATATATTCAAGGATGTCGATATGGATACCTTGCGCCGTGTATCTGACATGATCAAACAGAAATGTTCATCATCTGTTCATTTGCTCGGTGCTGACGCCGGACCGTCAGAGGCGGCTTTTCTGATCGCGGTGACGGATGACCTTGTGGCCAGGGGCATCAAGGCCGGTGATATTATCCGTACAGTCGCGCCTCTTATCGGCGGGTCGGGTGGCGGCAAGCCGAATATGGCGCAGGCTGGCGGCAAGGAACCGTCGAGGTTGCCTGAGGCGATGGCAGAGGCGGCGAAGATCGTGAAAGGGGTTCTTTCGTTATGAAATTGTTAAAGTCAAACAGCAAGGCTGTTTACCAGCTTTATGACAGGAATCTTTATTATCGCCGCAAAAGTGTGGTCAGCAAGGTGGCGCGGATCGTCGAGGATATTCGCCTGCACGGGGATGAAGCCGTATTGAAATATACCGCCCGGTTCGATCATGTCAAGCTTTCACCCCGAGATCTGCGCGTGGCCGAGAGCGAGATCAGCGGTGCCTTTCAGAATATCAAGCCGGAATTTGTCGCGACGCTCAAGATGGTTATCCATAATGTGACGGCTTTTTATCGCAGTCAGATCAAGAAGCCCTGCTGTATCAAGAGTGAAGACGGGATTCTTCTGAAAGAAGAATTCCGTCCGATCGATACGGTGGGGGTCTATATCCCGGCGGGAACGGCACCGTTGGTGTCTTCGGTGTACATGACCGTTGTCCCGGCGAAGATCGCGGGTGTGAAACGGATCGTGATCCTGACACCTCCCGGGAAGGACGGGCATGTGAATCCGCATATCCTGGCGGTGGCGAATCTGTTGAATGTGAATGAAGTTTATAAGGTCGGCGGGGCACAGGCGATCGCGGCGCTGGCTTTTGGGACGCGCACGATCCCCCGGGTAGACAAGATCGTCGGGCCGGGCAATGCCTATGTCACCGAGGCCAAACGTCAGCTTTTTGGTTATGTGGATATTGACATGCTCGCCGGTCCTACCGAACTGGTGGTGATCGCCAATCGCCTGAGCAATCCTGATTATGTGGTGGCTGACCTTGAATCGCAGATCGAGCATTCCGGCGGGCTTGCCATCCTTGTGTCGACATCCAAGCAGTTGATCCGTCAGGTCAGGAATCGTGTTCAGGGCGGTTATGTCATTTATGCCAAGAACATGGAAGCCGCGTGCGAGATCGCCAACAGGCTCGCGCCCGAACATTTGCAGATCCTGACCAGCGACCCTGCCAATGTGGCCAAAATGATCCGTCATGCCGGGGCTATTTTCCTGGGGCCGTACAGCCCGACACCGCTGGGCGATTATGTGGCCGGGCCAAGCCATGTCCTGCCCACATTAGGGACGGCGCGTTTTGCGTCGGGATTGAGCCTTTCCAGTTTTATGAAGACAAGCCACATCGTCTCTTATTCCAGGAAGGCGCTGGAGAAAGTACGCGAATCGCTCGAGCGCATTGCCATGATCGAGGGTCTTGTCAAACACGCGGAATCGGTTAATGTCAGGTTTAAATAAAGGTTGATCCAGGTGCGGCCTTGACGCGCGCGGGAGAAAGGGCAGGCTTATGAGAACATCCATGATCGAACGTAAAAGCAAGGAAACGCATATCAAGGCAAAGCTGAATGTCGACGGGCGCGGTGATCGTGCCCGGATCAAGACGGGCATCGCTTTCCTTGATCATATGATCGAGCTTTTTGCTTTCCATGGCCTTTTTGATCTGGAACTGGACGTGGTATGTTCGGATACGGCCATTGATATTCATCATACGAATGAGGATATCGGCATTGTCTTGGGCAAGGCGTTCCGTGAAGCCCTTGGCGATAAAGCCGGCATCCGCCGTTTCGGCGGGGCAGGCGCGCCGATGGAGGCCACGACCGCACGTGTACTGCTGGATATCAGCGGCCGCGGGTATTTCAAGCTGAACATCGAGGAAGACAAGGTTGTTCAGTTGAAGGGTAAGGAAGAATATTCATTCACCTATCTTGAGCATTTCATGGAATCGTTTGCGCACGCGTTGGGAGCAACGATCAGCGTGACAGTCCAGAATGTTTCGGATGATGTGCATACCAATGTCGAGGCTGTCTTTAAGGCTTTGGGCTTGGCCCTTGACCAGGCGACACAGGTTGATCCGCGCCGCGAGGGGATCGTGCCGTCGACCAAAGGGATCATTGACTGATGATCGCTATTGTTGATTACGGCATGGGGAACTTGCGCAGTGTTGAGAAGGCCATTGAGGTGTCCGGGGGCAAAACGCGCATCGTGACATCGCCGGCCGAGGTGGCGCTGGCGGACAAGCTTGTCCTGCCGGGGGTGGGGGCGATACGCCCGGCGATGGAGAGGCTTGGAGAGCTTGGGTTGATCGACGCGATAAAAGCATTCACCGCCTCGGGCAAACCGTTTCTGGGGATATGCCTGGGGTTTCAGCTTCTTTTTGAATCAAGCACCGAAGGGGGATCAGTCCAAGGGTTAGGCCTTTTGCCCGGGACCGTTGAACGTTTTCCGAATTCTGTTAAGGTGCCGCAAATGGGTTGGAACAGTCTCGCTATTGTGCACGAGGGTTGCCCGATGTTCAGGGGCATTGCCGATGGGGCTTTTGTTTATTTTTGTCATTCGTATTTTGTTAAGCCTGTGGATATGAAGATCCGCTCAGCCATGACGGATTACGGGCTGAGTTATGCCTCGGCGGTGTGTGCGGGGAATATTTGGGGTGTTCAGTTCCATCCGGAAAAAAGCCAGACCGTCGGCCTGAAGATACTGGAGAATTTTGTCGCATGCTGATCATCCCCGCGATCGATATCAAAGACGGCAAGGTCGTACGCCTGTTCAAGGGGCGTTTTGATCAGGTAACAGAATATGGTTCTGATCCTGTGGCCATGGCCAGGCAATGGGAAGCGTTGGGAGCTCCTTACCTGCATGTGGTTGACCTCGACGGTGCCGAATCGGGCCAGCGGCGGAATCAGGCAACGATTTGCCAGATAGCCAGGGAACTCAACATCCCGGTTGAGACCGGCGGGGGGATCCGCAGCCGTGATGTCGTTGACCATTACCTTGAAGCCGGGATCGATCGTGTTATCCTTGGCACCAAGGTTGTGGATGACCGTTCTTTTCTTAAGGATGTCCTTGCGTCATGGGGCGGGCGTATTGCTGTCAGCCTTGATTGCGCGGATGGTTTTGTTGCCCGGCGCGGCTGGGTCGAGACTTCGACTATTAAAGGGATCGATCTTGCCCGGGAATTGGCGGACATGGGATTGCAATATATTATTTATACGGATATTGCCCGCGACGGGACCCTGGCAGGACCGAATATCAATGGATTGAACGAGATGCTGGTGCTCGCCGGGGTTAACATCATTGCTTCGGGCGGGGTCAAAAGCCTCGATGATATCCGGGCCTTGCAAGCCCTCGGGAAGAAAAACCTTTACGGGGTCATTACCGGCCGCGCTATTTATGAAGGCACCCTGGATGTCAGGGAGGCACTGGCGCTTTCCGGAGGCAAAGCATGTTGACCAAGCGCATCATCCCTTGCCTTGATGTGAAAGACGGGCGCGTGGTCAAAGGTGTTAATTTCCTGAACTTGCGTGACGCGGGAGACCCTGTTGAGGTGGCGAAGATCTATGATACCGCGCAAGCTGATGAGCTGGTGTTCCTTGATATTACCGCCAGCCATGAAGGCCGCAAGACATTCATTGATGTGGTGAACCGGACAGCGGAGCAGGTCTTCATGCCGTTGACGGTCGGCGGCGGGATCAATGCCGTCGAGGATATCCGCCGGCTGTTGAATGCGGGGGCTGACAAGGCGTCGATCAATACGGCGGCGGTAGCGAACCCTGATCTTGTGCGCGAGGCGGCCGAGCGTTTCGGGAGCCAGTGCATTGTGGTGGCCATTGATACGCGCCTTATCGACGGCCGCTGGATGGTCTTCACGCATGGCGGACGGCGCCCAACGGATAAAGAGGCGGTTGCTTGGGCGCGTGAGGTCGAGCGCCTGGGTGCCGGTGAGATACTCCTGACGAGTATGGATGCCGACGGCACCAAAGACGGCTTTGATCTGCCCTTGACGCAGGCGGTGGCGGCGGCGGTGAATATTCCTGTGATCGCGTCGGGCGGGGCGGGTCGTGTCGATGATTTTTCAGCTCTCTTCAGGCACACCGGGGCCGATGCCGGATTGGCGGCTTCGATCTTTCATTACGGTGAAATATCGGTTAGACAGGTTAAAGATCATCTGCGCGCGAAAGGCGTATGTGTGCGGGCATGAAGCATGTGACCGAAAAAGAATTTTTGGATTATGCCCGGCAGGGGAATCTTGTCCCTGTGTATAAAGAAATTGACGGTGATCTGGAAACACCGGTAGCGGCCTATATCAAGCTTTCGGCCAAAGCCCAATATTCTTTTCTCCTTGAATCCGTCGAGGGCGGCGAGAAACTGGCGCGATATTCTTTTCTGGCGCGCGACCCGGAACTTGTGCTGACGACTAAAGATCATGCGGGGGCGATCATCCGTTTTAACCGGGGCAAACCTGTCAGGGAAACATGTACCTTTGACACAACGCCGCTGGAACTTGTGCGTGCGCTGATCGGGCATTACAAATTTGTCAATATCCCCGGATTGCCGGGTTTTAGCGGCGGGTTTGTCGGGTATTTGAGTTACGATACGGTACGTTTCTTCGAGAAAGTTCCCGTACAGAAGCCTGATGATCTTGAGCTTCCGGATGTTGTTCTCATGATGGCCAAAGACCTGGTCATTTTTGATCACCTGCATCATACGATCAAGGTTGTGGCCTGTGTGGATATAGGGACCGGTGAAAGCCGAAAAGTCTTGCAGGGAAAATATAGGGCGGCCATGCAACGCATTGACGCGTTGATTGCGGTCATCACACGGCCTTTGCGATTGCCTGCTGCCAAGGCCGTACCGGCGAGGAAGTTGAAGGTGCGCGCTAATTGCACGGCTGGGGGTTATGAGCGCATGGTGGTTGCCGCCAAGGAAGAGATCAAGGCCGGGGAGATCATCCAGGTCGTTCTTTCCCAGCGTTTTGATGTTGCTGTTACGGCGAGCCCGGTCAATATTTACAGGACATTGCGCACACTCAACCCTTCGCCGTACATGTATCTTCTGGATATGGAAGGGCTGTCCATTGTAGGGTCATCACCGGAATTGCTGGTGCGCTGTGAGGCCGGGCTTGTGGAGACACGGCCTATTGCCGGTACGCGCCCGCGGGGAAAGTCTCCGGAGGAGGATGAATGTTTGGCCAGGGAACTGCTGGCGGATCCTAAGGAGGTCGCGGAACATGTGATGCTGGTCGATCTTGGCCGCAATGACCTTGGCCGGGTGTGCGTGGAAGGAACTGTCAAGGTTACTGATTTTATGTCCGTTGAAAAGTATTCGCATGTCATGCATATTGTTTCCAATGTGCAGGGGCGCCTTCAGCCGGGGCATGACGCTTTATCGGCCCTTGAGGCCACTTTCCCGGCGGGAACCCTCTCGGGAGCCCCTAAGATCCGGGCCATGGAGATCATTGAGGCGCTTGAGCCTGCGCGGCGCGGACCCTATGGCGGATGTGTTGGTTACATAAGTTTCTCGCAAGATATCGATACTTGTATTACAATACGCACCATTGTGATCAAGAAAGGTCCTGGGGGTTCCAAGGCGTATGTCCAGGCTGGTGCCGGCATTGTGGCGGATTCGGATCCGGCCAGTGAATATAAGGAAACAGTCAACAAGGCAAAAGCGCAGATCGTGGCCCTCGAGTTGGCCCACGCGCGCTGAGCAAAAACGAACGAAGAAAGGAAACAGGAGCAATGGAAGTCAAGATCAGGATGCAGAGAGCGGGCGATCCGGCCCAGAAGAACACCAATTGGCGCATCGTTGTTATCAGCAAGTCGTCCGCACGTGACGGCAGGGTGCTTGAGATCGTGGGGCATTACGACCCTTCGAAGAAGCCGGCTGTTTATAAACTTGATACGGCCAAGGTTGAAAAGTGGGTCAAGACAGGGGCACAGATGTCAGATACTGTCCGCTCGCTGTATAACAAAACCAAGCAACAAAAGTAACATCGAAAGGTTGTCGTATGCCAGCGCAGTCTTCCATCATTACGCAGATTGTTCCGATGCTGCTTATTTTCGCGATCTTTTATTTTCTGGTTATCCGTCCTGAGAAAAAGAAACAGAAAGAACATCAGGCGATGATCAAAGCTCTGGCCAAGAACGATGAAGTGGTTACATCCGGCGGTATTCACGGGGTGGTTGTCAATGTTAAAGATACCACGATCGTGCTTCGTCTGGATGAAAATGTCCGTGTTGAGTTTGATCGGGAAGCGATCCTGGTCCTCAAGAAAAAAGCAGAGTAACGCGTCCGGCAGGGATGCCGTATAAGCCCTTGAATGGGGTAACTTTCTAAAAAGAGGGAAGTCATGAGTAAGAATCTTCGCACCCGGTTCCTGATCATCCTTGGTGTCATTGTTGCTTGCGTGGCGTTTGCCTGGCCGATCCAAAAGCGTATTAACCTTGGCCTTGACCTGAAGGGCGGGATGCATCTTATCCTGAAGGTTGATACTTCCAAGCTCGCTGACAAGACCAAGAAAGAGGATGCTGTGTTGCGCGCGATGGAAATCCTGCGCAATCGCATCGACAGCATGGGAGTCGGTGAGACGGCGATCCAGCGCCAGGGTGAAGACCAGATCCTTGTTCAACTTCCGGGGGTTACCGACCGTGACAGGGCTGTGGATATGGTCAAGCGCGTCGCGCACCTGGAATTCAGGCTTGTGGACAATGATCCGGCCAAATTAAAAGATGCGCTGGCCGGGAAAGTTCCCGAAGGGCTTGAGCTTAAGTACGCCAAGGGTGATAACAGGGAAGCCATCCTTGTTCAGGCGCAGGCGATCTTGCAGGGTGATGCTATTTCGGATGCCAAGGTTGATTTTGATTCACAGTCCATGTTGCCCAAAATATCCCTGGCTTTCAACGGGAAAGGCACCAAGGATTTTGCTGATCTTACCAGCAAGCATGTGGGGGAACGACTGGCCATTGTCATGGATGGCGAGGTGCTTTCCGCGCCCAATATCAGGGAAGCGATCATGACGGGGACGGCGGAGATATCCGGGCAGTTCACGTATGACGAATCGTTTGTGCTGGCGCTGGCGTTGCGTTCCGGTTCTTTGCCTGTGCCGATGTATGTGGAAGAAGAACGCACCATCGGGCCTTTGCTCGGCAAGGATTCCATTGATGCCGGTATTCGCGCCACTGTGTTCGGCTCGCTCTTTGTCCTTGCTTTTATGATCATTTATTACTGGATCGGCGGGATGATCGCTTCGGTGGCCTTGATCCTGAACCTTGTGATGATCGTCGGCGCGATGGGGTTCATCAATGTCATGATGCCGGGGTCGCAGGTCACGCTGACCTTGCCGGGTATTGCGGGTATCGTCCTGACACTCGGGATGGCGGTTGACGCGAATGTTCTTATCAATGAACGTATCCGGGAAGAATTGGAGAACGGGCGGACACTGGCGGCGGCGGTCGCCAGCGGGTATGACCGGGCATTGAGCGCGATCATTGACTCGCATGTCACGTCGCTGATCGCTTCATTCCTGCTTTTTCAGTTTGGATCCGGCCCAATCAAAGGTTTCGCGATCACGCTCAGCATCGGTCTGGCGGCCAGTCTGTTTACGGCTGTTTATATCACACGCGCCATGTTTGATTTCCTGCTTGAAAAGCGCAAACTCACGACGCTCAAGATGATGCGTTTGTTCAAACAGACCAATATCGACTTTGTGAAGCCGATGTATTTCTTCCTGATCATTTCGGCGGTGATCACAGCGGCCGGTCTTTTTGCGATCATTTCCAAGAAAGATATGGCCTACGGTATAGATTTCGCCGGCGGTCAGGTCCAGGAATACCGCTTCAAGCAAGCTGTTTCCGCTGACAGCCTGCGCAAGGCGTTGAAGGATGCGGATATCAAGGACGCGGTGATCCAGCAATTCGACAAGAATCCCGAAGATGTGATCGTTCGTTCGAGCGAGGATACGTACGAGAAGGTTGTGGCGATCTTCAAGAAGGAATTCAAGGATAACAGCTTTGAGACATTGCGCATTGAAAAGGTCGGTCCCGTTGTCGGGAAAGCCCTGCGTGAACGTGCGCTGTGGGCGATCCTTTTAGCGCTGGCATCTATCTTGATCTACGTGGGGATCCGTTTCAAGAACTTTGGATTTGCCGCGGCCGGCGTTGCTGCCTTGATCCATGACATCCTGATGGCGTTGGGGCTTTCCGTCATGATGGGGCGTCAGATCGACCTTCTGGTCGTGACGGCACTCTTAACCATCGCGGGGTATTCCGTCAATGATACGATCGTCGTGTTTGACCGTGTGCGCGAGAACGCGGCCAAGAACCGCAAGCTTTCGCTCGCCGAGGTCATCAACCTGAGCATCAACCAGACACTTGGGCGTACGGTGCTGAGCACGTTTGTCACGCTCCTTGTTGTCATTGCTCTTTTTATTTTCGGCGGTGAAGTGCTCAACACGTTTTCACTGGTTTTGATCATCGGCTTTGTGTGCGGTGTTTATTCCACCATGTTCATCGTCACGCCGCTGGTGCTGTTGTCGCACAAGAAGTGGCAGTGATGTGAGGCAATTCTTTCCCCCGGTTCCGACAGGCCAACGCTTGCCGGGACCGGGGTTTTTCATTGGTTTTAAGTATGTTTAAATCCCTGCAGTATTTCATTTCCCAGACCATCCCGCTGGAAAGTATTGTTGTTGATCTCGTTCGTTTTGGTTATGCCCGTGTCAAGCATGTGGCAGAGCCCGGCCAATGCGCTGTGCGCGGCAGTATCATTGATATCTTCCCGGTTAATTTTGATGCGCCTGTCCGTATGGACATGGACGATGATTGTGTGCGGCGTATTTATACCTACAATATGCTCACCGGCAAGAATATATGGGAGCATAAGGCGCTGATTATTCTTCCGGTGCGTACCACGCGTCCGGCGGACCATAAGAAAGTTATTCCGTTCACGGCTGATATGCCCCTCAATCATTTTATTGATATTGAGCGCGGGGATTATGTTGTTCACAATGTCCACGGGATCGGCCGTTTCCTGGGCATCAAAGATGTTGAGTCTGGTACCGGGAAGCTGGCGCATTTTGTCATTGAATATGAGGGCGGCGATAAGCTTTATGTGCCGCGGCATGACTTGCATCTGGTGCAGAAATATATCAGTTTTACCAAAAGACCGCCGCGTCTTTTCACGCTGGGCAGCAGGACCTGGGAGAAGGTCAAGCGTCAGATCGAAAAACGCCTCCAGCATCTGGCGGCCGGCCTTTTGCATGTTCAGGCGGTGCGGGAGAGCCTGAAGGGTTTTCCTTTTCCACCGGACACTTCATGGCAGGTTGAGTTTGAAAAGAAATTTCCTTTTACAGCCACGCCCGATCAAGACAAAGCCGCCGCTGAGGTCAAGGCGGATATGGAAGCCCTTCAGCCGATGGACCGCCTTTTGTGTGGTGACGTGGGCTATGGCAAGACCGAGGTGGCTATGCGTGCCGCTTTCAAGGCCGTTATGGCTGGCAAGCAGGTGGCGGTCCTTGTGCCGACGACGGTGCTTGCCGAACAGCATTATTTTAATTTTGTGAAGCGACTGCAGGATTTTCCGGTGCGCGTGGGGATGTTGTCACGTTTTCGGACCAAGGCTGAGCAGGCAGCCATTGTTGCGCAAACCCGAGAAGGGAAAGTGGATATCCTCATCGGTACCCACAGGCTTTTGTCAGGAGATGTCGCCTTCAAGGATCTCGGGCTTATTATCATTGACGAGGAACAGCGCTTCGGGGTGACGGCTAAAGAACGCCTTAAGCACATGAAATTGCTGGCAGACGTGCTGACCTTGACAGCGACACCTATTCCGCGTACGCTCTATATGGCCATGGCAGGAGCGCGCGACATGTCGGTGATTGCGACACCGCCCCAGAACCGGATACCGGTCTCCACCCACATGATCCATTTTGATGAGGAGGTTATTGGCGCCGCGATAGATCAGGAACTCAGGCGCGGAGGGCAGGTTTTCTTTCTGCATAATCATGTCGAGGATATTGATCCGATCGCAAGGTTGATCCAGCGCCTGGTACCGCGCGTGCGGCTGGCGGTGGGGCACGGGCAGATGCCGGGCCGTATGCTTGAAGAGGTCATGCTTAAATTTCTCAAGCGCGAGGTTGATTGTTTGGTTTGCACTACTATAATAGAATCTGGGATTGATATACCCAATGCCAATACGCTTATTGTCAATCGGGCGGACCGATTCGGGCTTGCGGATCTGCATCAACTGCGTGGCAGGGTGGGGCGGATGGATGTTAAGGCGTATGCTTATTTCATTGTACCCGAGCAAGGACAAATTTCCGGGGTGGCGCGCCAACGGCTGGATGCACTGGCCAAGTTCACTGATCTCGGCGCAGGGTTCAATATCGCATTTGAGGATCTGCAGATCCGCGGGGCCGGGAATTTGCTGGGCGAACAGCAGCATGGTTATATTGCGTCAATAGGGTTTGACCTTTATTGCCGTCTTTTACGCGAGTCGGTTGAGCATTTACGGCGGGAATTAAAAGAAAAAGGAGCCTGAGGATGCGGATGAATGGTTGCTGGCGTTTGTTGTTGATCACACTGTTCTTGGGCGCGGCATTGCTGGTGAGGCCAATGCCTTTTGCATTAGCGGTTGAGGATGCGATCATTGCGGTCGTTGACGACGATGTTATCACGGCCAAAGATTTACAGGATTATTTGCGTGGTATATATGCCCAGTTGCGCATTGAGGGGCGTACGGATACTGAAATAAAGGGGATCATGCAGCAGTATGAAGCCAAGGGAGTCGATCAACTCGTCGATGACCGGCTTATCCTGGCCGAGGCCAACAGGCAGGGCATGCAGATACGCCCGCAGGCGATCGAAGACCGGCTGACAGAGATCAAGAAAAAATACACGTCGACGCAGGAGTTTTTGTCCGCGATCAACAAGGAAGGCGTGACCATTTCTGATATTCGTAAAAAGATTGAGGAGCAGTTTAAGGCGCGTTATATCGTGACACGCGCTGTGCGCGAAAAGATCGCTGTCAATCCCAGGGAAGTAACTGATTATTATAATGATAATATTGAACGTTACCGTAAGCATGCGCGGGTCTACCTTAATGCTATCGCTGTCAAGGGGGGATTGACTGATGAACAACCATATGCCGTTATGCGTGCGGCTCTTGAACGTGTCCGGTCTGGCGAGGATTTTCAAGCTGTCGCCAAGGTGTATTCCGAATTACCAGACATCGGTGAAGTTGATGAGGGGAATCTCAACGACCAGTTCAAGTCTGTCATTGATACCATGAAGCCTGGAGATGTTTCAGATATCGTTGCGATCCCCGAAGGATTGTATATCTTGAAGCTGGCAGGAAGGACGGAGGGGACCGTAACGGCGTTTGAGATCGTGAAGGAGGAGATATACCAGTTATTATTTGATGAAAAATTCAGGCAGAAGTTTCCGTTATGGCTGGAGAGTTTGAGGAAGAAATCATATGTCGAAATCAAGAAATAAGGTTATCGCGGTAACGCTCGGAGATCCTTGCGGTATCGGCCCTGAAGTAACGGCCGCCGCGCTGGCCAGTTTGAAGGGCGATGCCACTTGCCGGAAGGTGGAATTTATCGTCATCGGCAATGAAGAGCTGCTGGCGCGCTACTGGCCCTCCAAGATCCCTTTGCCGTCCGTCATTCATCTGGCGGACAGCCGTTGTATGGTGCCACACAAGCCGGGTTGTCCTACGCCGGGATCGGGTCGTGATTCTCTTTTATATCTTGAATGTGCGGTGAAACTTTTGAAGGCCGGTGCGGTTGACGGTCTTGTGACAGCCCCTTTGTCGAAGGAAGCTGTTATCCCTTTTTATCCGGGGTTTAAAGGACATACGACTTTTCTGGCTGATGCTTTTGCCATCAAGGATGTGGAGATGCTTTTTGTCGCCGATGCGTTGCGCGTTGTGCTTGTGACACGGCATGTGGCATTGAAAGAAATCCCTGATTTGATCACGGCAGAAAAGGTTCTTTCGGTTGTAGGGACAGCGTCAGCTTTTATCCGGGATCATTTCCATATCCAGCGACCTCGGATCGCGGTTTGTGGTCTTAATCCGCATGCCGGAGAAGGCGGGCATATGGGGCGTGAGGAGATCACCCAGATCATGCCGGCGGTAAAGAAGGCCTGCAAAGCCGGGTGGGATGTGGTTGGACCGTTGCCGGCGGACACCCTTTTTGAGCCGGGGTTGAGCACCGGGTATGATCTGATCGTTGCCATGTATCACGACCAGGCGTTGCCGGCGTTGAAAGCGTGTTATTTCGATCGTCTGGTCAATGTGACGGCAGGTCTGCCTTTTATCCGCACGTCACCGGCGCATGGCACGGCTTTTGGTATTGCAGGCAAAGGCTTGGCGGATCCTGGCTCTATGCGTGCGGCGATCAAGCTCGCCGCAGGACTGGTGTGAGTCCTATCAGCCGCCCACCTGCCATCTTTGTTCCCAAAAGATCCCTTGGCCAGAATTTTCTGGTCGATCAGAGGATCATTGGACGTGTGGTCGATGCCTGTGACTTTGCATCGGATGAAACCGTACTTGAGATCGGCCCGGGGCAAGGGGCTTTGACGCGCGAGATCCTTCCGCGGGTAAAAGCGGTGATCGCGGTTGAGGCTGATCGTGTACTGGCCGCCAGAATGGAGGCGGATTTCGCGCGAAGGAATATTACCGTGCATCACGCGGATATCCTTAAATTCGATCTTGCGCTTTTACCGCAGCCGGTCAAGGTTTTCGGCAATATTCCCTATAATATTTCAACGCCGATCATTGTGCGGGCGATCATGAACAGGACAATGTTTACGACGCTTTTTATAACGGTTCAGTATGAGTTTGGTCTGCGGCTTGTGGCTGTGCCCGGGACGAAGGACTATTCCTCGCTGTCCTGTTTTGTGCAGATGTTCGCCAAGCCGCAGATGTTGTTCCGGATCAGTCCTGGCGCGTTTCGTCCGTCACCGAAGGTCACGTCATGTTTCATGCGCATGGATTTGCGCCGCGGTAAGCCGGCTGAAGAGGTCTGGAGCGAAGCTTATTTTGTCCGTGTGGTGCGGACGGCATTTCAACAGCGCCGCAAGAATCTTCTTAATTCCCTGGGTGTTTTTGCGTCCAAAGACCGTCTTGGTTTGCTGTTTGAAGTGGCGGGGGTTGATCCCCAGGCGAGGGCCGGGGATCTGACGGTAGCTCAGTATGCGAGGATCGCTAATGGGTTGCAGGAGGTGTTCTCTGCCGGAGAATGGAAAGGAACGGAGGAGCTTGTATGAAAATATCATTCAAGATCATACTGCTGATCGCCGTCTTGCTGATGCTTTTTGCTGTCAACGGGGTTATCAGTTTTCATTTTCTTAAAGGAGTGAGCCGTGAACTGCGGGCTATTGTTAATCAGGATGTCGTTCTCCTGCAGACCTCGACCGCCATCACCAAGCGTCAACTCCAGAAAGCGGTTATTTTTGAACGATTGCGCCGTATCGCTGAAGAATTGGCTTACCAGCAAGTCACGCCGGCGCGCAAGGAACATCTTCTTTTTCATATCAAATTGGCGAAGAATGATTTTGAAAGTCTTGCCAAAGAAGGTGCGATCGATATTGTTAATGCCAAGCGCATGGTGGAAGATGACCTGCGTCTGGTGCAGGATGTTACCACCCGCAACAACCTTGACCATGTGAGTGATTTGTTTAAGGAGATTGAAAAGGCGCATATTCATTATGATGCTGTATCTGTCGGTATTTTTCGGAGCATTGACGAAGGTTCCTACGAGATATCCGCCGAGGCGGTCGATCAGATCCATACGGATGAAAGCAAGTTGGCGCGGGAACTCAAGAAACTGCTCGATGATGTCCAGGATTTCACTAAGGCATCGGTGGCCAAAGCCAGCCGCTATGAACAGACCACAGGGCGCGTGCTGTTGATTATGTTCATTGTGAGCCTCATCGCGGGGCTGGCCCTCAGCATTTCTATTATCCGCGGTATCCAGGGTCCATTGGCGCAACTCCTCAAGGCCACACATGAGATTGGTGGAGGGAATTTATGCGTAAAGCTTGATGAATTGTCTCAAGACGAGCTTGGCCAGTTGAGCCGCGAATTTAACCGTATGTCCGCTCAGCTTGCTGATGCCAGGACAAGCCTTGAAGAACAGCACCAGGTTTTACAGGAAAACCTTGATCTGACCGCGCGGCAGAAGAGAGATCTTGAGAAAGTGAATCTGGAGCTGGATCGCTTTGTTCACACCGTCAGCCACGATATCCGCTCGCCGCTCATGGGCATTGCCTGGTATGTGGAGTTCCTTAAGTCGCATCATTACGATAAGATCGACAAGAAAGGCCAGGACAGCATCGATGGTGTTTGTCGCGGCGTTGAGCGGGCCAATGTGTTGATCAATGACCTGTTGGCACTGACGCGCATTTCCCGCATCCGTAATCCATATCAAAAAATACCGGTCCGGTCATTGGTCGATGAGGTTACGGCCACGCTCGATTACAAGATCAGACAAAACGCTGTGGACTTGGCGGTGCCGGCAGTGATGCCGGTCATGGTGTGCGACCCCATCAAACTCAAGGAAGTTTTTCTGAATCTTATGACCAATGCTATCAAGTTTTCTTCAGGCCGGGAAGGCATTGCACCGA
Organism: Candidatus Omnitrophota bacterium; assembly: GCA_903860135.1. Lineage (GTDB taxonomy): Bacteria > Omnitrophota > Gorgyraeia > Zapsychrales > Fredricksoniimonadaceae > Fredricksoniimonas > Fredricksoniimonas aquilentivivens. Next base: position 182,511 of record CAIOPG010000009.1, on the reverse strand, counting down.
AGATAGCTATCGAGGCCATCGAACGCGAAGATGTGTATGAATTTGTGGTTAAAGACAATGGGATCGGGATACCGCATGCTTCCTTGGAAGAGGTTTTTGATATTTTTAAACGACTGGATACTTCTGGCAGGTTTGAAGGGACCGGTGCCGGCTTGAGCATTGTTAAGAGCGTTGTCGAGGATCACGCCGGGAAAGTCTGGGTTGTAGCGCAAGAGGGCAAGGGATCCGCTTTTCATTTTACGATCCCCAAGGATATACAGATTACGGCGGACTAAACGTATACGTCTTTCCTGGAGTTTCTCCTTGTGCCTGATCTTGCCTGGTGTTAAAATCATTTCTTTTTTAAAGGGATAAGCCATGATCACACTTGAAACAGTCAATTATATCAGCGGCCTGGCGCGGCTTCATCTCGATGAGGTGGAAGCCCTCAAGCTGGCAGGGGACCTGGAAGCTATCTTGCATTATGCGGCCAAGCTGGATTCGCTGGATGTTTCGGCGGTAACGCCGACGAGCCATGTATTGAATGTCGAGAATGTGGTGCGGGAGGATGTGCCCGAGCCAGGTCTTTCTGCCGCCGAAGCTTTCTCTTTTGCGATCGAACATCAGGATAATGCTTATAAAGTCCCAAGGATCATGGAATGAATCTTTTCTCGCTTACAGCCCATGCGTTGATGGATCGTTTGAACGACGGGCGTCTTTCAGCTGCCCGGATCACCGCAGTGGTTTTGGCGCGCGCCAAGGCCGTTAATCCGTCGACGCAAGCGTATATCCGTTTTGCCGATACCATCCAGACCACCGGCGGTATATGCCCGTTACCGATGGCCGTTAAAGACAATATTTGCGTTAACGGGAATCTTGTCACATGTGCCTCCAGGATACTCGAGGGGTTTCGTCCGCCCTACGATGCCACGGTCATGGCCAAAATAAAGGCCACGGGCGGCGTTATTGTAGGCAGTGCCAATATGGATGAATTTGCGTTTGGTTCTTCGTGTGAAACATCAGCTTATGGCCCTTCGAGAAATCCCTGGGATCTTCAGCGCGTTCCTGGGGGGTCATCGGGTGGCTCGGCGGCGGCTGTCGCGGCGGGGCAGGCCGTATGGGCTTTGGGCAGTGACACCGGTGGCTCTATCCGTCAACCGGCATCTTTCTGCGGTGTGGTTGGCTTGAAACCGACCTATGGGCGTGTGTCACGTTATGGGCTGATCGCCTTTGGTTCATCGCTCGATCAGATCGGCCCTTTGACCAAGGATGTCAGGGATTGCGCCATGCTGTTGAATATTATTGCGGGCTTTGATCCTAAAGATTCCACATCGATCAATGTTTCTGTGCCCGATTATACGAAAGCCCTTGGCTCAGAGGTGAAGGGGCTGAGGATCGGGATCCCGCGTGAATATTTTATACCGGGGATACAGCCGGAGGTTTTGGCGGCTGTTGAGGAGGCGGTGCGTGTTTTTAAGGCCAAGGGAGCCGAAATCGTCGATATTTCTTTGCCGCACACCGAATATGCCGTGGCGACGTATTACATTGTGGCAACAGCCGAAGCCAGCTCCAATCTGGCCCGGTTCGACGGGGTTCAATTTGGGCGCCGTTCATTCCCTGCGGTTGCGCGGCAGGGGCGTCTAATTGATATGTACGCGCAGACGCGCGGGGAAGGTTTTGGCCCCGAGGCGAAACGGCGTATCATGCTCGGGACGTATGTGCTCTCTTCGGGATATTATGACGCTTATTATTTACGGGCGCAAAAGGTCCGGACATTGATCAAACAGGACTTTGACCGGGCTTTTGGTGTGTGTGATGTGATCCTTTCACCGACGTCACCGACGACGGCATTTGGTATCGGCGAGAAAATGAATGATCCGGTTTCCATGTACCTTTCTGATATTTTCACCATACCGGCCAATATGGCGGGTATCCCGGCGATCTCGATCCCTTGCGGATTTGATCGTGCGAAGCTGCCCATCGGCTTGCAGTTGATGGCAGGACCTTTCGCCGAAGAAAAACTTCTGCGTGCCGCCTACGCTTATGAGCAGGCGACCCCCTGGCATGAGGCGAGGGCTGTGCTATGAGCACTTTTGAAACAGTGATCGGGCTTGAGGTCCATCTCCAGCTTAAGACCAAAACAAAAATATTTTGTTCTTGCCCCAATGTCTTTGGCGGTACAGCCAATAGTCATGTTTGCCCGGTTTGCCTGGGTTTGCCTGGCTCTCTGCCTGTCTTGAACCGTCAGGTCCTTCTGGACGGCATGAAGGTTGGCCTGGCGCTGGGTTGCCAGATCAATACGTTCATCAAGTTTGACCGTAAGAATTATTTTTATCCTGATCTGCCCAAAGGGTATCAGATCTCGCAGTATGATCTTCCCATTGCGACTAAAGGCGAGGTCGTTTTTATTTCCGGTGGCAAAGAAAAGCGTGTGGGTATCACCCGGGCACATATCGAGGAAGATGCCGGCAAGCTTATCCATGACCATGCGAACAATTACTCCTTGGCAGATTATAACCGCACAGGGACCCCGTTGATCGAGATCGTTTCCGAGCCGGATATGCGTTCGGCGCTCGAAGCGTATGATTATTTGACGACCCTCAAGCTGATCCTTTCCTATCTCGGTGTTTCTGATTGCGACATGGAAAAAGGCAGTTTGCGTTGTGATGCGAATGTTTCCATACGTCCCGTGGGGGCAACAACGCTCGGCGTTAAGACAGAGTTGAAGAACCTGAACTCTTTCAGTGCGCTCAGGCGTGCGGTTGAGTTTGAAGCGGCGCGGCATGAGGGAGTCATTGTTGGCGGCGGGAAGATCACGCAGGAAACTCTTTTATGGGATGAGGCCAAGGGACGGACCGTCTCGATGCGTTCCAAAGAGAATGCCCATGATTACCGTTATTTCCCCGATCCCGACCTTGTGCCTTTTACTTTTTCAACTGCCATGATTGATGAAGCCCGCCGCAATCTGCCGGAACTTCCTGCGGCCAAGCAGGCGCGCTTCAAACGCGATTATGCGGTCAACGACTATGATGCGGCCATCCTCATCCAGGATCAGGGCTTTGCTGATTTCTTCGAAGCCTGTGTCCGTGCTGGCGCAGACCCCAAGAAGGCGGCCAACTGGCTCAACGGACCGGTCATGAAGGAATTGAATGACCGTAACTGTTCGCTCTCGGGGATCAGCCTGTCGGCGGAGAATCTCGTTAAATTGATCGCCCGTGTTGAAGACGGGACGATCAGCAATCTTGCCGGCAAGGAAGTATTGGCTGAAATGGTTGTGGGAGGTGGTGACGCTGACGTCATCATCAACGCTAAAGGACTGGCGCAGGTTTCTGATGACGCCGTTCTTTTCAATACTGTGGATGAGATACTGGCGGCTAATCCCAAGGCCGTTGAAGAAATTCGCGCAGGCAAGGCCGGGGTTACAGGTTTTCTGGTCGGTCAAGCCATGAAGAAAATGCAGGGAAAAGCGAATCCCAAAAAGATCAATGAGATCATTGCCAGGAGGCTTGCGGATGGTTAGAAAAATTTTCTTTATTATCATGGTAGCTGTGGGCTTCGCCGGTTTTTCTGTGCCGGTTTATTCTCAGGCAGTAAATAGTCTGGACGAAGACTCCAGTTTTTCTCCTGTATCGGTGAATGCGGTTGTCGCGCCGGTTAAGAAAGAGTTTGCGCCGAAATCACCAGAGGATCTTTATTCACAGGTTGAACTTTTCAGTTATGCGCTCACCAAGATCATGAGTGAGTATGTGGATGAAAAGAAGCCCAAAGAAGTGATTTACGGGGCCTTGACAGGTATGCTGGGGGCGCTTGACCCGCATAGCCAGTTTCTTTCGCCCGAAGAATACGAAGAATTGAAGTCTGACACCGAAGGGAAATTCGGAGGGTTGGGTATTGAAATAGCGATCCGGGATAATCTGTTGACGGTTATTACGCCCATTGAAGGCACGCCGGCATGGAAAGCCGGTATCAAGGCCGGTGACCGCATTGTCAAGATAGAGAAGGATACGACCCGGGACATTACGATCAGCCAGGCGGTCAAGAAGTTGCGCGGTAATCCGGGCACCAAGGTTCATATCACCATCATGCGTGAATCTGAGTTCAAGATCCATGAATACGATATTACACGCGAGATTATACATATCCAAGATATCAGGGATCCTCACATCATTAGCGATAACATCGCTTATTTACGCCTTGTTGAGTTCCGTGAAGAATCTACCGAGCAAATGTTGAAGGAGCTTAGAAAATTGAAGGAGCAGGGTGCTACCGCGCTTGTCCTCGATGTCCGTAATAATCCCGGTGGTCTCCTGAGTGTGGCTATCCGTATTAGTGAAATATTTCTTCCGGATGGCAAGACGATCGTTTCCGTTCGAGGCCGTGATGCAACTCAAAATACAGTCAGTGTTTCGCACAATACCAGCCATGAATTTTCCGACTGGCCTATTGTTATCATGATCAACGAGGGCAGTGCTTCGGGCAGTGAGATACTGGCAGGGGCCCTTAAAGATAACAAGCGCGCGGTAACGCTCGGATCAAAATCTTTCGGGAAAGGTTCTGTTCAGTCCGTGATTCCTTTGCCTGACGGATCAGGGTTACGGTTGACGACCAGCAAGTATTTTACACCTTCAGGTGTGTGTATCCATGAAATTGGCATCACGCCGGATATTGTTGTTGAACGGATCGTTCAACCGGAAGAAAATTCAGATGATGCCGATGGCGTTAAGTCAAAAGCACTCAAAACACTGCAAAAAGAAGATTCTGTTAACAAGATATTTGATGCTTTGGCACCTGATGATGCTAATGATCCCAACGCCATCGAGAAGCGCAGGCGTGAGAAAGAAATGAATCAGCAGATGAAGAATGACAACCAGATCCAGAGCGCGATCAGCGTGATCAAGGGGATCCGTGTTTACAAGAAATTGACGTCTACCGAGAATTGATGATGTATGGTACCACCAGGCAAGGGCAAGAATCCGGCATCATGGCTTGTGGTGCTTGTATGGGTGATGGGGGCTTTGTTATGCATCCAGGGGTATTTTTTGTTTTTTCGTCGCCAGGTGCCTTCTTCGCGGCCGGTTCAAACACGTCCGCCCAAGGCTAAACCTTCCCCTCAACCGCTAAAACCTGTTGTGATGCCTGTTGTCCGTGAGGGTGTAACGGGAAGGATCACTGTTATTCTCGATGACTGGGGGTACAACCGTAGTCATTGCCAATATCTGTCTGATTTTGACGCACCGGTCACGCCGGCGATCATGCCGGATCTTCCGTATTCCCGCGATGTTCTTCAGTGTGCCCGTGATGCCGGGCAGGATGCCATGCTGCATCTTCCCGTCGAGCCTTCTGTTGTACGCGAGAAGTATCCCCGCGGGTATATGTTAACAACAGAAATGTCGCAAAAAGAAGTCCATCGGTTGCTCACGAAGGTTTTAAATGAATTCCAGGGGATCGTCGGCGTTAATAACCATGAAGGCTCCCGGGGGACGGAAAGTGTTGCCCTGATGACAACCGTCCTGACCGAGTTGAAGCGACGCGGGCTTTTCTTTGTGGACAGCTTGACCAGCAGCAAGAGTGTGTGTGCGCCGGTCGCGTCGCGGGTCGGTGTTCTTTTCGCGCGGCGGAATGTGTTCCTGGATAATCGTAACGAGCGCGCATCCATCGAACATCAATTTGCCCTTGCGGCGAAGATCGCCAAAGACAATGGCTCGGTGGTGATCATCGGGCATGACCGGGAGTTGACCATGCAGATCCTTACGGAGCAGATCCGTAAATTAAAGGCCCAGGGTTATGTGTTCATGCGTGTCAGGGATTTTATTCAGGCCAATCATCCATGAACATCCTTGGCATTGAAACATCGTGTGATGAAACATCGGCGGCCATTGTCCGTGATGGACGCGAAGTCCTTTCCAATGTTGTGGCCACAAGCCTGGGGGAACACAAGAAGTTCGGCGGTATTATCCCCGAAATTGCATCGCGCCGTCAGCTGGAATACATTAATATTGTGACCGCCAAAGCCGTAGAAGATGCCGGCCTTCGCATGCAGGATGTTGATGCTATTGCCGTCACACAGACGCCGGGATTGATCGGGTCGCTTTTGGTGGGGATCACGTTTGCCGGCGCGTTGGCGTATGCCTTGAAGAAGCCGCTGATCCATGTCAATCATATTCATGCGCATATCTATGCCAATTATCTGGTGGAGCGCGGTTCGTCACGGTTGGCAGAGATCTACCAGGAGCTTTCTCTGCCGGCCATAGGCCTTGTTGTTTCCGGCGGCCATTCGAGCCTTTTTTCGATCAAGGATTTCAGGCATTTTCGTGTGATCGGGAAAACACGCGATGATGCGGCAGGTGAGGCTTATGACAAGGTGGCACGCATCCTTGAATTGGGTTATCCTGGCGGGCCAGTGATCGATTCGCTGGCGCGCACGGTTACGGCCAATGACCTTACATTTCCCCGGGCAGAGCTTGCGGGCAGTGATGATTTCAGTTTCAGCGGTGTCAAAACGGCAGTCCTTTATCATATACGTAAACATGTCGGTACAGCGGGATATTCGGTCCCCAAAGTGGCGGCGGCCTTTCAGGAAAGTGTTATTTCTGTGTTGGCACAGAAGAGCATGGCGGCTTGCCGGTCCAGGAAGAGGAATACGCTTCTTGTGGGTGGGGGTGTTGCCGCTAATACATCATTAAGAGAGCGACTGGCGGCATTGGGCGCCGCGGCGGGCGTCAAGGTCAGTTTTCCGCCTTTGTCGTTGTGCATGGACAATGCGGCCATGGTAGCGGGTCTGGCGCACATCCACGCTTCGCGTTGACGGGAAGGCTTTCTTTTGTTAACCTGATCAACATATAGTGATTTGAAAATGTATCCGTAGGGCATAACAAGGAGTTTATATGGCTTTTGGTGACAAGAAACCGGTTAAGCTATCTGAGCCAGGTGCGCTTAATGTGATAGAACTCAATGCGCAGATGAATGGGTCGCTTTCTTTTCAGGAGCCTGTTGATCTAAGGATCAACGGTCATTTCAGGGGAAGTCTGGATGTGAAGGGAGCCCTGACGGTTGGTACCTGTGCGGATGTGGAGGCGGACATAACAGGTGATAATATTGTGATCGCCGGCAAGGTGAAAGGCACGGTCAATGCCACGCGCCTTCTGACGCTCATGCCGACGGCGGTATTGATCGGTGATATCCATGCCCCGAAGCTCAATGTGGTCGAAGGGGCCATCTTTCAGGGTCATTGCCACATGACCGCGGAAGAAGCGGCACCTGCGGCAGAGTTGTTCGATCTGAAGGGTTTGTCGGCATATCTTGAGATCGAGGAAGGTGTTATCCTTGAACTTGTCAGGGCGGGGAAGATCCCTGTTGTTATGGAAGGCGATGTTTACAAGTTTGAACGCGCCCAGATAGACCAGTGGGCGGCGGCAGGGACTAGCAAATGATGAACAGGCCGTATGTGACCGTGCGCGAGGCGGCGCAGATGCTGAAAGTTTCCGAAGGGAAGCTGATGGAGCTTGTCGACGGGAAGAAGCTTCACGCGTATCATATTGCCGGGCAGTATTTGCGCCTCAAGCGGGACGAAGTCCTGCAGTTGAAGTCTTCGGGTGATGTCGCGTCGGAAACAGTCAAGTTCCCTTATACAGTCCAGGAGCGCGCGCGTGATCTGTTTTTTTACAACGATGTTTATATCGCCGCGTTTTTGGTCATCCTCGGGTTGCTGTATATTGTTTTCTTTACACGTTATTAATTTCCTGCTTGAACTTCATGCGGGTTTGTCCTATAATTCCGCAACATTTTAGTAGCGTGGCTTAGTCCCAATGATTTTGCCGAGGTAGCTCAGTTGGTTTAGAGCGAGCGGTTCATACCCGCTAGGTCGAGAGTTCAAGTCTCTCCCTCGGCACTTTTTCTTTTTATTCCCAAACCTCTTTTACGCACAATCAAATGTTTTAGGCTGCCTTTATCCTCAATTGTCGATGAAAGACGGTCAGGACATGAACCGGGTTTAATCGGGAGAAGTAGATGTCTTACATTATTGTCTTTTTTGTTTCTTTTCTTTGCATCCTTCTGGAGCTTTTCTGGACGAAGATGTTGAACCTGAAGGCCTGGAATCATGTGGTTTATACCGTTATTCCTTTTGCCATCCTGGGTTATGGGATCGGTGCTAATATTCAATTAATTTGGAATAAGAAACTTTCACCGGATGCTTCCAAGCGGTTGCTGGCTAAGCTATTATTTGTCTTGGGTGCTGTTATTTTAATAAGCACATACACAATTATTTATCTTCCCATCAGGGTCGAATATTTGTTGAATGTTTTTGTAACATCCAAGGCATTGGCCATGTTGCTCCTGGCGTATACGATGTTCATGCTCCCTTTTGTGCTCATTGGGTTTGTGATTGTCCATATATTTTCGACTTTACCCAAAGAAACGCATCGTTTGTATTTTATTGATTTATTAGGTGCGGCCATGGGTGCTGCTGCCTTTTTCTTCTTTCTAATGCATTTTGCCGTTGTCCATTCATTGATCGTCCTTTCCTTTGCTTCTTTGGCGTTGGGTGGTGCCATTTTGTTCGCGCATCGTCGTTGGATCGCGATCGGGGTGAGTTTGTTATTGCTTCTTTTAGCGTTCAGAGCGTTGCCGGAACCTGTTAATTATACGGTTGATCCTGCCAAAGGATGGGAGTGGATTCCCGGCCATTTTAAAGCGCAGGATTTTGAGCGGATTTCAGCCCGCTGGCATCCCATGGGAAGGACTGATATTTATAGAATAAAGAACCCGGATGTTCGCCAGTATATGGCACAAACCGCGGCGGGTACATTCCAAATCAATATCGATCCCATGCCAGAGTTCTCATATTTTTCGACAAACTTTTTAGCAGGGACGCCCGTTTTTCGTTATCCTAAAAAAGGTGAGGCTCCTTTTAAGATTTCGCTTTTCAGTCAGCCGATGGAAGCACCTTATGTGTTGTTAAATGAGCCTAAGGTGTTCATTATTGGGACTGGGGGCGGACGGGATATTTTTATGGCCAAGACCCACGGGGCCAAAGAGATTGTCGGGGCGGAGATCAACACAGAGACCTTTCGGGCTATGTCTGCTGGTGGGGATATGTATGAATATTCAGGCCGTCTATATGATTGGGCGAATGTTAAGCCGTTTGATGGTCGCCATGTGGTTAAGGTCGCTCCGAGAAATTATTACGATTTGATCGTTCTTAATGGCGTGGACACGTTCTCAGGGCTTTTTTCGGGGGCTTATGCCTACGCCGAAAGCTTTCTTTATACTAAAGAAGCAATGATAGATTATCTCAATATACTCAATGATAATGGTATCGTTGTTTTCAATCGATGGCTCTTTCGACCTCCTCGCGAAACACTACGGTTGGAGGCGATCGCTCTCGAGGCTTTGCGGACAATGGGTATCAAAAATCCGTGGGAACATGTTATCATCGTCATGAACAAGGGATGGTCCATAACCATTGTTAAGAAGACGGTTTTCACTGATGAAGATTTTCGTAAGCTTATCGGTTTTCTGCATTCCCATGAGATGGTTCTTCTGTATCCATCAAAAAGGGACAAGGAGATCGGCGATGATCTGTATAAGGCCTTTGATGCATATGCGGAATTCTTTAAGCAAGGGCAACAGAATATATTTGTAAACAAATACCTTTACGACATTTCCGTCGTTACGGATGATAATCCTTTCTTTTATAAATATTATAAATTCCATTGGTCCGATATACTCAAGCCTAAGGTGACTCACCATACTGGTACAGTGATCTTTTGGACACAATTCCTGGTTTTGCTCCAAGCGACGATTTTCATCATTGTTTTTATTATGGGCCCATTAATTCTCTGGCGAAGGATTGATCCTCAGGAATTCCCCGGGAAGATCGTAGCTCCATTTATTGTCTATTTCGCGTGTCTTGGGTTCGGGTATATGTTCATTGAGATCTCTTTAATGCAAAAGTTCGTTTTGATTCTAGGGACGCCAATATGTTCACTTTCAGTAGTCCTCGCAGCGCTTCTCTTTTGGACGGGCGTGGGAAGCCTGTGCCTTCCTTTTGTACAGCGTCTCTTCGGAGGGAACAAGAAGAATGTTGTTCTCGCGGCGGTGATGGCAATTATGTTCTTGATCTTAACTTTGACTGGTATTGGCACAACAATTGTTAACACAGCTGTAGGCTGGACTTTTGCAGCTCGGGTGGGACTGGTTGTTGCTTTGTTGGCACCGATAGGTTTTACTTTGGGGATTTTCTTCCCCCAAGGTCTTAAGATTATTGAAATGCGTGGCAACGCTGGTATCCCTTGGGCTTGGGGCATTAACTGCGGTTTCAGTGTTCTAGGTTCTATGTTGGCCATTATTTTGGCTCAATTTATGGATTTTAAAGCAGTCTTATTTTTGGCCCTGGCGATATACTTAGTGGCCTATTTGGTTTTTTGTCGACTGGATGTTGAAATCGGGGAAGGCCAGTTGAAATAACAACGCATATTTTCGTGCAAATGGTTTCGTCGATGAAAGACGGCCAGGGCACAATCCGGGTTTAATAAATATCGATGAAAAACATGGACAGTCGTCACCTTATCTTCAAGTGCTTGCTGATAGCATTGCCTTTCCTTATCAATCTTTTAACCTTGAAGAACGGGCATAACTGGGGTGATGATTTTGCCATGTATATACTTCATGCCCAGAATTTGATATCCGGCCGGCATTATACAGCCGGCATCATTGATGGCATTCTTGTTGATTATAATGTTATCTGGCCGCCGCTCTATCCTTTGATATTGAGCCCTCTGCTGTATTTCTTCGGCATGAATTTTGTTATTTTAAAAGCGATCAATGTTTTGTTCTGGGGCGCCATTGTCGCGGGGACGTATATTTTCTTTACGTTGAAGAAGGATGAACATGTTTTTAGATATATGGTCTTGCTCGCGTGGTCTTCTTTTTTCTTTATTTTCAAACAAAATGTTTTATCAGATATTCTATTTACGGGATTGGTTTTATACGCGGTTATTTTTTATGAGTATTTTCAGAAAGATCACAGGGATAAATATTTTTATCTTTTCACAGGTTTCGCTGTCCTTGCTTATCTGGCGAGATCGGCGGGATTAGCACTATTTGTTGCCGCCGTGGCTCATCTATTATTGAGGAAAGAGAACAGGAAGGCTTTTTTCATTGGCATTGTTCTTGCCGTAACAACTGTTGTTCAACATCTATTGTTAGGAACAGCCGCAGGCTACTGGCATCAAATATCCCAGGATCCATGGGTTACTGTTAAACAGGTTGTGCATCAGGCGCCATTGACCCTGAAAGCTTTGTTATGGGTCTTTGTGCCGGAGCATACGGTGATGACATTCACCTTTAATCATTATTTAGCAGGTGGATTGAATGTTGCCGGTTATTTGCTTCCGTTCATTGTGATTATCTTTCTTATCAGGAAAATAGCGGCTCGATCCATTTCATTCACGGGATTGTTCTTGGCCGTGTATTTAGCTTTGGTGTATACATGGGCTTTCTTCCCTCAACCGCCGGCTGCTTTTGCGCGGGTGCTTTTGCCGGTTTATGTCTTTGCGATATTCTATTCTTTCCATTTTATTAAAACTATTTCGAATCGATTGTTCGGGCAACGGATGCTTTTGGCCAATATTGTTTTTGCGGTGGTTTTATCCCTGAATTGTTTCGATATCGCGCTTAACTATAATTTTAATGATGATGTATTGTTCTATCGGGAAAATCAGGAAATGTTCGCCTGGGTCCGGGAGCATGTGGCGTCAGATGAGGTAGTGATGTTTGCCAAGCCGAGGCTTTTTAAATTGATGACCGGGAAGAAATCAACTTATGTTATGAATGGTAATCCTTATGATTTGGATGACAGGATCAGAGGGTTTAATGTCCGATATATTATTTTAGGCAATAATTTTTCGGATATTGTTTTTAGATCGATTTCATTGGTTCCCGAGCGCTTCAGGATCATCTGGACGAATGCTCAGTATTCAATATTTCAAGTTTTCCCATAAATTATGGTATTATGAAGCCTAATCTAGAGAGGCCATCACGTGATAAAGAAGATTATATTTTTTTTAGTGTTGTCGGCAATGATTATCCCGATTGGGGCGCAAGCGCAAAGTTTAAATCCGTTATTGGAATCGTCGGTAAAATACCGGGATATCCGTGTGGAGCGGGCACTGGCGGTTGATTTTCTTTTGATGGAGAACGGCGATAAAGTCACGCTGATCGGGATTCAGGGAGCGCGGTCGCCGCGCATGAAAGATGTCCGGCGCGATGAGCACGGGTTTATTATCTCGGATGATAATCCAGTTGTCCCTTTCGAGGATGAAGCCATCCGTTCTACGCGAGGGTTGTGCGAAGGACGCATGGTTCACCTGGAGTTTGATACGCAGCGTCGGGCTAATGATGGATCACTGTTGGCGTATGTGATCTTGCCTGACGGAAGACTTTTAAATGCGGAACTGGTACGCGCGGGTTACGCGGCATTGAAATTAACGCCGCCCAACATGAAATATGCAGACAAACTGCGTGAAGCTTATCAGGAAGCCCGGCATGAAATGCGTGGCCTGCAGGGGGAGTGGTGAGCGGTAAAGTTTCAAGGCGCGACATCCCCGGGGCTGTTGTCCTTGTTCGCTGGCGTGACATGGTGGTTCGTCAGCGGTTGATCCCTCATGGAGCGAAGATTCTGGTGGGTGTTTCCGGCGGTGCTGATTCTGTGGCGCTGTTGCATCTTCTATATGCTTTGCGGCATGACCTGGCCCTTCATCTGACCGTGGCACATTATGACCATGCCTTGCGCCCGGGATCGGCCAGGGATTGTGCGTTTGTCCGTAAGGTATGTGCCGGGCTTGCCTTGGATTGTGTCTGGGAACGGAATAAACTGAAAAAGCCGGCGGGAGTTTCAACCGAGGATTTTGCGCGTCAGCGGCGGTTTGATTTCTTTGTCAGGAAAGCCCGTTTAGTTTTTGCTGATGCGGTGGTGCTGGCGCATACCCAAGATGATCTAGCGGAAACGGTTTTGATGCGCCTGTTGCGCGGCACAGGCTTGTCCGGGTTAAGGGCGATCTTGCCGCGGCGGATCATCGCGGGGACGGTGTTCGTGCGTCCGATGCTCGATATGACGCGTGCCGAAGTTGAAAGATTTATCGCTGAACAGGGTCTTTTGTACAGAGAGGATCCGACCAATGCCGGCGATGATTTCCTGCGTAACCGGATCAGGCATAAACTTATCCCGTACATTTCTAAGGAGTTTAGCCCGGCCATTAAGAACAAGCTGGCTGAACTGGCTGTCAATGCGGCACTTGACCATGAGTTTATCGATGATGAACTTCAAAAGGTCCTGCCACAGGTGATGCGGATGTATGCGGCGAAGGCCGTGATCACCCGTGCCGCGTGGTGTGCCCTTTCTTCTTCCATGCGCCGTATGGTGTTGCGTGAAGGTGTGGCGCGGATGAACGGTGCCTTGGCCGGTGCTTTGGCTTGCAAGCATGTGGAAGTGCTTGAACGTGCCGGATTAGAAGGAGTGAAAACAGTCTTATCGTTGCCCCTGGGACTGCGCGGGGCGGTGACGGATAAATTTATAACTCTTTCTTGAGCTTAACCATTAAAATGTATAAAATAATTTAAAAAATTTATCAGGAGTCGCGCTATGGCAGTTCAGAAGTCAGCAACACCCAAAAAATCTCCCGGTCCCAAGCTTCCCCGGCCAACCAATAATAAAGATGGCAGTGGCGTTTGGCTTTTCTGGCTCATTATCGCCGCCATTTTTCTCATCATTGCCAATCAGTCGACCACCAGCGGGAAACCGGCGTCCAAAGTTTCGTACAGCCAGTTTTACGAGATGGTGAAGTTGAATAAAGAAACACGCACGATCAGGAAGGCCACGCTTTCGGAAGGACCTGAAAATGTTGTCCGGGGTACGTTCAAGGATAATTCCGAGTTCCGTCTCAATATTCCGGCGGATGATAAGGATCTCCTTGCGGCGATGCGTGAAAATATTTCCGACTTGTCCGTCCAGCCGCTGGAAACATTCTGGAGCCAGGCGTTCTTTTCATTTGTCCCTGTCTTCTTGATCATTTTCTTTATATGGTTCGTCGGCCGCCGCGGAGCGGAGATGGGCAACAAGATATGGTCTTTCGGGAAATCCCGCGCCAAGGTGACGGAAAAGGGGCAGAACAAAATAACTTTTGCTGATGTTGCCGGTGTCGATGAGGCCAAAGAAGAACTCCAGGAGATCATTGAATTCCTGAAAGAGCCCAAGAAATTCGAACGCCTGGGGGGGAAAATCCCCAAAGGGGTGCTTTTGGTAGGACCGCCAGGAACAGGCAAAACGCTGTTGGCCAAGGCCGTCGCCGGTGAGGCTGATGTGCCGTTCTTTTCGCTGAGCGGATCTGACTTTGTTGAAATGTTCGTGGGCGTTGGCGCTTCACGCGTGCGCGACCTCTTTGAGCAGGCGCGCAAGGCATCGCGTGTCTTAGGCAAGGGCTGTATTATTTTTATTGATGAAATTGATGCTGTCGGCCGCCAGCGTTTTGCGGGCATCGGCGGTGGCAACGACGAGCGCGAGCAGACCTTGAATGCGCTCCTGGTCGAGATGGACGGTTTTAATGCGCCCAGCGGCCTTATTGTCATGGCGGCCACCAATCGCCCGGACACACTCGATCCGGCGCTTTTACGGCCTGGCCGGTTTGACCGTCGTGTTGTTGTCGGATTGCCTGACATCAACGGGCGTGAAGGTATCCTGAAGGTCCATTCCCGCAATATCAAGACAGATCCTGATGTGGATTTGCGCCGCATTGCCCGGCAGACCGTTTATTTCTCGGGGGCTGACCTGGCCAATGTTTGTAATGAAGCGGCCCTGCTGGCGGCGCGTCGGAATAGAGAGACAGTGGGTATTGCCGAATTCCTCGCTGCAGTGGAACGCGTGACCCTGGGGCCCGAGAAAAAGTCCCATACTACCTCCCGCAAAGAGAAAGAGATGACCGCTTACCATGAGGCAGGACATGCCATGCTCAGCCTTCTCATTGATGAGGTAGATACATTTTCCAAGGTTTCGATCATCCCGCGCGGGATGGCCGGCGGCTATACGCTTACTCCTCCGACGGAAGACAAGCATTATTACACCAAGAAAGAACTGTTCGGACAGATGACCGTATTGCTGGGCGGTCTTGTGGGTGAGCAGACGTTTATGAATGATTCGACAACAGGGGTATCCAACGACCTTGAAAAGGTTTCTTCGCTGGCGCGCAGTATGGTTTGTTCTTTCGGGATGAATGATGCGCTGGGCAAACGGGCTTACGGGCGCAGTACCCATCCGGCTTTCCTGGGGCGGGATATCTTTGAAGAAAAGGATTATGGGGCATCAACGGCCCAGCAGATCGACGATGAGGTGCAAAAGCTCGTTGATGCGGCGTATCAACGCGCCAAGAATCTTATTACAGCGTATCGCGCCAAACTGGATATTATTGCCAATCATCTGATCGAAAAAGAAGTGATCGATATTGATGAGGCGCGTTTGATCCTTGGCATGCCGGTGGCGGTGGTCGACGTACCGCCTGCCCAGGGCGTCTGATTATATGGCGTCGCCCGTGTGCCGGAAGTTTATCTGGAAGGCGCGGGATTATAGCCTTGAGCTTGGGGGGCGCACCCTGGTCATGGGGATTGTTAATGTAACGCCGGACTCTTTCAGCGGCGACGGGGTATTGGCCGGCGGAAAACAGGAAAAAATTCCCGGCATGGCGTATGCCTTGAAACTGATCCGGGCTGGCGCGGATATCCTGGACATTGGCGGGGCTTCCTCGCGTCCTGGATCGACGCCTCCAGGGTGTAAAGAAGAGGCGCAACGCGTTGTTCCGCTGATCAAGGCGCTGGTGGCCACAGTGCCTGTGCCTGTGTCCGTAGATACGGCATCTGTTGGTGTGGCACGTGAAGCCTTGAAGGCTGGTGCATCGATTGTCAATCTGATCCAGGGGACGCCGGCTGACCGCAGACTTCTGGCGTTGGTCGCCGAGTCTGGAGCGGGTCTGGTATTGATGCACAGGCGCGGCACCTCCAGGACCATGCAGTTACCCGGCAAGACGCATTACCGGGATGTTGTGAAAGAAGTGAAGGCGGAACTTGAGCTGGCACTCGAACAATGTTTGGTTGCCGGTATTACAAAAGATCATATTGTGCTGGATCCAGGCATTGGCTTTTCAAAGGTGCCGGAGCAAAACCTGGAGATCCTGCGACGCCTCGATGAATTTCTTTCGTGCGGGTATCCTGTGCTTGTCGGGACATCGCGCAAATCATTTATCGGAAAAGTCCTTGGTGTGGCTGAGAAGCGAAGGCTTGTCGGGACGGTTGTTACTGTCGCAACGGCTGTTATGTCAGGGGCGCATATTATGCGCGTACATGATGTCAAGGTGATGAAACAGGCCGCGCTCATGGCCGATGCTATTCGCGCGGCGTAAATCAGAAAGAAAGAGGCGGCATGAATCTATTACAGTTCTGGTCTACCATTAAACCCCTCTTGGAGATCATGATCCTCTGGCTGATCTTTTATCGCATCCTTTTATTTTTTCAAGGCACACGCGCTTTTCAGGTGCTCAAAGGCATCACCTATCTGGCTATCCTTTTCCTTGCCGCCCAGCTTTTGGAATTTCATACGCTTAATTGGTTGCTCCGGCAGTTTTTCGCCATTTCTATTTTGGCGATGGTTATTCTTTTTCAGCAGGAAATCCGGCACGGCCTTGCGCGCCTTGGCCGCGGGCGGTTTTTCAATCTTTTTGTTGGCGAGTCGGAAGTCTTGGCGGTCATTCAGGAGCTTTCTGACGCTGTCTTTAAGTTGTCGGAGAAAAAGACCGGGGCTATCATTGCCATTGAACGGGAAACAAAGCTGACGACATATGTGGAGAGCGGCGTTCAGGTCGACGGGCTTGTCACCGCCGAGTTGATACAGGCTGTCTTTAAGCATGAGTCTCCGATCCACGACGGGGGCGTTGTTATTTGCGGTCAGCGTTTTGCGGCGGCGGCCTGTCTTTTTCCATTAACTGATAATCAAAATCTGAGCAAGATTATTGGTACCCGTCACCGGGCGGCACTCGGGCTTACGGAACACACCGATGCGGTGGTTGTCCTTGTTTCGGAGGAGACCGGAGAAATGTCGGTGGCGTGTGATGGCAAATTCATCCCGGTTACCGGCATCGAGCGCTTGCAGGATATTCTTAAAGATTTATTGATCACGCATGTAAAGGAGAGAAAATGAAACTTTCTTTGACTAAGAATATATCGTTAAAGATCATTGCATTGGGGCTTGCGGTCATCACATGGATCTATGTGCATGGCGAAGTTTTAAGGTAGGGAGCTATGCCGATCCTTGGAGTTAATATTGATCACGTTGCCACCTTACGCCAGGCCCGGCGAGGTTTTGATCCGGATCCGGTAAAGGCTGCGCTGGTATGTGAAAAAGCCGGGGCTGATTCGATCGTTGCCCATCTCAGGGAAGACCGGCGCCACATTCAGGATAAGGATGTTGTCCGTCTCAAGAAGGAACTTTCGATCCGGTTTAACCTGGAAATGTCCATCGCTCCAGGGGTTGTTGACCTGGCTTGCCGTGTCAGGCCTGTTCAGGTTACACTGGTGCCTGAGCGGCGCCTGGAATTAACGACCGAGGGCGGGCTTGATGTGATCGGCGGGTTTCGCCGGCTCAAGGCGGCGTGCGCGCGCCTCGGGGACAAGGGGATAGCCATCAGCCTTTTTATTGCGCCTGACAAGGCTCAGATCGACAAGGCTATTGAGCTGGGGGTCGGTGCCATTGAGCTGCATACCGGGTGTTATGCCCTGGCGCGTACACCTGCGGCGCAAGCACGCGAATTAAAGAAACTTGTGGGCATGACGGCTTATGCGCACCGCCACGGGCTTGTGGTCAATGCCGGGCATGGGTTGGATTATCAGAACACATCGCCTGTGGCGCGTATCCCTGCCATGCACGAACTCAACATCGGTCATTCCATCATGGCGTATGCTATTTTTGTCGGGCTGGAACGTGCGGTCAAAGAGATGCGCCTGCTCGCGCAGGAGCGTGCATGATCATCGGAACAGGCATTGATGTCATCGAGATCGGGCGGATCCGTTCGGCGGTGGATAGCTGGGGTGAGCGTTTTCTGGAACGGGTTTTTAATCCGGGAGAGATCGCTTATGCGCAGTCACATGTTGTGCCTTATCCGCATTACGCCGGGCGCTTTGCGGCGAAAGAGGCTGTTTATAAGGCCCTTGGGCGTAAGGATGTGAACTGGAAAGATATGACGATCATCAACGAGACCAGCGGTAAACCGGTTTGTTGTGTTAAGGGCCTGCCCGAGGGTTATGTTGTTCACTTATCCATTTCTCATTCAAAATTCTATGCGGTTGCCAGCGCTCTTGTTGAGACCAAAGAGTAATACCTGTGTCGAGGGTGATGATCCGGCTGGTGTTGGATCCGCAACAGGAGTATTGATGTTCCTTCGCTATGGATCTGCCGTTTTTTTTCTTATCATCATCAGCCTTTCCTTGATGGCACGTATCCCGGCCTTATTTGTCGAGCGCTTATGGCCCGATGAAGCGTTGTACGCTTATATCGCGCAGCAGTTCCTGAATGATCCTCAGACCATATTGCGCGCGGTCACACTATCCGGACACCTGCCTTTCTTCCCTTTGATCATCGCCGCCGGTGATGGCTTGTCGCCGGGTCTCGTTGGTTTTCACATGGTGACGATCCTGATCAATCTTGCCGGTCTAGTGCTTGTTTTTGAACTTGGGAAAAGAGCCTTTGGCCTTTTCAGCGGGTTATTGGCCATGCTTTTGCTTGCGTTGAATGTGGTGTATTATGACCATGCCAGTTTGATCCTCATCGACGGTTTGTTAACTGTTTGTTATCTTCTTTTTGCTTTAGCATTGCTTCATATTTATGCATCAAATAAATTGAAGGATAGCAAAGTCCTGGGGTGGACTATTCTTGCCGCTATCCTTGTGATCATTTGCAAGTGGTACGCGGTTTTGTTTGTCCTTCCTGTGCTGGGTGTGTATTTCATATTTGGATTGAATGGGTTTCGGTTTATAGACCGCCTGAAGGCGTTGGGGTTTACGGGTGCGGCCGTCTGCCTGCCATTGGTGCCTTTCTTTATATTTTTGGCTTTCTTTTTGAAGTCTCATGGCGGCCCAGGTGTTTGTTTTGAGCAATCGGCGTTATATTATTTATTAAATTTTAAAATACTCGTTGGCGGGTTGATCGTTGGCGGGTTCTTTACGGCAGGTATTCTTTTTCTTCCAGGGTATCCGGCTGGTATCAGGACTCTTTTTTATGGCATGATCGCCGTGCCTTTGTGTGTCATGTCATTGACGGCAGAGAAAGATATCCGGTATGCCCTGCCGGTGGTGCCTTTACTGGCGATCGTCAGCGCTTTGGGCATCAAGAAAGTAACCGGCCTTCTGGTTAATGACCCTTATTGGCGCCGGGTGCTCAAGTGCTTTGTTCTTGTTGCCGGATTATTTTTGTTCATTCCGTTCTTTGGGTATAAAGATGCGTCTTCCTTGTCCACAGGGTACACAGGATTCCTTGAGGCAGGGGACTGGGTACGCAAAAATGTATCTGCCCAGGATGTTATTTTCTCAGGATCACGCCGGCAAATGAAATATTGTTCAGGGATCGCGTTCAGTGAAGATGGCGGCCGTATATTCCCGGTGCTTATGCCCAGGGATCAATTTCATCCCGTCAGGACAGCTAATGGTACGGCGTATCTTGTGGTTGACAGGTGGGAGTTCTTCCATCAGCCGTCGTGGCTGTATCCGTTTGACGCGGGCAAGAGGGCTGATATTGAGAAAATGGGGTTTGTGCTGGTCAAACAATTCAGGAATGCAGTATGGATCTTTAGGTATGCGCCTGAAACGCGCATGGAGAGGCCTTGATGGTTGTTAAGAAGCTGACGCCTGTTTTCTGGGTGATGACCGTTGTCTTTCTCGCGTGGGCATGTGCGCTGACGTATAAATATATCAACCTTGGTTTCGATAACTGGGATTTTGCGTTCTTTAATCAATCGTTCTGGAATTTGACCCAAGGGCACCAGTATAGTTCTATCTTTGGGTATAATTTCCTGGGCGACCATGCCTCTTATGGTGCTTTTTTGATCCTTCCTTTTTATGCTGTGTTCCCGTCGCCGCTCACGCTCCTTTATGTTAAAGCGGCTGCTTTTGCCGTGAGCCTGTATTTCTTGTATCTAATAGCCCGGGAAAAGTTGGGGGACAAGGGGGCGTTACTCATGACCATCCTTTTTTCTTTCTTTGTTCCCAACAGCTTTGCGATGCTGTACGAATTCAGTTTCGAATGTTTTGCGCCATTATTTATATTCATGATGTTTTATGCGCACCGCAAGGATGATCTCCGTCTTTTCTGGATCGCGGCCGTATGTCTTTGCCTTACAAAAGAAAATCTTATCCTGGTTGTTATGGCCTTCGGGGTGTATGGATTATTTCAGCGGCGTTCTTTTGCCTGGACGTGGGGCATCCTTATTTTTGCGCTATTGACGCTGGCCCTGGCCATGATCTCTGTCAAATACTTCAGGGGCGGCGAGGGGGTTTCAGCCTGGCTAAGGTATAAACATCTTTTTGTTTCGCCCCAGGCTTTACAGCAATATTTTTTCTCAGCCGAGAACGGGCGCTTTTGGCAGGAGCTTTCAGGCCCCTTTTTCGGGCTTGCTTTTCTGCCTTCGGTTCCTTTGTGGCTGGGGATCCCGGTTTTCCTGCAACATACCCTTTCCATCCATGTTACCGAACACCGGATATTTTATTTTTATGCATTTGCGTTAACACCTTTTATTTTCATTGCCGGCATTGATGCATTGGCGCGGGTCCGTGCCAGGTTGGGCCGGCTTATTTATGTTTCTTTATTGGCTGTTGTGACAACGGGGTGTTTGCTGGGTATCGTCTGTTATGAGAAAATGTTAATGAGGCGTATAGGGTATTTGAATGCTAAGGAGGTGCACGATCGCTGGGCGCTTATTCAAAATATCCCTCCATCGGCAAGCGTTGTGGCTTCTTTTGATGTCCTTGTGCCGTTATCATCACGGGCATCAATATATCCTTTTTATAAGGTCTTTAATAAAAAGTTTCAGGATCTTGCGATAGCCAGGAATACTGAATTTGCCATGGGCCGCCTCTTTGAGCTTCCCCGTGATGTCGCCTATGCGTTGATCGATCTCGATGATCCCTGGATGGATCATTCTATTGACGAACAACGGCGTGTGGACGCGTTCCTGTCGCAAGGGTGGTGCGTGTTGTACCAACGCGGGACATTGAGGCTCCTTCACAGGCAGGTTGAAAAATAAAAAACCCGGTGGTTAGGCCGGGTTTTTTATTGAATATTAATTTACCGCTTACATGTGACGCGCGATCCTGCCTTCAGCTTTTTCGAATTTAGGCGTATAAGCATTTACAGGCCGTCCGAAGCAGACACCCATTTGTTCATAGACAGAGACCTGATCGAGGTCGACGTGACGCTGTACGATGGCTTTCTTGGATTCCATGTAGCGCACCTGTGCCCCGTCGATCCCTACAATGGTGACGCCCACGATACCTTGTTGAAGGAGCATCACCGCCGCGGCACCGGCTTCTTTACCGAAGCAGACGTCAAAAGCGGAGGAGTGCCCGCAACGAACCAGATGGCCCGGGACAACGGAACGCACTTCGGGGATCTCATTCATTTTTTCTACATACATATGCGCTTGTTTCATGAGACCTTTGATTTCCGGATCGGCTTTGAGGCGTTTGGTAAGCTCCTGGCAAGCGTATTTGGCGGCGCCGGCGAGTTTCTTGTGGCCGAAAGAATCCATCCCGGCAGATTCATCGTAGATCTCGGATCCGTCGGCGGTCTTTAAACCTTCCGCGACAACGACCATGTATTGCCCGGCCAAAACATCGTTCTTTAAGATGCGGCCGAAATATCGCGCTTTCATGTGGTTGTAGACGATATCAAAATCCGAAGGAATTTCAGGGATCAAAATGGCATCCGCATCTGCCGCAACTCCACCACGAAACGCTGTATGACCGGCGTAACGACCGAACACTTCCAACACCATGATGCGGTTGTGGGTGAGGGCGGTTGTCTTTAGTTCTTCCACATAGGTCGCGATCTTGTTGACCGTGGAATCGCCGCCAACAGAGTAGGTCTGGAGGTCGAGGTCCATGGTCTTGGGGGCGTGGACGCACTTGATGCCCTGCTCGTAAAGGTCGACCATCACAGAACCTGAATCGTCGCCGCCGGAAATAACAAGACCGTCGATCCCGAATTTCTTCATGCCTTCCTTGATGCGTTCGTATTTCCTGGGGTCTTCGATCTTCTTGACCTTGACACGGGAATGCCCGGCTTCAGAGCCGGCGAGGTTGGCGTCGATCCTGTCGGCGCGCTCGGGTGTCAATGCTGTCAGGGAATCCATTTCAACGAGATTGTAGAGGCCTGCGTAGCCGTTGGGGACAACGTAAGGCGTGATGCCGAGGCTATTGGCCATTTGAGCCGCGCCCTTGACAACGCCATTGAGGCCGCCGCAGTCGCCGCCGGAAGTAAGGATACCGATCTTTTTCATATCATGAACTCCTGTGGGTTGATTGGAATGACCATGTTTCAAATGAAGATGCTAAATTATCACGGGCTAAATCAGCGGGCAAGGGATTTTTCTACTGGTTGGATGCGGCGTGTGATGCGGCATCCTTGAGCATTTCCCGGGCATGCTTGATGGCGGCGGCGGTCATCTTGTCGCCAGCCATCATGTGCGCCAGCTCATCCACGCGCATTTGTCCCGCAATCGCCGCGACTGCCGTGCGGGTCCGTCCTTGATCGACGTGCTTGGTGATCTTAAAATGTGTCTGGGCGAATGCCGCGATCTGGGGCAAATGGGTGATCAGAATAACCTGGCGGTGCGTGGCGATCTCCTTGAGCTTGGTTCCGATGACCGTTCCCAGGCGGCCGCCGATCTGGGCGTCGATCTCGTCAAAGATCAGGACTGGCACCGGGTCGGCTATCATCAGGGCACGCTTGATGGCGAGCATGATGCGCGCGGCCTCACCAGATGAAACGATCGCGGCAAGTGGTTTCAGGCCTTCACCGGCATTTGTGCTGATATAGAAAACAATTTTGTCGGACCCGTCGGGCGCGAGCGGCTTCTTTTCAAAGCGGGCTTCAAAGGCGATGGCTTTAAAACCCAGTTCGTGCAATTCCTGCTCGATGGTCTTCTTAAGGGCATCAGCTGTTTTCTTGCGCCGCTGGGACATGTTCTTAGCCAGGCGGGTGAGATCCGCTTCGTGGGCATTCAAGTCTTTGTCGAGCGTGCCGGCGTGGTGTTCGAAATCATTGAGCAGGGCGAATTTTTGACTGATTTCAGCGTAGGTGCGACGGGCATCTTCCATCAAGGGCCCATATTTGCGCAGGATATCCTGATAAGCGTCGAACTGTTCATGCACACGTTGTGCCGCCGCACGATCAAACAGCAGAGAATCAGCATAGTCCCGCAAGGCCGCAGACAATTCAGCGGCCTGATCCTGGACAGCTGAAAGTTGATTCAAAAATTTTGCTGCGTTTTCATCAATGGCCGCAAGGGCCTGCAGGGGCTTGAAGGTACGTCCGAGCATGAGTGCTATGCCGGCGTCTTCGTCTTCAAGGATCGCCATGGCCTGGCTGATATTTTCATGCAGTTTCTGGGCATTGGAGATCTTGATCCGGCTGCGGGCAATTTCTTCATGCACCGCTTCATCGAGCGGGACTTGTTCGAGTTCCTTGATCTGGTGATCGAGCAGGTGCAGGTCGCGTTCGCGGCTTTGAGCCATGGCCTTGAGTTCTTCTATTTGGGTCCTGATATGGCAGAACGTATGATAGATGGTTGCATATTCCGTTTGAACCGCATCGAGGCTGGTCAGGGAATCGATGATCTCCAGATGATGCTGTTCGGCCAAAAGCTGCTGGTGGTCATGGGGACCATGGAAATCAATGAGGGCATCACCGATCTCTTTTAGCTGGGAGACAGAAGCTGTAAGGCCGTTGACCCGGATACGGTTTTTGCCATCGTGTGTAACGGTGCGCTGGATGACCAGGGTGGCATCGTCGGACTGAAAGTCGTGCAGGCCTTCGATCTTCTTCCATAGATCCGGTGAGAGTGCAAATACCGCTTCAACCGTGCAGGGGACTCCGTCATCGCGCAGGTAACTTGTTTGGAACCGTTCGCCGAGGCAGAAGCGCAGGGCATCGATGAGGATGGACTTCCCGGCACCGGTTTCGCCGGTGAGGATATTAAGACCGGGGGTCAATTCAATGGCAACGGCTTCAATGATCCCGAAATTTTTAACAGTCAATGTTTCAAGCATGCCCCTATGATACCAAAAAATAATAAAAAAACCACAAAGCAACATTCTCTCTTTACATCAATTACACCTTTTGCTAATATACGCGCCGCTGGTTAGATATTTTACGCCGATGTAGCTCAGCTGGTAGAGCAGCTGATTTGTAATCAGCAGGTCGGGGGTTCGAAACCTCTCGTCGGCTTTATTTATGTTTCAAGGGTAGGTACCCAAGTGGCCAAAGGGGACAGACTGTAAATCTGTTGAGCTTGCTCTTCCATGGTTCGAATCCATGCCTGCCCACCATTATAAAAAGCCTCCGCACAGCGGGGGCTTTTTAATTTTCTTTGAGGCATGGATTCGAACTTGAGCTCCGCTGGACGCGACGAATAGGAGCGTCCTATAGGCGGGGCGAGTGGCCGACCCGAAGCCCCGCTAAACATGTTCCGTTTAGTATGAGTAATTGACATATATTTTTTTGCTGTTATTATTGACATATGCTAATAATGAAAGTTAAGAGGTAATCATGCCAAGACCTTATAAGAAAAGAACCGTGTGTCTTGATCTGAAGACGGCTTACTTTAAGCCACGCGGTATTCCCATGACAGAACTATCCGAGATCGTCCTTGAGGTGGATGAGATGGAAGCGGTGCGTCTTGCTGATCTTGAAGGAAAATATCAAGAAGAGGCGGCGGTACAAATGGGTATTTCACGCCCGACATTTGGCAACATTATCAATCGTGCTCATGCCAAGATTGCTGAAGCACTTATTAGAGGGAAAGCGCTTCGTATAAATTGTCCCAGATTCGCCAAGAAATTAAACCAACAAACAAAAGAAGTCGAGAAATGAAGATTTGTATCCCCACAGAAACGAACAAAGGTAAAGAAGCAACGGTTTTTGGTCATTTTGGCAGTGCGCCATTCTTCACGATTTACGACACAGACAACGGCTCTGTTGAGATCATTACCAATGCCAACCAGCACCATGCGCACGGGATGTGCCAGCCGATGGCGGCGATTGCCGGGAAGAGCGTGAATGCAGTTGTGACAGGTGGTGCAGGTTCTGGCGCGATCCAGAAGTTGAATCAGGGAGGGATCAAGGTTTATCGGGCAATTTCCGGGACGGTTGCTGATGTTGCGGTCCAGTTTGCCAGTGGCAAGCTTGAGGAGATATCTGTTCAGAATGCCTGTGCTCATCACGATTGTCACTAACAAGCATTGGGGACGTTTTGTGAGGTTTATTGTTTGCTAAACAAGGAGGATTCACATGAGTAAGACATTTGCAGTTATTTTAGGTGTTATTGTTTTGATCGGTGTTTGCATTTGGTTCTGTCCGTTTCATAGGTTCTGATCTTTCTAATTCGTGAGGTATCTATCGAAAGGCGTTAAGGTCCGTTGTTCGACGTCAGTGTATATTGTCGTTTTTATATATTCAGAGCTTGTTTTTAGAGCATAATGTGAACTCACGATTTCTTAAAGCCACTTTTTACGGGGATGTTGTCCCGTCGCCTGGTCTTAAAGACACGCAATATTTTCATTCTATTCAAAAGGTAGGAAACGCCAATGAAAGATGATGTTGTCAGCATCGTGATGGTGACCTGTGGGGTCAATGATTATTTCTTATCTTGCTTGCAGACCATAGCCCTCCAAACGTATGCTCATGTTGAGATCATTGTTATTGATAATTCGTTAGCTGCAGCGGTCCGTGCCAGAGTATCTTTTCAATATCCTTCGGTTAAAATTATTTCTGCGAGCAGGAATCTGATGTATTGCGAGGCCTTGAATCAGGGGATCGCTCAATCCCGGGGAGAGTACGTTTTATGTTTAAATGATGATGTTTGCCTTGAGCCTTCTTTCTTGAGCGAAGCCTTGGAAGGGTTTAAGGTTTCTGCCAGGGTTGGGATGGTTACGGGCAAGATCCTTCGTCTGGATGCCAAGACAGTCGATAGTACCGGAATGAGCTTAACCTTGTGGCGTACACCCAGAGAGCGGGGTTACGGGGAACAGGATCACGGGCAGTTTAATTGTTCCGGGTATGTTTTTGCGGTGAATTGCGCGGCGGCTCTTTTCCGGCGCAAGATGCTAGATGATGTTCGCGAAGGGGGAAACTGGTTTGATCCGGACTTCCGGATATTCTTTGAGGATATTGATATTTCCTGGCGAGGTCAGCGGCGTGGCTGGTCGGCCTATTATGTTGCCAAAGCTGTTGCTTTTCATGTGCGTGGCGGCACGGTGCGTCAGAATAATGAGCGTGTCTTGCCACTGGCACGGCGATACCTCAATGATGAATTGAATATTCTTTTACTCAGGAATCGTTACCTTGTGCTTATCAAGAATGAAGCCTGGTGGCGGTTATTTATTTGTCTGATACCTGTCGTGGGTTATGACATATTGGCCTGGGGATATGTCGTGATTTTCCGTCAGAGGGTGTTCAGAGGCTTTTGGTCTGATTTGAGTTGTTTCCAACGGGCATGGAGGCAACGTCTGGTGGGGCAGAGGGGTTGCAGGCAAGCCCTAGGAGAACACACCATATCAGGGAAACTTCCGGAAGAAAGAATGAAAAATCAATCATATTGTGCACGAGAAAAACAGTAACAGCAAAAAAGAGGGCTGTGGGACGTTGGGGGGATAAAGTCGTATTCATGGTTTGCCATGCTTTATGTAGGAGCAGGCTTATCAAGTATATGAAAGAAAGCATTCCGGCGATGCCTGTTTCGGCCCAAAGTTGAAGAAAAAGATTGTGTGTGTAACGGGCATCAGGGAGATTGAAATTCCCGAGTCCTATGCCGGTGATCGGGTGAAGTTTTATAATAGCCCAGGTTTCTTTCCAGTATTGCCAGCGCATATCCAAAGAGAAGCCGGGATTAAAATCGTGTGTGGGAGTAGATGAACGCCACCAGATGATACCTATGCTTGTGAGGATGACCCCCAAGAATAGAAAAAAGATAGAAAGATTAGAAAGTCGGCGTTGATAGGCATAGAACGGGAAAGTAATAAGTAGTGTCAAAAAAGTGCCGATCGACTTTGTCAGGATCAGAACTCCTCCCAGTGGCAATAACCATATTTTGTTCCTTAGAAATAAAAACAGTGGCAAAAGCATGATCAGGTAGGCACCAAGCGTATTGGGTGTTATCAGGACTGAATAGACACGTTTTTGTTGGATAAATTGTGTAACCAAAGGATCAACGACCTGAGGATTATTCAGATAATGGAGTGTGCCCGGGAAATCAAAAAAGAATTGATGTAATCCTAGGAGACAAATGGTTATGCCGGAGGCGATGATGGTTTGAAGTATTTTATCCGTTTGAGCATAAGGCATCACGCGGCAGATTAAAAAAAGCAGGATACCACTCATATATTGCAACACGTTCATCAGCATTGATGTGGGTGACTTTGTAAGGATTGCCGCTATGGCAAGACTGCCGGAAAAAGCCATGATGCCGCCAAAAATATTTTTCTCCGGCAGTCTTGGTTTTTTCAGGAGTATCCATATTAAAAGAAAAATAAATAAAGCTATAGCGTAGAACAAGTTGATTTTTGGAAATGCAGGGGAGCAAATAAAAGGACGCAAGAAGATGAAGATAGCAAGTGCATAAATCATTTTTTAATTGTATCATCATATAATCTTTTACCATTTTATTTATTTTTTTTGGAGTTAGTGTCAATGATTCGGGTACTCTTTGTGCTGACCAAACCTGAATTAGGCGGCGCCCAAAAGCATGTTTTATCATTATTAGAAAATATTGATAAAACGCTTTTTGAGCTCAATCTCTATACAGCAAAAAATGGTTATCTTGCCGAAAGCTTTTGCTCATTACCCGGTGTACGGGTGTTTTTTTCTTCTTTCCTAGACAGGGACTTTTCCCCGTTTAAAGATATTTTGGCTCTGATCGATCTTTATTTCTTTATTAAGAAAAACAGGTTCGAGATCGTGCATACACATAGTTCAAAAGCTGGTGTTATTGGTCGTATAGCCGCACGGTTAGCCGGAGTAAAATTTATTGTGCATACGGTTCATGGTTGGAGTTTTAATAGTTATCAGTCCAAATATGCTTATTGGATTGCTGTAGCACTCGAGCGGCTCTGCGCACGCTTCACGCATGTTTTGATCGTTGTGGCATCGATGGATCAAGCGCGTGGGCTTAAATTGGCCATAAAGCCATTAGATGCTTACGTTCTTATCCGATGTGGCATTCGCTTCAATGATTATCAACGTCCTGTTGCCTCAAACAGGATGATACGAACAAGACTCGGGATATCCCCTGATTGTCAGATCGTTGGTACGGTTGCTTGCTGGAAGCCGCAGAAAGATCCGTTGTCTTTCTTGCGTATGGCTAAAGAGTTGAAGCAGACAATCCCGGAGGTGAAGTTTCTTATGGTTGGGGATGGTGTATTTAAAGTTAAGATTAATTCTTTTTTGCATGACAATGATCTCGTCTCTGATGTAATATTGACTGGCTGGAGAGATGATATCCCTGATATTCTCAGTATTATGGATGTTTTTATATTGACATCGTTGTACGAGGGACTTCCGGTGGTTGTTCTGGAGGCCATGGCTGCGAACATTGCGGTTATAGCGACTGATACAGGCGGCGTTGGTGATGTCATTATACCTGGAGAGACTGGTGAATTGGTTGAACCGGGGAACTATCCAGCAATGACAGCTAAAGTTGCTTTCTTGCTTAAGAATACGGCGATCAGGCAACGACTAGCGATAAACGCTAATTTAAAGGTTATGTCCGAGGAGTTCTCCATCGAAGGAACATCGCGATCCATCGAGCAAGTTTATCTTCAAGGTCTGCTACGGATGACGGAATGTCCTTCCCACTAATTTCTTTCATTATCATTTTATGTTTATCTTTTCTTCTATCGAAAATGTTAGGTAATATTTCAAAAGACCGAAATATCCTTCTCGATGGGGGTATCCCTTTAGTGGGGGGTATTGCAATTGTGGCAATACTTCTTCTGACCTTATTCTTTAATAAGATATTCTTGTTTGTTACTTATCCATATGAACGCATCATCAGCATTTCTTTCTGGTCTCTGATCATTTTGATATTTGGTGTTTGTGATGACTGGAAATCAGCTTCTATTTTGCAGAAGTTCTTGTGGCAGATCATGTGTGCTTTAGGTTTGCTTTTTTGTGGCATAGGCATTCATCTTCCTGTGATCGGTGATCCGGGTAGTTTCATCCTGAATTTATTATGGATCGTTGGATTAACCAATGCTTTTAATCTCTTGGACGTCAGTGATGGGGTTTGTTCCGTCATTACATTATTGGCTGTTGTAACAGTTGGCTGTATCGCTGCCATGACAGACTGCCGGGATGTTGCCGTAATAGCATGTGTACTTGTGCCTGCTATTTTAGGTTTCCTTTTCCTAAATTTTCCCCCTGCAAAAATATATCTGGGCAATGCCGGGAGTCATTGTTTGGGGTTTATTCTGGCAGCATTGACGCTGACGCTTCTGGGGGATGTCCCGAGTATGGCCATGGGGTTTAGTGTCTTGATGATCCTTTGGTTGCCTGTGTTTGAAACAGTTTGCCTTGTTTTTTTTCGATTAAGAAAAAAGATTAATCCACTGCAAAAAAGTGATGATCATCTGGCGTTAAGATTCCTTGGGCGTGGGTTCACCCGTCAGCAAGTTTTATTGGGTATGTCTGCTATGGCAGGGTTGTTTTCCATTCTCGGGATATATCTTTATAGATCTTTTACTGTTCCTTTGGCTTGGTCTATGGCGTTAATCGTTGTTGTGGTCAGTATTCTTATGATCTTTTTGTTATTATTCTTGGAGGAACATGGCGCGTAATGGTGTGAGTATCATTGGTGCTGGACTGGCTGGCTTAAGCACAGCATGGCATTTACAAGAAAGAGATATCCCGTGTTGTCTTTATGAAAAGAATACAACATCGGGGGGGTTGTGCCGTTCCAAGAAGATCAGTGGTTTCACGTTTGATTATGATGGTCATGTTTTACATTTTCGTCATCGAGAAGTTTTTGATCTTGTGCGTAAATTATTGAAAGATAATCTTGTCAAGCATCGCCGGGATTCCTGGGTTTATTGTGATGAACGTTATATCCGTTATCCATTTCAGGCGAATCTTTATGGTTTATCGCGGCCTGTTCTTAAGGAATGTTTGACCGGATTCATCAAGGCTAAACGCACCACGCAAGATCCCGGAAAAGAAAACTTTCTAAAGTGGATCGAAGGAACTTTTGGCGACGGAATAGCAGGTCATTTTATGATCCCGTACAATACAAAGTTCTGGACTGTTCATCCACGGCAGATGACCGGGGAATGGTTGGATGGCTTTATCCCTCTGCCCAGTATGGATCGTGTGATCGATGGGGCTGTACATGATAGCCGTCAATTGTTGGGCTATAACTCGCATTTCTGGTATCCGCGTAAAGGTGGGATAGGACAGTTGGCTTCAGCATTCGCCAATGATATCCGCAATATCTATCATAATTTTTGTCTGGCAGAGATAGATCTGCAACAAAGACGGATGGTCTTTACCAATGGCGAGAAGAGAGAATTCAGCGATCTTGTTTCAACCATCCCTTTGCCCGAACTTGGGAGTTTAATCAAGGATCTTCCTGCTGATGTGGCGCGGGCTTTCGGAGCACTCCGCTGGAATTCAATATTTAATGTTAATTTTGGGTTACGGCAAGAGAATCCATCTTCGCGGCATTGGATATATTTCCCTCAAGAAAACCTGTGTTTCTTTAGAGTCGGCTTTTTTCATAATTTCTCTGCTGATTTAACGCCACCCGGTATGACTTCTTTATATGCTGAAGTTTCCTATTCCAGGTATAAACCGATAAACAGGGAAACTATTATTGCGCGTATTGAAAAAGATCTCAGGAAAGTAGGTTTGTTAAATACTGGAGATAATATTGAATGCCGTGATGTTAATGATATTGTTTTTGGCTATCCTATTTATGACAATAATTACGCGTCTGCCCGGCAAGTCATCCTTGCTTTTTTACGCAAGCACCGGGTGCTGTGCTGTGGCCGTTATGGTGGTTGGCGGTATATGTCGATGGAAGATGTGATACTGGAAGGCAAGGGGATTCCGCGCATGCTTAATGACCCAGGATTGATCTTATTGTGAAAATATTTTCTTTATTCTTTACTCATCGTGAAATTATTTGGAATCTGGTCAACAAGAACCTGAGAGCGAAATATGCCGGTTCTTTTTTGGGGATGTTGTGGGCATTTATAAATCCGTTATTGCTGGCGCTGATCATCAGTTTTGTGTTTACGCATATTCTCAGGATGTCATCTACCAACTTTTATCTTTATATTCTTTCTGGTTTACTGCCATGGACGTTCTTTGCCGGTTCATTACAGGAAGCAGCTATGTCGATCCCCGCGCATGCGGCTGTTTTAAAACAATTCCCGTTACCACGGGAAATCATTCCTCTTTCAGTTGTACTGGCAAATTTTGTTATATTTTTAATTGGTCTTTTAGCCGTTTTACCATTGTTTATTATGATCGATGTGCAACGGTTGATGGTTTTACCTTTATTAGGAGTGGCTTTAATTACATTGTTTATATTTACCCTCGGATTGTCTTTGGTATTATCCGGTTTGTCGGTACAATGGCGTGATATTACGCATATGTTGAATACTTTTTTGACATTTTGGTTATGGCTTACGCCTGTATTCTATGCTGTGGATATTGTTCCAGCAGAATTCAGGGTGGTGATCGATTGGAATCCATTTTATCCATTCTTGATGTTGTTCAGGGCGGCATTATTAAACGGAGTCCCATGGGATTTTGTCGAGTTTGGTATATCTATAGCTTTATCTATGCTGGCTTTATTTACAGGCGCGTTTATTTTTTTAAATAAAGAACATAAATTCCTTCAACGCATATGACATCAGAAAACAATACAGCCATAGAATTGACCAATATCTCGGAGACTTATCAATTAGAGATCAAGACTGAAACTCAGATCATACGCGAGAATTTTAAGGCGCTTCAGGATGTGTCTTTTTCTGTCCATAAAGGTGAAGCTGTAGCTATTATCGGTCCTAATGGTGCCGGGAAGTCGACCCTGTTGCGTATTTTGGCGGGTTTATTGAAGCCAGAAAAAGGTCAGGTCAGGATCCATGGCCGAGTGTCGAGCTTGCTGGATCTTGGTGCCGGGTTCCATTCGGAATTAACCGGACGGGATAACCTCCTTCTTAATGCGAGCCTGTATGATTTTAGCCGGGAGGAGCTCAACAGCAAACTTGAGCAGATCCTCCGGTTTGCGGATATTGGGAAATTTATTGATGTTCCGGTGCGTTGTTATTCACAAGGGATGTACGTTCGTCTGGCGTTCAGTCTGGCCATTCATGTTGATCCGGACATCTTGCTGATCGATGATTGCCTTGCCGTCGGAGATGACGGATTCCGGATTAAATGTATTGATAAAGTATTGGAGTTCAAATCAAAGAATAAAACCATTATCTTTGTGACGCATGATTTTGGTACAGCCCGGCAAGTTTGTACACGGGGTTTGTATCTTAGGCAAGGTAATATTCTTCAGGATGGCCCGCTCGATGAGGTTGTTCAGGCGTATCTTTTACCATTAGATGTTGATAAAAGTTCCTATAAATATCTTGGAGCAAAAATAGTTGCGGATGATCTACGTGAAAGAGCCGCGGCGGCTGATCGACAACAGGATGAAGAAAATCGTCGTAGACTGGATCAAGAAATTTGGCTTAAGGCCCAGGAAGAAAGAAATATACTTGAGCAAACGGCCTGGCATAAAGCGCAGGCGGAACGCATCCGTCACGAACAAGCTGAATGGCGTTTGGACCAGGAGCAGCGGAACAGTCTTGAATTGCAAGAACGCATCCGGTATGAGCAGGATATTTGGCGTAAGGCCCAGGAGTCGCGCACTAATTGTAATAAGGCAAGAAGATCGGGCCCCGTGGAACTTTTGGATGCGCAAGGATTCAGGGTTGTTGTTGCATCTCCTCAGAATTTAGGGGTGCAAATATTTTCCAGTGATAATTTGTTAACTGATGATGATGGTATCCGCACTTTGTTTAATAAAGGACGTTTTAAAGATGTTTCTTCTTCTGCGGCCAGTTGGAGGATCATAAAAGTTTCAAAAACATTTATTCTTTGTTTTTTAAGATGGCCTAAGCCGGTACATGTGACTCAAATTTGGCGATGGGTCCTCATGTCCGATGGGAACATTGATTTCCGGGTAGAAACGCGATCTTTAGATGAACAACCTGTCGATAGTTTGCGCACGGAGTGTCGTTTGCTCAGCCAGCCTGGGGTAATGAAAAACTCATCGTTTTGTGGAAAAGAAAAAGGGTTTTTCATGGGCTTGAAGAATGATGTATTGTGCGTATCATCACAGGATAATCAGATCACAGCGTCTTATGCGCATACTGAAGGTAAAATCTGTTTTTATTTCTTAACCGTAGCGGATAAAGAATTATTGTATCCGCAACCTATCATTAAACATCATTATTCTTTTCAAGTGATGTCCGAACAGGTTCGTGACGAAAGCAGTAGTATCCTGCCGCATCATAACGTTGTTGCCCATACTTTAACGAAAATGGAACTCAATCTACATTTTTCGGAAGGCCAGTGTTGTTTACGTCATACACCCAATGTTCTTACCACAGGGATGGGGTTGTATACATCGCTATATGCGGATGGGATCTGGTATGATTCAACACAAGCCCTTTGGCGTGTCATATCTGCCGGTGTTGATCGATTGGTCGTTGTGGGGCGTTGGCCATGGCTCCCTGTTTCTCAAATATGGGATATTCAACTTGTTTCGGATACAAAGATACGTTTGGATCTATCCATGCAGGTTTTAAAAGCCTGCCCGTTAAAGGTCTATGAGACAGCCCTTATGCTTGATCCTGTGTACCGGCATTGGTCTGCGGGAGAGGCTGTTCATGTCTTCCCCGAAGATGTTACGCTAGATGATTTCTTCAGGATTTGTCTGTCTTCACGTGCAGCAGATGGTCATCATGGCTTGCTTTTGCGTGGGGATGCCATGCCAGCGCTTGCATTTATCCCGGATCTGTTGCCCCAGCAGAGGATCATGCTTGAAAATGCGGCGCATCTTCATGGGGCGGAATCCAGATTATTGCATTGCTCGCGGGTACATAAACAAGAGGAATCTTTTGTTGAGGCTGGAGAGTATAACTTTTTTAAAGGCTTTATAAATATCGGAGGAGAGATTTAATGAGAACAACACGTTACATCAAATTATTCGCGCACATCCTTTTAGCGGCAGGTATCTTCATGGCCGTATTTTTCTTTACACCGATGATGTTATCTTTCTGGTTGATGGTTTTTGGAAGCTTTATTAGCTGGTTTTTATTAAGGCTATTGGCCATCATGGGGCAGTTGATATTTGAAATTCGACATGACTTTGCCAGGATCCTTTCCAATATGGAACGTTCCGGACAATATGCTAACGCTTTAAAGCAGGAGATCAGGGATCTTGTTGATCAAAAAGTGAGGGGCCTGTGAGTTTATGAAAATCCTTTTGGCCAACTTCCCTTGGAAAAAAGGGCGTTACTGGGGCGTGCGGGCTGGATCTCGTTGGCCGCACATCAAGACAGCCGAAGAAAAAAAATATTTGCCATACCCTTTTTTCATGGCGTATGCCGCAGCTCTTTTGAAGCAACAAGGTTTTGAGGTTACAGTTCTGGATGCTTTAGCTGATGAAATGCCTGTCGCTAAATTCATCCAAACGGTTGTTTCCGGCGGATGGGATCTATTGGTAGGTGAGACATCCGCGCCATCTCTCGACAATGACCTCCATATTCTTAATCGTATTCCCAAGGACTTGCCGGTAGCGTTATGTGGCCCGGAAATAAATATTCGTACCACTGGTTTTCTTGAAAGAAATCCCCGTATAAATTATGTCCTGCAAGGTGAGTATGAAATTACATTGCTTGAACTTGTTCGCAGGCTTTCTACCAAGAAAGACGGGACAGGTGTTTTAGGGTTGATCTGGCGCGATAAAGCTCATGTCATGATCAATCCGGTGCGTCCATTACTTGAGCATCTTGATGATCTGCCATGGCCTGCGCGCGATGGTTTGCCCATGCATAAATATAATGATACGCCTGGAGGCATACCGTTGCCCAGTGTGCAGATGTGGGCATCACGAGGCTGTCCCTATCATTGCTCTTTCTGTGTCTGGCCCCAGTTGATGTATGGCACACGTCGATACCGGACGCGCAGCATCAAGGATGTCGTTGACGAGATGGAATTTCTTGTCCGTCAAAAGGGATTTAAGTCGATTTACTTCGACGATGACACAGCTAATATCGGGAAATTGAGAATGATGGAATTCTCAAAAGAAATCCTGCGCCGGGGATTAAATGTTCCCTGGGCCATGATGGCGCGTGCCGATATCATGGATGAAGATATCCTTCTGGCCTTACGCGCGGCGGGACTTGAGGCGATCAAATATGGAGTCGAATCGGCTGACCAGCAACTTCTTGATAATATCAACAAAGGACTGGATATTGTCAAGGCAGAAAGAATGATCCGTTTTACAAAAGCCATAGGCATAAAGACTCATTTGACATTTTCTTTTGGTCTGCCCGGAGAAACCCGTCAGACAGTAAAGAAAACCATTGACCTGGCATTATCGCTCGATCCTGATTCGTTACAATTTTCGATAAACACGGCTTTTCCTGGCACGAGTTATTTCGACGAACTATTGCAAAAAGGTTTTGTGGTTTCGCGTAATTTGAACGATTACGACGGCAATGCGCGTTCGATGCTCAGGACCGAACATATGAGTGCTACTGATCTCCAGAAAGCCAAGAGAACGGCGGATACGATATGGCTGGCGCATGTGTACAAAAC
The DNA here is from genome assembly GCA_903860135.1 of Candidatus Omnitrophota bacterium. Lineage (GTDB taxonomy): Bacteria > Omnitrophota > Gorgyraeia > Zapsychrales > Fredricksoniimonadaceae > Fredricksoniimonas > Fredricksoniimonas aquilentivivens. Next base: position 146,348 of record CAIOPG010000009.1, on the reverse strand, counting down.
AAGGCCTCGACAGTTATCTTCGTTCCAAGAATATTTGAATAAGTGGCAAGGCCATTGGATGCACCAAGATCTTTACAAGATGCTGAGACGATTGTTTGTGTATATTCGTGTACATGGTGTTCTAGGTGTTTCAAGCGCTGTATCACGCGTGCGCATCAAAGTTAAAGCCATGGGCATTCATTTGAAAACATTCTGGCGTACGAAGGAAGTAATATTAAAGAAAATAAAAAAGAATATACTTAATATTCTGGGGATATACCACGGCTCACGTGCTTTCAAGGGGCCAGATTGCGTTCAGATTGATCTAACCAGTAAGTGCAATAATAATTGTGTCAGTTGTTGGTGTAATTCCCCGTTATTGCGTGATCGTCAGTATACCGGGGCCCGGCGTCACAAGACTATCCCCTTATATCTTGCCGAAAGCATTATTGATGAATTGGCTCAGCTGGGCACCCGTGAGTTGTTTTTCTCTGGTGGTGGTGAACCATTTATGCATCCGGATATACTCCAAATCCTCGGACATGCCAAACATAGAGGGATGCACTGTTGTGTCAATACCAATTTTACCCTTGTCAATGAGATCGTCGTGAGGCGGCTTATTTATATGGGTTTGGACGAGATGACTGTCAGCATATGGGCGGCTACGCCACAAACGTATGTACTGACCCATCCCAACAAAGACGAAGCAACCTTTTATCGTTTAAAGTCCACGTTAACAATGCTTAATTCACTTAAAAAGCATCGTGGCCCGCGTGTAAAGATTTATAATGTGATTTCTAACTTGAATTTTATGGAAGTTGAACAAATGGTTGATTTTGCCGAGCAGACGCGATCCGAGTGTGTTGAATTTACTGTTGTTGATACGATCCCTGATGCTACCGATAGTTTAATCCTAAATAAAGACCAGCGCGAAGCTGTTCTTGAACAGTGCCGTCGTATTCAAGCCAAGACATTACGGGTCATCGTGAGTAACCTTGAGCATTTTATGCGTCGAATTTCTGATTCAGGAGCTGAGGATGCTCAATATGATAGTGGTTTGCTTGCGGATTCTCCATGTTATGTGGGATGGGTTTTCAGCCGGATCATGTCCGATGGGGATGTTAACTTTTGTTTAAAAGCGCATCGTATGCCTGTAGGTAACATATACAAGCATTCTTTTCATGAGATATGGAATTCTCAACAACAATGTGAATTCCGTCAAAAAGCATTAAGTTCCAACAAAGATGATAATTTCTTTAATTTCATTGGTAATGATGAAAACTGTAAGACGGGTTGTTATAAAAGCTGTGATGATATCGGCAGGAATATGATCGTCAAACAACACCTTAAATCATTATCTCCTTTTCAGAAGTTTTTATTCAAAAGCATAGCCAGAATGGTGAAATAATGATGCCGTTATCCAGAGATGTTCTGCTGGTGATCTGTCCTATGTGGGGAACATGTCTTCCGCCCATCGGCATTGCTTATATTGCCGCGTATCTTGAGCATAAAGGCATTTTGTGCGATGTGATGGATCTAAATATTTCATTGTATTCTTCTGCCGGCACAGAAGACCGCCGATTATGGCAGATGGAGAACTTTCATCTTTGGTCTCAAGAAAATATGTTCCCATTTATCAAAGAAAAGTTTTCGACGGCTATTCAGTCAGCCGTTCAGAATATTATTGATAAGAAATTTAAGATTGTAGGGTTTTCGCTCCATGGGGCTAATATTCTTTTTTCGATTGAAATGGCTAAAGCTTTACGCGAGAAGGCACAGAATATCCGTATTGTTTTTGGCGGTTCTTCGTGCTGCTTTTTGCATGAAAATCCTATGCCTTTTCGTTTTTTGACCTCCAACCATCATGCGGCATCATTACTGCCTGAGGGCGTTGTTGATTTTATCGTTGCCGGAGAAGGGGAGGAATCTTTCTTTGAAATAGTTTCTGCATGTATTGCCAATCGTCCAGTTAAACGTGCGGGTATTGTTCCTGTGGTTACAGGGAATTATGGCAAGATCGAGCAAGCCCCCTGTATCTCCAATCTTGATACACTCCCATTTCCTGCCTGGCATAAATTCCCATTAAAGAAGTATGATGTCCAGGGAGAAATGCCTATTCTATTCAGCCGGGGGTGTGTCAATCGCTGTACTTTTTGTAATGATTGGCGGATGTGGGATGCTCGTTTTCGTTTCCGTTCGGCAAAAAATATTTTTGAAGAGATGAAAACAGTGCGCGATCATTTAGGCAAGAAGACTTTTCGTTGTAATGATTTATTATTTAATGGGAACCTGAATGTCCTCGACGAATTGGCAGATCTTATTATGGCCGCAGGCTTAACTATTCATTGGACGGCCCAGGGCATTGTTCGGACAGACATGAAGCCCGCCTTGTTGCGTAAATTAAAACAGGCTGGCATGACAACCATCATTTATGGTGTTGAGAGTTTGTCTGACAATGTACTGAAGATGATGGGGAAACCATTCTGTTTTGCTGATATCAACGTGGTTTTAGAAAACACAAAAAAAGCCGGTATCAATACATGGATCAATCTGATCATAGGCTTTCCTGGCGAAACAGAACAGGATTTCCAGCTTACAAAGAAAAATCTGGAAGAAATTCGTGATCATCTGGATACCGTGTCTAGCCTTAATCCATGCCATATTACTGCTTTGACCGACCTTGAAATATTCCCCGAGAAATTCAGCATTGTTTGTCCGCCTGGGAAAGATGCGTGTGAAGCATGGGAAACATTAGATGGCAAGAATACGCCTTTCATTAGAAAACAGCGCATAAAAGAGATCTACGAATTCTTGCGCGGATTAAGTATACAGACGAATTTTATCGGTATTTATGACGGAGAAAGTCCACTGAATGCCCAGAGAATATTACAAAATAATACGCATATCATAAAAGCTTCCCGGCGTATATTTTTCAGACGGTTACTGTTTCTCCCGCTAATATTTTTATTAGCCGGGTATCATTTCTTTCTTACTGGTTGTTTACAAACGATAAAGTTCTTCCGTAAAACCATTGTTTTTCCAGGTGGTTGATGATGAAAGTTTTAATGATCCATCCTCATGATTTATATTCGCCCATGGAACCATGGACGATCCGTATTAAGAAATTCGCCGAAGAACTGGTTTATCATGATCACACGGTTACTTTGGCATACTTTCCTATGAAAATGCATTACCGTGACACCATTCGCGGTGTTTATATTATTCCTCTCAACAGAAAGATTTCTATAAGGTCATTCATCAAGAATACGGCGGTGCTTTATAAATTTGCGCGTACAGTAGATATCATTCATCTTCAGAAAGCGCATTTTTACGCTTCGATCCCGGCAATTCTAGCGGCATTGATGGCCTGCAAACCACTTCATTATGACTGGGATGATAGGGAAGAAAAGATATTTGAATGCGCTATCCCCCAAAGGTCACCCACATCGATCTTAGTATGGTTTTCATTTTTTTTAATGGAACATACACTCCCTTTCCTCGCGGATAGTGTTAGTGTATCGAGTGAGTTATTGAGGAAGTTAGCTGTCAAGCGGGGAGCTAATGAAAGAAAAGTAGTTTTGATCCCCGTTGGCGCAGATCTAACACGCTTTCATTTCGGCCGTAAGGCTGAAAATATCCGCCAGAAGCATGATCTTTGCGATTCCATTGTTGTTTTTTATCATGGCCAGTTGCATTCTTGCCAATATGTAAAGATCCTTTTACAGGTCTTTAAGCTTATTGAGCAAGAAAATGTCAATTTGACCATAAAACTTATGATCGCCGGCAGTGGTTCAGAGCTTGAAGCCTTGCGTGCAAATGCCATTGAACTTTGTCTTGAGGATAAAGTTCTTTTTACTGATTTTATCCCCTATATTGATATTCCTGAATATATTGCTGCGGCTGATATTTGTGTGGCTCCTTTTGAAGACAATAAAGTCACGCGTTGTAAAAGCCCATTGAAGATCGCTGAGTATATGGCAGCTGGAAAGCCGATCGTAGCCAGTGATGTGGGCGAAGTCAGAAATATGTTGGGTGAGGCCGGTTTACTGGTTCACCCAGGAAGCCCTGGTGAAATGGCAAAGGGGATCCTGAAGCTGGCGGTTAATCCTGAACTACGTTATCAAATGTCTATGGCTGCACGAAAACGAGCGGAGGATACATATAACTGGCGCAACCTTGTGAAGCGTCTTGAAAAGGTATACACACTATGATTTCAATTATTATCCCTGTTTATAATGAAGAAGCTAATTTGCCCGTCTTGCAAGAGGAAATCGTTAATGCCTTGAAGATGATAGGGCCGTATGAGATCATTTATGTTGATGATGGGAGTGTTGATCATAGTTTATCGGTATTAAAACAAATTAGAACTGATTATTCTCATATTCGTGTTATAGAATTTACGCGTCATTTTGGCCAGACAGAAGCGATGCAGGCCGGCATCGATCATGCTTCAGGTGAGGTTCTGGTATTCTTTGATGCCGATCTTCAAAATGATCCCAAAGATATACCATCCTTATTGGCTAAACTTGAAGAAGGTTTTGATGTTGTGAGTGGCTGGCGCAAGAGCCGACAAGACCCCTTCCTTATCCGAAAGGTACCTTCCTACCTGGCAAATTTATTAATTTCTAAAATCACCGGTATAAAATTGCATGATGTGGGGTGTACGCTTAAAGCCTATCGCAAGGTTGTATTTGAACGTTTTCGTTTATATAGTGAAATGCATCGCCTTATGGTGATTTATGTCGCCAGGCAAGGTGGGTTAGTCGCTGAAATAGCTGTGTCGCATCGCAAACGTATTGCAGGAAAGTCGAAATATGGGTTGTCGCGTGTTTTTCGATTGATCCTGGATTTCTTTGTCGCAGAATTCATTAATAATTATTTGAATAAGCCTATGTATATTTTTGGAGGATGCGGTATTTCTTTGATATTTCTTTCTTTCTGTGTTGGTTTAATCATTATTATAAGGAAAGTATTTTATAATGGCATATGGGTTAGTCCATTATTGTTTCTTTTTGTTATGTTTTCGATTATTGGGTTGCAGTTGATCCTGATGGGTCTTATTGCTGAAATAACCATGCGTATCTATTATGAGAAAAAGAAAACATATTTTATCAGGAATATTTTGTGAATTTCATACTTAAATGCCGTATTTTACAAATTGACAGGGAGTCAATATGAATACTGCGGTTGTATTGTTTTCCGGAGGTGTTGATTCAACATATACGGTGGTTAAGAGTGTCGATAAATATGACAAACTCGTCCTGATCACTTACCTTGTCCCGGGTATGATCAATGAAAAATTTTCATCTCGAAGTTTTCTACAATTACAAAGAATATACGGTCATAAGCTTGAACATCACATCATAGATATACGAAAATTTATTACCTCCAGTAGAGGCGGCCCTTTACGGTGTGTATTGGATAATTTAAAATATAAATTCCTTTATTCCTGGTGTTTGGGTTGCAAGTGTGCCATGCATATGTATACAATCAAATATTGTAAAGCGCAGGGGATTGACTGTGTCCTTGATGGAAGCAATTTCTATGATTCCCATGCTTTAGAGCAGCATAAAGATGTAAAAGGATTGTTGGCTGAAATTTATAAAACTTACGGAATAATGATAGTCGCGCCAAATTATTACGATGAATCCGTACATTCGTTAAATAATAATAAAATTATTTCTTTATTAAGATTTATAGGTTTATACAAGGATTCTACGGAAAACAGGGTTGTCTTTCTAAAAAGTTTGGGCATAGAATTAGGTAAGGGGTTATATAGTCAGTATAGAAGCACGCAACCGTCGTGTCTGATGAGCCTTGTCTTTAATTTATTGCGATTGCCGTTAAAAGTTATTTTTAAGGAACAAGGTGGTTGTTGTACCTTGAAATATGGTTATTTGAATTATATATCTGATAAGTTCTTTGCTCATGATACACAAAGATTTTCTTCTTTGCGTCATTCACTGACAAGAAAACAGGTGCAATTGACAGTGCCGACGTCGATTTATTTTGATAATAATGCGACGACCAAACTTGACCCGGAAGTTATTAAAGTCATGGCGCATTTACAGCAAGTGTATGTTGGTAATGCCTCTGCGTCGCATGAACGCGGCATACAAGGAAAGAAAATTATTGAGGATGTGCGTACCGAGATTGCCAAAAGGATCAATGCCGAGCCGGACGAAGTTATTTTTACATCTGGCGGTACTGAATCTAATAATTTTGCCATTAAAGGATTTGCTTTTGCTCATCAAGGCGAGGGAAGGCACATTATAATTTCCGCGATAGAACATCCCAGTGTTATGGCGCCTGCGGTATGGTTAAAGAATTTTGGATTTAATATTTCAGTCGTTGGCGTCAACGCTGAGGGCTTTATTGATCCTGACGAAGTTCTTCGATTGATAAGGAAAGATACGATCCTTGTTTCGATCATGCATGCCAATAATGAGATTGGGACCATTGAACCTGTTGCCGCTATTGGAGAAATTTGCCGCCAGAATGGTGTAGCCTTTCATGTTGATGCGTGCCAGAGTTTCACCAAAGTTGAATTGAATGTTCAACAACAAAAATTGGATATGGTCAGTCTTAGTGCCCATAAAATCTATGGCCCGGGCGGTGTCGGTGCATTATATGTTCGTAAAGGGATCTCCATGGCACCGCTTTTGCATGGGGGTGGTCAGGAACAAGATTTACGTTCGGGTACATATAATGTCCATGGCATTGCGGGATTTGGGAAAGCTGTTGATATCGCGCAGGAAGAACACATCAGTCAAATCGCACAGTTGCGGGATTACTGTATTTCACGTTTAACGCAAGATTTTGATAGTGCACAATTGAATGGTCCTGCCCATAACAGACTTTGCAATAATATAAATATTTCCTTCAAGAATAGAAGTGGTAAAGATATTGTCACGCAATTAAATCAGCGCGGGATCTATATTGCTACAGGAGCGGCTTGTTCTTCGCGCGTCTTGATCCCCAGCAGTGTTTTATTGGCGATGGGTCGTTCCCTTGATGAGGCCCTGCAGGCTATGCGCATAAGTTTGAGCAAATGGACCACTGCCGAAGAGATCGATGCGTTGATCTTTAACCTTAAGGAAATCATGCATGATTAAACCATTAAAGATATTATTGATTAATCCACCCGATGATTTGCAAAATTTCTTAGGCAAAGGCTCTCAATTTATGCCTGTTCTGGAACCGCTGGGGTTACTCTCGATAGCGGCATATATCAGACAATCCGGTTATGATGTAAAAGTTCTGGATGCTTTTGCTGCCAAGTTTTCTAATGAGATGGTAAAAGACTTTATTGTAAAAACAAAACCGGATGTGATCGGACTGACTTCTTTTATTTCCAATGGAGAAGTTGTTTTTGAGATCGGTCGATGGGTAAAACAAAACTGCCCTGGTATTTTCGTGGTATTGGGCAATGTACACGCAGGAGCCTACGCAGAAGCTTACTTGAGAAGTGGCTGTGCTGATTGTGTGGTTCATGGCGATGGGGAAGAAGTATTTGTAAGGATCATCAAACAGATTGAAGATAAAAGCAGTTTGGCAGACATTCCTTCTTTATCCCTTTTGTTAAATGGTTGTTATCGTCCACCTACAGAATGTGCTCTTGTAAAAGATTTGGCATCATTGCCTCTTCCTGCCAGAGATATGCTTGATCCCAAACTTTACAATTTCCCCAACATTACCAATATGCCCTACAGTTATCGCCTGGGACGTGTTGCCAAACATATGTTCACGTCGCGAGGCTGTCCGTTTAACTGTGCTTTTTGTGCTGTACAAAAGCATCATGGGCGAAGGCATTATAGTATTCCCCAGGTTTTGGAAGAAATACAGGTGCTTATTGAACAATACAAGACCAATTACATTTTCTTCATGGATCCTATCTTCGCGGTTGATAAACAGAGAACACTTGAGCTTTGCCATAAGATCAAGGAGTCAAAACTTAAATTCCGTTGGGGGTGTGAAGCGCATGTTAATTGCATCGACACCGAGATGATCCGTGCCATGGAGTCTGCCGGTTGTCATGATATGTCTTTTGGCATTGAATCCGGCGTGCAAAGCTTATTAGAACGTGTTAATAAAGGTACCAATTTGGCTGATATAGAATACAGCATTGCCTTGGTCAAGAAACACACACGGATCGTTATTGGCGGTCTTTTTATTCTGGGTTTACCTGGAGAAACGTACCAGGATTCACTGCAGACCATCGCTTTCGCCAAAAAATTACCTTTGGATATGGCACAATTCAGTATTTTTGTTCCTTACCCAGGCTCTCCCATGTTTCATGAGTTATCGAGCAAGGGTGAAATTGATACCGGGGTGAGGGCGGATGGAACTTTGGATACTTCTGTTTGGCAAAGGTATTCTTCATATATTGCTTTTACGGGACAGGTTCCTATTTGGGTGACGCCTGGATTAACAGCAGAGAAACTCAGGCTTCTTCAAAAGAAGGCGATCCGGGAATTTTATTTTCGCCCCAAACAGTTCCTTTATCAGTTGCAACGACTTTCTTTTAGCGAAATCAACAAGGCATTTTCTGCTTTTGGTGCTGTTGTTGAGACATCCAATAGTAACAAAGAAATTTCATTGGTTAATCGTTCGGCTACCTAACATTTTTTGAGTTGATCGTATGATCACACTAAGCATTTCTGATAATCATGATAGTGGTGCCTGTATTTTTAGAGATCATGAATTACTTTTTGCTGTGAATGAGGAACGGTTGACCAGGCATAAGCTTCAAGGTGGCTTTCCCCTATTATCGATACAAGCATGTTTACAGCATACAGGCATTCTCCCGTCAACCGTTGACCACGTTTTGCTGGCATCGCGCATGACACCTGCCAGTATGCTGCGTCTTTTACCTTCGTGGCATAGCGGTCTAAGAGAAAGAGAATCACAATTTAGTTTTTTATTGAATCTGTATATTATTTATCAGGTAACTTTGCGGCACATGAGGTTCCCTGAGCGTATAGAAGCATTCCTTTCAGGCAAGATCATAGCTTTTCGCCTTGGTCGTTTGGGTATTCATGCCCCGGTTCATTGCATTGATCATCATGAAGCCCATGCGGCAGGTGCCTATTATTCGAGTGGAAACAATGAAAAAACGCTGGTGTTCACGCTTGATGCCATGGGTGATGGTGTCAGTGTGACGGTTAATATTGGTTATGGCAATGAACTTAAACGTATTTATGAACAGTCAGGTTTTAGTGCGATCGGTACTTATTACCAAAGGTTGACTGAATTTCTCGGGTTTATGGCGTTAAGACATGAAGGTAAGATCACGAGTTTGGCATCTTTTGGTCGTTTTAATGAAGATATAATGGCTGTTGCTAAATCCAGTTTAAGCTTTATCAAAAAGACCGAAGGTTTTAACTGGAAGAATCATTTCATTCCAGAATCCATGAAAAGTGGTGTGTACAAACAGTTAAAGGGCTATTCCAGAGAAGACGTAGCCTTTAATTTTCAAAAGAACTTTGAAGATGAAATAGTAAAGTTCGTTTCATATTGGGTTGCCAAAACAGATATATTCAGGGTTGCGTTGGCCGGGGGCATTGCCGCTAATGTTAGTCTCAATCATCGGATCAAAGACGTTAAAAAAATAGAAAATGTTTACGTATTTCCGCACATGGGTGATGGTGGGTTGGCTGTTGGTGCCGGGTTGGCATTCCTAAAGCCGGAACCTTTTTGTTTTAGGAATGTTTATCTTGGCCCGCAATATGATAATGCTGATATTCGATCATTTCTGGACAATGAAAAAGTAACATTTACTTTTCTGGAAGAAGACTCTTTGTGTGCGCGCGTAGCGGATTTGTTGGCCCAAGGATGTACCGTAGGTCATTTTAACGGGCGAATGGAGTTTGGTCCGCGATCTCTGGGGAATCGTTCTATTCTATACAGGGCTGATGATGTATCCGCCATGGAATGGTTAAACAAAAAAATGGATCGTTCTTCTTTTATGCCGTTTGCTCCCATAAGCCTTGATAGGGAGGCGGCAGGTTTTTATAAGGGTATCGATAACATGACGTATGCTTTGAAATTTATGACTTTTGCTGTTGATGGAACGGACAGATTAAAGGATCTATGTCCTGCCGCTGCTCACATTGATGGCACAGCACGCCCCCAGATCGTGTCAATGGCTGATAATCCAAGAATATACAGGATACTTGAGAAATATGAACAAAAGAAAGGCGTAGCGACAGTATTAAACACAAGTTTTAACAGGCATGAAGAACCTATCGTATGCTCATTTCAGGATGCCTTACATTCGTTCAACGAGTGCGCTCTGGATGTTTTAGTTTTGAATAACTTTCTGATTATCAGGTAATCTTTTTATGAACTTTCTTAATCAGATATTTAATTCATTCTTATCTAATCTGCTCATTTATAAACTCTACCGTTATGTCTTTATCCCAAGAAATATTTTTACCGGAGCGATCAACTTTCTTAGCGGGCAACCGACAAACTTCCCCTTAACTATTAACTTTCTGATAACTTTAAAATGCAATTATGTGTGCCGGATGTGTGTTTCAACGCTCAAGCGTTCAAATGATTGTGTGCCAATTCAAAGTATGGATCTACTAACAATTAAGAATTTCATTGGAAGTATCAGGAAATTTCAGTCGGTAGTACATTTTAGCGGTGGTGAGCCGTTTATGTGTAAAGATTTTAATGATATATTAGCTTGCATCAAGCAAAATGGTCTTAAATGCATGTTGACGACCAACGGATCTCTTCTGCACGGTGATAGTTTAATATCTGCTTTGAAATATGTGGATATCTTGATCGTGTCGCTGTATGGCACTCGTGAAATTCATGATCAAGTTGTAGGCATCACAGGCGCATTTGATCGAACAATAGAAAATTTAAAACGGTTGATCAAGAATAAACGCACAGGCATGCGTATTATGGTCAGCTGTATCCCGTTGCCTGAAAATATTGCTTCATTACCGTCTTTATTCGTTGATTTACGTTTGATAGGAGTTGATTCAATCAAGATAGAACAATTTAATTTTATGACTCCAGCTGAATATGCCCGATCGATCCCTTTTATTGTTAATGGCCTTGATTTAAAGCCGGAAATCTTTTTGCTCGAGAAGAATTTACCGGAAGGTTTTATCAATAAAGTTCTTCATTTGAGGCGGCTTCTTCAGTATGCGGACTTGCCTGTATATATGAAACCGCATCTGACGGATGAACAGATGCGTGATTGGTATAGCGATAACCCGCTACGGAAAAATCATTGCCGATTCATATCCCACTCTGTTTTTATCAATCATAATGGCGATATTCTACCGTGTCAATTTCTAACATGCTGTGTGTTTGGCAATATCCGCAAAGACTCTTTGGAAGTCATATGGCATTCAAAGAGCTATCAACAGTTCAGAAAAATGATAAAAGAAGAACCTCTTAAGGTTTGTGGCCGCTGTTGTAAAAGTTAGATAAATTTTTCTATTATGTAAGGAAAGAATATTTATGTCATTGGATCTTTCACGCTATCATCTTGATGGTAAGGATGTATTGCTGATCATTCCACCGCCATTATTTACAAAGATGCCCCCCTTAGGTCCCGCGTATTTAACGGCATATTTGAAACAACAACAGTGTTCTGTTGAATTGGTCGATCTGAATATTTTATTGTTTAACAAAAGTGTCGATAATATTAAGGATCTTTGGTCTCCGGACAGTACCAATTCATTCTATCAAGCGGAAATAGCAGACATTATATTTGATAAGTTCAACGGCGAGTTACTTGATTTTATCGCTTGGGTCATTCGCTCTGATGTCAAGATCATTGCTTTTTCAGTCAATATGGTCAGTATTTTCTTAGCCAATAAACTGGCCGAAAATATCAAAGCGTATGATAGTAACCGTATTATCGTTTTCGGTGGTGCGGCAACATATTTTATACATCCCAGAGAATTGATCACACCGGGATTCGTAGACTATTTTGTCATAGGTGAAGGCGAAATGGTTTTTTTGTCCTTGATCAAACGTATAAAAAAAGGGGAACGCATTGAACTTGAACCTGGTATTTTTCCGGCCAAAGAAGTAGGCCGTGGCACACCTATCCCGGCGATCCCTTGCGTTGATCTTGATCTTTTGCCTTTTCCAACATATGAAGAATTTGATCTTTCATTATACAATAATGGGAATGACTATAAACCCTTACCTTTATTGTTAACCCGCGGCTGTATCAATAAGTGTTCGTATTGCATTGATCATATCCTTTGGCCGAAATACAGGTCGCGTTCAGCAGAACATGCCTTTCGTGAAATTGAGTACCATTGCCGGATCAACAAAACAAAAGCCTTTGAATGGAATGACCTGTTATGCAACGGGAATTTACGTTTGCTGGAATCTTTGTGTGATCTGATCATTGATTCCGGATTAAAGTTTAATTGGGTGAGCTATGCGGTGATCCGTTCGGATATGACCGAACGGTTGTGTGAGAAAATGAAGAAGGCTGGTTGTCATACCCTTATTTATGGCATGGAACATGTAGCCAAAAGTATACTTACCAGGATGAAGAAATTTTATACCCCTAGTGAAATAGAGAATGTTTTACGGATGTCCCATAATGCGGGTATCTGTACAAATGTTAATATCATTGTCGGTTTCCCAGGAGAAACAAAGAATGACCTGGATGAAGTGGCTGTCTTTTTGCGTCGCAATAAGGCCTATATTTCTGAAGTCACAAATATTTCAGGGTTTACACTTTTTCCTGAATCTGATATTGGGCAAAATACAGCGTGTTATGGCCTAAGCTGGGATTTGGATCCCATGCTTTTTGTGGATAGTAACGGCCTTAACCGTGACGCACGTGCCGAAAGAGTGTTCAGTTTTTCAAAAATGGTCGAAGATATGGGGTTGCGTAAAAGTATTGTCAATCAACCCAAACTTAATCCTCATATTGCATTGAAAGAAAAAGAAAACATTGATCCGCATTCTTCAATATGAAAATACTCGTATGGTTTAATAATGAGAAGTTTCGTATTTTATTGTTGATCCTGCTGGCTATGCTGGTCCGTATGATTTGTTTGCTAAGTTATGAAAATATGCCAGGGATTGCTATTAGTAATGTTTTACAGTCCTTGTCAGTGATTGACTACCCTGGATTTCGACATAATTTCAACGGCAATTGTTCCATGCTGTATGTTTATTTTTTGGCTATATTTTTATCTATTTGGCGAGATCCGATGTTGTTGCCTAAAATCATTACTGTTGTATTTGGGATCCTCGTGGTATTGCCTTTTTATGGATGTATTAAAGTCATATTTTCTAAACGCATTGCTTTCCTTTCGTGTTTGATCCTTGCTTTTTATCCATTACATGTTGTTCAAAGTTGCATTACAACTTCTGAGGCCATGTATTATTTCTTTATTTTTAGTGCATTATATTTCTTTCTTGATTACATTTCTAAGACGCCTAAAACCTCGTCTTTTATTTTATCGGCGTTAGCCTTTAACATCGCGGCACTATTACGTTTTGAATGCTGGTTATTTATCCCTATTTTCTTTTTTATATTATTAAATAAAAACAAGAAATCTTCTGTATTATTCTTAGGACTTCTATTAATTGCACCCGTTGCATGGCTTGCCCTCAATTATTTTGTGTTTAATCTGCCATTTTATACTTTTGAACGTTCGGCACAAACATCTAATATGGAGATCATGGAAAAAAAGATCTTTTATGATCCTTCTCTATGGAGCTGGTTGTCTGTTCTTTGGCGCAGTTCCGGTGGTTTATTTTTAATAGGTGGTTTGTTGGGGATGATCACCTCGATCAAGTTATCAGGACAGAAGTTGTTTTTGGCATACTTCTTCGTTATTGGATTCACATCATTATCTGTCAATTCATTTATTGCCCATCAATGGCACCATGAAAAATACAGCCTTATTCTTGGGTTATTGTTGATTCCCTATGCTGTATTCTTATTCGACCATATTTCCGATCGTTTTCTTCAAAAAAAGTGGTGGGTATACAGTCTGTTACTGATATTGCTATTGATAAATTTTTATCATATTGCACAAACAAGATCCGTTTCATTACGTTATATGAACAGTGTTTCAACTGAAGATATTAATGACTTATCGCGATGGTTACGGGAGAATCTTTCTTCAGGAAGATGTTTCTTCATTGATTGGGATCCTTTTGCAGTCTATTGGCAGAGTATAATCCTCAAGAGTGGCTTTCCCAAAGAAAGATATCAAGATATCGGGACAACATATTTCCAAAGTTCTTTTCAAAACAGTGCAGGTTCATTCGAAACTTTTATAAAAGACCAACAACCGGAGTATGTTGTTTTGAATTCAAAAGGTCCTGTCCAGAAGGTAATGAATTTTGATTTTAATAAAAAGATTTTGGTTTTCGGTGATATCACCCTTGAAGCTGTCTTTACCAAAGATCTTGGTGGTCATGGTAAATATCAGATCTACCATGTGGCCATACAAAGAAAGTTATAAAGTCTTATGTGTGGTATTTGTGGTGTTAAAGGCATAGCACCTGATGATTTGCAGGATATACGTTACAGGATGCTCGATGCTCTGTCGCATCGAGGGCCTGATGCCAGGGGGGAATATTGCGGTGTTGAAGAAAGGCTGTTCCTTGGTGCCACAAGGTTAAGCATTGTGGATCTCTCGACAGCCGGTGTTCAGCCAATCTTTAATGAAGACAGATCGCTAATTCTTGTTTGCAACGGAGAAATTTATAATGCTTCAGCCCTAAGGGCAGAACTGCAACAACGATCCCACAAGTTTCATTCAACAACGGATATCGAGGTCATTGTCCATCTTTATGAAGAAATAGGTGAGCGGTGCCTTGAGCGGCTGAAGGGGATGTTTGCTTTTGCTTTGTGGGATAACAAAAAGAAGAACCTGTTTGTTGCCCGGGACAGATTCGGGATAAAGCCATTATATTATTTCCATAACCAGAGCATTTTTGCTTTTGCTTCTGAAATAAAGCCGTTATTGAATTTGCCTTTTATTAGTCGTGAGCTTGATCTTAAGGCACTTGATCTGTACTTTTCACTGGAATATGTTCCCGCGCCTTTTTGTATCTACAAAAATCTATATAAATTAAGACCAGGAACGTTCTTGATCCACAGCCCGTCAGGCCTGGAGGAGCATGGGTATTGGGATTTAGGACGATCAAAGGCCGAGGCCAGGGTTATTTCTTTTCCGGATGCTGGTGAACGTTTGGAGCAATTGCTGAAGACTTCTGTCCATGAACATTTGACAGCAGATGTTCCGGTCGGGGTACTTTTAAGCGGTGGGCTTGATTCCAGCACCCTGGCTGCTTTGGCAATGCGGTCCTTATCGGGAAAATGCAATACTTTTTCTATTGGTTTTGAAGAACGAACTTTTGATGAATCCGAATATGCCCATATGGTTGCGCGCTCACTGGGCACACAGCATCATCACCGCGTCTTTACATTGAATGATTTTATTTCGATCTTTCCCGAGGTATCCCGACAACTCGATGAGCCGCTAGGGGATATGTCAGTATTCCCGACATACTTCCTGAGCCGTTTTGTTCGACAATACGTCAAGACTGCCTTGTCCGGTGAAGGCGGCGATGAGTTGTTCATGGGGTATCCTACTTATTTGGCCCATAAATTCCTTGAGAGTTCTAAGGCTATACCGGCGTCATTATTGAGAAGCCTTCCCCATGTCTTGGGTAATTGTTTACCGGTCAGTTCTGAATATTTTACATTAGGGTTTAAAGCCAGGCAATTTCTACGCGCCGGAAGGGTTTTGAAAGATCCGTGCGCGCGTCATTTAAAGTGGATGGGGGCTTTTCTGGCGGAAGAAAAAAAGTCATTGTTCGCTTCAAATATATTTGGAACGATAGATCCTGCTGGATTGGAAGAGCACTATAGAAATATTTTGAGTCGGACTTCAGCTAACAATGTCCTCAAGAAAATCCAATATATGGATATTTATGGTTATTTGACAGATGACCTCTTGGTCAAAGCCGATAGAGCCTCGATGGCCGCTTCCCTTGAGTTACGGGTTCCGTATCTTGATCATCAATTAATGGAATTTGCCTGGCATTTACCCACAGATTATATTTTTCAAAAGCGCCTTTTTAAGGCGGTTGCGCAAAAATATGTGCCCAATAAAATTTTAAAGAGAAGGAAACAGGGCTTTGCCATACCATTTACAAAGTGGTTGCAGGACAGGCGCTGTCGCGGTTTGATCAATGAATTTTTTGATGAAGGCTATCTCAAGAAACAGGGATTATTTGATCCTGTTTATATTAAACAAATGTTCCTGGAACACGCGACATTTAAGAACGATCATCGGAAGAAAATAGGAACTTACATCATGTTCCAGGCTTGGTATCAATTAAGGCCTTAAATATATCCAAGATACTTATCCTGTCAATAAGTAGCACATTCTTATATGTTGACAAGTCAACTATTAGGTGTTAAGTTTTGAGAAGTTCGATCAAATCATTTTTATCATTTTATTTTTTTATCTCGATAGTTGATAGGTCAATAGATGACTAGTTAAGGAGGGTGTCATGTGGCGGCTGTTAAAGATGGTTAAAGATTGGTATATGTCAGGATTTTTTGAGGTAGGGAAAATGATTCAATACGGCGTGACCATAGCTTAGAGGTGTGGCATGAAAATTGATATCAATTTCTGGCTGATCAGTTTGTTTGTTGCCGTAGCGTTGATCCTGGGGTGGGGATGTTATATTCGGGGGTTGTCGGGATTATCATGTGCCGGATATATTCAAGTGCCAGTATATGTGTCACGAGCACATATTTAGTTTATATCTTTTAAGGAAAAATAATCAAGTTAGAATGAAGAGATGGCGAAGATATGTGGGGGCTTATCGAGGAGGATTATCATGGACAAGACGTGCCAGTCGGTATCGTTTAAAGCCCTGCTCGGGGCGCAATTCCTGGGAGCTGTCACGGACAGCTTGTTGAAAGTGGTGGTGTCCTTGTATGCCCTTCAGGTATTGGTGTCTGCCGGTGAAGCGGCGGCCGCAGTCAGTATCGTCGGGATCTTATATGTCCTTCCTTTTATTATATTATCGCCGCTGGCGGGGTATTTATCAGATCGTTTCAACAAGCGCACCATTATTATTCTGATGGGGCTGGTCAAGATCGGGCTGGCACTCCTGGGCGCATGGGCTTTGTCAACGGGGGATTTATGGTTTTTGTGTGGGGCATTATTATTGTTCATGATCGATAGTGCTCTGTTCAGCCCGGCCAAGCTGGGGATATTGCCGGAGATGTTGGATGAGGAAGAGCTTTCGCGGGGCAACGGGTATTTTCAGTTGTGTACTTTTAGCGGGATCATCTTGGGCACAGCGGCGGGCGGGCTATTGTTCAAGATCCTTTCAGGGCATTTGTTTAGTGTCGGGTTTGTGATGGCGGCTCTGGCTTTGGTAGGGTTTGGTGTTAGTTTCTTGATCCGCGCAGAACAGCCGATCAACACATTGCCACAGGGATTTTTTTCCGGTGCGGGCAATGCGTTTTCAGGGATACTCAAAGACAAGGGGCTTTTCCTGACGATGATCGCCCTGGCTTTCTTTAGTTTTCTGGGGGCTGTATTTCAGATGAACATCCTTGTTTACGGGGCGCATGTGCTGGCAGTTGACCAGGTGCATATCAGCATCCTTCTTGTTGCCGTTTCCCTGGGCATTGCCGCCGGGAGTGTCTGGGCGGGAGCGGCGTCGGAAAAGAAAGTCGAGCTCGGCCTCGTGCCGCTGGGTGCCCTAGGGATGACACTGATGTCGTTCTTGCTGGGATGGGGCGGTCATTTTAATATGGCCATGATCCTGTTGTTTATCCTCGGCGTTTGCGCCGGGTTTTATACCGTGCCGCTCAATGCGTTCTTCCAGCGCTGGAGCCCGACGGCAGAGCGCGGGCAGTATCTGTCTGTGCTTAATATGGTTTCAGCGTGCGGGTCATTGGTGGCCGGGGCATTCCTTTGGTATTTTGGAGGACAGCTGGCGATCGGTCCGGACAAGATCTTCTGGATCATCGCGGGGATGGCGCTCTTGGCCACGATCTATATCGTCGTGACCTTACCCATCGCGCTGGTGCGTCTGGTGAATTGGCTGTTGGCGCATTCGATCTATAAATTGCGCGTGGTCAACAGTGCGCATGTGCCGGAAGAAGGCGGGGCGCTGCTCATTGCCAATCACATTTCCTATGTTGATGCGATCCTGATCCTCGCGGCCCTCAAACGCCCGGTACGCTTTATCATGTATCGCAAGATGTATGCACTTCCGGTGATCAATCTTTTTTGCCGTATCCTTAAGGTGATCCCGATCGATAGTTCTGAAGGTCCCAAAGCCATCATGACCGCCCTTTTAACCGCGAGGCAAGCGATCGAAAGCGGTGAGCTGGTATGTATTTTCCCTGAAGGGCATTTAACGCGGACAGGGAATATGCTGCCGTTTAATAAAGGTTTTGAACACATCATGAAAGGGCTCACGGCACCGATCATCCCGCTGTATCTCGATAATATCTGGGGTAGTATTTATACGTTTGCCCATGGCCGTTATTTCTGGAAGATCCCGCGTTTTACACTTTATCCGGTATCTATTGTTTTCGGGAAAGCGATGCCTGCTACGGCAAAGGTGCATGAGGTTCGACTGACCGTGCAGGAGCTCGGAGCGGAGGCAAACATTTTACGCGGGGCATGGCGCAAGAAACTGCATCTGGCGTTTGTCGACGAAGTGAAACGCCATCCGTTCAAATCCTGTATGGCAGACTCGATGGGCACACACCTGACATATCCCCAGGTTTTTGCCGGGGTAGTTGCCATGGCGAGGGTATTGTTTCATCCCGTGCGTCAGTTAAAAGATTCTCCGGATATGGTAGGAATATTATTACCGTCATCATGCATGGCGGCTATGTGTAATCTGGCAGTGGCATTCGCGGGCAAGATTCCCGTTAATCTGAACTTTACGCTTTCGGCGGAAGCATTTGATTCCTGTGTCAGGCAGTGCGCCATGCGGATGATCATCACGTCACGGGCCTTCGTGGAGAAAGCCGGGATTGCCGTTAAGCCGGAGATGGTCTTTCTGGAGGATATCAAGGTCCGGATCCATCCTATGGCGGCGGGGCTGTATTTCTTGGCGGCGTTTATCTTGCCTGCCCGGGCCTTGAGTGCCCTGTTTGTGCGCGGTGACAAGCTCAACGTGGATGAGACGGCGACCGTGATATTCTCAAGCGGTTCGACAGGCGAACCCAAGGGGGTTCAATTGACGCACGCTAATGTTTTTTCCAATATCGAAGGGTTGTATCAGGTTTTTAATATACAGAAGAACGATGTGGTGGTGGCGGCATTGCCATTTTTCCATTCTTTTGGATTCACCGCGACCCTGTGTTTCCCCGTCGGCACGGCTGTCGGTGTTGTTTACCACACCAATCCGCTCGATGCCGGTACCATCGGCAAACTGGCCTTAAAATACAAAGGGACGATCCTGATGGGAACGCCGACCTTCTTGTCAGCGTATGTCAAGAAATGCACAAAAGAACAGTTTGCTACCGTGCGCATGGCCGTTGTCGGCGCCGAGAAACTGAAAGAGCCATTGGCGCAGGCTTTTCAGGAAAAGTTTGGGTTTGTTCCGTTCGAAGGCTATGGCGCAACCGAACTGTCGCCGATTGTGACCGTCGGGTTTCCGCATTATAAGGGAGGAGCTGACGCCACACAGACCGGCCACAAGTTCGGCAAAGTAGGGCATCCTATCCCAGGAGTAGCGGCCAAGGTGGTCGACCCGGATACCTTTGAACTCAAGGGGCCGGATCAGGATGGGTTGCTTTTGGTTAAAGGCGCTAATGTGATGAAGGGATATTTGAATAATCCCGGGAAAACAGCTGAGGTCCTCAAGGATGGCTGGTATATCACCGGCGATATTGCCACGATCGACGCAGACGGGTTTATCAAGATCACCGACCGCCTGAGCCGTTTCAGCAAGATCGGCGGTGAGATGGTGCCGCATATTAAGGTTGAAGAAAATATCATGGAAGCGATCGGGGCGACGGATCCGGTGGTGGCCGTCACCGCTGTGGCCGATGAGAAGAAAGGCGAGAAGCTGGTCGTGGTGCATACGGTTGATATGGATGTTGAGGCAGTATGCGCGTCGCTGGTCAGCAAAGGGATCCCCAATTTATGGATACCCAAGAAAGATAACTTTTACCGCATTGAGGCGATCCCTGTTTTGGGGACGGGCAAGACGGATTTAAAGCGCATCAAGGCTTTGGCCCAGGAATTGACCGCAGCCAGTAAAGGTAAGACTGATGCGTGAGGTGACGTTAAAAACCCAGGATGGACATCGCATTGAAGCCGTGCATCATGCGCAGGGGTTCCACAAGGTGGTTATCCTGGCACATGGGTTCTTCAATACCAAAGACGCCTATCTTTTTCGTGCGATGGCTAACGCCCTGGCTGTTCATTACGATGTCGTGGCTTTTGATTTCCGCGGGCATGGAAAAAGTTCGGGGCTTTTCACATGGACATCCCGGGAATGCGCGGATTTAAAAGCCGTGATCGATCATGTGAAAACCTGCGGGTATGAGGCGATCGGCTTGATGGGGTTTTCGTTGGGAGCCGCGATCAGTCTGCTGGAAACGGCACAAAATCCTGACATCAAAACCCTGATCGCGGTGAGCGCTCCGTATGATTTCTGGAAGATTGATTATCAGTTCTGGAAACCTGGAATGCTTGATGATTTAAAGTTGAATATGGGACATAAAGCACGGGGCAAAGGGGTTCGTCCGGGGCATCCATGGGAACCCAAGACAGCCCCCATCGACGTTGTTGCGCGCATTGCTCCCCGGCCAGTTTTGTTTGTGCATGGGGCCGATGACTGGCTTATCAACGCCGCGCACAGCCGGAAATTATTTGCACAGGCCAGGGAGCCCAAGAAGCTCGTGATCCTCGAGAAATTGGGTCATGCCGAGACGATGTTCGACCAGGCACCGGAGAAGTTTATGGGGGTGTGTTGGGCGTGGTTTAAAGAAACCTTATAACGAAAGGTGTTTTTATGCATAGCTTCTTTACATCGATTTGGTGTATATCCATTATCGCCACGCTGTACCTTGCCGATCAGAAGAAACTTGGGGCTTGGCTATTCTTTGCCTTGGCGGTTTTTACAGGTCCGTTGGCTGTGCTTATAGCGCTCGTGCTTCCATCAAAGAAAGATCCGTTGGATGTTGCAGTGCCGGGAGCCCATGATCTTCACGATGCCCGACGTCAGCTGGGGGAATTGCAACGATCATTGGGCGCGCTCGAGGCAAGGGCGAAGAATCTGGAAATGTTGATGGGCAAACTTGCGGAAGGAGGCACGGCCATTCAGGCATTTGATGCCCGCAATGATGTTGTTAGTGTTAAGGAGAGCTTGCCTGAAGAGATTGCCGTTGCCGATGAAAATCCTGTCAGGCCCGCTGATATGGAACTGGATTTCGGGCGCAACTGGTTGAACAAGATCGGGATCGCGATCCTGGCGCTGGGCGTGGCGTTTCTGATCAGTTATTCGTTCCAATATTTTGGGCCATTCGTGCGGGTTGCTTTCGGGTATCTGGTCGGGGTTGCCCTATTCTTCGTCGGACTCCGGCTGGAATCTAAGGAGAAGTTCATGGCGTATGGACGGGTTCTTTTGGGCGGTGCCTGGGCGATCATATATTTTACGACCTACGCGATGCATCATTTTGAAGCATCAAGGATATTGGCCAGTGAGGGGATAAATTCGTTCCTGCTGGCCGTGGTTGTCGCGGGCATGATGGTTCATGGCGTACGTTATAGATCAGAGTCAATGATGGCGGTTGTTGTTGGTGTGGCGTATTTGACGTTGACTGTCGGCAGTGTCACACCGTTTACGCTTGTCAGTTTATTGTTGCTGGCGGCTATCATATTGTTCATGGTTTATAAGTTTCAGTGGGTCAACATCCTTGCCTTGGGGGTCATCGTGACCTATGGCATCCATGGCATGTGGGTAACGCCTCAGCTTTTTTCATCGCACGAACAAAATTTATTGAACCTTACATTCCTGACGGCATATGGGGCTGTCTTTCTTGCCGGCGTTCATCTGATAAAAGTGAGCACTGATCCCGTGAAAGAGCGTGTTGTCGCGGCTACGAATTTGAGGAATATTGTCCTATACAGCCTTCTTTCCTATAGACTAATCCATCTGTTCCATGATCAGATGTTTGTATTCTTTCTTGGTACTGGATTGGTCTATTGGTTGTTGGCCTTGTGGATGAAGCAACAAAAACAGGAGAAAATGTTTATCAGCGATATTGTGGCCGCTGTGAGTGCCATGACATTGGCCATTGCGATAAAATTTTTGCCGACCACGGCCTTGACGTTATGGTTGATCGAGATCCCGTTCTTATTGTTCGTCGGGGTGTATGGCAAGGAGCGGGTATACCGTTATCTGGCGTATGCCCTGGCGGTCGGCACAGCTTTAAAGATAGTGTTGCTCGGGTTGGAGTACCCGTCGTATATTCATTTCCTGGGGATCGTGTGGAGCTGGTATGGATGCATTTATTTTCTGGCGGCGGTTTCTGCCGGGGTATGTTTCTACTGGCTGCAGCGCATGAAGCAAGCGGCAACGCCTGATGGGGTTGATCATCTGTTCGATCAGCTTTTTTCATTGGCGGCTGTGATGTATGCGACCTTATGGGTGAGTACGTTCGTGCGTGAGCCATGGGTGGCATTTGCTTTATCTGTCGCGGGCTTGGTGCTATTGGTATTAAGTTTTGTCCTTGATCTAAGGCGATTCAGGGCTTATGCCTGGCTGGCTATGGCACTCGGGGCGGTTGTGTTGCTGTTTGATCATATTGCCCCGTACAATATGTTCCTGGGTTGGTTCATTGTGAGTTGTGATGTTGCAGCGCTATTTGTTTTTTATTATTTGATCAAAAGGATCACCACTCGGCCAACAAGCGTTCCCTTTCTTGAGAAGGAAGCTGAAGTAGCGTTCTTCGCTGGACTTATTGTTCTTGTTATTGCCGTGCACCAGTATGTTGCCCCGTCGTTGATATCGCTGGGCCTTGGGGTTGCCAGTGTTGTTGTCATCCTTGCGGGTTTCTTTACCGGCAACAAGACCGAACGGATGGGCGGCATGCTATTGTTGGCACTGACGCTGGGACGCGTGGTGCTGATCGAATTGTCAGGGCTGGATATCATTTTCAAGATTATCACCCTGATCGTGCTCGGTGTATTGTTCCTGGGGGTTTCGTATGTGTATACGCGCTTTGGGATAGATAAGGTTGGTAATCAGGATCAGCGGGCTTGTCGTGATATTTGAGTTATACTAAGTTATTTGTAGTTATACGATAATTATGCTATAACTATGTATAACTTGCTATAACATTTGGAGGATTGTATGGATCATATTGCAAATCCATTTTCACCAGGAGCTGGTTCACCACCTCCTGAATTAGTTGGTCGCGATCAAATAATCGAGAAATCTAAAGTTCTTTTAGGGCGAGTGCGTCAACGCCGTTCCGAGAAGAGTTTGCTTTTTGTTGGATTGAGGGGAGTGGGAAAAACAGTTCTTCTCAATGAGGTCGAGAGATTAGCAAGAAATTCCGCTTATCATACGATCACGCTGGAAGCGCATGAAGATAAAGGTTTGGCCGCATTATTGACACCTCATTTGCGGCGGTTACTTTTTGAACTGGATCGAGAGAAGGGGGCGAGCGCAAAGGTTCGTCGCGGTCTCGGGGTGCTTAGAAGTTTTATAAGTGCCATAAAGGTTAAAGTTGCGGACATTGAATTTGGTCTTGATATTGAACCAGAGCGAGGTACGGCCGACAGTGGCGATCTGGAAGCTGATCTTTCAAATCTATTTATTGCTGTGGCTGAAGCCGCCCAGGATCGAGGGACGGCAGTGGCGTTGTTAATTGATGAGATTCAGTATCTGTCTGAGAAAGAATTAAGTGCTTTAATAATGGCGATGCATAAAATGCAACAGAGGCAATTGCCTTTGGTTTTATTAGCTGCTGGACTTCCTATATTGACAAGGCTTGCGGGTGAGTCTAAATCGTATGCCGAACGGCTTTTTGAATTTCCTGAAATAGGGCCGCTCTCATCTTCTGATGCGACGAAAGCACTTCAAGATCCGGTTGTGCGTGCCGGCGTTAAGTTTTCTGGCGATGCCATCAAAGAAATCATTCGGTTAACACAAGGGTATCCATATTTTATTCAGGAATGGGGCTACCAGTCTTGGAATTATGCAGAGAAATCCTCGATCTCTTTATTGGATGTCCAGAAAGCCACAGCAACCGTTATAAAACGATTGGATGAGAATTTCTTTCGTGTTCGTTTTGATCGGCTTACTCCACGAGAAAAAGAATATCTTCGGGCCATGGCTCATTTAGGCGCGGATGTTCAGCGGACGGGAGATATTGCAGATATCTTAGGTGTTAAGTTAAACAGCATTGGGCCAACACGCGCGAATTTGATCAATAAAGGGATGATTTATAGTCCAACATATGGTGATGTGGCATTCACAGTTCCACTCTTTGATGAGTTTATGCGGCGGGCAATGCCAAAGTTCATTTCAAAGAAGTGAACTTTGATTGTTCAATTTGAATGGTCATATTTAAGTGACACGGAGAGTGAAACTGAAAGCCGATAGGATGGGGTTATTCTGCAATATTAAACAATTGGTATAGGGGGGATCATTTATGATCCGAGCGATCGTGCAGGGCGTTATTGTGGTGTTCTTATATTTCCTTGGCGCCTTGGTCGTCGGGGCGGCGCTGGCACCGGCGCTGGCGGTGTTGTTGAATTTGATCCAGGTTTCGGCGGATTGGCCAAGCTTTCACCGCGCGTTGGCGCTGGGTATTGGAATCGCTGCCGGTTTCTTTTTCTTTGGTTTGACGCTGATGTTCTTTGTAGGCATGTTGAATATATTGCTGTGCCTTCGGCTCAAGGAAGGCTCTTTTGGATTTAAGGACGGCGAACTTTTCAAGTGGTTCTTCTTGAACGCGCTCGTGCAGGCGGTCAAGGCGTTCTTCATGGATTTCATGCTCTTGACGCCCTTTGCGAATCTTTTTTACCGCATGATGGGGGCAAAGCTTGGCTTGAATGTGCAGATCAACTCCAAGAATGTGGCAGACCTTTCATTACTGGAGATCGGCGATAATACGGTCATTGGCGGCAATGCCACGGTCATTTGCCATTTGTTCGAGCGCAAGGGGCTGAAGTTAAAGAAGGTCAAGATCGGGGCGCATGTCGTTGTAGGATTAAACTCCGTGATCATGCCCGGCGTCGAGATCGGCGATCACGCCATCATCGCCCCCGGCGTTATCGTTCCCAAGGGCACCATTGTCCCACCGAGGACGGTGTATTCAGGGCGGGAGCGTGGGCATAAGGAAGAAAATCTGTCGTAATCGTATTGCATCAGGAGATAACACGGCATGTCATTACTGCTATGGCTGCTGTCCTTGACGGCGTGAAGTATGCCGTTGTTCACTTAGCCTCTCCGACCTATAGATAATTTATTGATCCATCGTGTGCTAGTTATAATTTGGAGTTCGGGTCATATTTGTGAAATTTTATTTTATTGATGAATTTCGATTTATGTTGTAGTATTTCTTGTCAATCAAAAATATCAAAATTTATATTTAAGTAGAGTCTTGTTGTCTGCCATAAAGATCAATGATTTTAACCAGATGCTTTGTGTTTAAGTAGACCCTTGAAGACTAAAGAGGACAATTGACTTTGGTTTTGAGACGATGGATACCTTTCTTGCTAATGGTGAATAACGTGATGAAAGTGTTTCTTTGCTTCTTGACCGCACGTGTTATGCCTCATTCTTTATTCCCGATTATTCTTTTTATATTGTTATCGTTAACCCGGACAACGACAGCGTTAGCGTTGCCTGTAGCTGACTTGTCATTGATGGATGTTGTTGCCCAAGCGATCAAGACCAACCCTGAGGTTAGGGATGCCTACCACGATTGGTTGATACGCCGCAATGCCGTTGTCGCTAGCCTTGGGGAATTCGAGCCACAGGTATTTGCCTCCTATAATAGAGAAGGCCTGAAAAGGGAGAACACCTCTCAAGAAAGTGTTGCTTTGGGCGGCCTTCCGGTCTATGACGATTTGACCGACAAATACAGTACCGGTTTGAAGGGGGCTTTACCTACCGGCGCTGAATATAAACTGGCGTATACCTTGAATTCTATCCGTAGCAATATTAATCCACGGCCAGGGCGTGAATATGAGGCCTTTACCGGGGCGGATTTATCACAGCCATTATTGAAAGGGGCATGGTCTGGTGCGCCAATGGTCAAAACACGGTTGGCTTTGGAAGATCGTGTTATCGGGTACCATCAATACCGTCAGAAACTGATGGCAGGTATTTATCAGGTGCAGGCGGCGTACTGGAATCTGGCTTTTGCCCAACAGAAATTTTGTATTGCATCAGATACGTATCACATTTTAAAATGGTTGCTCGATGACGGCCGGGTGCGCCACAACGTGGGCAAGATGTCCGAGGCTGAATTGCTGGATATCCGCTCTGAGTTCTTGCAAGGGCTGGCCGCACGCTGTGAAGCTTATGAAGATCAGCTGGTGGCTATGAATCAACTTAAGATCACCTTGGGATACAAGCGAGAATATAATTCGGTTCATAAGATCAGGGTGCAAGGGATGTCTCGATCCGGTGGGTGGATCGACAAGCAAATGAAGGTTCATCTGGAGCGCCTTTCAGAAGACGAATTAAATTGGCAGCCGGATATCATGATCAAGATCCATGAGTTGGAGCGCGACAAGATGGCCTACCGTTATTATCTCAATCAATCTTTTCCAGAAGTCAACGTCAACGGACGTTACGGGTACAATGGCTATGGACGTGATAATTCGGTAGCTTGGCATGAGATCCAAGATCACAATTATCCCGCTTGGTCTGTCGGGTTTGAAGTCAAGGTGCCTCTTCTTTTGGGGTTTAAGGAGCGTCGGGAACTGGATTCTGCCCGCATTAAACGTAAGAAATCCGAAGAATCCTTTAAGCAAACCCGCTTTGCGGTAATGGCGGTGGTCAATACCCTTGTTACTCGGGTAAAACTACTCAATCAGCGGGTTAAGGCATATCAGACCGCGTCGGACATTAAAAAGTCTTTACTGAACATAGAGATTCGAAAAATGAAGATGGGGTTAAGTCATAATCGTTTGGTTTATGAAGTCAATGAAAAATACGCGGATACGCGAAAGAAAACACTCGAACAACAGGTTCGCTATTATCAGATGGTGCAGGAATTGGCCCTGACGCGCGGTTCGTTGTTGATCGACAATAATCTGGAAAGTTATAGCGAGAACACAAAGTTGTATTCAAAATATTACGAAAAACTTGAGGACTAAAATGAAATTCTTGAATTATTTTTCTCGTCAAGGCATACGCGCATGGAGTGGCGGAATATTTTTATTATTTGCGATGATCCTAGTGGCTCCCGGTCAAGGCTGGTGTGCGGAAGCGTTTTCGAGTGCTGGTATTATTGAGCCTTTCCGTCAAGCAAAGATCGGGGTTGAAGTGGCCGGTAAGGTGGCTCGCCTTGTCCATAAAGAAGGTGATTGTGTAAAAAGCGGTGATCCGGTGGTTGAGTTGGAAAAAGAAGTCGAAACGCTTGAAGTGGAACGGCGTAAACTTATTGCCACCAACAGCAGTGAACTTGATTCGGCCTTAAGCAAGGTGGCGCTGTTGTTATACGACCTTAAAGGTACGCTGGCGCTTTATCAGCAAACCCATTCCGTCAGTGCCGAGGAGTTGCGCAAAAAGAAACTGGACTATGACCTGGCCAAGTATGAAGTGGCCAACTTGAAAGTTACACGCCGGCGTGAACAGCTTGAATTCCAACTGGCCAATGCCGAACTTAACAAGCGGTTCATCAAGGCGCCTTTCGACGGGATTGTGGTAGACCTCAAGCTGGAGGCGGGCGAGTCCTGCCAACCGCAGGAAGCTGTCTTTCGAGTGGTTGATGTTAGCAAGGTTCGTTTCGTGACGAATGTTGATCATAATTTGGCCAGCCAGTTACAAACCGGGCGCAGGGTTTTTCTCAAGATAGGAGATGGGGAGCAGATGGTACGACGGGAAGGGGTGGTAGAGTATATTGCCCCTGTAGCCGATGCCGCCAGCGGCCTGCGCAAAATCAAGGTGTTGCTCGATAATGATAAGGGAGGTGTTGTGCCAGGCCTTAATGCTGTCATGACATTATCAAATGACAATGGACTCACCGCGCCATAACAGCGGGCCACCGCCTGCACCGAACAACGCTCCGGCGGATGCTCTGGCCTTGCGGAATTTTATTGGGACTCCGGCTGAATTTTGGCCAGCGTATCTGGATTTCCTTTGTAAGAAGTGTCAGGCGGAAGTCGGGGTTCTTGCTGTAAAGAATGCTGGCATCGGTCAATCATGGCAGGCCATTACGGTAGCACCCGCAGATAAAAAGTCCCACTTTCTGATCGGGATTTTTCTGGAGTGGCTTTCTCACCGGGATATTTTAGCTGGTACAACGGCAGTGGTTGACATTTGGATCAGTGGCGATCGTTTTGTGGTCGCACTTCCCATTTTAACCGGACGGTCGCAGGATTTATGTTATGCGGGGTTCATTCTGCCTTCAGGAACCGCACGGCCGAACGCCGAGCGTTTTGAAAAACTCTTGCTGCTGGCGGATGTGCCTGCCAGTTACAACACCGTGCGCCTGCTTCAGGAAGCTAAAGGACAGGTAGAAAATCTGGCCGGGATTCTTGACCTTTCTTCATTGATCAATAATGAGAAACATTTCCTTGCCGCGGCGATGGTGGTATGCAATGAAATAGCCGGACGCCATCAATGTCAGCAGGTCAGTCTAGGCTGGCTGGAAAAGCATTATGTGCGGCTTAAGGCGATCAGTCATCGGGATCATTTTGAAGCCAAGATGGATCAGGTGAAAATGCTCGAGGCCGTTGTCGAGGAAGCACTCGATCAAAATACCGAGATTGTCATGCCTCATGATAATAGTGGCCGGCATATTGTTCGTGACCATGAAGCGTACCAGAAATCGCAGAAACTTCCGTTTCTTTGTACAGTTCCCTTACGTCTTAATGACGTTCCCGTCGCCGGCTTTGTGTTAGAACGCACCACCGGTGCTTTTACATCCCAGGAATTGGCGTTGATTCATATGGAATGTGATGGGATTTCTCGCCGAATGGCGGACCTGAAAGACAATGACCGCTGGATCGGATTTGTAGCTTGGCACCGTTTTTTGTCGGTTTTGGCCAGGTGGCAAGAGAACAGAAAAGAGTTTTGGCGTTATCTCTGGATAGGGGCTGGTTGTTTGGTGATCCTCATGGCACTTATTCCGTTTCCTTATCAGGTCCATGCGCCTGTGATCGTGCGCACCGATAATGTGGCTTACCTGACGGCTCCGACCGACGGGCATATTGCCGCGGTGAATGTACGCCCAGGAGATGACGTTGTGACGGGTCAGGTTCTCCTGCAGTTGGATAAGGATGAATTGCAACTCGAGAGTTCGTCGCTCGAGGCGGAGATCAGCCGTTATCAACGTGAAACAGAAAAAGTCCGGGCGCAGGATGATCTGGCAACGATGCGCATGGCCCAGGCGATGGTGGATCAGACGACTGCCAAGCGAGGGCTTGTGCAATATCGTTTGTCACAGATGGACATTAAATCTCCGTTTGACGGCATTATTGTTGAGGGGGACCTCAAGGAACGTATCGGTTCGATTGTGCGTCAGGGAGAAAATTTATTTCGGGTTGCGCGGTCCGGCAAGATCTATGTGGAATTGAATGTCCCTGAATCGGAGATACAACACCTTAAGTTTGCGGTTGACGGACAAGTCATTCTGGCCAGCCGCCCTCAGGATATGCGCCGGGTCAAGGTTATACGCATTGAACCTGTCGCGATAGCCAATGACAAGGGTAATTATTTTGTTGTCCACGCGGCATTATTGTCTGAAACTCCGTCGTGGTGGCGGCCAGGCATGACGGGTGTTGGTAAACTCCGGGGCGGGTACAAGACCTTGCTGTGGATGTGGACGCACAAAACGCTTGATTTTCTGCTTGTTAAGTTCTGGTGGTGACACTTTATGTCCCAGAGTAAAATGTTCCATGAATCCTGGTACCGTATTGCCGACCAGCGTATCTGTTTGCGTTCCGCTGTGAATATCCGGCGGCAATTTTTTCAGGGACAGAAATGGTATGTGCTCGAAGATCCGCTGGGGAATACGTTTTTTCGTATTCGCCCCGAAGCCTGGGAATTTTTATCCCGTTTGAACGGATTGCATACGGTTGAAGATGTTTGGCGTCAAGCACTGGAACGTGATCCGGACCATGCTCCTGGCCAGGAAGAACTGGTTCAGCTTTTGTCTCAGCTGTATCAGGCTAATCTGTTACAGTATCGGATGCCGTGGGAAAGTCTTCGCTTGTTTGAACGGAATCAACAACGCCAGCGCAAGACCCGTTGGTTCAATCTGCAGAATATTATGTTTTTCCGTATCCCGTTGTTAGATCCTCAACCCTGGCTGAATCGGGTCTATCCGTTCTTTTGCTGGATTTTTTCTAAACTCGGAGCGGCTTTATGGTTGGCGGTGCTTGGGTTTGCTATAAAAAGTGCTGTTGATCATTGGCAGGAATTGCAGGCGCAAAGCCAGGGGATTCTAGCGCCATCCAATCTTCTTCTTTTATATCTGGGACTCGCGCTGGTCAAGACCTTGCATGAATTCGGGCATGCCATGGCCGTCAGGCATTTTGGCGGAGAAACGCATGTTATGGGCGTGATGTTCATGATCTTTACGCCATTGCCCTATGTGGATGCGTCCGGGGCTTGGGCGTTTCGCCGTAAAATTGCGCGCGTCATGGTGGGGTCAGCTGGCATGATCGTGGAACTTTTTATTGCCGCACTGGCTGTTTTTGTCTGGGCGGCCACCGGACCGGGACTGATCCACTCCCTGGCTTATAATATTATTTTTGTGGCATCGGTCTCAACGGTCCTGTTCAATATTAACCCTCTGTTGCGTTACGACGGCTATTATATTCTTTCTGATCTTCTTGATATTGCCAATATGGCGCAGTTGGCGCAGCAGGAAATGACTTATTTCCTGGAACGCTATGTGTTTGGTATGCGCGAGGCTCAGCCGCCGGTAACGTCAAGGAAAGAAGCCGTGTGGTTGACGATTTATGGGATACTGAGCGGTATTTACCGGTTCTTTTTGTCCATCGGCATCCTATTTTTTATATCGGACCGTTTTCTGTTATTAGGTATGCTGATGGGGGCCGCAGGGCTTGTATCATGGGGTATTTTGCCGCTTATCCGTACCAGCCAGTATCTTTTCTTTAATCCACGCCTGATGAAGGTCCGAGGCCGGGCTTATGCCGTATGTGGTGGTGGTGCCCTCGCCGTGATCCTTTTTGGTTCGATCATTCCCTTCCCTTCATCGTTTAAGACGACGGGAGTGCTCGAGGCTTCTGGCTATCAGATGGTTGCCATGCCTGTGGCCGGTATCATCCATGAGGCCCCGGCTTTGTCCGGCTCCCGTGTCCAGAGAGGGACATTGCTTTTACGGATCGAGAACCAGGAATTAGACTGGAAAGTTCAGGATGTGAAAGCTGCCATTGAGCAGGAGAATGCCCGTTTGCATGAAAATTTGGCGCGGACTACGGCAGATATTCATCCAACCCAGCGGCGGATAGCAGCTTTACAGGAACAGCTGGATCAGCTGATGGGTCAGCAGAAAGAATGCCTGGTACGGGCGCCGATCGATGCCCAGTGGTCAGCACCCAACTTGGCCAATTACCGGGGAATGTGGCTGCCGCGCGGCTTTCCCGTGGGTCAGCTCGTTGACGAGAGGTCTTTTGTTTTTCGTAGTGTTGTATCGGAACAGGATGTGTCGCGTATTTTTGCTAACGAGATTCTTTCTTCGACGGTGCGTTTGCATGGCCAGGCCCACATCGATATCGCTGGCCGGAGTTATGTCAAGATTCCCATGGAGCAATCTGAACTGCCTTCGTTGGCCCTGGGCTGGATGGGGGGCGGTGATATCCCGGTGGATGTCAAAGACCAGAGCGGACGCAAATCAGCGGAACCATTTTATGAGTTGCGCGTTGGGCTTGAGCATTCTGCAAGAGTGGTGTTCTGGCACGGCCGTTCAGGAGTCATCCGGTATAATTTGCGATGGGAGCCCCTTTTCAAACAAGGCTGGCGCCGGGTTCAACAGTTGTTGCAGAAACGCTACTATCTCTGATGAGTACATTGAGTCACGACTATCAACGGACACTTATTGTTCGCCCTCGCCCTCTACCGACGGGGCCGGATGCGGTCTTTGCCCATATCGCCGGGCTATTCCGCAATTCACCTTTGGTCAGCCGCCGATTGCGCACATCAGCGATGGCCATCGAAACGTATCGATCGGCCATGGAACGAATGTCTGATGATCAGCTCAAGGCCTCGTTACGGCAATATCGTTCCATTTTTCGGCGGCATAAGACAGGTCATGAACAGTCGATCCTGTCGGCATTGGCCGCCGTACGGGAATCGGCTCGCCGCAGTCTGGGACTGGACCCGTATCGGGTGCAGATGGCCGGCGCCCTTGGCCTGGCCCAAGGCCATATCATTGAGATGGCTACCGGAGAAGGAAAAACCCTTACGGCCGGTCTTTATGCGGTCCTTCTGGGTTGGACAGGCCTGCCGGCTCATATCATCACTGTTAATGATTATCTGGCCGAACGGGATAGCCGTTGGCTAAAACCTTTGTATGATTATTGCGGGGTTTCCGCAGGCGCGGTAACCGGGGTGATGAGTCCCGTTGAACGCCGGGAAAACTATTTGAAAGATATCACCTATGTGACGGCAAAGGAAATGGCTGCGGATTTTCTGCGCGACCGGCTTTTTTTGGGACTCTTGCAGAAATATAATCGGCGGCAAATTCGCTCTTATTTGGGCATGCAGGCCCGCTTTGATCAGCAACTGGTGATGCGGGGGATCCACAGTGCTATTGTGGATGAAGCCGATAGTGTGCTGATCGATGAAGCTGTTACGCCGCTGATCATATCCAGCGCCCGCAATGATCAATTTTTGACTGCGGCCTGCTTCGCAGCTGCCAGGTTGGCCGGGGTATTCGATCCTCTCATTGATTATCAGGTGGATACCCGTTATCACGAGGTTAGGATCACCGGGCGCGGCCGTGAACGGCTTGTGGCGGCAGCAGCAGGCTTTCCGGTCATGTTCCAGGGGGTGCACCGGCTCGAAGAGTTGATGGAACAGGCTTTGACCGCACGAGAATTCTATATTCGCGACAAACAATATGTCCTGGATCAGGGCAAGGTGGTGATCGTCGATGAGTTCACCGGCCGCAAGATGGCACAACGCAGCTGGCAGGCCGGATTGCATCAGATGATAGAGGCCAAGGAGAACCTTGATATTTCGCCTATGAATGAGACCTTGGCTCGGCTGAGTTTTCAGCGATTCTTCCGGTTCTTTCATCGGTTGTGCGGGATGACCGGTACGGCGCGTGAAGCTCGGCAGGAGTTATGGCAGGTCTATGGACTGACGGTGGTGCCAATCCTGGAAAACAAACCTTGCCAGCGTCAGGTTTATAAGCGTCAGATACGCGTTACTCACGAAGCCAAATGGCAGGCCATTACAGAAGAGATATCCCGGATTCACCACAGCGGACGGCCGGTCCTGATCGGCACGCGCAGTGTGCGGATCAGTGAAGACCTGTCCCGCAGATTGGATCGGTTGAACTTGTCTCACCGGGTTTTGAATGCGGTTCAACATAAGGAAGAAGCGGCTATTGTCGCCCAGGCCGGACAGCACGGTGCGATAACAGTAGCCACAAATATGGCTGGCCGCGGAACGGATATTCTGTTGGGTAATGGTGTGGCGGCTTTGGGCGGGTTGCATGTTATTGCTACCGAATGCCATGAAAGCCGGCGCATCGACCGGCAACTTTTTGGCCGGGCGGCACGACAGGGAGATGCGGGCAGTGCCCGGTCTTTTGTCAGTCTGGATGATGAGTTGTTGTGCCGATATTTACCCGAAGCAGTCCGCCAGCGAATCGCTTATGCATTGGAACAGGGGCATCCCGGTGCTTATCAGGCTGCACAAGGGCTGATCCATTGGGCCCAGGCTGCGGCCTTAAGGAGTAATTCTCAGCGCCGCCGCAGTGTCCTGCAGGCCGACACATGGCTGGAAGACGGACTATCTTTCGGTCAGGGCGATATTGCCTGAGGGCTTTAAAAAATTTTTATTTTGGTGTTGACAGTAAACAGGCTTTGGATGTAAATTCAATTTATCATCAAAAAATTTATACACCTGATCTTGGCAGGATACCGCTTGTGAATTCAAGACAGTCAAAATTTCAACTTGAAGCGCTTGAGCCGCGGATTCTTTTATCCGCTTCTGATCTGTTCCCTGCCTTTATACCCTTAACGCCTGCGGAAACACCGGTGACGGTCGTTGCCATTCAGGAAGCAAACACCTTAACGACAGATTTACAATCCACATATGTTCCGGAAGCGCAGGTTTCAGACTTGCTCGATACCGGGATGATTTTAACATCGGCTGAAAATGTTACGGATAATGCTGTCCAGACAACAGTTGTTGCCGAGACTGCAACAACGCCAGAAATCACCCAGGTCACGGCACTTGTGGTTGATGGTTCAACTTTGACTGAAAGCGCCACGGTTGGTGTTTCCTCCGGTTTAGCTCCTCCGGTGACTTCTAACGAAAATACTGCAACTAATGCGCAAATACGCGTCGACACTTTAACGGCGGCCACACCGCCACCATGGAATGTTGTCGCTTGTGCCTTTCCAAATCCTTCCGAAAATCCAACGCTTTTATCTGTAAATTCATCTAATACCGTTGCTATTGATACGTCTAAGGCTGAGATTGAATCCGGTGTTTTTTCATTCACGGGAGTGACAGAGAGCAGTGACCTGAGCTTACGGTTGGATCCGGCCGATCATAGCCGGCTCCAATTGATCGATAATCTAAGTGGTTATGAATTACTTAGTGCTTCTCTGGCGGATGTGCGCAAGGTTTCTATAACCGGTGCGGATGATGTTAACGATACATTGACAGTGGACATGTCGGTGCCATTTTGGATTACGGATGGGATAGATTATGCCGGAGGAGCGGCCGGGTATGATTCGATGATTATCAAAGGAAATGATTTGCTGATCATACAATATGTTATTGTTGGACCTGATTCAGCGGCCTTGTTTATTTCAGATTCTCAAACTCACCAAACACGGCTTTCTTTTTCTGGTTTGGAGCCAGTGGTCATCACTGACCTTCCCAATATTCAGGTATCTTTTGATGTGAATAAAGTCACGGGGCACGATAATGTTTCACTGGGCGGTCAGTCTTCTCAAAATATTTATCTAGATCTTGGCAATCAAACTTCCTTGATTGATAATACGCCATTAATTACCACAACAGATTTTACGCATCAGACTGGTGTTACCTATCCAGAAACAAACGAGGAAAAGAGTAAATTTGGGGTGATCTATGGCACGTATAATGACCTTTTTGGCACCCATTCTTTTGAAAAGATTATATTTTCCCATGTTAATACAATCAATATCCAGACAGGATCATCGAATGACACGCTGAGTATTCTTAGAAATCTGGCTGGAACAGGGATACGGCAATTGAATGTGGATATGGGGGATGGCGTAGATACGATTGATACATCCCTGGCCGAGACGCATGTTGACCTGTCGCATGTGACATTTGCCCATATCGAATTAGGTGGCCTAGCGTTCATAAGGGATTTCTATAGAACCAATAACATCTCGATGAGCGGGGCTACTGTTTTAGTTCATGGCATGATCCCTTTAGCCGGCGATAATACAGCCGGTGATCAATACCTTGACCTTGCGAATGCTGTTAGTCAACAGGCACTAAACGCTGGTGCCAATGCCTGGTTCTTGAATTATGATATCAATGCCAATGCCGGAACTTCAGGTTTTAGACTGGATAAACTGCTAACGTTACGTATGCTGACAACAACTGCGCCTGATTTCGTTGATTTTTCGTATGATATTAATATGTTTGAAGATTCTTCTCTGAATGCCGTTGTTACTGCAAAGCCAAACGAACTTGTGCTTTTATTTGATTGGGCCAGGATGACCGATTACGGCAGTGCGGGTTGGGCCGAATCTGCTGGTGATGCCTTGTTCAGCATGCTGGTTGGGCTTGGGGTGACGAATCCTGATGCACCAACATACACCGTGGCGCAAGACACCACTGAAACGCAATCAGTGATTACCCTGACAGGCAATATTATTAATGAGTATGGACTTCATTCAGAAGGAATGACCCTGCAAATCACCGATGGAGCCGGAAAGGGGCAGCTTCGTTTTGTTACGGGGGTCCTTAATGCCAATGCATTAGCTCTTGATTCAACTTGGAAAAACAAACCAGACTGGGATACCCGAACAGTTTCTCAAATGGCGCAAACAGGGTACAATGACAAATTGCCAGCCAAAGGCAGTACGTTCAGACTTTTTCCAACGCTTCATTTTATTGCAGG
This sequence comes from Candidatus Omnitrophota bacterium, assembly GCA_903860135.1. Taxonomy (GTDB): domain Bacteria; phylum Omnitrophota; class Gorgyraeia; order Zapsychrales; family Fredricksoniimonadaceae; genus Fredricksoniimonas; species Fredricksoniimonas aquilentivivens. The sequence goes on along the minus strand of CAIOPG010000009.1, from coordinate 109,837 downwards.
GAGCATGGGCTGTGCTGTGGCTAGCGAAACCATTGAACGCTTGGCTTATTACAATATCCCGGTTGATCAAGTAACATATCTCGATCCCCATGATTTTAATCAATCCATTAATTGGGGTGATTTGGGTTCTGACACTAGACAAGAGGAGTGGACACTCGGTCAGCCGCAAGGATATGGTGTTACTATATGGGACAATATTACATTTGCCGATGTTTATTTTGAAACGGCTGACTGCCCAGACATTGTTCCGTTTCTTATTCCTGTCCCCAAAGGAAGGCCGATTCCCGGGGCATATAATGTTTGGTTGACAAAAATACCAAACATTGTCGGGGAAATTGAAGTTCAGGGTGAAGTATTCAATTATGAAGCTGATCATCTTAGCGACCCTCATACTTGGTTGCAGTTGGGTTTTTATTTATCGACTATTACAAAAATTAAAACCAATACTTCTCTTACACTTGATTCAGACACACTAAGAAAATTTAATAATGCCAATAATGCTTATAATTTTAATTGCGATAATAATGGTTTTTCATTTAGCCAATTGTCGCAACAATTTAATACAGCAGGAATGTCAACGATTGGGTCTTTACGCAAACTCGCCACACCTAATTTTAATTTCGATAAAGACTCCATGGTCCAGTTAACTGGTTCCCCGGTATCAACACCTCACTTGATTTTCGATCATGGTTCGATCTATCGTGATCTTTTACCTGCTTACGTAAGCAAGGAAGTGATTATCGGAGCGGCTTTACCGAATTATATTAAAACAGAAGTTGATCCTTTAGTTTTTATAAATAAATATGTTGTTAAAAGACAATCGCCTCAATGGCAGCCGTTGCAATTTTATAACGGTGATTTCATATTTACAGATTATAGCGGTTTATTCCCTCCGACAACAGCACCCGGTTGGAAATACCTAGGTAGTTCTGGCGGGGAAATTTTCATTGCAGGTGGTGTCACCAATCGATACATTCAGCTTGACAGCACTCATCGGAACTTGATTCATAATTGGAGTTATATTGACGGGCGTACGGGAGTTTTAAAATTTGATATTACAACAACTTACGTTGACTATACCAATGCTTATTTAAATGTTTTCCTTGATAATACCGTTATTGAAACCATTGATCTGTCGGGATGTATTAAATCAGCCAAGAACACGTTGTTAGTCGATATCCCGGAAGCATTGCGCGGGAATGTCCATGTACTTAGGTTTAGTTTGGGAGGGGATTGGATTGATAGCCCTCAAAAATATATCAGCATTGACAACATAACAGTCCTGCCTGTTGCGACAAGCCTGGTTGTTAATGGTTGTAATTGGAGGGAACTTAAGAATGTTTCTGAAGAGATTGATGTATTCCATCAACTGCAACATTATGCCGTGAATACGGAAACAAGTCAATTTAACTGGACGATCGTTGATGCTATCGCAGGGGCAGGGACAGGCTGGGATCTGCTTAAAATTAACGGAGATTTGATGTTGAGCACTCTGCCCGGAAGGCCTGATGTTATTTGTGTTGATATCCCGGGGGGAAGCATTCAAAATTTTGATTCCACGCAAGGATATCTGTGGAAAATCATTGAAACGACCGGGCAAATCAATGATTACAGTGATGCGGTTGATGGAAGATGCTTTAAGATTTTGTCCAATAATCCTGTGTTCGGTAATTCTGACAGGTTATCCGTTGTTATTTCTCCTGATGGAAAATCATTGTTTCTCAAATACACTCCCGTAGAGAAAACTACAGTCTGGTTATATGGCGATCATTATAATTTCAATGCGAATCAAAAGAATTCACAAGCAAAAGATATATTTAATAATCTGATTACATTTGATGGCGCCAGTTATTTGACAATGAATTTGAGTGCGTATGGAAGCACATCTCCTCCCATTGTCGATGGCGATTTGATTGTTGATGCGGCAGATGGCCGAAAAGTGAATGTTATTGTTAACGGGACATCTGCCGATTTTAATTATTCCCAACAAACTTCCTGGGATATTCTTTCCGTAACTGGTCAGATCAAAGGTTTTCTTCCTGATGATTTTACAGTTGATCTGGTTGGTTTTAATGTTGCCGCGGCGAATGCGGCGGACATTGATGCTATCCATCATGGGAAATTTGATGTTCAACTATCTGCCGATGGAAGAACCATTTGCCTTGTTTTCCTTCCCGATGCGCTGGCACATCTCCCCCAAATACTTACTTCCATCACTAACAGCGTTTTAGTTATCGGCGTCAATGACGCCAATGGCATGGCGGGTAATGATCCGGGCTGGGACATTTATATGGGATCCGGTACGATCACAACAGTGATCCTGAACTCTTTACGTCGGACAGTGGCTCCGCTATTAAATGGTGGGGAACTTTACGCCGAAAAGGGAGCCGTGTACAACTTTGATAGTACCAGCGATTATTTCTGGGCTATCTATAAAGGTGATTGCCATACGCTTACCCTTTCGGTTGAAAGTTTTGCCAATTATAATAAAGTTCATGCCAGTTCATTTGCACTTGTTGTTGGCGCCGATGGGTATACCTATGTCCATTTTACGCATGAAGAGAGTCAGTTAGTTCAAAAAAATTATTTACGGACAGGCGATGTCATTGAGATACCTTCGCTGATGGGACGCGTGTTAACCGGTTCCTCGGTATCTATCAGGAATGTTTTAGGTCAGGAGATTCTTCAGCGCATTGATATTAATAATGAAATCACCGGTGTAGGGCATTTCTTTATTAATAATGGGAAAACTTATTTTGTGCCTTATATTCAGGGACAATGCGAGTCTGATGATTACATTGATCAACGGGGATTCTCAGGGACAATCACCCTTGGCAGTACGGTTATTATCGTTGCTCCGGGAAGTAGCACTTTTGCCCTTGATAACTCGGTAGGATTGACTGGAACAAATCAATTTCTGGACGTATTACGCGTTCAGCAGCGATTGCGGTATCTTGGTTTTCGCGCGGCCGATAGCAACGGGGTGGATGGTATCTTTGTAAGTATTAACGGGGGAGTTTCCAGCGATTTCATCGATGCTATCCGCGTTTTTCAGGCGCAATGCTCAAATACAAAGAAAAATAATGTTGATGCGCTTATTAGCCCGAATAGAATCACACATAACTGGTTAAATGCTGGTAATGCGCCGTTTTGGTGTGAACTGATTGATCCGGATCCTCAGGTAATTACGTTCAACACACAAGAAAATAAAATTACAAAATCTTTCAATGCGCTGGAGACCTTCCTTCGTGGTGAATTTGATATCATTCCCAGTATAGATTTAACAGATCCTGATATGAAAAGAACAGGGATGACCGTTCAGCCCGAACGTTTTTCTCGAAGCTGGTCAATCAAGGAGTTGTTTGCCCTGGCCGCATCGCTGCGTAAGGGATTATTGATAAACGGGATTGAAGGACCAGGCGGAGCCTATTGGACCACGACGTTCACATATCACATGAATGGGCATGGCGCTGTTGATTTTGGGAATTATTTCTTTAGCTATCAATTTGGCAATAATTGGTACACAGGGCCGACTCAAGAGCCGTCACAGGCCTTGGCTACAGCTTATTATTACAATAATCATTTTATTGGCAAACGCCAGGATATTGCACATTATGATTACACGAACACTAAACTTTTAATTGAAGGAATTCTTAATAATTCATCAACGTTTAATGTTTTATACAATGATCCCATGTTGCGCCTGGGAACGAACGGTGTTAGTAATCCTGATAATAAGTTACAATATTACACGGGTCATAGCAATCATATCCATTGGTCGATTAAGCCACCTGCCATTAATGAATTACATCTTTCTTTTAAGTCCACGGCCGCGGATGTCAGTAAGTTTTCATTAAAAAGTCTGAATGTAGCCGTGAATATAACTGAAACATTTGAACAAACAATCATCAAATCGGGGAAAAGTTATACTTTTTATATTATTCGGAAACTTGATTCATGTTACATCATCCCGGATGTCAATTGGGATGGGCCGGCCACGTTAAAAGTTGTTTTCGACGGGAAACCTGTCTATATTCAGCTTTTCATTTCAAATGGATCCAATCCACAACCGGTAACCTTGGCCGGGGGTGTAGGAGACTTTAGTGGGACGGGGTACAACCAATATGAAGATGTCATCAAAATTCAGCAGCGATTGAATTATCTTATGTCTGCAAAACTTGATGTCGACGGCGTTTGTGGGCCGTTGACCATTGCTGCCATCAAGGCCTTTCAGCAAAAACTGGGGATTACCCCGACCGGAAGAATATCCAATGCTAATTCAGATCTTACCTTGGGTGCGATCAATGTGCATTCAACATCAACCCCCATTCAGAATATTGTTGTCAGTCTGCTTAATTCGCGGATTAGAAATACACAAGCGTTGACGCTGGCGGCGAATACGGCATCGGGGATTAACACGACATTAGCGATTTTGAATAAACCGGTGGGATATTTATTCCATAATTCTCCTGGACCTGATATTGGGGAATTCCTGGATGTTGGCAGTATTATCGGGGCGTATGTTGACGCTATGGCTACTCAGGGAATAACACCAACTTATGAGGGCTTGGCATCAACGCTTCAATTATATTTCCTTGGTCTGTGGCATCTTGATGCCATGGATTATCCCGAGAGATTGCCGGTGCAAGTTTCTGCTGAATATGATACCGGTTTACAACAGGTACTGGTGCATATTCAGGTTAACATGAAAAAGAATTCGACCTATCCGCTTGACCTTCAGGCCATCGGGACGGCACTCGGGCTTGAGGTCAATGACCCGTTGAATGTCAATATGACAATTGGTCTGCAGATGGACCTTTTATTGGGCATCGACATGACCGGGTATAATAACGATCCTTTGAATTATGTTCTTGGACCGTCAGATATGTTTTTGGCGGTGAACACATTTGAACTGGATTGCACGGCTGACACTTCTACTGCAGTGGCAATAAAAGTCGGCGGTATTCCGTTGACAGTTGATCAGGCACACCTCCTGTTTCATTTAAAACTTAATCTTGCCTTAACCGACTTAACCCCTGCTGATGGCAGAATCAGTTTTGATGATATCAGCAATGGCCAATATGCCATTCACCTTAGCACGCAAGCTGGATACACCCTTAATCTGGGTTTTGGTCTGAATACGGGCAACTACGGGGATGGTGAAATGCTGCCCAGCGCCACGATCACCATAGATGACCAGGATTTATTCGATAATGTTTTGCCTGTAATGACGGCGACGGGCACGTTTTATCCTGGTTCGCTGGTGATCAATGACCCCGTATCAGGGCTACAATTAACGGTGCGTGACGTACAGGTGACATTCGATGTTGCTTCCGGGGAAGCTTCATTCATCATCAGTGCCGCGAGCGCGGAGGTGGCTTTTGGTAATGTTGTAACAGGAACAATTCAGGATACCAATGGTGATGGCCAGGGGATATGGGGTACTTATAATATTTTGACCGGCGTCTTTTCTTTACAGACAGATTATCTTGCTGCTACCGTTGCAGGGCAGTTGGTCATTGAGGCACGTGATGCCATGTTGAATTGGGACCCTGCCTGGAAAGGGGATGGTGCGGAACATGCCGTGCTCAGCGCGGCATCATTGACAGGATCCTTGAATCAATTACAGGGGATATCGCTCACGATCCCGCATCCGGCGTTGATGATGATATTCGATACCGCTACAGCCACGGCAAACTGGCGGATGACCCCCGGGCTCGATCAGGTTGCGCTCTGGGCTGCCATGGATGCCTTGGGTAAAGGGATCACCAACGCCTATAGAAGCATGACAACGGGTGATAATCAAGTGCCCGGCCCACTCGGGCAGGCCATTGAAGGGCTGGCCATGACACCGGCACAATTGATCGGCTTGGACAGTTTCTTCGCGCTAGGGAAATACATCAGTGACTATATTGGGCCATATATTCGTCCATTCGAATATCCTGGGGCAATGGACTATGGTGGTGACAGTGTCCCAACATTTGCCGGACTTGTGACCTGGCTTAACCAGCGCTGGTCTTCGGCTGTCTCAGGCCTCCAGCCGGGAGCGTCGTTGGTGTTGACGTGGGATCAGGTGAATCGAACAATTGGATTTGCCATTGACGCCTCAAGCCGGAGGAATGTTTCCGCTAAATTGTCTTTGGCCATCCCTGGGGTTGAAGCATTGACCCAGGACAGTGCCATGAATTTTATTTTGGATGTTTCTTCCCACGTTAAACTGGTCTTTACAGCAGGGTATAATCCTTCATCATTTTATTTTTTGATGGACAATCTTGCCATTGACCTTACCGCACAGGCGGAAAAGATCGATGGGAGGCTTAATTTAGGGGTTCTTAGTTTATTTATTGGCAATACGACGACTGATTTTGGATCCATGGCCTTGCGTCTCGGAGTCGATGTCAGCCATCTGGCGTTTGACGGGAATGGCCTCGCACAAACGCCGGCATTCAAACCGAATGCCGCAGTACGGATGTATTTGCCCCTTTATTTGAATGTTCTGGGCAGTACGGGACCTCCGACGGCGGCATTAACAGTATCCGGCTCCAACCTGGATATTTTCAATTCATCACCCTCATGGGTTCTCTCTGATCTTATTAATGCCAATTTTCTGACATTCAAGCAATTCCTGATCAAATCAATCAATGCTACCTATGCCGACAAACGCGCGTGGCTCAATAACGATGCCCTGTCCCGGAATTTCACGCGTCTGAGTTTATTATCAGCCAATATTATTGGGACTAATGAATTCTTTGGACGTGACCTTATCCGAATGGACGAACTTCTTCCCGATCCCAGTAGCCATGTACCCACCCTAACGCCTCAAGACATAGCTGTGGCAAATACGCGCCTGACAGCACTGGTTGAGGCCGGGTTGCTCGGAGTCAACGATCTCACGTCAGCGGCACTGGCCATGGTTCTGCCCTCAGCAAGTCAGTTCAACGAACCCTGGCAGGTTTTAGGCCTAGAAAATCTTGCCAGTTTATTAGCCAGCCAATTAAATGCCGTTAACCTGTTGAATATCCTGGCGGATCAATTAATGGATGCCCAGCAGCAATTCGCCGTCAATAATGCGCCTGTGTTGTCGACATCATTTGTCGGTATTGCCGGAGCGGACAGTGTTGCTTCCAATGAGTTGCGTCAATTCTTGTTTTCAAAGGATATTCTCGACAGTGCTTATCGGGTGCGTGCTGACAAAGATTTAAGCAAATCGAATTTACTACCGCAGTTATTTCAACCGTTTATTGGGATACTGACCCGGGCAACGCTTGAATCATTGGGTATTCCCAATGCCAGTGCGGTCTGGACGTCTCTTGTTAACGCGGGGTATGTTTTGCAAAATCCGCATGATCCCGGTCAAGGCTGGTTAACAGAACTGGCTTATGGCGATTTGAAGAATCAGTTAAACAATGATGCCCTGGTCGCGGCGCTCGACAGTGCCAGGCTTTCTGCTGTGCAACAAATCACGCAGGTTCTTTATCGTTATCAGGGTGGCAGTGCTGAAACTGAACGCGGTTTTCTAACCCAGATGATACCCGGGACAACCCTGTCACTGGCCAGTTTGCTTGATTTAAACAAATACCTAGATATTGGTATATTCATCAAGTATTACCTCGCGCCATCACAAACCAATGATCTTATAACTTTTCTAACTCAGATTAACACTGATTACCAACACAGAAATAATTTACCAACAGGGTATGCTGAACTTGATGTGACCTTCTTTAATTCAGATAAAGGTAATCTTCAGTACATAGACTACAAGAAAACAGGTGCTACCGCGACCGGCCCAACCATCGTTGGATTGTTGGAATTTATTCGTGATGCCTGGTTGGTGCCGTCGATCAGCCGTGGACGCATCGACGCCAGCAGTGGATTGAGCTGGCAGCCTACTCTTAATGGAGGATTTACGGCTTTGCTGGTGGCTAAACCTTCCTATCATCAATCAACACCGCTGGTGTTGCCGGCAGAACTTTCTTCGCAGGAAGGCATACAGCTGACTGGTTCTGCGACCCTTGACCTTGCCGTAGCACTGGATATTGAATTGGCCCTGACGTACACTCCCGGAGCCAATGGCAGTGACGGTACATTCGATTTTAATTTTAATCATTGCGCGTTTACAGCCGGGGCACAGGCCAATGATTTAATCCTTACTGCCATGTTGGGGCCTCTGGACATCAGTATTGGAGATGCCGGCGGACAGAAGGGAACGGTGGATATGGCCATTGGCGGTACATTCACGTTTTCGGCGACATCTTCACTGTCCCCTTCATCTGGTGAGACATTGACCTTTTCTCCAACAGATGCTCTGGGGCATCCGTTAACAAACCACTTAACAATGACCTTACCCCTCTATGTTCATTTTTCAGGAGTTCCCCTATTTACCGTTGATCCATTGCATATCCCGACACTGACGATTTCCCTCTCTTTAAGCGGGGGCACGGGCAATGTACCTTTTGCTTTCTCGCCAACAATCATCCCTACCGATATGGATCAACTCAATCCATTCCGTCAATTAAGCATGATGGATGTGAGGGAATTGATTACAAAACTTGCCGATATGCTGGCACCGCTGGCTCAAAATCCTGCTATTAGGGATGTTATGATCCCCGTGATCAATCGCCCGGTGAGCGATGTCCTGGATTTTGCTGCGGCTATCCGCGATGAAGTGAACGCACGTATCCCGTTTGATGGGGTTGTTGTCGGGCAGGGAACCGGCGGCGGTTTAATATCAACCGTCGTCAACGGCGTGACTCAATGGGCGTTCACGGCACCGGGAAACACCGGTATTTTAAAGACAGAGCTTGGTGACATATCAGCATACCGCATAGCATTGGAATCAATCTTTACTGCGCAATCGCTCGATGATAAGAAAATTACGGATTTTGAATTCCTTCCAAGTGTAACTGAAAACACCATTTTATCGCTGGCCGCAGTTAATCCTGCTATTCCGTCGAGCATTATTACAGCTATCTTGAAAGGTTTTGTCATCTTTGACAGCACTGAATCATGGCAAAACCGTGTGCTGTATCTGACGGGATTGTCGCCATTATTGATTTTGAGCCGCATCGACTATCGCACCCTCGCCATAGCACCGCTACCGGAACTGTTAACACTGGGTGATAAGCAAAAAACCAGCCTGTCCTATACCGTATATGCTGCTGGATGTGAACCGATTAAAACCTTGAATGATTTTATTTCCGCAGTTAATCGTTCCGGGTTACTCCCTGCCGGAAGCCAGCTCGCTTATGATCCTTTAACCGCACAATTTACGTTGCCGCTGGCATTCAATATAAATCTTTTGCCGACGGATCTGCAAAATAAACCATTGGATCTTAATATTGACGCTCTCCAGGGGCTCATTTCTTTAATAACGGATGCCCGGTTCAATGCCGCGATCACGATTGCCGGGGGCGTAGTCGTCCGCTTGGATATTGATGGGAATGATCCGGTGTCAGCCGAAGACGATATGAGCGTGACTTTTAGCCGACTTACATTAAATGGGACCGTGGCTTTTGATGTGACAGATATTTTTGTTGTCGCCAAGGCCGGATTCATCCGCTGCACTGCCGGCGGGCCGGGAACAAATTCCATGGTCAACTTTTCAGCTGGACTTACTGTCGCGACACCCAGCGGAGATCATGAATTTTATTCTCTGTCGGACGTATTAACAGCTGTACAAGAGCCGGTTTTTACGGCATCTTTGCATCTTGCCCTGCGCAGTGTTTGGGTTGAAGGGGTTCCGGGGCTGTCGGTTATCCAGGGACATAATGCCTTGCTGGTGGATATCACTGATTTTAGTCATATCCCTGCGGATGCCATTACCTTGCCGCAATTCAGCATGAATCCAGGAGCCCTGAGTTTTGATAATATTTTAGGCGCGATTTCAGATGCTATCAGCTGGATTGATAATGAGTTACAAGGCCAATCGTTTTACACACAGCCATTGCCTGTGGTGAATCGTTCATTATCGGAAGTGTTATCATTTATCAGCGACTTTGAGACAAAACTGCAAACCTTGCAGAAATCCGGAGTCGATTGCATTCAGGATGTCGAAAATGCTGTGCAACAAGCGCTCGGTCTAAGCGATGATGCTTTTGCTCTTGTTATCCATAATGGCAAACTGGACATGACGATCAATTGGCAGGCTGTATTTAATAGCCGCACCACATTCAGCCTTGATCTGGGCACTATCCAGTTGACGGATAGTTCGGGTGGTTTTGTGCAAGTCGATGTGGGTATCCATTGGTTGATGCAGATGCAGTTTGATCTGTCCGGAATTTCTCCGCCGGTTGTTTTTCTTGCCTATGATCCTGTTACCGGGCAGGGTTGCCGTTTGAGTGTAACCGCTGGATTGTGGGCACAAAATCTTAATTTGGCGTTACATCTGGGGCCGTTCGCTGCAGGCATCACCGGAGGTTCTGCGGTATTCAACGCCGATGGCGTTCTTGCCAATGCTATTCCTGCCTCGCTCACCATAACACTCACCTCTAATACGAACAATCTGATCAATCTGAATGTTTTAGATAGTAATCTTCAATTTGGTTTCTCCACCTCATTGCCTGTAACCGTGGATATTTTTGGTAGCCGGCTGGATTTTGGATTGGTGGCTTGCCAGGGCTATTTTGACCAAACAGGTTTCCATTTTGTTAATACCGGCACGTTACCTAATTTCAGTGAAAGGATCAATGAATTGCTCTCCGGAGCTGGTTTTGGGGGGAATCCCTTGGAACTGCTCATTGATGATCCTTCTAATGTGATCAGCGGTCTGGATATGGCCTTGGGTGCCATGCAGGATGTTTTTGGTTCGGCACTGGCACAAAATATTCCGTTCCTTGGTTCCAGTCTGGGGGATACAGTCCATTTCTTACGTGATTTTCGTAATGGGTTTCTGACAGATCTGCGCAACAAATTGGATGGGACCGGGAAAACAGTGGAATTGATCCGTCAAAGTCTTTTTGACCTGCTGACAACGCCACAACACGTCCTGCTCACTGATTCCGATGGCAATAACCTGATTACCATCGCCGATATTCAGGTACGGTGGATGAATAAAGACGGTACAAACCAGCTATGGCATGTGGGCGAACGTGTTCCCAGCGGTGCGGATGCTATTCAGTTTGATTTGATCCTTGGCGGGACATTGATTGATTCTTCGGTGCAGATCCCCCTGAACCTTGATTTGCCAGGTTTCGGTTTTTCTCTCGATGGCGGATTCGGGCTTGTCGGAGAATGGTCATTTGATTTTGGTTTTGGATTGAGCCTGGCCAACGGTTTTTATCTTTCGACGAATAGCGATCCCACCAATCCTGAATTAAAAGTAAATGTTGGTGCGGTGTTGACCGGCATCGGGGGTGCTCCTTTCAAGGCAAACGGGAAATTATTGTTTTTTAATCTGACAGCCACCGATGAGGGGAATAATAATCCCGACAGCCCCTTTACCACCAGTGGTCTTTTTGGTTCCTTATCCTTGAACATTGACGGAGGATCTGCTGATCGATTAACGCTCGATAACGTCTTTTCTCGCCCCCTGGACAAAATATTCAAGATCGATTTCGGCGTCGAGGCAGATATCAACCTGAGGTTGGAACTAAGTGTGGCTAATGGTGGATGGCTCCCCAGCCTTGCAGGTGACTTTAACCTGGATTGGGGATGGTCCTTGCAGGGGGGCACCACACAGTTGGTGACTGGTTTAAATAATCTCGGGATCAAGATGGACAGCCTGTTCGGTAATGTTTTGCTACCCATTGCCAGCAAAATCCAGAACACCCTTGGGCCCATCAAGAGCGTGATCGATACGATTAGTCAAACGATCCCAGGGCTTGGCCCCTTGCTCCAAAGCAGGGGATATGCCCCCAATATGATGGGTTTGATCAGCCTTGTGGCGAGCACCCAGAACAAGACGATCGACTGGAGTTTTGTGAACGATGCCCGCTACCTGCTTAATATGGTGGATAGGATCGTCGCTGTTTCGCAATCCATCGCGCATGATGGCGTTATTCTGTTGGGCGACCTCGGCGGGCTTGGAACTGCCTTTTGTCAGGCTTCCAATCCGGCATCTAATAGCGGCCAGCTCGAAGAGGTGATGACGGCACTGAAGGGCGCGGGCAACGCCGATGGCAATGCGTCTCCGTTGGATGATCGAAAATTGTTTGATATCAGCCCATTGTTTAAACTGGACAACTGGATGGCCGTGTTTACGGGCGGTAATGCCGTCTTGTTCACCAGTACCTTGCCACTTTTACAATTCAGTATGAATTTCCGTCAACAACTTGCCATGATTCCGCTGGGCCCAATTCAGTTATCAATTTCCATTTTTGGTGGCTTCTCAGCCATGGCAGACCTGTCATTTGGTTATGATACCTCAGGCATTCGCAAAGCCATTGATAGTGGCAACTATCTGGATGCGATGGACGGTTTTTATCTCAACGATTTTGATATCAACGGGAAAGACAAGTACGAACTAACGTTCACCGCTTCAGTGGGTCTTGAAGCAGCCGTAGGATTCCTGATTGTGCGCGGCGGTTTGGGTGGCGGCCTTAATCTTAATGTCGGCATTGACTTCCAGGATCTGAATAACGACGGACGCATTCATGGTTCTGAAGTTGCGACGATGTTTGGGTATAATGGCGACGGCTTCTTTAATCTTGTTAATATGGATGCCACCCTGTCATTTTTTGCCAATGCCTTCGTGGATATCTATGTTCCGTTCCATTGGGAACGATTGCTGAATTATCCTTTATGCAACCAGGTTCTTTGGTCGGGGAGTTACCGTGCGCCGGTAGTGGCCCCCTATCTTGCGGATGTTTCTTCAGGCGTGATGCATGTGCATTCCGGTTCACTGGCGTATCAACGCCAGTACATTGATAAAGACGATGGCAACGAAACATTTACGTTGACCGGTTCAGGATCAACGGTCACAGTTACTTATCGGGAATGGACTCAAACCTACGAAGGTGTAACATCAGTGGTGGCGCATGGTGGCAACGGCAATGACACCCTTGATGCCTCCGGTTTGCTGGATATCCCTGTAACATTCTTTGGTGATGATGGCCATGATCGATTAACGTGCGGTGTTGCCGGCGGGGTTCTCGATGGCGGCAATGGCAATGATATCCTAAATGCCTCGCGTGCGTTAAAGGATGTGTCTTTAATTGGAGGGAGTGGGAACGATCGGTTAACAGGTGGTAACGTCGGCGGCATTCTTGATGGCGGCGACGGCAATGACATTTTGACCGGTGGCGCGGGGAATGATGTATTGAATGGCGGATCCGGTGACGATACACTCCGGGGCGGCGAAGGTCATGACCGTTATATCTTTAACGATGATTTTGGAAATGATACTTTCAGTGACACATTCGGGCAAACATTCCTGGATTTCTCCGGCATGAACAAGCCTCTTGATGCCATTATCGGCGCGACGAGTGTTGCGGTAACCTCCGATAGTTCAAGTATCAATGCGTTGCGCACGGTAGTCCCGCAGTTAAATCTGGGTTCGGGCAATGATAATGTGACGGTATCATCGTTGCCGGAAAACCCCATGACGATTATAGATGCCGGGGGTAATGACACCTACTGGATTGTCATGGCACCTGTAAATCCTACGGATATAAAGAAAACTCTTGCCATTGTTGATAATGGGGGCGCTTTCGATGAAATTGTTATTGAGCAGAAATTTACCATGGATTTGACAACCCGTCAGCAAATCCCTCTGGTCTTGGAACCTTATGCTATCCTCAGCGGCGATTCGCGGGTCGACTTTGGTGTTGTTGCCAGCGATGGCAGTCAAACATCGGGCATTGAACGGGAAACCATGATCGGTTTTGGCACACGGTTTGCCTCACGGCATGGTAATGTCGCCGTTGATGGGGATACGATTATTAATGTCGGTGGAACAGTGGCGATAGCCGGCACAGGGCCGGGTGGTCTGATTGACCTTGATTCTGTAGGATTACGGGTGATCGCGACTGTTATCAATAATGCTGTGCTTCAAGGCCCGGTGAGAGCAGGACATATTCTGTTGCATGCGCTGGGTTCTATTAATACCCGGGGAGTCTCGCTCGAGGCTGTCGATAACGGCTACATCGAGTTGGCATCGTTTGGAAACGGATATGTTACCCGTCAATCATTATTAAATGCCGGCGTCATCGCGACGGATCTATCCGGACTGTTAGAATATCTCAGGAGTCAGGGCGTCATTATTTTTAATAGCTCGAGCGAGGACATGACAGCACCCTTATGGTTGCAACCTTTCGTGTCTGGTCTGACTGATGCGTCAGGCCTTATCCTTAGTGCGGCGAACGAGAAATACCGGCAGTTATTGTATGCCCTTTTTAACCAGACAGCAGTAAATAGCAACGTTAACATCGATCTTTTGGCTTCAGTCACCGGATCTAATGCCGCCGGAGATGGGAATGGCTCTGGCTGGATACGCTTGATGGCACCATTAGGTTCGATCACATCCATGGGAGCACCGATCAAGGTTTCTGCCGGCCATCTCGTCTTGTTTGCACGCGATACCGTTGGTAGCGTTGCTGCGCCGATCACGACGACCGTCGCCAAACTTTCTGTTACTACTTCTGTTTCAGGGAGCGGTAATATTGTTATTGTGGAATCTGATGGATTGACCTTGCAAGCCTCTTCCACTTTTTCAATTGAAAATGACGGGTTTACTCTCCGCGCTTACGCTGCCATTCCCGGGTGGTCCACTCGATTGATTAATGCGGTTGGTCATCAGCCATGGGATAAAGCGATTGATGCGGGGCATGGCAATATTTCTATTACCTTGAATAACCAGGCTAGCTTGTTAACGCTTGCAACAGGTAAAATCGTAGCCCACGGATATCTGGCAGAGATCGCATTGACAGCCGACGATATGGATTTTAAGTCTGGCATCAATAGCATCATCGGTACGGGGACTTTGGTTATTCGGGCAAAGTCTGATCCCTGGCAATATACATTTGGTACCGCAGCCGAAGATGCCCTCGGGCATAATGAAGACGATCCTGGGTATATACAGTCAGCTACGGTAGACCTGCGGCCTTCGCTGGATTTATCCACCCGAGACCTTGCGGCAATCAAGGATGGCTTTACTTTGTTGCAGTTCGGCGTTAACAATGCAGATGCTGTGTCCAAGAATGTCATGATCCTTGGCCGTTTAACCGTTAATGATAATGTGCAATATCATGCTGATACGTTGACGGTCTGGGGAATAGTTAACGTCTATGATGATCCACCAAATAATATCGGTGGTCATTGCACGTTGATCGCCGATGATATTGAAATCAAATTTACAGATATTCATACTTCCGTATCCGCTGGTATTTTTGCCGGAGAGGTCAGTATCCTCGCAACCAATACGCTGCAGATTTGGGGCTTTATGCGTGTTCAAGGGAACGTGATGATTACCGCCGGTAATAATCTACATAAAGATACACAGATAACCAGTCTGCGTCTAGGTGATAAAGCCGAGATTGTGGTGTTGCAAGACAATGCCAGCATTGACATCAGGTCTTTAAATAATGCCCTTATGGCGGGAGTCATCCGGTCTGACGCTACTGCGGATAATAACTGGGTTAGAATTTACGGAGAGGAAGATGTTGTCCAGGAAACCGGAATTATTTCTGTACCGGGATCATGGGATAACAACGGGCCTTCTATCTTTATTCAGGCGGACAAATCGTTGACTGTCAGTGGAAAAATATTCGGTGGCATCAACGAACTCCTCGGCGGTGGTTTTATTAAAACGCAACGGGGCAATGGCGCCTGGGTTGTGTTGAATGGTACCAGGAATGTTTCCGTGACCGGGCTTGTAGCCACGGCAAATGTACTGACGTTCAATGATCATGGGTCGGTGGAACGGTTTACGCTGACCGGCACCGTTTATTCTCTTGGATCGGCGCAGGACATTAACATCAAAGCTATCGATGTGATATTGGCCGGGAACTTGATCGGTGATGGCGTTGCCACGTCTATCATGGTTGCGGCAGATAACACGCTCCTGGTCAGCGGTGCCATAAGGGCCGATAAAGATATCGCCCTAATTGTCAACGGAAGGGATACAGGCGACGGATTGACCTTAACAACAGCGGGAAGCATTATTTCGGGTAATGGTTTGATTAACTTTACAGCCACTGAAGATATTCAGTCGGACGGCATTATTTCGACCAACGGTCAGGCTTCTACGGTCACCATGATGGCAGGGCACGATATCACTATTGCCAATGGGGTTAACCGTTGTGCGGTGACAGCGACGCGCGGGATAGCCTTAACGGCTGGTAATAATCTTACGCTTAAACTCACCGGTACCCTCGAGGTTATCCATCCTTCGGCAGTTATTACACTCCATGCCGGCAAAGCCATGCGACTGGCGGGGATCGTTGTTGCAGACGCTGACAATGCCGTAATTACCTGCACGGCACTGGCAGATTTCTCGCTTGAACTTGGTGCCTTGATCCAAACAACTTTGAATAACAGTCAGCTTTTAGTTTCCGCCGAGCATTCGGTGGCGATCAAGGGGGATATCGCCGCTGGTTACAGTCAAGATATGGCTATCGGGGTATGGCTGCAGACAGGAACCAATTCCAGCGCATCGTTATTTTCAGCCTGGAGGATGGATATCACCGGTACGGTGACGACCAGCGGTCATATGCAGCTTGATTGCGGGATAGATAATTCCGGCGTCAGCCTGCTGATGTCCGGAACATTACGCACGCTCGCTCCGAACGATACCCTTGTGGTCAGAGGGGATAACGATATACGTCTATTGGGAAATATTTTCGTGAGTGGAGCGGGTTCAGGGATATCGATTAAATCATCTCGGCAGGTGTATGTTGATGGAGAGATCCAGTCAGAGGGAAAGGTCGTAATAAATGGCGGTGTATCGTCTGTTTATATCGTTACGGCTACCGATGCCTTAACTTCAAATATCCTGGTATCAGAAGCAGTCCTTGAAGTATTTACGGGTGGCGTCCCGCACCTTGTACGTGTGCATCCTGATCGGGCCAATCAAACACGCGAGGATTTGGCACAAGATGTTCAATGGGCACTGCGCGAGGCGGGGTTCACTATTGTCGCTGCAGATGGCCAGGTCATGGACAGCATTACGGTAACACTGACGGTAGACAATAAACTTCAGTTCACGTCAGGCCATGATTTCAGTATTACCGGTCTGGGTGGGTCTGCGACGCTGGGGTTGACCGATTCAAACGCGGCGCTTCCATTAAACGGTTGGCAATGGGTTTCTGCGATGGGATTAATACCGGCCAACGGGCAACTCACGGCGGATATCAGCCTGGTTGTGAATATTTCTAAAGGAACAATGACAAGCCATGTGCCCGTGGTTGTATTAGCATCAGCAACGGCCGATAACGTTACCCGCTGGGATCTCGCGGCGGATATTCAGGATGCTTGCATCACGGCTGGGCTGACGACCCTTGACAACGGGATCGTCAACGGGGATATGGTGGCGCGGGTGGAGGGCAATAGCATCGTCTTGGGCAGCAAGTATTTCTTTTCATTGATCGGCATACGCAATACCGGCCTATTGGGCCTCAACGATGGCTATACAAACACAACATCTTTTTACACGGTTACTGGTGCCTGGGATATTCTTTATGCCGACGGGATACTGCCGGATACTGTTCAATTCCAGGTCACCGCGGCAGACACATCGGTTATCGTCACCGTTAATTCCGGTACCAGCCTTTGGGATCTGCTGGCACAGATGCAGTCCCAGCTTCCATCAGGCATTAATGTCGGCCTTTTCGGTGCCAAATTATTCTTGAGTTCGACCAGCTCATTTTCAATCCAGCCATTAAAAAATGCGGATTGTCTTGGTTTCGACGGTTTTGATGAATTGACTGCCAACACGGCTGTGCCCTGGTCAAATGTCGATTTAACCCTTTTGCCTTCATCAGACAAGATTTTCTTGGGAATAACCCGCGCTACACTCGAAGGAACCCACGCCGTTGTGTCAGATTTTACGATCACCGGTGTCACCCAGGCTACGCAAGCTTCCAATATGTATACGGTGATCCACAACACGGCAGTATTACAACCTTTTCAGTTTGCCGTTGTCTTTGGTGCTAATAACACGGTTCAACTCTTAAGCCAAATTTCATTTACACTGACGGCCATTGGTCATACGGAAATATGCCAGGGTACCAACAATCTGTTGATCCCGGCTGTTGCAGCCGATGAACACTTCCGATTTGTTGCCACCGGTGATCTACTGCTTACCCAAGACCCGATAGCCGTTGTCCTTGAACGGACGATTATCAACAGTAACGGACTGATCCAAAAGCAGATGATTAATCTGAGGACCATGTCGACCATTTGGGGATCGGCTGCGGCCATTCAACAGGCACTGATCAACGCAGGTCTTGTGGAAATGAAAGTATGGATTATAGGTGGACGGCTAGTGATGGATAATCCCGTGTCTTTCAGTATTACGGGTGTTAGTAACAGCGAATTTTTTGGAATTACCACCGATCATCTAACGGCTCAACGCGCCCATGCCAGTGTCATCGTTACAAAGGTTGGCCGGATCACCAGTATGCATCAAGCTGATCAGCTGGTTTCCATCAATATCGTCGGTGAGAATCAGGTGCGTATCCTTGGTGTTATGACGGCGGTCGGTGATGGCGCCATCATTTCGATCAAGGCTAATGAACAAATGTTCCTTGACGGCACTGTTGAAGCCCAAGGGGCGGTGGACATTACCGGTGGCGATGATGCATCAAGTTCAGCGAGCGTTGTCTTTACGAGCTCCAGCGGGATAACCGCACGCATGATGACGGTGTACGCGATGCAAGACGCTGTTATCTTGGGTAATTGCGACGCGCGGGCAGCCGGTGGCATAATATCCATTACCGCCGACGCACATATTCTCATCGGCGGATTCTGGGACGGCCTTTACAGTGGCGGTATCCTTAGTGCCGATGATGCTATTTTATTGAACGGCAGATCAACGTCCGGTTTTAGCGTGGATATCGATGGGGCGTCTATCCTGTCAACCGTAA
The DNA here is from genome assembly GCA_903860135.1 of Candidatus Omnitrophota bacterium. GTDB lineage: Bacteria > Omnitrophota > Gorgyraeia > Zapsychrales > Fredricksoniimonadaceae > Fredricksoniimonas > Fredricksoniimonas aquilentivivens. Next base: position 90,818 of record CAIOPG010000009.1, on the reverse strand, counting down.
CCGTCAATAGCCGCATCAACATTACAGCTGGCTTTCACGCGCGTATCCTGGGTGGCGTGGTGGCAGGTGGCGTTATGAACGATGTACTGGTTCATCAAACAGTCGTTGGTCGAACGCTGACAGTTTTTGATACGCAAAGCTCAATTTCTATTACTGTATTGGGTCAAGTGCGGGTTGGATTGTTCTTATTTGCCGGCAAATCAATTCTCATTACGGCGGGCAATGGCGTATCGGTTTATGGTTCGGCACAAATTAAAACGTTCGCAGATAATGGTACCATTGATATCAGGGCAGGGCAGGGTATCCTCGAATTATTTGCCACACCTTATTCTTTAGCCATTGAAACTGCGAACTGGCCACAGCATACCGGTGGGGTTTTACCGGACAGTGTCCAATTCACCTTGTCCGTTGAAACAGAAAAAAATGTTTTCCGGCAGGTCCTGGTCAATATTTCTAAAACGATCACGGAGGATAACCGCAGTGTGGCAGGCCTTATAGCCGATGTTCAGTATGCGATCAATGCCGCCTTAAAAACCGCAGGTCTTGGGTCTGACAGCCCAACGCCAGTTTCCATTCAAGTCATATTGCATGACGGGAAGATTGTTTTCACCAGCGAAGGCCAGCGTTTCCGTATTACCGGTGGCATGAACGCTATATTATTAGGTCTGTCAACAGGAACGGTTGACGCCATTGAACCTGTAGCCATGATCAGCGCCGCGGCTTTGGGCGGGAGGGTATTACTTTCAGGGGATGCTGCTTTTTACATCGGGGGAAGCATTGATTCATTCGCAGGACTTGTTTTCACAGGTGGGGGAGCTGGTCGTGAAATAACTGTTGATGTCCCGGCGGTAATTCGGACACGCAATGGTTCCATTGATTTTATCCTCGATGCAGGCAGTAATTTCATGATGAAAGGGTTGTTGTCGGCCTCTGGCGATGGTTCATCGGTAGGTATAAACGGAGGCAGTGTGCTAACAATCAGTGGAAGCATAACAGCCAATAACGCCATTATGATGGTATCTGGTCATTTATCCGTTGGTCAAACCCAAAGTGTTGGTATCACCAAGACGGCCGTGCTTTCTGTTGCCACAGGGAATATTACGATCATGGGCAACGGGGACATAATTATAGATAATCCCATTAATATGTCATATTCCGGATCTACATTAACGGTGCATACCACTAACGGTGTTATATGGCTTGGCAAGGATTATGGCCGCATTGATGTGGCTGGCAATGTCGTATTATCAGGCCGTGCCTTAAACCTGGAAGGTGTGATCGGTGCAACCATCCTGTCTGAAGGCATAGAGCTGAAGGCTGATCTGAATGCGTCATTAACTGGTTTTATCGCGACGGATGGCAATATCACATTAACCGCAGGGCAAGATATTTTAGTGACAGGGAAAGTGACGACGGCACACGGTAATATCATGATGAGTGCCGGATGGAACTTTACCACAGGGCGTGTGGCCAATGTGATTTATAACGATCAATCGGATTTAATGGTTCAGTTCGGTGCCATATTCGAAGCGTCTCATCAAATCATTCTTCGGGCAGCCCAAGCAACCGATGCCCTGAATACCGCGCTATTATACCTGAGTCCAGCGACCATACTTCAGGCCAGTGCAGGCAATACACCCATTACGCTTATCCTCGATTCAGGGATGAATATTCAGCTGGCTGGGCAACTGAATTGCGCTAAGGTTGAGATTACAGCACATGCTTCGGTGTTGATCGGCGGGAAAGGTTACGTTAACGGAGTATCCGCGACCGTGCCCGGTTCTATAACGGCCATGGACAACATTGCCATTGTGGCCGGATCTTTTTATCTGGATGCAGGAAGTCTTCTGACGGCAAATTGGAGCGGGAACATACTCAATGCCATTGACATCAAGACCACCGCCGGTGATACATTATTATCAGGATCTATGACTGCATTGGGTTCAAATGCTGTTATTCAAGTGCAATCCGCCGGTGGTCTTCAGGTGGGGGGACTGATTTTGGCGGGGCAAAGGGTTACGCTGGGCAGTGGGTTGAAGACAAACGTCATGGGCGCAAGTGGCGTTATACCAGACTTGCAGATTAAACGCGGGGCAATGGTGGATACGCTTTCTGTCAACGGGAACATAGATCTTGAAAGTACCGGTATTATTGCCGTCGAAGGTTGGGTGGGTGCTCACTCCGGGGGACAGCAGGAGATCAACGGTGCCGGTGCCGTGACCATTACCACCAACAGCTTGGTTTATGTGGTTGGATCTGTCGATAATCAGGGGAAAAGTTTTGATGCCAGGGTGATGGCGCATCAACGTATCCTGATGGAAGGTATCGGCGGATTAATAGTAACGCAGGGTGCCTCTATTACAGCACTTGATCCTTGGGTTTCGCGCGTTGATATCCATGGATTTAACGGCGACATTTCATTAAGCGCGGCCATTGACACCGACGCCTTGCCCGCGATCATTAGCGCAGGAAACAGCATTTGGATTGAAGCCAGGAATTTATCTGTTGGCGGTACCCTTGTGGCGACAGGCAGCATTGATGCCTTGGCCTTGCAGTATCTGCAGATCACCGGGGTTGTTAAGGCTGGACAAGCGGTCTCGTGTATTGCCGGTGAGCGCGACGTTAATGGATTCTTTACAGGGAAGAAAGATTCGGCTGGATCGGTGTTGGGTAACATCACCATATCAGATGCCGGTCAAATCAAGGTTATTTCAGCAAGTGCGCGTGTTGACGCCATTACCCTGAAGGCTGCTCATAATGTAACCATCGTTTCTGCTAATGCTACCGGTGGGAGTATGTTGCGTGAAATCAGCTATGTCAGACCCGAAGAAACGAAAGTTTCATATCAGGTAGGCATTATCCGTGAGCCGTCGGGGACTATTCAGGAGCAGGTTATTGAATATTTTCTAACGACATACATGAAAGAAACTGATTGGACGCCCGTACTAAAGGGGAACTGGTATTACACGCTCAATGTCAATGTGGATCAGATTGGTTGGTATGATGTTAAAACCGGGAAAGAATATCAGACCGGCGCCGGAGATTCTTCCACGATCACGGTGAACGCATCGCCGGATGGCACGTTTGCTGTTGCCTATAACCCCGATACTACCGCTTTGCGTCAGCTTTACCTTGTCACCTATGCGTCAGGCAGTGGAGAAGTCCATACGACGCTTAACGGCAAAGATCTGGTATTGGTTAGCGATTCCGACGCGCTGCGCAGCTTGATTGCCAACGGAACCATTGCGCCATCGATGGTATCGCCCTATGCGGAACAAGGCTATGTATATATTCTCCGCAGTGATTATCTGTCAGTCAAACGGAACAATATTAACCTGCATATCATGGAATATGTGCCAGAATGGAATGGCCTAAATGATTATGAATATATTCATTGCAAGGATTTTCTAGGGACGGCTTATACGAGCCTTCCTGTGGATAAGCGGCCTGACTTTTGGTTAAAGATACTCAAAGGTGCCAAACAGGACATTCAGAAAGCCATTGCCCTGCCGGCAGATCCATTGGAATATGTCGATGTCGGTAACACCTGGCTGACCGCTAAGGTACAATTGCATCAGATCGGCTGGTGGTGGCCGGGCTGGAAAGATGGTTTGGATCGGAACGCTGTCATTCTGAAGGCGGACGGCACCGTTAATACGGCCATTATACGTGATGGGTTCACATGGAAGAATGATTGGGTCCCGTCCACATTGTCCGTTGGACAAGAGCTGACGATTGGTTGGTTCGCTGATAGCCGCACAGCGGTGACCGACGGACCGGCATATGATTATTACAATAGCGGCTTGTTCCAGCAAGGCGTTCAACAGCCCGGACCCGAATGGGTGCAGTGGTATATGCTGGAGTATGTAAAGAATTCCGGGCAACGGAATATTATCATCAATGATGCCAGTGGGCAGAATTCCTATTCTTATGCGGAAGACCCGGTCTGGACCAAGTCCGCCAATTACAGCACGGCATCCTTTCAGGCCGCACTGTCCACCAGAAGCAATGCCGTTGATTTTAGCCAGACAGCCGTTATTGATGCTCAAGGGTTATCTTTTAAGGTATTTTGTATGGCGGATATGGATGGTGATGGCGTCGCTGAATTGATAATCGCCAGAGAAGGTGCCTATGTTTCCACTCTTGAAATCCTCAAGTACAATGCAGTAACTGGCGCATGGAATGGGGTGATAGGATACGTGATTGACAGCCCGCCGGTTGCCGTGCAGGCAGGAGATCTTAATAATGACGGGAAGATGGATCTGGCACTTGTCACCAAGAATCAAGGTATGCAATTATTGTTCAATACCGGTAACGGTATATTTATTGACCCCATTATTCTGGACGCGCGGCCAGGTCAGGATGTTCAGGTTGCCGATGTTAATCATGACGGGAACCTGGACGTGGCTTATTGCCCGTTACCGGGTCTTGACGCTGATGGGAATGAAATTATCTTAAATCCTGTAATTTATGAAGGTAATGGTAAAGGCGGGTTTACTGCCCGTAGCGGCCCTGACTTTCCGTGTTCATATTATGGTGGGAACAAAATAACGTTGACGGATCTTAACGGTGATGGGTTGTTGGATTTCATCGCACCTTTGTTGCAGATAGGGCCAACATATCTGGCTATATATTTTAATCAAGGGAATGGTCAATGGAGTGATCGCCTTCAACTGTGTTATCAAGTTTCTTCCTTTGTGGTGATTGACATGAATAATGACGGGATCATGGACATCGTGACGCAGTCCTCAACCCGTTGGTATAGCCCTAATGATAGTCAAATGCATACCGACGAGAGCGTTATCGTATGGCTTGGCCAAAAGGATGCCTTTGGGGCTGTCAATTGGCAAGAGTTCTGGAGTGATATAAGAACAGACAGTAACTGGCTTGGCGGTGCATTGACGGCACAGGATTTTGATCGCGACAGTTTCAAAGATATTATTGTCAGCCTTGCTAACGGGGATGTGGAGGTCTGGTATGGCGATGGGGCGGGGAAGGTTGATGAACGTAAGGTTATAAGTCACGGGAACAAGGTTAAACTGCTAACAGTCGCGTATGATTTTAACCAGGATCAAATCAATGATCTTGTTTTTCAGCAGGAAAACGGCGATATCATGTTCGCCATCCGCCAACAGATAACATTTTATATTGAAGCGCCGTACTATTATCAAATGATATCCGGTGAGTTGCGTAAAGTTTCCGCTTTGGATGATATTGCGTTTTGGGGAGGGGTTCGTGAATTATCTTTAATTAATTCAGCGAATAATACCACATCTTCCCGTTTTACCTATTCGTTTGACAGCCGCATGACAGATACGATCCCCGTGAATGCGCAGCAAAAAACAGATATTCTTGATGTGTACGTCGGTGATTTTGGAGACTCATTGGGCAGTTACCGTGATAATTGGGGTGTGCAGGCGACAGGTTGGTATTTTATTTTGGATAACCACTATAGTGTAGGACAGGCGTGGGTTGATTCGGCTGGTTCATATTATTATGTTTATGCCAGAGAATCATCCTGGTTCCAGCAAAGGTGGTGGATTCAACGGTATTCTCCGATTTATGCGCATTATGGATCAGCACAACCACGTTACAGTACCTACGACCTTGTGCGTTGGGAAAATGCTCAACAATCGGTCGTATGGGATCAGGTTGTCACAGGCAGTCATTGGCAGTATCAAGGCCATATTCAGGATATTGCTAATATTGACGGGAATTCAGCAACCGGTTGGCTTAATAATCAGTGGGTACAAAACTTGCAATGGATAAATACCCTTTATGGCGATGTTTCGGCCACTTATCCTGTTACCAATGTCATGGCAGACTTAAATACCAGAAACTATGCACCGCCAACGCCTCCCTATATCCTTGTCGACGATTTTGAATCCAGATACCACTACATGCTTGATACAATATACAACAACCATACCATCCTTGACCCTCGCCGGCATTTGAATTATCAGGTGGTAAGCCAAGTGAATCTTATTTATCAGGATGCTCCGGTGATCCAGCCGGTGACAGAAATTCACCAAAAGATCACGACGGTTGAAAAAACGGCCTGGAAGACTACCGCAGTTACCCAGGATGAAACGGTCCTGAACTATGTCGTTATCAATAAATCAGTTATTGTGACGCCTCCGGAGTATGCGCTCGACGCATTGCAGGGAACGATCCGTATCATCGCCGGTAATCAGGTCGGCATACAGGCAAAGATTCAGGCCATGAATGGCGATATCTTCATTGCGGCTGCATCATTAGATATCGTTGATGCCCAACAATGCCAGGCTAACGGCATGGTTGAACTGAATACAGCCGTCGGACTTTTGATGTTGACCGGCGAAGGCAATGTGACGATCCATGAAACCGATGACATATCGCTGGGGGACATTACACTGTCTAACCATGGTGTGTTATTCCTAACAGCCGGCGGAGCGGTGAATGGCGCAACGGATACAACATTGAACCTTGCCGCGCTCGATGTGACAGCGCAGAAGGGTATCAATGTTTATAATTCTGGCAACGATTCATTATTGTTGCAACGGTTGATGAGCCATGAAGGTGGTGTTACGGTAAGAACACAGGGCAACCTGTTTATTGATTATCTTCATTCAACCGGAACCATAACACTCGATGCCAAAGGTGATATCCAAGAGAACCTTCCGGGCGATAGCACTGTCGATATAGAGGCCAACAAGCTCATTCTCAGGTCTGGCGGTACGCTCACACTTGACATGGAGTTAGACGTTGCTGATACGCTTGAGATTGATGTTCCCGGTGGTTTTGACATTAACTTTACTACCCCTCTTGAATGTGCCCTGATCGTTAATGCCAGCGATGTTATTACGGTCACTCGTTTACAAACCATAGATAAATCAGTTTCCCTGTTAACGCCGAAGGATATTTTGATCGTTCAACTTGATGCTGGAAGCGGATTGGTCAAACTGACCGCCGGGTCATGGATTTCCGGGCTCACTGCCGGTGTGAACCTTCAAGCCTTTGAGGCTCAATTGCTGGCCGGGAAGGGTATTGGTAACATATCCACACGACTGGCAATATTGTCCGCTAAGTCCAGTGACGGACCGATCAATGTGACGAATACAGGCGCATTAAGCCTTAATAACATTATGGCGGCAGGCGATATCACCCTTTTCGCGGATCAATTGACAAGTACACCTGGGACATATATTGACACTGCCCATTTGAATGCAGGTGCTGTATCCGGTATGTCATTGAATACAAGAATAACTATCCTTACGGCGCAGACATCAAACGGATGCATTAATATTTCTGAAACTGATTCAATCCTGCTTGATTCTGTGATCAATCATAATGGCTCGATTAATATCATGGCTGCAAGACAGGTTGTGGTCGGCTCAGTTATCAGCGAAATGGATACAACCGGTAATGATATTACGATCTTTGTCAGCATGGGTGATGTGCAGATTGATTATCTGGCGGCAGGGATAAATTATGGGAAAGTATCTGTGTATGCAGCGATCGGTGCCATTTATGAGTTGCCGACCGACAGCCTTGTTGATTTAAAGACAGGGGTGGATGTTGTTGCCCAGCGTACAGATTTTAAAGCATTGCTTGTAGGTAGTTTAACGAATCCGTTGCTTAATTTAGAATTCAATGTCAAGAGTTTACAAATCATTGCCCGTGATCTGAATCTTATCAGTGATGGCGATGTGTATCTGAATGCTGATGTTCTCGGTATTGTGAATGTCACTGCCACTGGTTCTATTACGGCTTATCATTTGGTTGCCAAAGGCGGGAAGATCATATTATCTGCAGGGAAGGATATTCAAATCGGATATATTGATGCAGGTTCTGATACGGGGGTTATTACCTTAAGTGCCGCTGGATCAGTCTATGAAATTCTTGCAACAGATCCAGATGCTGATATTGTTGCCGGGAAGACATTCATCAATGCCGGTGTGTCTATCGCCGGCATTGATCCTGCACGTCATCTGGAGATGGCGGTCAAAGTACTGCAAGCCGTTTGTGGGACAGGCGGAACGATTGCCTTTAATAAGGTTAGTATTGCCGGTCAGTCTGCCGATATAGAGTTGACATCCATCAATGCCCCCCAAGGTACGATCAATATTTCTTCCTCAGGGAATATTCTTATATCAGGGATGGTGAGTACTGGTACAGTAAAAGGGGATATTATCCTGGTTGCCAGTAATAAAGTTTATATGAATGGCAATTCACCACTGACTGCCAATACATTGACGTTAACAGTCGGTATAGGAAGTTATCTGTGCACGGATATCGCGCAATTAACCGCATCGATTGCGTCTGGAATATTTGAAATTAGTGAGAAAGACGCGGTATTGTTGTTTAATGTTATCAACAAGAATGGGGCTATCCGGATCCTGGCTGGAGGAACGATTACAACCAAATCTGTGATTGCTTCTCTTGACGCCAAAGGGAATAATGTGGCGCTGGCATCGACGGCAGGAGATGTTTTAATCGATTATGTAGCGGCAGGGCCTAAGTATGGGCAGGTGAGTATCAGTGCCATGACCGGCAATGTCCGCGAAATTGCGGCGTATGATACAGCTGTTGATATTGTGGCTTCACAGGCGATCCTCTATGCTAAAGGAGAAATCGGTAGCAAAACAACCCCTGGATTGAACCTTGAACTGAATGTGGGTGCTGTTTACAAGAATACAGGCAACAACTTTTTTCTTAATGTTACAGGCGATATTGATTTGTTTTGTTATGTGAGCGGGAGTGTTAATATTACGGCGACGGGCACGATTAACATTATTGCCCTGCAAACAACCGGTAATGGAGTAACGATTGTTTCTCAAAATAGTAATATTATCGTTGGTCGTTTGCAGTCAATGACCAGCGGAGCAAATATAGCATTGACCGCTAATGGTACCATTACGGTTAATCCATTAGCATATGATGGCGGGTTGGCTGGTATTACGGGTGAGGGGAACTTAAATATTTCGACAGGTTATATGGTGCAATTGACTGGGGATGTGCATATCGCTGGTTCAGTTGATTTTACTACGGGTGCTATTCAAATATCCGGGCAGTTAATTGCTAAAGGTGATGTGAATCTATTCAGCGATCTCGGCACAACGGTGACAGGACTTGTCCGTAGCATTACTGGCGGGATTTTGATCGTATCGGATTTTGGTAGTATTACGTTGAAGGGGATGCTCGATGCTAAAATGGATATTACGCTGATTTCTTTTGATAGATTGTATCTTTACGGTATGATTTCTTCTGGCAGAAATGTTACCATCTGGAGCATGCGCAGTGTTGTTAATAATGGGAAAATTATTGCGCAAGGGACTTTTTATTTCTTTCCCCGTATTTTTATGCCTTATTATCGAATGCCGTGGTTTATGATGTATTGGAGATGAATAAAACAATTGCTTTTTATGGGGCTATTTTCTCTTGTTTGACTTGTTTCTCTGGGTTATAATTATTTTAAAGGGGGATAGCTATGGCTGCCCAAGACAAAAGACACTGTGAACGAATACCTGTCCTTTTTGCGATGAAGTGCCGCGATAAGGATAGTGCGTTTGTGCCTTTCCAACAGGCGGAGATCCTTGATATCCATCACCATGGGTGTCACATCATTGGACGTACGCATTTCAAAGTAGGTGAGAAGATTTTCATGTCGATGGACATCCCTTCTGAAGGATGTCTGGATTTGGTAGGTAAGGTAACTTGGGCGAGGGCGGCTTGTCAGGATACCTGTTTTGAGGCGGGTGTTCGCTTCGTGAAGGATGATCCTTCTTCTACTGAAACATATAGCAAGTTATTGCGTTTTTGCCGTTTCAATATTCCTGATTATAAAGAAAATCCTTAAGTTTATCGAGGGCTTATGGAAAATATCATATCCGGGATACTCGAGGCTGAGGCGTCTGCGGCGCAGATGATCGAGGAAGCGCGAGCGTCGGCTTTGCTTGTGGTTGCCGAAGCGAACGCTGAGGCTGCGCGGTTGAAAGAAGCTCAGCAGAAAGCCTGGATCAAAGAATGTGAAATGATGATCCTGCACGCGCAAGCAGATGCCTTAAACAGCAAGTATTCTGCTGTCGAGGATGCCATGGGTGAAGCCGGAGCGATGGTGGCGGCGACGACAGATTCTCTCGACGGTGTGTCTGAAAAGTTCTTTGGGAAGATACTGGGGCGTTGAACGGTTTACAACGTCCATGGCAGTGACCAGGTCAAACTGGCAGGTGATCCATGCGCGATCTATCGACCTACGCGTTTATCAATGCCCGTATTCGGGCAATGTCGGGTCAATTCCTGCGTCCCCGGCAATGGGGATTACTCTTGGCGGCGCGTGATGTGGCGCACGTCATTACCATCCTGCAGGCAACACCCTATTCCTCTTTTATCCGCGACAACATCATTCAGAACAAGGATATTGAAGCACTTGAACGCGCGTTCGTCCTCGATGATGTCCACACGCATGACAAGATCATCAAAGCCTGGCGCGAGAAGGGGCATCCGGGCAAAGTTGTTACTTTACTGCGTGAACGCTATGAATTGAACGAGGTCAAGGTTTTGCTCCGTTACTGGGCGACTCAAGGCAAAACCAGCGGCCGTCAGCATATCTTTTCTGAAGTCTTTACCCATCCTATCAGTATCGAGCATATCCTTTCTGCCCATGATCTTGATGAACTGGCCGTCGCCTTTTCAGCAACGCCCTACCGTCATGTGCTTCGGGCAGCAGCGGCGCAATACCTCAAGACCGGATCATTATTTTATTTGGAAGCCGCTATTGACCGTGATTATTTCAACCGTTTGTGGGCTGAGATCGACCAGTTACCTTATGCTGACCGCATGGCAGCGACCCGCCTCATCGGGATCGAAGTTGATATGGAAAATATCGGCGCCCTGTTGAGGCTGCGCCGGTATTATGACTTCCCGTCGGGGGATTTGACCATGACCTTGTTGCCGCGCGGGTACAGGCTCAATGAACGAACGTTGCGCCTGGCTTTTGTCAAAGAAGGTTTTGCCGATACGCTCAAGGTCCTGGCGGTCAGGCCGTATCAGGAGCTCGGGGTGTTATTTGCCAAAGCGATCGATCATGCCGGCTTGTCTTTACTCGAAAGCGTCCTATACCAGGCTCTCTTCAGCGAAGCCCTGCGGGTGATGCGCGGCTTTCCTTTTACGATCGGGACAATCCTGGCGTATCTGATCCTCAAGCGTGCCGAGACACGCAAACTGGCGTCGATCTTTTATGGTAAAGACCATGGGTTGTCGTCGGGCCAGATCAAAGGAGCCTGGGTATGCTGACCTCAGCCCCCATGCGATTCTTTTGTGCCGTCATCCTAGTTCAGGATATGGACCGGGTTACCGATTTCTTCCTCATGCGCGACAGTTTGCATCTGGTGCGCATAGGTGACATGGAACCCTGGGGTAAGTGCCTTGGATCAACGCAGACCGAGGAGCTGGTCGGTCGCTATCAGGAAATTAAGCGAAGGCTTGCGGCCTTACTACCGGCAGGAAAAAAACCGTGTGCGGTGCTGAAAAACAATATTCCTGATGTCTCCAGCATAGATGTTGAGGTACTCGGGCGTAAGCTAACGGTCATCGAAGCACGACGGGCATTGTATTTCAAAAAAAAAGACTCTCTGCTGGGGCAATTAAAAGAAAAAGAATTATTACAGCAACACATGAACAGGTTTGGTACGGGAGCTGTTGGCCGCGCCGCCTGTGGCAGGCATACTTTTCTGACATCCGTGCTGACCAAGGCGGATGAAGGTCAGCGCATCATTGTGGAACAAAGCCTGGCTACGATCCTGCACGCGAGCTGCCCTTTCATCGCCGAGGATGGCACTGCGTTAGTCCTCGTTCTGGCTTTGAAACAAGATGACGCGGCTGTCCAGACAGCACTGGCTCAGGCAAAACTGATTCCGATCGCACCCGATAGTATCCCCAAGGGCGACCCTGAATATCTGTGCGAAGATATGCGTTTGAATATCCTCAAGACCAACAAAGAAATCGAACGCCTGGATGTGGCTCAAGCACGCCATGCCACACGACTTTTACCAGTGATTCGCAGGCTTTATCAGCAGATCATCGTGGCCAGATTGATGGCGGAAGCGCAAGGCTATTTTCAGCGTACGGCACGAACCTGCCTGGTCTGCGGATGGCTGCCGGAGCAAATCTGTGCGGCGACGGCTACCGCCTTCAAGGATATGCTCAAGGGCTGTTGTTGTGTGCATATCGAGCACCCCCGGGATATGACAGCCGTAGCTGATAATAACGAGCAAGTGCCCGTCCTTCTGGACAATCCGCCTTGGCTTAAACCTTTTGAAATGATCGTGACAAATTATGACACGCCGGAATACGGCACTGTTGACCCGACCGTATTTGTGGCGGTGAGTTTTTGTGTGATGTTTGGTGCCATGTCCGGTGATGTCGGGCAGGGGCTATTGCTTGTGTTGGCCGGGGTACTGCTTGGGCATCATCGCCAGACTGCCGTTGCCCGCGCCGGAGCTCTTGCGGCCTATGCCGGTGTGTCAGCGACCATATTCGGGCTTCTGTATGGTGTTGTTTTTGGCATGGAGGGCGTGATCCCGGCGCTGTGGTTGCGGCCGATGGAAAACGTGGCGACATTCTTTAAGGTGGCGATCATTTTTGGCGCGGGGTTAATAAGCCTGGGCGTTGTGATCAACATCATTAATGCGTTTCGGTCAGGAGATATTTTAAAAAAGCTATTTGGAACGCGTGGATCTTTGCTTGAGAGCGGTGTTGAGCTCCTGGAGCTCGGCATAAGCTATCTAGCCAATACCTTATCGTATATCCGCTTGTCGGCGTTTGCACTGGCCCATGCGGGGTTGTTCCTGGCCGTTTTCAGCCTTGCGGATATGGCCGGGCATGCGGCGGGGGGAAGGGCAGGGATGATCCTGATCATGGTCATTGGAAATATTTTTATTTTATTGTTTGAGGGGCTTATGGCCGCGATCCAGGGGGTACGGCTGGAGTATTACGAGTTCTTTTCAAAATTCTTTATCGGCGGAGGAAAGGTATATCGGCCTTTGGGATATGGGCGTTTTATTTAAAAAGGAGGCGTTCCATGGATACACACAGTTGGGCATATTTGTCGTCGGCGTTGGCGGTGGGGCTGGGGTCGGTATCGGCAGGGATCGCGGTGGCGTATGTCGGGTCAGCCGCTGTCGGGGCTATGGGGGAGAAACCGGAAGTGACTGGTAAGGCCTTGATCTTTGTCGGGCTGGCCGAAGGCATTGCGATTTATGGACTGATCATCGCGATCATGATCCTGGGTAAGGTTTAACCACGGGCAGGAGACAGGTATGCAGTATTTCTGTATTGGCGATCCGGATATGATCACAGGGTTGCGTCTGGCGGGTGTGACCGGGGTTGTGGCGCACACAGCGCATGAAGCCCGCGAAGCTTTTCATGACGCGACGCGTATGCTCGATGTCGGCGTTGTTCTTGTGAGTGAACCGCTGGCCGCGATGATCCGCGATGATATCGACAAGTTTCAGTGTACGGCTCATGTGCCCTTGATACTGGAGATCCCGACCCGTGACGGTGCTCTGCCGGGAAGAAGAAACCTGGCACAGATCGTGCGTCAGGCCGTGGGGGTACAGGTATGACCGGCAAAACTGATCGTATGGTGCCAAGAGATTCCGCTGAGGCGTTACGCACCCGCATCAGCGAAGATGCTCGTCGTGAAGCCAACGAAATTGGTGCGCAGGCCAGAAAGGACGCGGCGCATCTGCTCGAACAGCAGACGGCGAACCTGGTCGTCATGCGTGACAAGGCACTTGATGCGGCGGCAAAAGAAGGTGCCGCAAAGGCAAAGACAATTTTGGCAACGATCAGCCAGGAACGACGTAAGATCAGGCTTGAGGCGCAGGAGAAAGTTCTGCAAGAGATCCTGTCGAGGATCAGAGGGCTAACAGCGGGGTTTCGCGTTTCACCAGCCTACGGGGATCATTTGAAAGAATTGATCGTTGAGGGGGCATTAACCCTCGACACGGATGTGGTCATTGTCGTGGCGTCTGTGTGCGATGTGGAAATAATGAATTCTGACTTTCTGGGTAACATCGAGCGTGCACTGAAAGAAAAACATCATAAAAGTATAACCCTGATACTTGAACCTGATGCCGCGGCAAAAGATATCGGTGTCATTCTAAGGTCAAAGGACAGGCGCATCGCTTGTAATAATACGTTCGAGGGTCGCTTATCGAGGGCGTATGCCGCGATCCGAGCCGAAATCCTGAATGAGGTCTTTGGAACCTATGCTTAATATCATCGGATATATTTCCAGGGTAGCAGGGCCTCTGGTGGAGGCCGCAAGCGTGGCGGAGGCGCAGATGCTCGAGATGGTCGAGGTCGGAGATGACCATTTAATCGGAGAGATTGTACGTCTTTCGGGTAAAAAGATCACGATGCAGGTGTATGAAGACACAACTTCCCTGCGCCCGGGGTTACCGGTTTATGGATCGGGGATGCCGTTGGCGGTGGAGTTGGGACCCGGTCTGATCGGTACAATCTACGACGGGATCCAGCGCCCGCTCGATGTGATCCGCCTGGCATCAGGGTCTTACATTCAAAAAGGCATCCATGCACCGGCGCTTGACCGGAAAAAGCGGTGGCATTTTAAGCCGCAGGTTAAAGCCGGTGATAACGTTGCGCCGGGTGCCGTGATGGGAACGGTGCCTGAAACGGCACTGGTCGAGCACCGGGTGCTGGTGCCTCATCCCCTGTGCGGGCGGGTGGTATCCATTGTCGATGAAAGTGAATGCACACTCGATGATATTATCGCGGTGATCACCATGAACGGCAGGGAAAAGCCAGTTTATTTGTATCAGCGCTGGCCTGTCAGGCAAGGCCGGTTGTTTCGGTCGAGGGATCGGCTTACCGAGCCTCTGATCACCGGGCAGAGGGTCATTGATACCTTATTCCCGGTCGTCAAGGGAGGGGCTGTGGCGGTGCCCGGAGGCTTTGGGACGGGCAAGACGATCGTTCAGCATCAACTGGCCAAATGGTGTGATGCCGATATTATCATTTTCATTGGCTGCGGCGAGCGCGGCAATGAAATGACGGATGTTCTGCTTAGTTTTCCCAAGATCATCGACCCGCGCAGTGGGCGTTCATTGATGGAACGGACCATCCTGATCGCCAACACCTCGAATATGCCGGTAGCGGCAAGGGAAGCGAGCATTTATACCGGGATCACCTGCGCGGAATATTACAGGGATATGGGCTATCATGTGGCGGTCATGGCGGATTCCACATCGCGCTGGGCCGAGGCGTTGCGCGAACTTTCCGGCAGAATGGAGGAATTGCCGGCGGATGAAGGTTTTCCGGCGTACCTGCCGACACGGCTGGCTGAATTTTATGAGCGCGCCGGGGCTGTTGAGACATTATCGGGGCAGCACGGTTCGGTAACGATCATCGGTTCCATATCGCCCCCCGGAGGAGATTTCGCCGAGCCGGTGACCCAGCATACCAAACGCTGTGTCCGATGTTTCTGGGCACTCGACAAGGATCTCGCCAATGCCCGGCATTACCCGTCGATCAGCTGGATCGAAAGTTATTCGGAGTACAGGGAAGAGATCGGAGACTGGTGGTGTGCGCACATTGATCCGGACTGGCGGGTGATGCAACAGGAGATCATGGGGCTGTTACAGCAGGAAGAACGTCTCAAGCAAGTGGTTAAACTGGTAGGGCCTGATGTATTGCAGGACAATCAGAAAGTTCTCCTGGAAACGTGCCTGATCTTTAGGACCACGTTCCTTCAGCAAAGTTCATTCGATGCGATCGATATGTTCTCGGTCCCACAAAAACAGGCCCGGATGCTCAGGATCATCCTTGGCTTTCATAAACAATGCCTGGAGGCTATCAAGTCAGGGATGACGCTCGAACATATCAGGAAGTCACGCCTGCGTTCTGATGTTTTGAAAATGAAATGGGCGATCGGCAACGCCGAACTGGAGAAATTTGACGCGTTGCGCCGGGAGGTCGAGGCGTTTGCGCGCGAAGGGAGCGTGTGATCATGGCGACATTATCTCTATACAACAACCGCGATTACACCGGCATCCACGATGTGACGGGGCCACTGTTTGTCATTGCAGGGATACATGATGTCGGTTATAACGAGCTTGTTGAAATCGTCGATGCGCAGGGCGTGACCAGGCAAGGTATTACCCTTGAGGTGGCCAAGGGGCTGGCGGTGGTGCAGGTTTTTGGCGGGACTGGCGGATTTTCGCTGGCTGTGCCGCGGGTCAAGTTCACGGGGCGCGCGTTTACGCTAGAGGTTTCAACGGCGATGCTCGGGAGAGTATTTAATGGGCTCGGGCAACCGGTCGATCACATGCCGGCGCCAATCCCGGAAAGAACAGCGGATGTGAACGGTCTTCCGATCAATCCTACGGCCCGCGATTATCCCAACCGGTTCATCCAGACAGGCATCTCGTCGATCGATGTCATGAATACGCTGGTGCGTGGCCAGAAATTGCCGATCTTCTCGGGTAACGGTCTGCCGCATGATGCCCTCGCGGCCCAGATCGCCCGGCAGGCGAGGATCATGGGGGACACCGAAGGTTTTGCGGTTGTCTTTGCGGCCATGGGAGTCAAACATGATATCGCGCAATTCTTTATTGATTCTTTTGAAGAAAGCGGCGTTCTTGAGAAAGTGGTGACCTTCCTGAGCCTCGCCGATGCCCCGTCGATCGAAAGGATCATGACCCCGCGTGCGGCACTGGCCTGTGCTGAATTTTTGGCTTTTGAGAAAGAGATGCATGTTCTAGTTATCATGACGGATATGGGCAATTACTGCGAAGCGTTGCGCGAAATATCCACCCTGCGCGGCGAAATCCCGGCCAGGAAAGGTTACCCTGGTTATCTTTACAGCGATCTGGCCAGTTTGTATGAACGTGCCGGGATCATCCGGGGTCTGAAAGGTTCGATCACGCAGGTACCGATCCTGACCATGCCCAATGATGATATCACGCATCCGGTCCCTGACCTTACCGGCTACATCACCGAAGGGCAGATCGTGCTTGAGCGTGAACTGAGCCGGAAAGGGATCTATCCGCCGATCGCCGGTTTACCTTCGTTGTCACGCCTGATGAAAGACAATATTGGCCTCGGCATGACCCGCGAAGATCACCCGCATCTGGCCAGCCAGCTTTTTGCCTGTTACGCGCGGGTGAAAGATGTGCGGTCGCTGGCCCTTGTTATCGGTGAAGAGGAGTTGTCAACGATTGACCGGCGTTACCTTGAATTTGGCGATGCCTTTGAACAGCGTTTTTTGACACAAGGCCGTCATGAGGACAGAAGCCTCGATCAAAGCCTTGATCTTGGTTGGGCCATCTTGTCCCTTTTGCCACCCGAGGAATTGCACCGGATCACGGCTGAGGAGATCAACAAATTCTACGGGAAGTGAGCCATGGCCAGATATCATGTGGCGCCCACCAAGACCAACCTGTTGAAAGTCCGGCGTGACCAGTCGTTCGCGCACGAAGGTCACCGTTTGCTCGAACAGAAACGCGATATCCTTGTCGCGGAACTGCTGGCGGTTGCTGCTAAAGCCTCTGCGGCTGAAAAGGACGTGGATGACGCTTTACAGGTGGCGTATGCAACGCTTGACGCGGCGATGATGCGTATGGGGCGTGTGCGGATCAACGGCGCAGCACAGGCGGTCAATGTTTTCACTGAGATCGAGCTGCATCAACGCCATGTCATCGGTGTTCATTTACCGGTTATAGCTGTCACACCCGCAGTGCCCATGGCAACTTACAGCCTGACAGAAACCAGCATTTGGCTCGATGAAGCCGTAGCGGCATTCCGGCATGTTATGAAATTACTCGGGCCTATGACCGAACTTAAAACCACCCTGCTCAGGCTCGCCGCCGAAGTCAAGAAAACCGTGCGCCGGGTCAATGCCCTTGAGCAGATATACCTCCCGGATTACGCGGACACGATCAAATACATCAACGATGCCCTCGAAGAGCAATCCCGTGAAGCCTTTTTTGTCCTTAAAATGATCAAAACCCGCCTGGAACAGCGACGGTTGCAAAAATCCTCTAGGTGATGCCCCCTCTGGCGTGTACAATGTAGCCATGAATATTGACTCCAACCGTATTGAGAAAAATCCTGATTTCATCCGTGCCTTCGATATGTTTGAAGAAACAACGAAGCACATTTTCCTTACCGGGCGTGCGGGCACAGGCAAGTCGACGTTACTGCAATATTTTCGTTCGAGCACCAAAAAGAATGTTGTGGTGCTTGCGCCCACCGGAGTTGCGGCGGTCAATATCAAGGGCCAGACCATTCATTCGTTCTTTAATTTCAGGCCGGATATCACGCCAGACCTAGCGAGATCTATCCGTTTGCGCCGGGGACAGAAGGATCTTCTGCGCGGGCTTGATACGGTGGTCATCGACGAAGTGTCCATGGTGCGGGCTGACCTCATGGATTGTATTGATGTCTTCCTGCGGCACAACGGTCCCGAGAGGAAGCAACCGTTCGGCGGCATCCAGATGATCTTTGTTGGTGATCTGCACCAGTTGCCACCCGTGGTGACAAGGGTGGAACGCGAGATCTTTGACGGTCATTATCCGAGCCCGTATTTCTTTGATGCCAGGGTTTTTGGCGAATGTAACTTTGAACTTCTCGAGCTTTCCAAAGTTTACCGTCAGACAGAAGATCGTTTTATCCGGCTTTTGAACGCTGTTCGTGACAATACGGTCACAGCTGAGGATATGGCTCTGTTGAATGCGCGCTGTCATTCTGATTTCCAGCCGCCGCAGGGGGATTTTCATGTTTATTTGACAACGACCAATGACCTTGCCGATAATATCAATAAGGTGCGTCTGGCGACCACCACAGGAAAGACGTACGCGTATGGCGGTGTGCTGGCCGGTGAATTTGAAAAAAAGAATCTTCCGACGCACGAAGATTTGCAGTTAAAGCCCGGTGCCCAGGTGATGCTTTTAAACAATGATCCTTTCGGCCGCTGGGTTAACGGGTCCATCGGGCAGGTTGTAGCGGTGGTGCGCGGGGCCAGTGAGGGAGAGGATGCGGTGCGGGTACGTTTGTCCGACGGATCTGAGGTGGATGTGTTACCGTTCACCTGGGAGATGTTCCGTTTTATCTACGACAAGGAACTTGCCCGTGTTGATTCTGAAAGTGTGGGGTCGTTTCGGCAGTATCCCTTACGCCTGGCATGGGCGGTGACCATCCACAAATCTCAAGGCAAAACATTTTCACAGGTCGTCATTGACGTCGGGCGCGGCACATTCTCTCACGGTCAGACCTATGTGGCTCTGTCGCGGTGTACGACGCTCGAAGGCATTGTGCTCAAACGTCCAATCTTGCGCCAGCACATTATCCTCGATCCTCGGATCAAGGAGTTTTTCGAAAATTATAAAAATAAGGTGCGTAATTTGCATCTTGTCATAGAATAAGTATCGGTTTACTCAATAATATAAGTTAATGGAGATAGATATGCGCAAGACGATCCTTATTGTTGATGATGAACCCACGGTTGTCGCGCTTGCCCGTCAGAAACTCGAAGAACAAGGGTATGATGTGCGCACCGCACGTAATGGTAAGGAAGCCTGGGATATCATTCAGAATGATCCTGTGGATCTAATCGTGACCGACGTTGTGATGCCGATCATGGATGGTGTAGATCTTTATAAGGAACTCAAGAAGGATCTACTGCTGGCCCATATCCCTATTGTCATCATCACAGACAGTCGCATTTTCCGCGAGTCTTTTCAGACGTTGGGTGTTGAACATTTTCTCCCTAAACCACTTGATTCTGTAAAACTTATCCATAAAGTTGATTATATTTTTACGTGCGCCGACCTGGTTCGCAAAAATAAACAAACGCTGGTCTTGGGTGCAAATCTGGAAATCAACAAACAGATAGCCCGAATTTTTCAAGAACAGGGTTGTATCGCCGGTGTCAGTTCTGATCCTATTGAATTTATGTCCAACTGCCTGATCTTGACGCCACGGGTAGTGGTGGTGGATGCCTTGATCCAGGGGGATGTCCCCAGCCGTGATGTTATCCGTGCCTTGCGCTGTTTCGCGCGTCTTGCCAACACACAGATCATGGTTTTTACTCAATTCCTTCCTGAAGATATCGGCAGTATGCAGGGTATCGAGGATCTTAGTCAAGCCAAGAATGACTGCATGGAAGCAGGCGCGACAAAATATATCGGACGTTTCACACCGGCAACTTTCTGGGATATGGTCAAAGACAGCATTAGTTGATCAGACGTTGCGTCAACGGTCAAGTTCTTCACGTACGATTAAGGCGGCGCGGCGGCTGGCTCCGGGAGATCCCAGAAGTTGTTTAACGCGGACGAGTTCTTGTAGAAGTTTATCAGATGGAAAAAGCGTTTTTAATGCCTCAGCGGCAAGGTGTGCCGGTGAGGCATTTGCTTGCAGTAATTCTTCCACAATTTTCTTTCCAGCCACGATATTAACCAGAGCGATGTACGGTATCTTGACAAGAAACTTTCCAAGATGCCAGGTGAGCCAGGATGTCTTGTAGACAACAACCATCGGTTTTCCCATGAGGGCTGTTTCGAGTGTTGCGGTACCCGAACAAACGACCGCGCTGTTGCAACTGCCAAGGGCATTGTAATAATCTTCAGTGATTTTAAGCTTTTCAGGCGCGAGATGAAGCCACGGTGAAAAACATGCCTGATCCAGATTTTTGGCCTTGAGCAGGATAAACTGGATATCGGGACGTTTTTGCCGCATAAGGCTTGCGGCGGCGAGCATCACCGGCAGGTGGCGTGATATTTCTTTGGCGCGCGATCCAGGTAGCAGGGCAATGACCGGTGCGTGTGGATCAAGTCCAGCATGGCTAAGGAATTCATGACGCGTGATATCCGCGTGGACTTCATCGACCAGAGGGTGTCCGACCAGATCAGCCGTATAACCGTGGCGGTCGTAAAGATCTTTCTCAAAAGGGAACAATACCATCATGCGGTCGACATTGCTTTTGACAATAGCCACGCGCGACTCTTTCCATGCCCAGACCTGCGGGCTAATATAATAAATGACTTTAATGCCGTGTTTTTTAAGTTCCCTGGCAAGGCGCAGGTTGAAGCCGGGGTAATCCACCAGGATAGCGAGCACCGGGCGTTCAGTCCTGGCGCGTTCCAGTGTCAGGTCAAAAACACGTTTGATCCTGGCGAAGTTCCGGATCACCTCGGTAAAACCGATGACGGCTAATTCAGTAATGTCGGTGAACGTAGCCACGCCTGCTTCACGGCAGCGATTGCCCCCGATGCCGACAAAACGTGTGCCGGGGCAAAGAGCCGCGATCTCACGGACAAGGGACGCTGCCCGCATATCACCGGATTCTTCACCGGCGACGATCAGGAGCGTTTGAGGTGTTGGGTCCATATAATGTTCTGGATATCAAGGGCTGTCTTTAAGGCGTCACGGCCTTCAGTGCCAGAGACGAGCGGTTTTTTGTCGTCGCGGATGCATTCAAGGAAATGCGCAAGTTCACGGCGCAAGGGTTCTTCTTTCTCAATAGGCAAGGCGGTGCGGGTGATCGCGGTGCCGTCTTTGCGGTAGATAAAGGCTTCCTGCTTAACATAGTCGAGGGAAATATACGCGTTGGGGATAAATATCCGTATCTTGCGCATGACCTCAGGTGAAACGCGGCTGGCGGTCAGGTTGCAAACGGCTTTGTTGGCAAAGGTCAGTCGGACATTGGCGATATCATCGAGATCTGTCAGCACATTGATCCCGATGGCCTGAATATCTGTGATCGGCGTATTGATAAGCCCTTGGACGATGTCAATATCATGGATCATGAGATCCATCACAACACCGATATCAAGCGAGCGGTTAGGAAAATTGTTCAGGCGGTGGCATTCAATGAAAAGGGCATCGCGGGCGATGTCCTTGATCGCCTGAAAGGCATTATTGAAACGCTCGATGTGCCCAACCTGGAGCTTAACATTATTGTCCCTGGCGGCATTGACGAGGAGATCCGCCTCGGCGATATTCATCGCAATGGGTTTTTCAATCAGGGCGTGGATGCCGGCGTTAAGGAACAAAAGGCCCGTGGCGCAGTGGCTGGTCGTAGGCGTACAGATACTAACAGCGTCAACTTTACCGATAAGGTCCTGGGCATCGGGGAAGAAGGTTGTGCGGTATTCACGCGCAAGTTTTTGCCCGTTATCTTTATGAAGATCCGCTATCCCGACGATCTCGACCTGGTCTTTCATCTGGTGATATGTCTTTAGGTGGCGTGACCCCAGATGGCCGACGCCGATGACAGCAACTTTTATTTTTTTCATAGGTTCTCAGGATAACAAAGCCAACTATAAAAGTCAAAACCTTCCCCAAGAGAATACCGGAGGGGTATAATTTTGGTTAATGCTTTTGACGGGGGTAAGCTATTTCTGTTAATATATAAAATTAAAGAATATATGACTAAAAAAATATTGATCGTTGAAGATGAAAAAGATATTGCCCGGCTGATCCAGTATAACCTGGACAAGGCGGGTTTTTCCTGTGAAACCGCGGCCTCCGGTGAGGATGCTTTGGCCCTGCTTGGGCGCAAGGGGTTTGATCTGGTGATCTTGGATGTGATGCTGCCAGGGGTTGACGGTCTGGAGGTTTGCCGCCGGATGCGCAAAGATACCGATCTGACCGATGTGCCGGTGATCATGCTGACAGCCAAAGGTGAAGAGGTCGATCGGATCGTGGGGTTGGAATTAGGGGCCGAGGATTACATGGTCAAACCATTTAGCCCGCGTGAGCTTGTCTTGCGCGTGAAAGCGATCCTTCGACGCCGGATAGCGGTGGAAGATGTGGATGTCCTTAAAGCCGGGGCGTTGATCCTTGACAAGGGGCGGCACCGGGTCACGGTCGATGGCGTGGAAGTTGTGCTGACAGCCATGGAGTTTAAACTGCTAGCACTGTTGATGGGGCGTCCGGGCCGTATCCAGTCACGTGAAGTCCTATTAAATGATGTATGGGGCATCGACGCGGATGTTTACACGCGGACGGTCGACACACATGTGCGAAGGTTGCGTCTTAAACTGAAAGCTGTGGGCGATCTGGTTGAAACTGTTATCGGCGCGGGTTACCGCTTTAGGCAGGATCATGAAAATTAATCTTCACTGGAAACTGACGGTATTCTTTTGTTCGGCGGTCATGGTCGGGCTTTTACTGGGGTATTTTTATCTCTCGTCTCATTTGACAGCTTACCTTGAGCGGGATCTTCAGAAGAACATGAAGCGTGAGATTACGCTGGTTCGTGATTTTGTGGAGACGCACCAGAGCGATCAGACCGGGCTTTTTGACGCGCAGGTCATGGCTCACCGTATGGGAAGTAAACTTGACCTTAGAGTTACGATCGTTGGTCTTGATGGGAAAGTGCTGGGAGATTCAGACTTAGACGACGCGGCGCTGAAAACTGTCGAAAATCATGGCGCGCGTATCGAGATCAAGGATGCGCTTAAGACGGGATGGGGTGTCAGCAAGCGGTACAGTTATACATTAAAGAAATATCTACTTTATGTAGCATCGCCTTTTGGCCAGGGACGTACCGCCGGGGTCATTCGCCTGGCGATGCCGCTTACAGATGTTGAGATCCTTGAGGAGGGATCGGTCAAGATTGTTGCCGTTGCTATTTTTCTTATCTTTATTTTTAGTCTCGGCTTTACATCGATCGTGGCTGTGATCGTTTCAAAGCCCCTGCGTGAGATGTCCATTGTGGCCCGTGCCATGGCTGTCGGAGATTTTACCCGGCATCCCTCCATCCGTTCGCGTGATGAATTGGGTGACCTAGCACACGCGCTTACCTATATGTCTGATGAGGTGCGTGACAAATTGAGAACCATTGAACGCGAAAGGGCGCGGCTTGACGCTGTGATCGAGAGCCTGTCCGAAGGCCTGATGGTTGTAAACGAAAAAGGCGCTGTTCTTCTGATGAATGCGGCTTTGAGAAAGTTCTTCCTGATCTCCGGCAAGGTTGACGGACGCCGGGTTGCCGAGGTTATCCGTAACAGCGCGGTGACGGACATGGTGGACTGCCTGGTTTTGGGTGGAGAGCGTTTGGTCAGCCGCGAGATCACCGCAGAGCTTCCCGAAGAGAAAGTTTTCAGGGTCAATGCGGTTCAGGTCAGGGTTGCCGATAAACTGGAAGGTGCGGTGCTGGTATTCCATGATATTAGCGAACTGCGCCGACTGGAGAAAGTCCGGCAAGATTTTGTGGCGAATGTGTCGCATGAGTTGCGTACGCCGGTCGCGAGCATCAAGGGCTATACCGAAACCCTGTTGGGTGGCGCCATGGATGATCCACAAGCCATGAAAGAATTTCTGGGTATTATCCATAACAATAGCGATCGGCTGGTCAATCTTATCAATGACCTGCTCGACCTGGCCAGGATCGAGTCCGGCAAAATGAAAATGACATTAATCCCGGTCGATGCCGCAGGGGTGATCCGCAAGTGCGTGGCCATACTTGAAAAGGCAGTTGAAGCCAAACGTTTGACGATTGTGTTGGATCTGCCCGCAACATTACCCAAGGTATTGGCTGATGAGGCGCGTCTGTCACAGGTTTTTCTGAACCTGTTGGATAATGCCGTGAAGTATACTCCAGCTGACGGGCAGATCATTGTCCGTGCCTTGCCGGGAGATAAGAACATCCATTTTGAAGTCATTGATTCCGGGATTGGTATTCCTGAGAAAGATCTTCCGCGCATTTTCGAGCGTTTCTATCGCGTGGACAAGGCACGGGCACGTGATGTGGGCGGGACGGGACTGGGGCTTTCTATTGTCAAACATATCGTTGCGGCTCACGGCGGAGAAGTAGCTGTCCACTCAAGCCCGGGGCATGGAACGACATTTTCTTTTGTTGTGCCCAAGGTGTAATTAAAGAAACTGCGCCCGCTTTTTTTCATGCCGTTTCGGGGTATCCAAATGCATAAAGCGTTCACCATCGTAAAGAAATACTCCGTATTAATATTATTCGGTGTTGTCCTTTTGATCAATCTGACCTTGGCCAAGCTCTGGTGTGATAAAAACTTTATTTTTACGTTTAATAACTGCTTTGTCTATATGCTTGATATTTCTTCAGCATACCATCAGATCGCCAACACAAAGACTGATTGGGTTAGTGCTTTTATCCATTTTCCTTGGGATCATAACCTCACGCAAGGAGTCGGATCATATTGGCCTGTCTTGGTACCGATGATGTATGTTTGTGTATTATTCTTGTTTACTATTAAATGGTTCTTCTTAACTAATATCTTTTATTTATTTTTGGCCATGTCCGGAGTTTATTTTTCCACGAAATTCTTGATCAACAGCAGATTTTATAGCATGTTGGCGGCTATTATTTTCTCAAGTTACTGGATTATCCGGATGTTGTCAGTTTCTGTTGAAAGCCAATTATTTGTAGCGGCTTGCGTTGTTGTAGCCTTCTATTGGTACCTTCGTTCATACTTCTTCACACGTTTTTTGGAAAGCATGCTGGTAGGGGCTTTTATGATCCTGGGACTATACGCTGATCGCGTAACTGCTGGGTTTTATATATTTGCTTTGTTCCTTGTTCCGGAAAACTACAAGCGCAAGAGATCCCTGTTCTTTATGTTTCTTACTTTAGTGGTTGTTCTGATTTCTGTTTGGCCGTTTTATCAAAGATGGGTAACAACAAATCTTTGGTCTTCGCAGGCGCGAGCAATTCTATTTTCTTCAATAGGAGACTGTTCATCTGTTTGGGATTCGTATAAGATGGTTGTCAGTAACCCGAAATTTATTTTCGTACACCTTACGTATTATTTTGTATCTTTGACAGAAATATTACTTGGCTATTGGTTCATTTTCTTTCTGGCTATCGGATCCATTTTTTTAATTTGGCGTTCTACAAACATCCACAAACAAATCCTTGGGACAGCTATTCTTGTACCATTAACGGGTTTGATACTTATTGTAAAGAAGGATTTTGCCTACATCATTCCCTTGTGCGTCTACTGGGCTATCGTTACAGCTACAGGCGTGTACTTTATCCAAAAGAAACTTGTACGTCGTGCGCTTCTATCCCTTATTTCAATACTGATCGTTTTACAATATTCCTTATTTTTAACTTCATACCCATTCCCAAAACAATATTTTTTCAGCGATCAATTCGGCAAGATGAAGGCACATAATATCCCAAAACTTTGGTTATATGCGCCGTTGTGGTCTGCTATGCCGGCAAATTCTTTATTCCTAATCACAGATCAAATTAATTATATTTTTGAAATGGATCCACACGCGTCAACCAATAAACAAACGCTCCTTATTGATATTTCAAACAATGGTCTTCACAATGGCTTGCTGTTTCTTTTTAATCTTGGACTTCCTAGGATTATAATTGTCGACGCTCATGAAACTGGACGGTTTTCTAATGACAAATGCAAATCAGATAGACTTTATCTGTTAACAGACAAGCTTGAACACAATAATAGTCCAGGTTCTTCGGGAAATTATGTCTGGTCAAGTGTGCTTATAAAACATCAGTTTGCCTATAATTTGTCATTATTGGAGTTGATCCAATGATAATACGCACAGACACGCTTCGAAAAGGCTTGTCAGGATTAAGTATGCGGCGTGTTTTAACATGGTTAAAGAGTGAAATGATCCAGATCATTAGTTTGATCATTCTAGCTGGCATTCTCCGTCTGACTTTTCTTTTCAATTATCGTCATAATATTGTCGGCGATGCTGCGGGGCACGTAGTGGAGTCGCTGCGCATACTTGAGGCTCCTGGTTTACAGCGTAATTTTGTACCGGCTTGTTCGACGTTATACAAATATTTTATGGCGTCTTTCTTGTTCTTTTGGCGTGATCCGATCTTGGCACCAAAGGTTTTTTCACTTTTATTTGGTGTTTTTCTTATTCTCCCATTTTATGGAACGGTAAAGATCCTGTTCAATCAAAGGGTCGCGTTCATTTCAAGTCTACTGCTTGTTTGTTATCCTTTACATATCGTTCAAAGCAGTACAACGACATCAGATGCCGTGTATTATTTTTTTATTTTTTGTTCATTTTACTATTTTTTCCGGTTCAAAGATGTTAGCGGCAAGCTTTCATATCTTTTTCTTTCTGCGCTATTTTTTAATATAGCATCAGTTTTAAGGTATGAATCTTGGGTTTTTATACCTTGTTTGTTTATTCTTCTATGGAAAATAAATAAAAAAATGTCACTGCTGTTCTTGTTTTTATTATTAATAGCTCCGGGCAGTCATCTTTGGTTAAGTCAATTATATTTTCATAATGCTTTCTATTCTTTCAGCCATCCAGCGACGATGGGATCGGAGAGTGTTAGATCAGCCAACCCGTTCTATGACCCAAGGATTTATAGTTGGTTGATCCTTCTTTGGAAAAATTCAGGGTCGGGGATCGTGCTAGGGGGCTTGTTCGGCATTGCCTTTGCGGTTTGGTTACGGCGAGGGGCGGTATTGGCTATTTTCTTTTTTGTTTTGCTCTTTGTTTTTTCAATTTCTTCATCTTCGGGACATTTGATGCTATTTTCGCGTTACAGTATTTTATTGGGAATATTTTTGATCCCTTACGCGGTATTTTTTATTGATACTGTTGCATCATTCTTTCGAATGAGTTTTCTTTTTCTGTTAGCACTTATATTCTTGCTGTCCGGCTTTTCCTATATTTTTTATGATCACCAGCATACAATGCCGGATATGTTTTCTAATGAAGCAAGTTATGTTGATCATAAAGCTGTCGGTGAGTTTTTAAAAACAATGGCTTGGGACAGACGAGGGCTGGTGTTGGTGGATGATGATATTTTTATGTGCCATATTCAGCCCATTGCTCTTATTAGCGGTATTTCACCGAACTATTATGTCTTTACGAATTTTCATGAATTTAATCACAATTTAAACATTAAGAAAAAGGTAACAGCTGACATTTTAAATGGCCGTTTTGCCTATTTAGTATTGCATTCTAAGGGGCCTGTTCAGAAATTCTTACATCTTGATATGAGTCGGAAAGAGCTAAGCTTTGACCATGTTGTTCTGATGAAGGTTTTTCAACAGGTGATGTCCGACGGTGAAAGGTACTCTGTTTATAGAGTTTCCTCTGATCGAAATTATAAGGATAATAGAGAACACGTAGGGGATTGAATCAGATGGACGGCGAAAAGCAATCATCAGCAAAAGCCTTTAAACGACGGGTGACAGATTCCTGATCTTCAAGACGCATAAGATCAGCTCGCAGTTTTGCGATACCCGGCATACCTTTTAGATACCCCACATAATGCTTGCGGAACGCCAGAACAGGATTGCGGCAGTCTTTGAGGCGGCAGGAATCGGCCAAATGCGCGATGCACATTTCAATCCGTTGCGGGATCGACGGCTCAGGTAAGATTTCACCGGTGGCCAGATAATGTTTGGCCTGGGTAAAGATCCACGGATTGGAAACAGCCCCCCGTCCGATCATGACGCCGTCGCAACCGGTATCCAACATGGCTTTGACGTCCTGAGGGGTCAGGATGTCACCGTTACCGATCAGCGGGATAGAAATGGCTTGTTTGACGCGGGTAAGCCATGTCCAATCGGCAAATCCCCGATGCGCCTGGGAACGTGTGCGGCAATGCAAGGTGAGCATCTTGGCGCCGCAGTCTTCGACCATTTTAGCGACATCCATGATGACAATGTTATCATGATCCCATCCTAGCCGTGTCTTGACCGTGACGGGAAGTTTTGTCCCTGCCACGGTCGCTTTGACAATTTTTTCAAATAATGGGAGATCGCGCAGTAAACCGGCGCCTTCGGTGCGTGCCACATGATTTTTAACCCAACAGCCGCAATTGATATCAATGAAATCAGGCGCACATTCCTCTGCAATGCCTGCGGCCTCTTTCAGCGCTTCAGGGCGTGAACCAAAAAGCTGGATCCCGACCGGGCGCTCCTCTTCCTGAATACTGATTTTCTTAATGGCCCGGCCAACCCGGCGGATAAGGGCTTCTGCCGCCGTAAATTCTGTGACAGTAATATCGGCACCAAGGCGTTTACAGACAAGGCGGAAGGGAAGATCTGTGACATCTTCCATTGGCGCAAGGACAAGCGGCTGGTTAAGTTCGTATTTTCCTAATTTCATGTTCAGGATTATATGCTACAATCTTCAAATTGACAAACTTATGTCAGCATATCTTTCAGGTTCATGCCAGGTGTTAAAAGGAGATCTTTTATGCAGGTCGAAGTATTTGCCATTTGTGATGCCGCAACTTCCGAGAACGGGAAACTGAATATCCTTGGCGCGTTTGATACGATCTGGGTGCGTCAATTCCCGGCTGTTTATCCGCATTGTTCGGTCGCTGTCAAAATGCGCTTTGACGCTATCGAGAACGGGGAACATGCGATTGTAACTCGGATCATAGATGAGGACGGGAAGAATGTACTTCCGCCGGCTACAGGATCTTTCACCATCAATATGCCTGAAAATCAGCGTTCCGCCTCAACGGACATTGTTCTCAATATCCAGGGCCTTAATCTGGCCAAGCCGGGGGAGTATGCCTTGGAACTTGCCGTTGACAGCCGCAGTGAGCTATCATTGCCGCTCTTCATCCGCCAAGCGCAGGTAAAGCCCTAAAAGAAGAAGAAACCAAAGGTGCAAAAAAAATTGGCAATAACCTTGGGCATAGTGTATAATTATTACATTGATGCATGAAGATCTGTTTTCTAAAACGATCTTTTGACATCAAATTCAAGAAAGGTGGTGCTGTATGAGCGAATGGAAAGAAGATAAACCGATCAAAATCAACCAGGCTCAGCGCGAGATCTTCGGTTGGGATAACGTTGATATCCTCATCTAAGGTATTCTGAGTTGATAATCTAAAACCCTGTAAGGCATGATCTTACAGGGTTTTTTTGTTTTTGATCATCTGCAGGGAATATAGGCAGCCGCAATAAGTCTGCCGGTAGAAGCCTTCTTTTTTTGTTATAGCAGACATACGCTCCATCCCTCCATGCTTGCGCCAGTCACGATCGAGATAGTCAAGTCCTGGGTAGGCTTTTGTGGCATTAATTAAGGCGTTGTTAACCTGAGAGGCATCTTTCCAGCGGGATATCCCATTGGTTGTTCCCAAGATGTTGTAACCATTATTGTGCGCATAATGCGCCGCTCTTTCCAGGCGCATATCAAAACATACTTTACAACGGAGGCCTCGCTCAGGTTCAGTTTCAAGGCCTTTTGTGCGTTCAAACCACAGGTCAGCGGTGTCGTCTTCATCAATAAAACTGACCCCTGATTTTTCAGCAAAACGCTGGATCTCATTCTTACGTTGCCAATATTCTTTCCGAGGATAGATATTAGGATTGTAGAAATAAAGCGTAAAGCGTACACCTTCTTGAACCAATGTTTCGATGATTCCGCCGGCACAGGGGGCACAACAAACATGCAGAAGGAGGGATAAATTAAAAGAATTCTTCATAATAGTCAAATCAGGATTGATTGAGGATTTCCCTATGTTATACTAAAAATATTGATTTTCAAGCTTCCATTATCTGCATCAGGCATTTTTAAAACTAGGAATGCGAATTAAAGCAATATTGCTGAATAAATGGTATGCTTATTCAAGGGAGATATTCACATGTTGAAATACACGCATTATTTATTTTTATTCTTTGTCTATCTTTTTCCTTTCAACGTTGCTCATGCTCAAGATGCTGTTGAAAGAACAACCATACTACTTAATTCAAATGTTCCTGTTGATGCTGTTGATGCTGTTGATGCTGAGGATGCAGTGCAAAAACCAAAAATTCAAATTTATCATGGCGAAGATGATGATATCAAGATTGAACGACTGAAAGCCATCGAAGAAAAAAAGATCGCTGAAGAAAAAAGATTCAAAGCTTTTATAAAAAATAAGGATTATTTAAAGAAAAAAGAATTAGATAGAATCAAGGCCCGGGAAAAAGAAAATGCCAAAGAACGCAAGAAAAATGTGATCCTCAAGACTAAAAGAGAAGACTTTATGAAGCGACTTAAGCGCATTCAAAAAGTACGTTCACACCAGTAACGCTATCATTATTCCATGCCTCTGCATCCGCCTCAAAAATTATTAAAAGCGATTATATTTGATATGGATGGTGTCATCACCATGACCATGCCCTACCATGTACGTGCCTGGTCGCATATCTTTGCCGGCGAGGGGATTCGCCTAGATCCTTATGAAATTTACGCCCGTGAAGGCCAGCGCGGGATTGTCGGTATCGTTGAAATATTTGCCCAATATGGAAAGCCCTTAAGCCCGGCACAGGCAAAAAAGTTATTAGTCCAGAAAGAAATGTTATTCAAGCAAATCGTACGCACGCGGTTTGTACCCGGAGCAAGGGTGTTTATAAAGAAATATCATAAAAAATTTATCAAACTCGCGGTTGTAACCGGAACTTCGCGGCATGAACTTGAACAGATACTCCCGTCAGAATTAATACAAAAGTTTGATGTTATTATCACCGGGAACGATGTGAAGAAGGGGAAGCCGCACCCTGAACCGTACCAAAAAGCATTGCAGGCGCTTAAAGTTAAGAAGGCAGAGGCGTTTGTGATTGAAAATGCCCCTTATGGGATCACCTCGGCCATCAAGGCCGGCTTAGTCTGCGCCGCGCTGGAAACATCTCTACCCAAAGCATTCCTCAAAGAGGCGACGAAGATCGTTGTAGACTATCGAGGGCTTGAAAAGTTTATTGAACAAAATTACAGCTTATGAAAAAACTTAAAACCCTTGTTGTTTATAAACGCAGTTCATTGTCTGTTGCCGGAAAATGGGCATCACGGTTAGGCAAAGTAAAACGTTTCCAGGATAATCACACCGCGCACTTTGCCACATTGCGTGCTATCGAGAAAGTTTTAACAGCCAACGGTATTCCTTATGACAAGCGTTCGCGCGGGCCGCGTGTGGATTTCACCGCTTACGACCTGGTCATTACGGTTGGTGGTGATGGGACTGTCCTTGAAGCCGCCCGGTCACTGGCCAATCATCAAATGATCCTCGCTGTCAATTCAGATCCAGCCTGGAGTGTGGGCCAATTTTGCTCAGCTGATGTGACAACATTTGAAATGCTCTTGAAGAAGTTTCTCTGCGGAAAAGCCCAACTGCGCCGCCTTTATAAATTGAAACTGGTTATAAAAGATGAGGCGACCTCGCGGCAAATCGAATGCCTTAATGATATTTTGATCTGCCATACCAACCCGGCGGCCATGAGCCGTTACACGATCACGATCGGCGGCGAAGAAGAGGATCAGCGCGATTCAGGGATATGGATATCAACCGCTGCCGGTTCAACCGGCGCGATGGCTTCAGCGGGCGGGTTGGCCATGCCACTGGACTCGACCGCTCTTCAGTATAAACCGCGTGAACTTTACCATGGTCGTGGCGTGCGCCAGCAGTTATCGGGCGGACTTGTGGCCAAACCAGGCAAGATCATCATCACCTCGATGATGCCGCGTGGCGTTATCTTCGTCGATGGATCGCACATCAAGTTGCCTTTCACCTACGGCCATCGTGCCGAAATATCTTCATCCAAAAACTTTGTTCAGCTGGTTCATGCCTGAATCGTTTGCCGCCAAGCTCCTTAAATGGTATCACCGGCATGCGCGTCCGATGCCATGGCGTGATACGCGGGATCCCTATGGCATATGGATCTCCGAGGCCATGCTGCAACAGACAACGGTAAAAACAGTGCTCGGATATTACCCGCGCTGGATCAAAACATTCCCGGATATTCATTCTTTAGCCCATGCCTCCATTGAAAAGGTTTTAAAAGCCTGGCAAGGCCTTGGTTATTACAACCGGGCGAGGAATTTACACAAAGCGGCGTCGATCATCATCAATGAATTTCAGGGCCAACTTCCTCGGGATCCGGCGATTTTGATAAAATTACCTGGTTTCGGACCCTACATGTCTGCTTCGGTGGCGAGCATTGCCTTTGACTGGCGCATCCCATTGGTCGATGCCAATGTCCGCCGCGTCATGATGCGTATATTGAATATTCACGGCCAGGCATCGATCACCTTGGATAAAAATATTCTAAAATCGCTTGAACAGGTCATGCCGGCGCAAGGTGCCGGTGATTTTAATCAGGCTATGATGGAACTGGGTGCCATGGTTTGTACCAGCCAACTACCCAAATGCAATTTATGCCCGTTGCTAAGCGAATGCCGGTCATTTAAGAAAGGTGAGCAGGAACTTATCCCTGAATCAAAGAAAGTCACGTTGAACGAGATAACCGCCGTGATCGCGCTGATAAAAAAGAACAATAAGTACCTCATACAGAAAAGACCTGAAAAAGGACTGTTGGCTGGTCTCTGGGAATTTCCTGGCGGAAAACTGGAGAATTCAGATAATTCACTGCAACAAGCATTGGAACGTGAATTAATGGAAGAATTAGGCCAAACCTGTCTTATTAAAGAAGAATTCTGCCGGGTGAGGCATTATTACACAACAAACAAGGTGAATCTGGTCGCGTTTAACGCCGTTCTGGCAGTAGATCGTTTCAAGCCGGGGCTGAATCAACGCTGGGCCAGCAGGCAAGACCTTTTGAAATATCCCATGCCATCAGGGAGCGCCAAGATCGTTATGAAATTATTAGGAAAACCGGAGTGAATTCATTTTTCCGCAGGCATTTTTACATCCCCTGCAACTTCCTATAATATATGTCCGGCCGTAGTTGAAAACCGTGCTTTTTACATCAAAAAGAGCGTTTTAATTCGTCGTAACTCTGTGTGAATTCAAGAAGTTAAGTATATCGCGCTCGAAGAAGCGGATAGCACCAGCCAACTTAACATAATGGAGGTCGCCGGACTTCATAAAACGGTTGACAGTGGATCGCGAAATCTTCATATAATCGCAAGCCTCTCTGACCGTCATCACCTGTGATTTGATTGCTTTTGACATGATTAAAATATATCAGAGTGTGTCTGTGAGTGTCAAGCGAGTTTCTGACTTTTTTCTTCTTTTTATTTTCTTTATTCCACCCTGTCTTTTCTCCGTCGGAGAAGTTGAACCAGAGTATAATTGACCCTCGATGTTCGCATAGTTTGCGTTTAAATCGTTTTTAAGGCCTCTATTTTTTGAGCCGCCCCATGAGCCGGAAAAATCCCGAACGTGGAAAGAGCCCGTGCAATTATCGCGCGACGGGCTCTTGGTGAGGGGTTAGGCGAGATCTTATTTAGCTGTAAAGACGATGAAAACGATCGCCGCGCCTAAAAAGATCATAGCGCCTGGGGTTATGTCAACGGTGACTTTGAAATTCGTGGGGATCAGATCTGCCATGTTAGCAACCTTTCGTTGTTGGATATTTGCAATGAACCGTGTGATCAGAAATATGCGTCTTGATGTCGGCGCGGATCTCGCGGATGTCGCCGGCCATGCTGTTAAGGCTGAACGCGCAAACAGCCACTAAAGCCGTGTTAAGAAGCTGGAAAGCCGTTTCAATGTTCATCAGTTGCCTTTCACGTCAATACGCATGCAACCGAATGTCTGTTGCGGCGTGTAGGTGTAGTTTGTCATTTGCTCGGCCTTCTGGCTCGTCGTTGTTTTCTTGCCGGTCATGGTTGACCACCCGAACATGAACACGGCAAAAACACAAAGGTAAAAGATCCATTTGCCGATCACGGCGCCGGATCCGAAATTAAAACCTGAAAGGAGCTTTTTGAGCCATGCGATCATGGGCGCCCCAGCTTGTCAAAATCATCTTGGAAGTAGCCGCACCCGATAAGGTACAGCGTAGCGCCCCAGCCGCAAGCGATCCCCAACGTGAGAACAACTGCAAACTGCATGGCATCTATCATTTGACCGCCTTTTTGATGAACTGCCACGCGATCAGGCCGACAATGCCGGCGATCAGATAGGGGATCCACCAAGGCGCTTTGCTCTGGTCGATCACTTGAGGCGCGGCCGCTGAACTCTGCACCGCGTTATCCACTTGAGCGCCAACGAATGCACCGCCAAGGCCGATCAGGGGGAGAAGGAACCACATTATTTCTTGCCTTTCTTTGCGTCGTCAGCTTCAACGGCGGAGATCACGCCTTTAGTCTTGAGCTTCTCGATCAGCGCGTCGATCTTTGCATCTGACGCACCAGATTGAACTGTTAATCGTTTTATTGCCATAAGAGCCCCGTTCCGTGAATTTTTAAATTTTTACTGTTGGCGGTATCGAGTTTATACCGCATATTTGTTCCGGCGGGCTGACCTGAAATATCAACCAGCCCTACAAGAATATTTTTGCCTGTTTCATACGTTCCCATGTTTGAAAGAACTACTGGCGTATAATTAACACCGCGTGAAACGCTGGCTATCAAATCAGTATTGAGGGTTATTGCGTCAACGTCCTCTTGGAAAACAACAATACGCGCCTTGTTTGCCTGTGTTACGGCAGTAAAAGGGTTGCTGACCAATGACATATTATTGTTCACGGACTGTTCATAAAACTGAACTTCCGCGACTTGCAAATAGTGATCGCCAGAGCCCCAACCAGCAGTTTCAAGAATATAAACAGAATGGTAGCGATAACCTGTTGTTGTCGTTATGCCGGTGGTTACATCAATAACGTCACCTGCATTACCTGCGAAAACGGTCGTTGTCATTAAATCAGTCCAGGACGACCCGTTATTTGAGCCACGAAGTTTTAACGTGACGGTGTTTAATGTTTGAGATATTTTCTCGTTGGATGGCGCATAAATTTTGAAGCCCGAAATTATTTTAGAATTTCCTACCCCCCAATCTTTACCGATATAAAGCGCGCCGGAGCCGCTTCCTGAAATAAGTTTACGTTCAGAATTAGCCGCCGTCTGTACGGTCGTATTATTAAAGCCGTTTCCTATATTGTTGGTTGTATCTTTGACTTCCGTTCCGGTGTTATAGGCGACAAGGGCGGCCGCGAACGACGGTGAATAGAAATCATTTGTGCTGTCATAAACTTGACCAGTAGAATTTACAAGGTAAACTCCAGTCTCGTCCTCGTACTCGTCAACAAAGCCATCCACCATCTTTTGAACGGCAACGCTGTCAAATACCTGATCGCGGAAGGCCAGAAGTGCGATATTCGCCCAAATGGTATTTAATACAGCTGAATTAAAAGGAGGCGTAACAATCATTTAAGTGCCTTTCTTTACCAAGAAGAAACAGATATTTTTTGCGCGGCGGCGGAATACGCCCATATATCGCCGTTGAAATTATCGAACTGAAACGCCATGCCAGCGGAAAGCGCGATCACCTTGCGCGTTGCGCTGACAGTATTTGCAAAACCTAAAAACACGTTTGCGCCGTTCGTGAAGTCTGCCTGTATCAAAACCGACTTACAAGAAGCGGACGAAAACACCTTTGCGGCGGCGCCGGTTGTTATGTCTGCCGCGTCCGTGCCTGTTGCTGTCTGTGCTGGCTGTGTCAAAATTGTGCCTGTCAGCGTCAATCTGCTGTCGTCAATCTGGCCGCTGGAAATGGCGATCTTTAGCGTCATTACACCAGCCGCAGGGTTGCGAACAAGAACATTAGAGAAGGAATTCTCCTGACCTCCGAAGATCTCAATGCCAACGCCGGCCTGTAACTCCTGTTCGGGGTTGTCAGCGATCTTTACTTGTGGATGCGTCGCGATTGAATTGTCCAAGATGCGGAGATAACGGCCATAAGCCATCACCGCGCGCGTTTCTCCGGCCAATAAAACAAGCGTAATGCTTTGATAGGATGATCCCTGCATGTTATGCCTTCTTTCCGTTAAACATCTTAATCAACACAAAAATGATGATGCCCGCGCCGATAACAAGCGGGATGTATTTGACGATTGATTGCTCTGTTGTGGTTGTGCCTGTCTTGTCGTTCTGGATCGCGCTGGTGACGGCCGCAATGCTGGCCTGTGCGGATTGATTGGCCTTGTCAGCCGTATCAACAACAACCGTGCCGGCGTCACGCACCAAACCTACAAAGGAATTGAGCGCGGCAAGCATGTTGGGGGATAGCTCGTTTGCCACGTTATAGATCGCATCTTTTCCAAGAACAAGCGAGCCGCCCTCACCGACAACGCGATTATCTTCGCTGTTGTTCTGTGTGGTGGATGAACTTGTTGAGCTTGAGCCTGACTTAGACATCTATGACCTTTCTATAAACGGCCTCTTGAAATACGTAATTGTTTTTTTCCATTATTCGATCCAGCCCCTTCTTGTCCGAGTGGATCCGTACCGAGTTAAGCCCATAATCACGGGCGACTTGGTCAAAGATCGCATTTAGGATCCTTGTCATGGCTATCGATGGCTTATCAACTGCCGCCGCGTGGCATATAACCAGATCGCGGCCGCCATCAATCAGGCGGTCAATCCTTGCCAAGAATATCCCAAGGAGAAGGCCGTCGGCGTGAACCTCAAAGAGCATTATCAGATCTCTCTGAACCGTGCCGGCAAGGCATGCCACGCCGACGGCTGGATCTATCTTTTCTAAAAGAACACGATGCTTTTGATCGTCATAGGCCGTTTTTCTGGCCGTGACTATCACTTACTTACCTTTGAACGCGAAAAAGGCGATTGCTACTGCACCGGCGACAACGAATATCCAGATCATGTTTTTGTCACCACCGACCGTGAAGTCGCCTGACATATACGAACTCGTAATATCGCCCGATCTTCCTGTTGCCCCTGATGTAGCACCAGATGAGAAGGAAGGCGAACTTCCCATCATTGCGGCGCCTGCGGCTGGAAGCATGGCTTACCTCAACTTTCTCACGATGATGATGAGAACAAGCACACCGGCCGCGATTGCCGCTGGCATTACCCAAGACGGCATTGAACTCGGCATACCTGACACAATTTTGGGCGCGGCGGGCGTTGAAGCCTTGACCGTGTCCTCGTTGACGCTTTCAATCGCGTTCAACCGTTGCTGTGCCGCAACGTAAACCTCGGATCCAGCGTTGAAGATCTTACCGGCTGATGTTACCCAGCCGCCGAGGGTGTCTAACCATGATGACGGTTGTGCCGTCGTCGTTTCATTTGCCATACAAGACGCCCCTTTCTATTTAGGCTTATTTCAAGCCCTTATAGATGATGCCGATGATGTTGTAACTCGCCGGCGCATTGGTCGCCCATGTCGGGGTGACGCGGAAGTCCGTAATGCCCTTCATCGGGAGCATCCCTGCGAGATCGCGAATGCGGGAGAAGTCAATCGCGTAATAACCAGACTGCGCCTTGCGGTTGCCGTCCTCGTTCAATACGTTGTTTAACGCTTCCGGAACCTGATCGTAGACCAGCGCGTTGTTGACCTTACAGCTGACATTTGTGATGTCGGCGGTGTTCTTCTGCAAGAAGATCGTGCGATACGCCATGTCAGGCACGTTGCTGACAAGGTCGGAGATCTCCTGCACGCCCGTTGACGCAAACGAATGCGGGAAACGGCGGATCGTCAGGTGAGTGCCAAGCACTTCCTGCTCATCAGACGCATACTCAAAGAGCTCAAGGCTGGCGAGCTGTGCCACGCCAACGATCTTGATCTCAATGGTGATGCTGTCGATGTCGGCTGTGCCCCAAGCCAGCGCACGGCGTTCTTGATACGTTGCGAGATCGCGCGGCGTCAGGAAGATCGGAACGATCCCGCTGATGTTGCCGGCAACGTTCGCGTCGCCTAAATACTTCTGGATCATCAGCAACTCTGTGCAGGATGCTTCGATCTTCGCTTCACCCTTAACACGGACAACGATGTCGCCAATGTCAGCGTTCAGCTGTGCGGCTGTCAGCGCTACGCCAGCGGCCGTCTTACCAAGAAGGAAGAAGCCGTACTTCTTGCCGTTCGTGGGGATCTTGGCGGTCAAAAGAGCGCCAGCGGCAACGCCTGGGATCGTGCCTAATCCTCTGGTTGTGGGAAACATGAATATCTGCATCTGAAAAACTCCTTTTTAAATGTTTTAAGCGTTCAGCGACCCATAGCCGCTGGTTGTTTTCTTAGCCAAGCTCTGAACGAACCCGCCAAGAGTGCCTTTACCGGCTTCATCGAGAAGCACGCCAGCCGCGATTATCGCGACCACTACCACAAGAACGGAAACAAGTAACTTCTGCATGATCGTTCCTTTCGCTTATGCCGTTTTCTTAGGCAAAAACGCCTGAACATAACCGGTGGCGATGTTACCGACCACTACGGCCGCAACCAAAATCGCGAACTTGATGAGGGCTTCTTTAGAGAACATTTGCTTTTCCTTTCGGTTTTTGTTGTTGACCGTTATGGTCGAACATTACCTTTTCAGATTGCCGGAAGGCTCACGGGCTCGTCAAACGAAGGAATTCGCATATAAAACAAAAAAAGAGCCATGTAATGACATGTCTCTAGTGGAGATCGTGGCTTTAAAACGGTTTTAAGCGGTGTTTTTCTCGACGGAGAACGTGGAAACGTGCGTTTTGTGCATATAGTCGGCAAGTATCTTTTTTATCAGAAGCCAGCGGCATGTTGATGATGCGAAAAATTGAGGCCGGCAAGGGTAAACTCTGAAACGCCGACCGCATCCACAAAGGCAAAAAGCGAACTCTTTTTGGTTTTTACGCTTTGGCTTTGGCACGCTTTCTTCCTTTCCTTACGCGCATACCGACCAAAACACCAAGTGCGTCGAAATACACTTGCTGGAATATCTTTGGATCATCATCAAATTGCGCTGGTAGTGGCTGTTCGCTAATCTCAACATCAATTTTTTTATAATCTGATAGGCTCATGGCGGCTGACTTGTCCTTTATCGTATTTGACATAATGATAGGGGGGGAGTTGGTGGAGATCGTCAGCCATGACCCCGAAGTAATTGCGGAAATACTTAACGTCAGACGGCTCATGCGTATGAAAGCAAATGATCGTGTCTGCCTGGGCGGTCAAATTGCGCTGGGTGTCCGTGTAGCGGATCGTCGTTGCAACAAGGCTGACTTGCGCGTGCCGGCCGCGCTGGATCATGTTCTTGAAAAAGCCGTTCTCACGGTCACGCGGGGGGAGGCAATTATCAATTTCATCGACAAGGAAATACACGTTGACCAGCCGATTGACCAGATCACACATGCGGATGAACTCGGCACGCACTATGTCGTTTGTTGCATCAATCGGGATCTCTGGCTGGTAAACCGCGCGGAAGTGGCCGCGCCTGTTGTGGCTGATGTAGGCAACAAGATCCTCGAAGCGCACCAGCACGACGCCGCATGACGAAAACTGCCGCATGGGATCGTAGACGATCAGACGGCGCTTGTCGCTGACCATATGCCGCGCCATGACCGTTTTGCCAGATCCTTTCTTGCCTAGAATGACGATGATTTCATTGTGCATCTGAAAACCTTTTTGACTGTTCAATAAGGTAGTTTTTTGTTATTTCACGCTGTTTCTCCGTCATGTCCTTAATAATGTGATCCGGCATGTTCTTCATTACAGAAAAGAACCTGTTCAATATCGCCAAGAAATCATGGTAGCATTCACACGACTTTGAAAAGATTTCCGGTATATCCTCACTTGATACGTCAACGTCAACCTCAACATCAACGCTGACCCATTTTGTAATTTTCACTTTATACCCCCACAACAAAGACGAAATTTAAGATCGTTATGCTCCAATAACTGACGCCGCCGACCCGATAGGCCACGAAATCGAACACTTGAAGCCGCACGGGTGTCATCGACGTAAACATCGGGATAATGAAGAAATCGCACTTAGGCATTTGGAGCATCCTTTCTGAACTCGGTTGACCATTGGCCGCAATACACATGCGGATCCGTAACGGGGAACTTGTAGCCGCCTTGTGAAGGTTGCGGCGCGTTCTTGCGGCATTCGCCGGCATCATACGGGTTAATCCGGCGCCAAAAGGCGCATGAAGCGCAAGCGTGTGACATGGTTAATCCCTTTTAAATGAAATGTTGATCCGAAAATTAAGCACCTCAAGCGTCATGTATCCTTTGAAAATGTAGATCCCAAACGGAACGAACACCACGCCGCACCCGCGCTGGCGCGGATCCCAAAGGTTGATGATATTGTCTATCCTCATTGAATGCCCCCGATCACGCCTTCTGCTGTTTTGATGTGAACCTCATGCACGCTCGGCACGGGCTTTGTTTCTTTGGCTGGCTCTGCCGGCTTCGGCGCCTCTATGATCCGGCGCGTGTTGGATGCGTAGATCATCCCGAAGATCATCACAAGCGACACCATGCGCGGGTTTTTCTTGGCCATGTCTGGCAAGATCTTGTCCAGCGCGTCCTTTAATACAAAAGATAGATCATCCTCAAGCATGGCGACCTGACCATCCGTGAACGGCGTGAACTCACACTTAAGAAAGCGCCGGTTGATCTTGTCGATGCCCCAGCCGGCCACCAAACAAACCGGCTTAACCAGCCTTTTATATATCTCAAGATCTGCCGGCTCAACCATAGCGGGGGAGGGATCGGCCGCTGGCGCACTTGCACCGGATCCCAGCTTTGCAACAAGATCATCCAGCCCCGAATCCTGTGCGCTCATTCTCACATTTTCCGGATCAGTCATAGAAGTATGTGGAGAGGCTACTTTCACGGGCTCGGACGGGCTCGGTGACGGGCTCAACACGGGTTTTTGACGGGCTTTTGACGGGCTCTTTCTTACCATTTGACGGGCTCCTTTTTTTTAATGGGCTCACCGACGGAGAGCCCGTTTTTGTTTTAACGGGTGATTTGACGGGCTCGGACACGGGCGCAACGGGCTTTTCAATGTCTTTGCCGTCAAAATAAACCTGACCATTTGCCCTGCGCTGTGCGCCACATGGACAACGGGTTTTACCGATTGCATCCTTGCTGTGACATGAAGGACACGGCGCTTCAAAAACCTTCTTTGCAAAACTCGTTGCTGACTTTGCCATTTATGCGCCTCCTTTAATTTTAGGCTGCATTATTACAAGGTATCTTCCTTCTTGGCACTCTGCGGAATAGAACAAACATGCTTCATCTTTATCAAGGTGGGCGAAGGACAAAGCATGTTCAGGTGGAACAATCCCGCCGCTTGCGTTTTCGGATCCAGATATTCTTTGAAGGAAATTCTTACATTCACGCTCTACATTGTCATATCGCATTCTTAAAACCTCCAAACCTTTTGCGCTTCGTTGTGGCTGTAATTCCAGCGCCCATTATCGGCCATTGCTTCCTGTGCGGGGGATAGGCGGTTGACTGTCCTTGCAGATCCAACGCTCACCCTGCCGCGCGCTTTTTCCAAGCCTTCCATCTTGTCCATAATCCAAGCCGTTTTTTGCTTCTCGTAAACTGCCTCAAGGCACTCGTTCTTTGCTTTCGCGTAGGCTTTCAGAAAAGCGTGCTGGCAAGCCTCGCAAATATTCAATAACTCGCTGGGATCCTTGTTAAGCGACGGCTCCCAACAAAACCCGATCAGAGCAAACCTCATTTTCGGCTGACCGTCCAGCATCTGTTCGCACATCTGACAATGAAAGTGTTTCATCTGGCATGTCCTTTCTCAAGTTAATGAGCCCGTGTTTAACCTCGTATGTAGAGGATAAACGGATAGCGACCACTAGAACAACCAACACCGACGATATAAAAATCAATCCGAACATATTCACGCCTCCTTTTTCTTTGGTTTAGCCCATGCGACCGAAGCCGTCAGATCCTTGAGCATCTCGTTGTTTTCCTTCGCCAGCCGATACGTTTCATTGATCGTGCCCAGGACACGTTGCGCGATCTCGCCAAGCTCGGCCTGTTTTTTCTTATCCGTTAAAATCTCCATCCCGAACATAAAAACCCCTTTCAATAAAGCCCGTTATAAGCCGTTAAAAGCTGATATTCCCAAACCCCGAAAATGTCATGCAACGGACGTCTGCGGCGGTTGACGTTGTGCTTGCCAAACTTTGCCTTGCGGAGATCTCGAAGCCTTGCGGAAATTGATGCCTCTGGACAACCGGAAAGAAGTGCGATCTCTTGCAATGTTCGCCAAGAGGCGTCTTTCATCAGATCAAAGACTTGCTCAAGCTGTGTCCGTAGCCTTTGGCCGTCCATGTTCCTTTCAAACGTTTTTCCGTCAAATTCCATACAAACCTGTGTTCCTGTCATTTGCCACCAGCCTTTCCTGTATATTCTTGATAAAAACTTTCCATAAACATCGTTGCGTCATGCTCTGAATAGCCTCTATTAACTAAATGCTGTTTTAACCCTTCACGATCACGAAACGGGTATTGCATACGCAACCAGTTATGTTCTTGCTGTTCGATTGGTGATTTATCACCAGACCTCTCTTTTAAATCTCTGTCTACGTTTCTATTAAAATATAAGGGGTTCGGGCATTCTGTCCGAAGTGGGCGGGCATTTTGCCCGAAGTTGTCGGGCATTTTGCCCGAAGTGGTTCGGGCATTTTGCCCGAAGTGGTTTTGGGTAGGTTCGGGCATTTTGCCCGAAGTTGTGGAAAACTTAAAGAAATTAACTAATCGGTATCGGCAATATCCGATCCGTATGATCTTTTCAAGCTTTTCAAGCTTGTTAAGAGCCCTGCGGATGGTTTTATGCTCAAGTCCTGTTTGAGCGTGGATGTCGCCTTCGGTTATCTTGTGGATCTCAAATGTGGGGGATTCTACGGCATAAAACTTTAAAACGTGATAAACGGCAAAGGTTGAGGCGTTTGATTCTTTTAGGAGGGATAGATCTTCGATCCAAGTGGGGATGAAATCTTTTTTGAGGCTTGTTTTGTGTCTTGTATCGTTTTGCGTGTGCATGTCTAGCGTTTTACCGTTTCTTTTACGCTAGATCGCTATATTACGAACTTCCTATAATATATGTTATGTTAAGTACGACTGTGCGGGAGCAATCAGAGTAATACGCATTAGGTTGCCTGGAGGCTTCACCATCAAAATTATACGTATCCGTTTGAAATTTCATCCATCCCCTATTTTATTAAGGGTGCGGAACGATCATTAGAATATCAATTTCACTGCGGACATGGCCGTAATAAAATAAAATTCTATACGCCACCGGCGTATTGTTCTCGGCATAAGCTTCAAAAACCTTCTCTCCGCCAGGACCAAAAACTGAATGATATTGATGCGTTTGAAGGCTGGGGTGTTAATGTGGGTATTCCGTACGTGTCCCACCGATTTGTAACAGTCACTATTTCACGGATGGGACGTAAAGGCAACGACTGTGATCTCGTTCCGGCCAGGGCCGTAATGCCAAAACACTCTGTAAGCTGCGGGTGTATTCTGCTGGGCATACGCCTCAAAGACCTTGGCACCGTTAGGACCCTTGAGTGAAGTAAACTCATGCGTTTGAAGACCAGGATGCCTTGGGTTAGACAATAACTTAAGCGTTTTTTCAATCGCCTTGACCCTGGCAACCATAGACCTCTGCTGACGCAATGCGGCAAACTCTTCGTCGAATGTTATCGTGGTTAAGACCTTGAACATATCTATTTCTCTTTTGAGATATAAGTCTTAACCCGTCCTTCGGTAGAGTCCTTGAGTCCCATCATCACGGAATCCAGAGCCTTGGGATTCTGGTATAACCACGCCTCCCTTTCGGGAACTGCGCGCATAGGCTCTAGGATGATCCTTCCGCTATCGTCGACCTTGGCGTCAAACAAAGTAACATCCGTGTCTAGAAGAACCTTGCCTAGTGGGATCCTTTTACGAGAATCTATTGTCAGTAGCATAATCAATACTCCTTTCTTATCCAGTAAGAATATAACACACTATGACATATGTAACAAGTGGGTAATGCAACACCATCATCACGGTAGATTTAAACAGAAATAAGCATTTATAC
This sequence comes from Candidatus Omnitrophota bacterium, assembly GCA_903860135.1. Classification (GTDB taxonomy): domain Bacteria; phylum Omnitrophota; class Gorgyraeia; order Zapsychrales; family Fredricksoniimonadaceae; genus Fredricksoniimonas; species Fredricksoniimonas aquilentivivens. The sequence goes on along the minus strand of CAIOPG010000009.1, from coordinate 46,087 downwards.
CTTATTGCCGACGAATTGCCAATAAATTGCCGATAAACTTCCTATAATTACTGATAACAAACCCCTCAAGCTTTACAAACAGATAGCAGCGTTCTTAAAATCAGACATCGTTATCCGATTTGATTTCTGCGACACGGCTTTAAGGTCAGATAACCCCACCTACTTGCAGTCTATTCAATACCACTTAACTCTATTCTCTCCATCAGACTGGGGTAGCCTGATCCTGCCGTATCTTATATTACCCACAAATTCGACGCAACAAAAAAATACCGCACCCTATTTCGCGAAGTCTATTACGGCACATCATCAACAAGGATTAAGACTTAAGCTATTGTTACATATGACTTTCGGGAGACCTGACACTAATATTCGTGACACTAATATTAATATTTTGACTTTCGGGAGACCTGACACTAATATTTTTTCGGTTATCTGGTCCCGGATGCGTCACGATGCGTCTCAATTGATCGAGGCTGGCGCGGGCGGCGGCTTCGCCTTGGTTGATCAGGAGCTCGGCTTGATGAAGGTCGTACCAGTTGAGGCCTGACAGATCAGGATGGATCAGGACATCGGCGGCCCGACCACTCTGGACGGCCAGGGTGCTTTCGGAAGCTTCAAGGGTGCGCACCATGATGTCGGAGATATTGGGAAAGAATTTACGGCTGAGCCATAACTTGATGTGGATGGTGATGTATTCCAGGGGGGCATGCATGAATTGCACTTGCAGTGACTTCTCCAGTTCGCGGCTTGTTTTTTCGTAACCCTTGATAACATCTTCGGGCGACTGAAGCACATTCACCGCAATGATGCGTTTGACACCGGCATGGATCAGGACATCGGTTGGCAACGGGTTCATGACGCCGCCATCGATGATCAGCTGATCCTTGGAAATAACGGGTTGAAAAACACCGGGGATCGATATGCTTTTACGTATGGCCTCAATGATCGAACCTTCACTGAAGATCAGGTCCCGGCGATGCATGAGGTCATAGGCAACAATTTTCAGCGGGATCTTGGTATCGCGGAATGTGCGTTTGCCGAGTTTGCCGCGCAGCCAGGACATCACGGCTTTACCGCTGATAATACCTGAAACAGGGATGACCAGATCGATCAATTTGATCAGATTGGACCTTTTCCTGAATTCAAAAGCCATCTTTTCAATGTCAGCGGCCTTGTAACCGGATGCCCAGAGACTGCCGATCAATGCCCCCATCGAACTCCCGGCTACAATATCCACAGGGATCCCTTCTTCTTCAAGGACCTTGAGCACGCCGATATGCGCCAGGCCAAAGGCGGCACCGCCGCCGAGCACAAGGCCGATCGATACGCCCGAGATGTCGCGCGCGATACGGGTAACAACCTTGCGGTAGGGGCTCACGGGATCAAGCCCCATGAAAGAAACAGCCCCGAGATCGACCTGCCCGCTGAAATCCTTGCGCTGGATATGCGGAAGAAAACCTGTAACCTTATAATCCAGAAGGCTGCGCACCGTTTCTTCGACAATGTTGCGGTGGGCACTCACGCCGCCGATAATGACCTTGACGCGGTCTTCGGTAAAACCATCTTTGAAAGAATCTTCGATCCTGTCTAATACAGCCCGGCCTACCACAAGGGCTTCGCGTTTACGCACCATCACGAGATGAACAAGATCAGATTGCGACAGCGTTTTAATGACAACAGCATCCATATCACTGGGCAGATCAAGAACCACATAACGGTATTCATCAATGAAACGGCTGATAAACTCACTGATATGTTCAACAATGGAAGGGTCTTTCGGGTCAAAAACCACGTTCAAAAGGTCAATGCCGGCATCGCTTTTAATGATATGCCCGGGGATAAGTTCAAAATTATCGGCAAGGGCGATGATATCCAAAGGATCGCGGGTCCACGCCGGGCGGACTTCGCTGATATCAGATACCGCCGTGTAAGGTGGAAAATGCCTGGAACGGATACTGACCCATATCACCCGTCGCCCTGTTTCCTTGGAAAGGCTCAGCGCCAGATTGACGGCATACGTAGATCCGCCCGAACCGGCGATAGGCGCATAAACTGAAATGATGGTACTGCGGCTCACCAGTTCCGTGCGTGTGAGCTTGCTGCGGATGCGCTGGGAAAGGATCTTGCTGAATTTGATGCCCAGCCGCGGAGCCTGTTTGAGCAACCGCCGGAAAGCTGTGAACGGAATGCGGAAAATGATGGAATCATTGATGGCTTCAAACGTCTGGGAATGTTCCTGCCCCGTCAAGGTGGAAATGATCCCGAAGAACATGCCGCGGTGAATGAATTCAATATCATCTTTCCCGCCCGAAGCATCTGGCGAGTATGACTGCAAACGGCCGGAATCAAGGAAATAGACAAAGTCGGGCGCATTGCCTTTGCGGGAAACAATGTCCCCTTTCTTGTACAATATGATCTCGCCGGATCTGGCAATGGACTGCACACGGAACCAGCTCAACCCGGAAAAGACAGGTATCCTTTTGACCAGCGAACAGCGGTGAAGGAATGAGGCTGGTTCAGTCATGCGGTTTAGGGCGGCTGAGAAATATTTTACCGAGCATCCAGGCATAGAACTTGAACGGCATATGCCGCACAGTCCAACAGCGTAACCGGGACACGAGGCCGATGACATGACGGAAGCTGACATGAGGACTTGTGGAAAGCTTTTCAAGAACAACCGCCACTTCTTCGGGTGAACGGAGGGAGCGGCGGATATATTTCTCGATGAACGCCTTTAAGCGCTGGCTCATCGGGTAATAAGGGCTTTTCTGATCAAAAAAATATTGGGCATAACGGGCATTTTGATCAAATATCCCGGTACGGTAAGAACCGGGTTCAACCAAAACAACGTCAATGCCGAAAGGTTTTAATTCCATATAAAGACATTCTGAAAAGCCTTCGAGGGCCCACTTGCTCGACACATAAGCACTGAACGCCGGAGACCCTGAAAATGCGGCCATGCTCGATATATTGATGATACGGCCACAGCGGCGTTGACGCATCAACGGAAGGACCGCGCGTGTGACATTAAGGACACCGAAAAAATTGGTGTCGAACTGCTGGCGCCAGTCTGCGTCGGAAAGGTCTTCAAAAAAACCTCCGATGCCAAAACCCGCATTGTTTATCAGGACATCCATAAAACCTTCGTGCGCGACGATTTCAGCCACAGCGGCCTTTACAGATGCAATATCCGCGACGTCCATCTGATGGATAAAAAGGTTGGCCATACCTTTACGCGCGACTGTTTCAGCTTCGAGCGGCCCCCGTTTCTTCAAGTCGCGCAGGCACGCATGGACATGATGCCCCGCCGCAGAAAGCCTCGCGGCCGTTAATAAGCCGAAGCCGCTCGAACAGCCTGTGATCAGGATAACACGCGGACGCAAGGCCTTCATGAAGGAAGGACTGTCTTTTGCATTAGCAAAGCGTCGACCAGCACCAGGGCGGCCATGGCCTCAACAACAGGGACCATGCGCGGGCAAAGGCATGGATCATGGCGCCCCTGGATCTGGATGGATTGCAGGGCCAGATCCTTGTAGGCCGCTATCTGCGGGCGCGCGATCGATGAGGTTGGTTTGACAGCAAGACGGAAACGGATCCCTTCGCCGGTACTGATACCGCCGACAATGCCGCCAGCCAGATTGTTCGATGTCTTAAGATAGGTATCTTCAATGACCGGCGTGTCATTGTGCTCAGACCCTGTCATCGCGGCCGCAGCAAACCCTGCCCCGAACTCGATCCCTTTCACGGCGCCGATAGAAAGCATGGCGTAGGCAAGCCTGGCCTCAAGTTTATCAAAAACAGGATCCCCCCAGCCGGCGGGACAACCCAGGATGACACCTTCCACAATACCGCCGATAGAATCGCCACTTTCTTTCACCGCGTTGATCCTGGCGATCATGGCCTGGGCCTGGCGCATATCCGGTGAACGAACGATATTCTGTTCAATGACATCATAATTGATGCTTTCCGCACGGACATCACCGACGGAAAGGGTATACGCCAGGATACGGACACCTTCCAGCGCCAGAATTTTCCTAGCCACAGCGCCGGCGGCCACACGGGCGGCTGTTTCGCGGCCCGATGACCTGCCACCGCCGCGATGGTCGCGGATGCCGAATTTCTTGAAATAAGTATAATCCGCGTGCCCCGGACGAAAGACATCCTTGATGGCCGCATAATCCGCAGAATGCTGATCATTATTGCGGATGATCATCGCCAGGGATGTTCCTGTTGTCCGTCCTTCAAGGACACCGGAAAGAATTTCAACCTGGTCTTTTTCCTGCCGGGCTGTTGTCACGGCGCTTTGGCCGGGTTGACGGCGGTCAAGATCAGGCTGTATATCTTTTTCAGAAAGAATGATGTTCGGCGGCACCCCGTCGATCACACAGCCAATAGCCTTCCCATGGCTTTCGCCAAAGGTCGTAACACGAAAGATATTCCCAAAAGTATTGCCTGCCATAAAAGCCTCATCTGCGCATGCTGGTTATTGAAGCCAGGGCTTTGATCCTGCGATACCTGCTTCAAATGCATTGATCTTCTCGGCGTACTGGAGTGACCAGCCGATCTGATCAAGCCCTTTCAAAAGGCAGTCTTTATTGAACGGCTCTACCTGAAATGCGAATTTCATCCCGGCGGCGCCGACAACCTGTTTGTCCAGATCCACGGCGATCAGGCCGGATTTACCAAAAGCCGCGACAGCAAAAAGTTCATCCATTTCTTCATTCTTCAAAGTAACGGGAAGGATCCCGTTCTTGATGCAGTTATTATAAAAAATATCCGCAAAGCTAGGCGCAATAATGCACCGGAACCCAAAGTCATAAAGGGCCCAGGGGGCATGTTCACGCGATGACCCGCAACCAAAATTATCGCGTGCCAGAAGGATCTTGGCCGAACGGAAAGGCGGCTTGTTAAGGATAAAATCAGGGTTCTCCCTGGTTCCTTCATAGTCGGTGTAACGCCACTCATGGAACAAATGCTTCCCGAAGCCCGTGCGTTCGATCTTTTTCAAGAACTGTTTGGGGATGATCGCATCGGTATCAACATTGGAACGATCAATCGGTACAGCAATACTGGTCAACATCGTAAAAGGTTCCATGGTCATCCTCTGTGGGTGAATTCTCTGATATCCGTAATATGTCCTGTGATCGCGGCAGCGGCAGCCATTTCTGGGCTTACCAGGTGCGTGCGCCCGCCAGGACCCTGGCGCCCTTCAAAGTTACGGTTGGACGTCGAGGCACTGCGCTGGCCGGGTGTCAGGTAATCATCATTCATGGCCAGGCACATGGAACAGCCGGCATAACGCCATTCACAACCGGCATCGGTAAAGATCTTGTCCAGCCCTTCACGCTCGGCATACCGCTTGACCCGGCCCGAACCGGGAACAATAAGGGCCTGCACCCCAGGCGAAACTTTCCTGCCTTTAAGAACCGCCGCCGCCGCGCGCAAGTCTTCAATGCGGCCGTTGGTGCACGATCCGATAAAGACAACATCTATCTTGATATCCGTGATCTTCATGCCCGCCTCAAGCCCCATATAGCGCAGGGCGTTTATCGCCGCCGTCTTCTCGGCGGTATCTTTAAATTGCGCCGGATCCGGGACAAGCGCATCAACAGCTATGACCTGGCCGGGGCTTGTCCCCCAGGTGACCTGGGGAGCAATGGCTTCAGCCTTGATGTTGAGCACATGATCAAAAACAGCGTCGGTATCACTGGTCAGGCTTTTCCACCAGGCGATCGCTTTGACCCAGTGATCCCCTTTGGGAGAATGATCACGGCCTTGCAAATAGGTGAAGGTCTTGTCATCGGGCGCGATCATCCCGGCGCGCGCCCCCGCTTCAATGGACATATTGCAAATGGTCATGCGGCCTTCCATGCTCATCTGACGGATAACATTCCCGGCGTATTCAATGATGTAGCCTGTGGCACCGGCTGTACCGATCAGTCCGATCACATATAAAATAACATCTTTAGGTGTTACCCCGTTGCCCAAAACACCATTGATATTGATCAGCATGGTCTTGGACAGTTTTTGCTGAAGGGTTTGGGTGGCCATGACATGCTCAACCTCGGAAGTACCAATGCCAAAAGCCAAAGCGCCGAAAGCGCCATGTGTCGCGGTGTGAGAATCGCCGCACACGATGATCATGCCCGGCTGGGTCAGCCCCATCTCCGGCCCGATGATATGCACCACACCCTGATCGTCATCATTGAGGTCGTAACATTTGACCCCGAATTCATCACAATTCTTTTTCAACTGCGTCAACTGAACACGTGAAACTTCTTTTGTCGTCGCAAGGTCACGGCTGCGCGTGGGCACATTGTGGTCCATGGTCGCGAATGTCTTTTGCGGACAGCGCACCTTGCGCCCGGCCATGCGCAAGCCTTCAAAAGCCTGCGGGCTTGTCACTTCATGGACAAGATGACGGTCGACATACAATAAAGAAGCTGTTCCCTGCCCCTCGTGGACAAGGTGAGCGTCCCAAATTTTCTGATACATTGTTTTACCCATAATAACTCCTCTGTGCGATTTAAGCTGAAGCGGCCAATTGGCGTAAGACCGTCTGCAAGATGCCCCCATGACGGTAATAATCAATCTCGACCGGTGTGTCGAGCCTGACAATGACATTGAATTGCTTGACGTTGCCATTTGAAATTGTGGCCTTGACTGTCAGTTCCTGGCGCGGTTTAAGGTTGTTGTCTAAGCCCGAAATATCAAAAGTTTCGGTGCCGGAAAGCCCGAGCGTATCGGCCGTGTCACCTGATTTGAACTGGAGCGGAAGGATGCCCATGCCGGCGAGATTGGAACGATGGATCCGTTCGAAACTTTCCGCGATGACCGCATTGATCCCTAAAAGAGCAGGCCCTTTGGCGGCCCAGTCGCGGCTCGAGCCTGTGCCGTATTCCTTGCCGGCGATGATGATCAGCGGAACACCATCTTTCTTGTAGCGGCAAGAAGCATCGAAGATGCTCAATTTGTCGCCCGTCGGAAAATGGGTTGTCCATGCGCCTTCGGTGCCAGGAGCCAGTTTATTGCACAGCCGGATATTGGCAAAAGTCCCGCGGCTCATCACCCGGTCATTCCCGCGGCGTGCGCCATAACTGTTGAAATCAGCCGGAGCGATACCCAGCCCCTGAAGGTACTGCCCTGCCGGAGACGATCGTGAAATATTGCCTGCCGGAGAAATATGGTCGGTCGTGATCGAATCACCGGCCATGACAAGGCACCGTGCGCCGGCAATAGCCTTGACCTCTTTAAGCCCGTCGCCCATGGCTTCAAAATATGGCGGTTGCTGGATATAGGAACTTTTGTGATCCCAGGGGTAAAGTTCGGTCTTCAATTCTTTGATATTCTTCCAATGCTGACTGCCCTCGATGGCCTTCTTGTATTTGCCGCTGAATACGCTGGCGGTTACATATTTCTTCACAGCCCGGGCAATGTCTTGCTGTGCCGGCCAGATGTCTTTCAGGAAAACAGCTTTACCTTTAGCGTTAAAGCCCAGGGGTTCGTTAAAAAGATCTATCTTTACCGTTCCTGCTATCGCCAAAGCCACCACCAGCATGGGCGAAGCCAGGTAATTGGCTTTGACATGCGGATTGATCCGCCCTTCAAAATTACGGTTGCCCGACGTGACGCTGACAGCCACGAGGTTCCCTCTTTCGATAGCCGCGGCCACGGCTTCAGGCAAAGGTCCGCTGTTACCGATGCAGGTGGCACAGCCGTAACCGGCATTATGAAAACCAAGTGCTTCGAGGCTTTGCATCAGGCCGCTCTTTCTCAAATATGCATCGACGACCTGCGATCCGGGTGTCAGCGATGTCTTCACAAATTTCTTAACGGAGAGCCCTTTGGCCACGGCTTTTTTAGCCAGCAAGCCGGCACCGATAAGCACCGACGGATTGGATGTGTTCGTACAGCTGGTGATCGCCGCCAGGACCACACTGCCGTGGGTGATACTGTCTTTGGATCGGCCGATCCTTTCCGTTGCCGTGCCAGCCGCTGCTGTCACGCCAAAACCCCTGTGGCCGACGGGAGCTGTTAATGCCGCGGCGAAGCTGTCTTTCAATGCGGCAAGGCGCACACGATCCTGCGGACGTTTGGGGCCGGCAACACAGGGCTCAATGGATCCAAGATCCAGTTCAAGGGTGTCCGTAAATAACGGGGTTGTTTTCTTATAAGGATCAAACAGGCCTTGTGCCTTGAAATATGATTCTACGCGTTGGGCTTCGCGGGCGCGTCCGGTCTTTTTGTAGAATGAAATTGTTTCATCATCGACCGGGAACAAGCCGATGGTCGCGCCATATTCAGGGCACATATTGGCAATAGTCGCACGATCGGGCAATGAAAGATGCTGAACGCCAGGCCCGAAGAATTCAACGAATGTATCGACGACCCCGCGTTTACGCAGGATTTCAACGATCGTCAGCACCAGATCCGTGGCGGTCACTCCTTCGGGAAGTCGTCCGACCAGGCGCATCCCGATCACATCCGGCATGACCAGCGAAAGCGGCGCACCTAACATCACAGATTCGGCTTCGATCCCGCCAACGCCCCAGCCCACGATACCGGCGCCATTGATCATGGTCGTATGGCTGTCCGTGCCGACCAGTGAATCCGGATACATCACAGGATGATCTTTGCCGGCTCCAGGTGTTACCAGGACACCAGCGGCCAGATATTCAAGATTAACCTGATGGATAATGCCGGCGGCCGGCGGAATGACGCGGAAATTCCGAAAAGTATTCTGACCCCATTTGAGGAACGCATAACGTTCCTTGTTGCGCTTGAATTCGAGCGTTACGTTGCGGTCAAAGGCGCGGGCAGAACCATAGGCATCGACCTGGAGGGAATGGTCAATGACAAGGTCACACGGGACCTGGGGATTGATCTTGTTCACATCCCCGCCCATGCGTTGCATCTGCTCGCGCATGGCGGCCAGATCAACGACGCACGGAACGCCGGTAAAATCCTGAAGGATCACGCGCCCCGGTTTGAAGGCGATCTCTTTTAATTCATTCCTGGGTGTCCAGCCGGCAAGGGTCGTTATATCTTCGCCGGTCACCTGATAGCCATCAAAATTACGGATAGCACTTTCCAGCAGGATACGGATCGAGAATGGCAGTCGCCCGATATTGGCAAAGCCCTGTTTGGCTAATCCCGGGACGGAATAAATAGTATACTTTTTGCCGGCAACGGTTAACGTCTTCTTCAATGCTGCTTTATTAAGTGTCATAAATATACTCCACGTTAGAATGGAAGAATTATATGGAATCTAGGGCTCTACGTCAATGAAGTTGAAGGTATTTCTTGAAAAAGATATTTGTTGCGCCTAAGATACCTGCAGCTTAATCATCACGGGATGTTTTATCAAACAGGGTATATTCAATATGAAGATCGCTATTCTCAATCCTTCTTTCGGTAAGAATTTCGTTCGTGTCGCCCGTTGGGCGGCCAGATCACGCGGGCGTGTCCAGCGGCATCCCGAATACCTGCTGATCGCTGCCCAGGTCCTTCTCGATGCCGGCCATGAAGTTATTTTTGTCGAGGCTGCCGCCCGCAATATGCCGCCCGAAGAAAGTTTTGTGATCATCCGGGATTTTAAACCCGAGCTTCTGGTTATCCATGCCACCACCCCGTCGATCTACGCGGACATTGAACAGGCGCGCGTGATCAGGGCGCAGAATAACTGCCGGGTTGTTTTTGTCGGCCAGCATGTATCGGCAGAACCGGTCAATACCCTTGAGATCGCCAGGGGCACGGTTGATTTCATCTTGCGCGGTGAATACGATCATTCGTTGCGTGAGCTGGCCAACAAGCTGCCATCAGCGGAGATCAAGGGCATGACCTGGCAACAGGACCAAGGTATTATCACAAATCCTGACCGCGCGCCGCTCGATGTGAACGAACTTCCCTTCCCGGCATGGCAGCTCATTAAACCGGAATGGTATCCGGACGCGGGGAAGAAATACCCTTTCCTGACACTGCTGACAGGGCGCGGCTGTAACAATGCCTGCAGTTTTTGCCGTGATCCCCAGCTGATGTACGGGTATCGTCTGCGCAACCGTCATGCCGACGCCGTTGTCAATGAGATGGAATTTGACCTGCGCCTTTATCCAGGTATCCGCGAGATCATGTTTGAAACCGATACTTTTGCCGCAGACGCTGAACATGTCACGGCGGTTTGTAACGAGATCATGCGGCGCGGCCTGCACAAGAAAATATCATGGTCATGCAATATGCGCATCAATACCGACCTTGCTCTTTTGCCTTTAATGAAGAAAGCCGGTTGCCGCATGCTCATGGTCGGCTATGAATTCGGCACCGATGAAACCCTGCGTGCGGTACGCAAAGGTAATGTTAATGTAGCGATGGGACGCCGCTTTAGCCAGCGGGCGCATGAGTTGGGGTTTACCTTGCACGGGTGTTTCATGATCGGCGCACCAGGTGAAACCCATGCCAGTGCCCGGGCCACCATTGACTATGCCAAAGCCATGCCGCTGGATACCATCCAGATCACCGGTATCGCCACCTACCCCGGCACCCACCTTTACACCTGGGCCAAAGACAACGGTTATTTACTCGCCAAAGACTGGACGGACTGGCTGACCGCCGAAGGCGAACAGAAAACCCTGTTATCGTATCCCCAGCTTTCCAATAAAGAGATCGACGCCCTGATCGACACCGGCCTAAAAGAATTTTACCTGCGCCCGCTTCAGATGTGGCGCATGCTGATCAGCATCCGCTCCGTCGGCGACCTATTGCGCAAACTATACGGCTTTGGAGCGTTTGTGGATTATTTTTGGAAGAAGTTCAGGCGTTAAAAGTATCGGTGACACCCAAAACATCCAAGGGCTTACGATGTGAACTGGACAACAACCTTCTTATGAAGAACTCCGGCTATTTTTCGCAAGGTATCAATGGTCATATTCTCGCGTCCTGTCTCAATGTTCGACACATACTGCTGAATAACGCCCATCTTTTGGGCAAATTGCTTTTGATTCAATCCAAGTGACAGCCGCGACTCTCTGATTTGCCGGGCGATATCAAAACGCTCTGAAGGGATGGCTTGCGTATGAAATCTATCCCATCGGGAAACAGCCGTCTTGGCCCAAGCGTCTTTGATCATACGGGAGCGGATCAATGCCCAATTATGATCAAAAACTTCACGCTTGATCCAGGAAAAGGCCTCCCCAGGATCCTGGACACGCGCCAACAACTTGGTTGCGTAAATAAAGAACCGCGGATCACGCTCATCACTCAAGATTTTGCGCGCCTGGCGTTCCTTTACTTTTGTATCCCACAACCAATTTATTTTCATAATGAATCCTAATGCTTAAGGCTTGCCATTTCCTTCAGAATAATTTTGTCCATATAAGCAAAGACCTTTCGTGGATCATCCTTAACATCCAAGTCCAAAAGTTCTAACACAGCCTCAGAACGGCCAAACCCGAGATACCAGTGTTCCAGCCGTGCCATGTCATGAATCGAGAAATGCCTGAAAAAGAATTTCTTGAGCGGCTCATGACATCTAGAAAGCGTGTAAAGATCATAAAGATCCTTTACACTCTGACGCCCTCCCGCGATAAGCCTTCCCGTTGAAGAAGACTTCCCTTTAACACCAATAGCCGCAAAGATTTTCCGTTGATAGATGTCCGCTAAAGAAAGAATGCCGTCTTTAACGACAGCCGTATCACCAAAGACATCCTCCACAAAATCCACCTTCATAACAACCCCGCCGCCAAAATCAAGATAAAAAACCTTCATCCCGGCAGTTTTGGCATTACGGCAAACCTCATCACCCTTCTTAAAAGCATATCCCGTCTGAGCCTTGATATAACGCATGACCTTATCAGCCATTGCCGGATCATACGCGGGACTAAAAAAGTCCAAATCTTCAGAAAAACGATGCCCCAGATAAATAGCCAGGGCAGTTCCGCCAGCCAGATAATATGCAGGAAACTTCCCCGTAACCATCCGGGTGATCCTATTTTTGATCCTTAACGATCTTCGCTCTAACGTTCATATCATTATCTCCTGACCAAATTATACTATCTATAGCTAGTATTGTCAAACGCTTAAAAGCCATCCCCAACGGGATGGCTTTTAACATCAAAAAACGGAGAGGGAGGGATTTGAACCCTCGGACCCAGTCTCCCAGGTCAACTTCTTAGCAGGAAGCTCCAATCGGCCACTCTGGCACCTCTCCAAAAGATCGCAAAGGCTCAAGCCTTTGATCGCTGACGCTTTATTCTAAAGAATTCACTCAACACAGCACCGCACTCTTCTGCTAACAGTCCACCTTCGATCTCGACCTGATGATTCAGCGTTTTATTGCCGGGGATATTCAGGACAGAACCGCAGGCGCCTGTTTTAGGGGCTGCCGCGCCGTAGAATACTTTTTTCAAACGCGCCAGGACAATCGCCCCGGCGCACATCGAACAAGGCTCGATTGTAACATACATGACACAATCATGCAACCACTTGGACGCAAGAAAATTCGACGCCTGGGTGATGGCGATCATTTCGGCATGGGCGGTGGGGTCATGCAGCAATTCCACCTGATCGTGCGCGCGGGCGATCACCTGCCGGTCATGCACGATGATGGCGCCCACAGGCACTTCATCGTGAGCCGACGCTTTTACCGCCTGCTTGATCGCTTCGCGCATCATGGCTTCGTGCAAGATCATTTCCATAGGATAAACAATAAATCCGCCCTGCACGCGCTGATGCAAGACGGATATTTTTATAAAGAACGCGCCTGACAGGAGTCGAACCTGTAACCTTCTGATCCGTAGTCAAATGCTCTATCCAATTGAGCTACAGGCGCAAGATATCTGATTGAGAACGCAACAAGCAGACAAATTATACACATCTTAATTGAATTGTATATGTTTTTTTGATATCTGTTTAAAAAATGATGGATAAAAACAGGAATATTTCATCTCATGATGTATACTTTAAGAAAGTAAATTTTATATATGAATAAGCTGGCGCTTATATTTTACGATAGGATATGATACATGATCAACTCCCCGATGGAAAAATACGCGCACAAGCTGGTGAAAAAGATCCGTTTCCGCATCCCGGATGTCCCGGGGGCTTTCGGGTATTTGGCGTCGGCCCTGGGTGAACAGGGCGCGGTGCTCGGCGATATTGTGACGGAAAACGTGACGTCCAATTACATCATCCGCGACATCACCATTTTCTTTGATACCAAGGAACAGTTCAACGCGGCTGTGCATGCGGTCAAAAAGCTCAAAGGGTACAAGGTCCTTGATATCGCCGATGAAGTGCTCGAGATCCACAAGGGCGGCAAGGTCGGGATGGCGTCGCGTGTGCGGATGGAAACGTTGAGCGACCTGCGAATGATCTACACGCCAGGGGTGGCGCAAGTCTGCCAGTTCATCCACCGTTACCCTGCCCAAGCCATGGCCTATACGTCCATCGGCAATACCGTCTGCATCGCCACCAATGGTTCGGCGGTGCTCGGGCTGGGCGATATCGGGGTGCTGGCGGCCATGCCGGTCATGGAAGGCAAATCCATGATCCTCAATAAATTTTCCGGCGTGAGCTGTGTGCCTCTCCTGCTCGAAAGCCGCGATGCCCAAGCGATCGTTGATGCCCTGGCCTTGTTAGCAAAGACCTTCAGCGCCATCATGCTCGAAGATATCAGTGCCCCGCTGTGTTTTGAAGTTGAAACCGCCCTGCAGGCGCGCGTGAACATCCCTGTTTTTCATGATGACCAGCATGGCACCGCCGTTGTTATTCTTGCCGCCCTTCTAAAAGCCCTCAAGCTCACGGGGAAAAAGAAGGCATCCGTCAAGATGGTCATCAACGGCGCCGGTGCCGCCGGGATGGCGGCGTGCAAGCTTTTACTCGAATACGGGTTTAAAGATATCACCCTGTGCGACCGTGCCGGCACGATCTATGCCGGGCGTACGGACGGGATGAATCCCTATAAAGAAGCCATTGCCACAGTGACCAACCGTAAAATGATCAAGGGATCGTTGGCTGACGCGCTGAAAGGGGCTGATATTTTTATTGGCGTGTCGTCGGCAGGTGTGGTTAGCCCGGTCATGATCAAAAGCATGGCATCCAAAGCCGTTGTGTTCAGCCTAGCCAATCCTGTCCCCGAAATATGGCCTCACGAGGCGCTCGATGCCGGCGCGGCCATTGCCATGGACGGCAGGACGATTAACAATGCCTTAGCGTTCCCTGGCCTGATCAAAGGGGCCCTTCATGCCAGGGCCGCCAGGATCACCAGCGCCATGAAATTCGCGGCGGCCGAAACCCTGGCCGCGTTAAGCGGCAAGAACGACCTTGTCCCCAACTTCATGCATTTGAATGTCCACGAAAAGGTCGCCGCGGCGGTTGCCCTGGCGGTGTGAAAACCAGAAACAATTCCGGTCAGACAAGTTTGGCTATAATGGTGCCCAGTTTGAAGGCCGTAAAGCCTATCACCAAACTGATCATCACATTGCCGAAGGCGTGCAGGAATTGATTGTTTTTCAGAAGGTCCGACGTTTCAAGGATCAACGTTGAGAACGTTGTGAACGCCCCGCAAAATCCCGTCATCAGCAGAAGGCGCATGTTCGGGTTGATCGAAAATTTCTTTTCAAAAAGAACATCCAGAAAACCGATCACCAGGCATCCGGTTACGTTGACGGCAATGGTCCCCCAGGGAAACCCGGCGCTCGAACGCTGGCCGATCACGCCAGCCATAACATACCGCGACAATGTCCCCACCGAACCGCCAATGATCAAATAAAGCCATGTGTGCATAGGTACTTACCATTCCCCCCTGTTCGTCGCACCCAGCAGGGCTCCTTCGAATCCCTTATAAACTAATAAAAAAACGGAAACCCAAGCTTCATCTAAACCTTTTAGAATAGCTTGGATTCCCGTATTCTTCACGCAGTGAAGAATACGGAGAAGCAGGGATTCGAACCCTGGGATCACCTCTCGGCGATCACACACTTTCCAGGCGTGCGCCTTCAACCACTCGGCCACCTCTCCAAAAATTCCAAATTATTCCAAGAATGTGCCAGCATCCACCATTCTTTCCAGCAGCTGGCCAACCACTCGGCCACCTCTCCAAATATGAACGCAATAGTATCATCCGTTGAGCATCATGTCAATGGAACAAAACCATCAAATGATGATGCGCGCGTCGACGGCGAAAGAGCCGTCTTTATTGGTGATCAGCGGATTAATATCAATTTCTTTAACATGTTCCGCGATCTTCTGAACGGCCATGAGTGTCTTGATGATCGATTCTTTATGCGCGCCCTGGCCGCGGTAGCCATCGAGAAGCTTCTTTGCCTTGATCTCGCCTATCAAACGCCCCGCTTCGCCTTCGCTGAAAGGTACGATGCGGAAAGAGACGTCTTTTAATACTTCAACGAAAATACCACCCAACCCAAACATGACGGCCGGTCCGAATTGCGGATCCTTGTTCATCCCGACAATGCACTGCAACCCTTCAACCATCTGGCACAGGTTAACCCCCAGAAGATTGGCCTTGGGCGCATTCTGAGCCACGGTTTCCATCATCTGGTTAAACTTGGCACGCATTTCCTCGGCGTTCTTGATGTTGAGGATAACCCCGCCCACATCTGACTTATGGATAATGTCAACGGAAGCGATCTTCATGGCCACCGGGTACATCTGTGTTTTTTCAGCGATCTTGACCGCTTCATCAGCGGTGGTGGCAAAACCCCATTTAGGCATCGGCACCCCGCAGGCCTCGAGCGCCTCGCGCGATTCGTGTTCGAGAAGGAAGGTACGCCCTTCTTTACGGACGCGCTCAATGACTTCCAGGGCCTTGGCCGGGATCTCGGGTGATTTGACTTTTTCTTTAGAGCGTGTGCTGATCTCTTTCCAGGTATACAGGGACTTCAGGCCGGAAACAGCTTCACGCACTTCGGTCATGCCCGGGATCTGGTTTTCATTGAGGATCTGGATGGCGTGACGGGAACGGTCACCGCCGACCATGGTAACCACGATCGGTTTGTTGCGCTTGACCGCATTGTATTCTTCGACGATCGCCTTGGCGACTTCCACAGGATCCGTGACAGCTGTTTCGCAATAAAGCACGATCACGGCCTTGATCTTTTCCTCAGCTAAGGCAATGTGCACCGCTTTGCGGTAACTGTCACATCCGCCGCCGCCCGTAACATCGATCGGATTCTTGGTACTGCCGAATTCGGGCATGGTGGAGCGAAATTTTTCTTCGAGCCATACCGGATCTTCAAGTAATTTCAGGCCGGAATTTTCGCATTCATCGGTTGCGCTCACGCCGATACCGCCACCGTTGGTGATAATAAGTGTTTCGTCACCTGCCGGCAGGGGCATGGAAAGTACGGTAGCTGCCCCAAAGGCCTGGGTAAATGTTTTGGCGCGCATCATGCCCAGCTGATTAAAAGCCGCCGTGTAAATCTTGTCAGAACCTGAGAGCGAACCCGTATGAGACGCCGCCGCCTGCGCCCCGCGCTGGGATGTCCCTGATTTAAGGATCACAACGGGCTTTTTGACCTTGGTGGTCATGAACTGACGGCCGTCTTTGATCCCTTCCATATAGATCAGGATAACGCTGACATTGGGGTCATCGTTGAAATACTCAATCAATTCTTTTTCGCCGATATCGGCTTTGTTGCCCAGGCTGACAACAGCCGCCAGGCCTATCTTTTCCATCATGGTCCACCCCATCAGCGAGATCGCCAGCGCCCCGCTCTGCGAAACAAAAGCGATCTTGCCCGGAGCTACATTCTGCGGCCCAAATGACGCATTCAAATTGGCCGGTGTGTAAACAAACCCGAATGTATTGGGGCCAAGCAGGGCAATGTCATGTTTATCAGCGATATCCTTAAGGGCCTGTTCTTCCTTCTTTTTGCCGATCTCGGAGAAACCGGATGTGATGATAACCGTACCTTTGACATTCTTGGTAACACATTCCCTGAGCACACCTTCGACCATCGGAGCCGGAACCGCAATGACCGCAAAGTCAATATCCGTCGGGCAATCTGTGATCGTCGGATAACAGGGGACGCCCAGGATTTCCTTGGCCTTCTTGTTGATCGGATAGATCTTGCCTTTGTAACCGTTCTTGATCACATTGTTCAATACCTGATACCCGACTTTAGCGGGTTCCGTTGAGGCGCCAACAATGGCCACACTCTTGGCATTAAAGACTTTTTTCAGGTTCTGGATCTTGATCCTGCTATCAACCACACCATCAACACTGCCTTCGGGTGACATAAAAACCTTCCTTTGTTTTATATAGCCGCATCCGGGCAGGTTGATCCCGCCCGGATGGATACATCTGTGTTATGCCGCCTTAGGCGCCTCAACCACTTTAGCCACTTGAGCCGCCATGGCTTCATAGATCGCCCACTTCGTATTGATGTCTTCCTGGGCCAGCTGGATCAGGCGCTCGGCTTCTTCAGGCTTGCTCTTGGTCAGAGACTTGTAGCGTGTCTCATTGTAAGCATAATCCCTGAACGACATTTTGGGCGCGTTAGAATCAAGGATCAGCGGATTTTTCCCTTGCTTTACAAGATCCGGATTATACCGGAACAGCGGCCAATGGCCTGTTTCAACCGCCGCCTTCTGTTCTAACAGCCCGCGGGACATATCAATGCCGTGCGCGATGCAATGGCTGTAAGCGATGATCAGCGACGGGCCGTCGTAGTTTTCGGCTTCCATGATCGTCTTGACCGTATGCTCATCCTTGGCACCAAGTGCGACCGTTGCCACATACACATGCCCGTAGGTCATGATCATGCGCGCCAGATCCTTCTTGCCCATCTTTTTGCCAGCGGCCGCGAATTTAGCGACAGCACCGCGCGGTGTAGATTTGGAAGCCTGGCCACCGGTGTTGGAATACACTTCAGTGTCAAGGACCATGATGTTCACGTTCTGACCGAGCGACATCACATGATCGAGACCACCGAAACCGATATCATAAGCCCAGCCGTCGCCGCCGAAGATCCAGACGCTCTTTTTGACAAGATAATCTGCCAGTGACAGCAGATGCTTGGCATCTGAAGAGGTATTGCCGGCAAGTTTGGCCTTGAGTTGAACGAGCCGCTTGCGCTGTTCTACTATTTCAGCCTCGTCGATCTGGCGCGCATTCAATAGGGCGCTGATCAGCTCACTGCCGATCTCCGCCTCAAGTTTCCTGAGCAGTTCAGCCGCATGCTCGGCTTTCTTGTTGATGGCCAGGCGGAAGCCAAGGCCGAACTCGGCATTGTCTTCAAACAAGGAATTCGACCATGCCGGGCCGCGGCCTTCAGTGTTGAAGGTATACGGCGTCGTCGGAAGGTTACCGCCATAGATGGAAGAACAACCTGTGGCATTGGCAATGACCGCCCTGTCCCCGAAAAGCTGGGTAACAAGTTTGACATACGGTGTTTCGCCACAGCCCGCGCACGCGCCCGAGAACTCGAACAAGGGCTGAAGGAACTGCGCCCCGCGCACGGTATTCTGTTTGACTTTGGAACGATCAACCTCAGGAAGAGCAAAGAAGAATTCCCAATTCTTCGCCTCACGGTCGCGGATCGGCGCGATCGTGGTCATGTTGATCGCCTTCTTAGACGGATCTTTCTTGCTTTTCGCCGGGCACGCCGATACGCAGACGCCACAGCCCGTACAATCTTCTGCCGCGATCTGAATACGGAAGCGCAATCCCGCGAATTCTTTTTCTTTGGCAGGTGCCGTCACAAACGACGCATCAGCACCCTTAAGATTTTCGTCCGTTATAACTTTGCTGCGGATAACCGCATGCGGGCATACCATGACGCATTTGCCGCACTGGATGCAGGTTTCAGAATCCCATTCCGGGCAATCAAGGGCAATGCAGCGCTTCTCGTATTTTGTTGTTCCCGTCGGGAATGTTCCGTCTACGGGCATTTTGCTCACAGGGAGTTTGTCGCCGCGGCCTGCAATGATCTCGGCGGTTACGTTCATGACAAACGCGGTGGGATTGCCGGAAACCGGTGATTTTAATTCCAGGGTGCTTGTCACTGAAGCCGGGATAGGCACTTCATGCAAATTGGCCAGTGTCTCGTCGACCGCTTTGAAATTCTGGGCAACAACATCTTCACCCTTTTTACCATACGCCTTGCGGATCGATTTTTTGATCTGCTCGATCGCTTCTGCCCGGGGCAGAACGCCGGAGATGGCAAAGAAACAAGTTTGCATGATGGTATTGATACGCCCCCCCATGCCGGTCTGCTGAGCAACGGCGTAGGCGTCAATGACATGGAACTTGAGTTTCTTGCTGATGATACTGTGCTGTAAAGGCTTCGGGAGTGAAGCCCATACTTTGTCTGCCGGTAAAGCGCTATTCAAAAGGAAAACGGCGCCTTCGGCGGCGTCTTTGAGCATGTCGTATCTCTCCAGGAAAATACCCTGGTGGCAGGCAACAAAGTCAGCCTTGCTGATAAGGTAAGGCGCATGGATCGGATTGGAACCAAAACGCAGATGAGACACCGTCATGGAACCGGATTTCTTGGAGTCGTAAACAAAATACCCCTGGCCATAATTGGATGTATTTTCACTGATGATCTTGATGGTCGCCTTGTTGGCACCGACAGTACCGTCGGCCCCTAACCCGTAAAACAGGCAGCATTTGCTCTCTGGATCTTCGATCAGGAACGTTTCATCAACCGTCAGGCTGGTATGTGAAACATCGTCATTGATGCCGACGGTGAAATGATTCTTCGGCGCGGGCTTCTGCATCTCGTCGAACACGGCCTTGACCATGGCTGGTGTGAATTCTTTTGAAGAAAGGCCGTAACGCCCGCAAATGACCTTTGGGACTGCCTTGAGTATCCCTTCCTGCTGCGCTTCAAAAAGAGCGTTGATGATGTCCTGATATAGAGGCTCACCGGCTGAACCCGGTTCTTTTGTACGGTCAAGCACCGCGATCGAGGTAACTGACGCGGGCAGGGCCGCGATGCAATGTTTGATGGAGAAAGGACGATACAACCGCACTTTCAGCACGCCGACTTTTTCACCCTTGGTCGTCAGATGCTCAACGGTCGTCTGGGCGGTTTCACAACCGGAACCCATGAGAACAATCACGCGCTGTGCATCGGCCGGGCCGAAATATTCAAAAAGTTTATACTGACGGCCTGTGAGTTGCGCGAATTTGTCCATCTGCGCCTGAACAATTTCCGGGCAACGGGCATAAAAAGGATTGGTTGTTTCACGGCCCTGAAAATACACGTCAGGATTCTGGGCTGTGCCGCGCATGAACGGCTTGTCGGGCGTCAAACCACGCTGGCGGTGGGCGATCACAAGGTCATCATCGATCATGGCCTTGATATCAGACTCATCCAAAAGCTCGATCTTGGCGACTTCATGCGAGGTGCGGAAGCCGTCGAAGAAATGCATGAACGGGATACGGCTTTCCAGGGTCGCCGCGTAAGAGATCAGGGCAATATCCATACATTCCTGGACACAGTTGGATGCGATCAGGGCAAACCCCGTCTGGCGCACAGCCATCACATCCGCATGATCACCGAAAATGGAAAGCCCCTGGGCCGCCAGCGAACGGGCCGTCACATGGAAAACAGTCGACGTCAATTCTCCGGCGATCTTGTACATATTAGGGATCTTGAGCAGTAACCCCTGCGAGGCCGTGAACGTCGTTGTCATGGCCCCTGTCTGCAAGGCGCCGTGCACGGTCCCTGCCGCCCCTGCCTCCGACTGCATCTCCTGGATCAGCGGCAAAGACCCCCAGATATTCTTAACACCGACCGCATTCCATTCATCGGAAAATTCGCCCATAGCTGACGACGGGGTGATCGGGTAGATCGCCATGACATCACTGACGCGATAGGCAATGTACGCCGCGGCTTCGTTACCATCAAGGGTGTAAAACTTGCGTGCCATCTGAAACCTCTTTCGTTTTTAGTATTAACATTAAAACAAAAAACCCCGCATTTACGCGGGGCAGATTATCCCTAAAGACAGGCCTTGAGGACCGGAATAAAACAATTAATTTTTACTTTCTCAAACAGGACACTAAGCATATATTTCGGAATTAGGTTTATTGAAGATTCCAACAATGATACACCGATTTTGACAGGTGTAAAGTTTTTTCAAGTGAAAGTACAGCTGTGGGGTTTAGTCAAAGATAACGGTTTTATTCCGGAAGGAAAGTATCTTGCGCTCCAGATGCCATCTGACCGCACGGTACAACACAACCCTTTCGAGGTCCTGACCAATGCCCACCAAATCCTTGACCGCATGGCGATGATTGATACGCGCCGTATCCTGTTCAATGATCGGCCCCTCGTCAAGGGCGGAGATCACGTAATGACTTGTCGCGCCAATGATCTTAACCCCTTTATGGTGTGCCTGGGCATAAGGATTCCCCCCCACAAAAGCCGGAAGGAACGAATGATGGATATTGATGATCCTCTGCGGATAATGTTCGATAAAAGCTGACGTCAATATCTGGTGATACCGCGCCAGAACGATCAGCTCTATACCCCGGGCACTCAATGCCGATAACTGAGCCGCTTCCGCCTCCTGTTTGGTGTCAGGGGTAACGGGTATGTGCAGAAAATCAATGCCCCATTGATGCGCCATAACAGCCGCATCCATATGATTGCTGACGATGAGAGCGATCTCAGCACCTGGTAACTGCCCTTCCTTATAACGGAACAAGAGATCGTGCAGGCAATGCATTTGCCGGGAAACAAAAATAGCCGTTTTGATCGGCACACCTGTCAAATACAGATCCCAGCTCATCGCAAAACGTGCCGCCAACGGAGAAAACTCCCTGGCGATCTGCTCACGCTCGGCCAGATCCCCGGCCAGTTCCCATTCGATGCGCATAAAAAACAGGCTAGCCTCCTGGTCAGCGTGCTGAGCCGCATCCACAATATTGCCGCCGCGCTTGAATACAAAATCCGTGACCGCCGCCGTAATACCCTTTTGATCAGGGCAAGAAATAAGAAGAACAGCATGCGTATTTAACATCAGAATTGCCTGTCAGCTTCTGCGTTTACGGGTAATGGGACGCGTTCTGCCGCCTTCTTTTCACCATAAGCATAAAATCCGTAAACGATGCCGCATAGAATAAAAATAAAGAAAGGATAGGTCCAAACCTGTGGGCGTCGGGTGCGCGGATTGTAGATGAATGACATTTTGCACCCCTTTTCTACTACGCTCTTTCTTCTGAACTACCTCGGTGGAACTTCGCAGCAATCAGGTTCTGCTACACTGCGAGCAAATAATATACCATAGAAATCGAAGAAAATAGATAATAAGGTGCAATTCGTCCCTTATCTAACAATGCTCTTTGAATAAAATACTTTTAGCTCTACAAGCATCGCCGATTCGTTGTTCATATCTTCCGTTATTTCAAGATGAACTGTGTATTTCGGCAAACCACCGCATGGTTTTCATAAACTATGACTTTATGCAACATTCTTCCGCTCTACCTGATCAAGAGTCTTGCCTTCATCATTTTTCCACTCAATCCACCCATTTGCAGCTCGTCCCATTACAAAACCAGCTGCGGTTGATACGCTGCTAAATGTAATATTTCTTACAACTTCATAAAACTCGCCTTTATCAACGATTGAAGCATCTTCAATTCTTTCAGCACGAGCAGTGTGCAACGTTGACGGAATACTTGGGACCTCTTCCTTAATTCTAACGATATTGCAAATCATGGCCGACTTCCTCGAACAAGATTCACCTTAGCGTCAATTTTGCTATTTTAACAGATTCTTATTCTGTGGCAGCTTCTTATAATTCTCTTTGCTAATCACCTTCTTGCCGCTCTTTAACTCAAGTTCTTTTCTCGCATTACCTGCTACAGTGCCGCCCTCAAAAGCGACTTGCTTGTTCTCCACAAATCCCTGAGCGTCTTTATTAATGGCGATCTCTTTCGTTGACGCCTCTCCAAGCATGGAAAAGATAAGCTCCAAGTCGGTCATGTGATCCCTGAGATTCTCCCGCTTGAGACCTTTGTGCTTCTTATAGGCCGATGGGGTCATCTCAAAAGTCGCTTTAGAGATTTCGGCGGTCAGTATTTCGTATTCCTTTTGCTCCTTAATGCCGCGCTTCTGCCATTGGTCGGTCAACTCCTCACGGATGGCGATCCCACGCATCCGCTTCTCGATCCAGTCATCGCTATAGCCTTTAGCCTTATATAATGCCCGGATTCTCTTTTGAGCTAATTCGGGATTCTCTATCTCCTGGATCCTCTCGTAACCCACTTTAGCCAGCCAACGCTTAAACGGCTCAGCCTTGGCTGACGGTATCGACTGAATAATACGAAAAACACCCTCTGTATTAGCGCAGATCATCCGCTGTTTACCGCCAGTAGTCTGAACAGCAAGGGTATGTACAATTTGTACCCACCCTTTGGCAAGCTCCTCATCCCGCTGCTTCATCCTTTGAATGTACTGCTTGGCATCATTCGAATCGGTCAATGCCAAGACAATATCCTCAATAACAAAAAACCATTCATTGTTATGAATGGTTTTGCGGATTTCCTGTTTTCTAAAGATAGCGATCTTTGTAGTATTTATTTCTTTATCCATACCTACTCTTTTTTTGCTCCAAGCGACCCTGTCCGCACCTACCGGACAGGGTTCGCCTGAGCTTCAACAATGGCGGAGAGACAGGGATTCGAACCCTGGATACCAGTTACCCGGTATAACGATTTTCGAGACCGTCTCCTTCAACCACTCAGACATCTCTCCAAAATGTAACAATGAAACAAACTGCAGCTAATGAACCATGGACAGTTTATACCAGACTTTTTCATTCGGGTAAAGCATCAATTATTTTTCCTGCGGAGCATCTTGGTCATTATCAGGGCCGAAGCCATGACGCCGGGGGTGTTCACCGCGCTGACCGATCCTTTGGTCATGGAACTGGCGCAGTTGTTGAAATTGCTCCGGTTTAAGGATAGTTCGGATCTTGAAAACGTGATCAACATGATCCATGGAACGCTGTTGCTCGAGCAAGGTTGTTGCTTGGATAATGGCCTCCGCTTTGGCCCGATCCGGATTGGCTCCATCCAATTCCTGCCTTAGCGCTTCACGCTGGATCTGTATTTTGGCCTGCAACGCATCGCGTTTAACCTTGAATTCATCACGCAGTGCTTTCATCTGGGCGCGTTGTTCGGGTGACAATCCCAAGGCGGCCTCATCGTGCTTCCATTCTTTATGCGCCAGAGGTTTCATTAAAGGACACCCGCGCCCCTTCTGCAGCAACGCCCCCGCCAGAAAAAGCAACACAACACCAATAAAGACGCACATAACCATCCATTTGATCTTTGACATACGATCTCCTTGTTTATAAAAGATGATCCACCACAAACCCGCTGTCAGATACATCACCATCGCCTGCATTCTTATCATCCGCATAAACCAACTGCAGAAGATACTCCCGATCAGCTGTGGCCGCCTGGTGTTGCTGTTGAACAACTAACGGGAGAACTACCACCAGAACAACCAGCATGGCACCGACAAAACTCCCATAACCCCATGCCGGCTTGAACCCTTCGATCAAACCGGCCAGATTCTCCTGAACCACATCCAGCCAAGATGCCGGCCTGGCTTGAACTTTATCCGCGATCCTCTCCCAAACATAAGGGGAAGGACCGTCGGGCGAAGGGACATTTTTAAGCGTCGCGTCAACCGCCGTTATGGACGCCCACTGCTCACGGCAAACGGAACAATCCTTAAGATGCTGGTGAACCTGAAGCTGTTGCTCCGGGTTAGTCTGTTGATCGAGAAAATCTGTCAACAATAAATCCTGTGTCTGCTGGCAATTCATACCGCCACCCCCTTCCTTGTTCTTGCGGTCAATAATGCTTCGCGCGCCCGTTTAAGCCTGGAACGCACGGTGTTCACATTGATACCCAGTGTCAGAGCGATCTCTTCATAACTTAAACCCTCTTGCGTCCTGAACAGGATACATGCCCGCTGGTCAGGTGTGATCTCTTCGAGCAGATCTGTTATCTGCTGATGTATTTCGCCACGCGTCAGCGTTTCCCTGACATTATCGTGTGTGTCCTCTGGGTCAAAACCTTCCACCCAGGCAACTTCAACATGTCTTTTTCTGGCTTTGAGGGTATTTAAAGAACAATTGACCGTGATCCGGTAAAGCCATGTCTTCAGTGACGACTTGCCATTGAAAGACTTTAAATGCTTATGAACACTTATAAACACCTGTTGTGTTACTTCTTCCGCATCTTCCACACGCGCCATCATGCGCAACGCCACGCGATAGACCATGCCGGCATGATACCTGTAAATCTCCTCGAAGGCGGCAATGTCTCCGGCGGAAGCCCGGCCAATAACATCATCTGCAAGATCAGCCATCAACCGACTCCCGGCATAAAATAGCAAAAAGAATAAATATTACTCAAATGCGCCCTCTTGTTTAATTAGACACCACAGGCAGGAAAAAGTTTCAATTCTCAGGAAGAAGCTGTTGTCCAGCGTGTAGCATTCATGTTAAATATCTCAACGAGGATAGACTCGACGCCCCGCGTCAGCTCCCACGCCGGATAATGTGACGCAAATTTTGAAACATCACTGACCCACCAAATATGATCCCCGCGGCGAGCTTCATCAGAGAGAAGAATATTCATCCGTTGGCCGGTGATCTTTTCCGTTAAAGCCACGGCTTCGACGAGGGAACAATGACTGAAACGACTGCCCCCGATATTATAAACTTCGCCGGCACGCGGGGCGCGAAAGAAATGATCGAACGCCATGACAAGATCGTGGCTGTGAATATTGTCCCTGACCTGTTTGCCGCCGTAACCATAGATGCAATAGGGCCTGCCCACAACAGCACACTTCATCAAATACGCCAGAAACCCGTGCCCTTCAACCCCGGCATGCCCTGGTCCAGATAAACAACCGCCGCGGAAAATACCTGTCTTGATCCCGAAATAACGGGCGTATTCCTGGGTTAAAAGATCGCCGGCCAGCTTGGAAACACCGAACAAAGAATGCAGGCACTGGTCGAGCGACATCCGTTCATCAACCCCTTTGGCAAAATAGGGATGCCCTGCGTCCAGTTCCCAGCGAGTTGCCTGCTCAGTAAAATGCAGCTGGTTGACATGATCGCCGTAAACTTTATTGGTTGAAGTCAGGATAAATACAGCCTTTGGGCAATACTGCCGCACCGCTTCGAGAAGATTCAGGGTGCTCACCGCATTGATATCAAAATCCGTTAACGGCTCCCTGGTCGCCCAGTCATGGCTGGGCTGAGCCGCGCAATGGATCACCAGGGCGATGTCTTTGTTATATTCCTGGAATATAGCTGTCAGCACCGCCCGGTCGCGTATATCGATGGCGTGATTCACAAACCCCGGGCACTGCGCCACCATGCCTTCAAGGTTTGGCTGTGAACTCCCTTCAGCGCCAAAGAAATAACGCCGCATATCATTGTCAATGCCGACAACCTTAAACCCGCGTCGAGAGAAGAAACGCACGGCTTCGGCACCAATAAGCCCAGCCGCTCCGGTCACAACAACAATGCTCATGCCAACCTCCGTCCCATCATGACAATAGCCCCTTAAGGGTTGTTGCATGTGTGTTGATCCATGTGAAAATATCCTGCAAGGTGTCTTGCGGTGACCTCACGGGCGCCCATCCGAATGTCTTGGCTGTATCCCCGTTATCCGTTACATACCAGCGCATATCCAGCGGACGATCGGTGATCCTGGCGGTAACAGGCACCTCATGCCCTGTTATTTGACGGCACAGGGTCGTTGTTTCCTTCAATGACAGCGTGGAACGGGCAGAACCTCCGGCATTATAAATAGAACCAGGGAAATCAGAAGGCTTTTCAATCAAGGCTGTCACTTGCCGCGCAACTAAGTCAGCCAGATCCTGAACATGTAAAAGATCACGCACCTGATGCCCTTTGCCGCCAAAGCCGAAATAGGCGAGCGGGATCTTGAAATAATGGCGCGCCATCCAGAATGTAAAGATACCCTGATCTGCCCGGGCCATCTGCCACGGACCAGCCACGACCCCGCAGCGGTTGATGATCGCGGGCAGGCTGTATTGCACGGCATATTCTTTCAAAATGAACTCTGCCGCCAGTTTACTGGCCCCATAAAGAGAACGCACCCCTTCGAGCGGCATGTTGACGCTCACACCGTCCGCGCTGACACCCGGGCAACCATCGATGAATTCAAAGCGTGTGGCTGTCTCCTTGAATTGGCAGGCATTGAGACGGTCATAAGGATAAACACGTGAACTGGATAAAAAGATGACCGGCACCTTGCGCCGCCGGGCCCATTCAAACATGTTCAGGGCTCCGTGTAAATTGACATTGAGCAAATAACGGGCCTCATCCCCTTCTGCGCCTGACATCACCGAGGGTTCGGCACTGCATTCGATCAGGCAGTTAAAATCAGCCTTCAACTTGTCAACATCTTCGGCATTACGGATATCCGCATGCTGAAAGCCAACACCTTGAGCCAATAACCGCGGCAGAATGAGTTCCGAACCGCGGCGGCTCAAATTGTCGAGCACCATCACGGCATGGCCGCGCTGCGTAAGATCCAATGCCAGCGATGAACCAATAAAGCCACAGCCGCCGGTGATCAAAATTCTGGCCATCATTTCTCCTGCCGCAGATAAGGGTTGAACAACAACATATAAATGAAACGCGTCACATCATACGGCCATGACAGGGCATAGGTACCGACCCTGCGCCACAAGCTTTCATTCTTATAGATCATCAAAAAGCGGTTGCGGAAAGAAAGGTACTGCCTGCGTTGGGCTGTTGTCGCCGAACCATTGCCCGTATGCCGGCATTTTGCTTCGGGCAAGAAAGCAACGCCCCAGCCCGCCCGTCGTGCGCGCCAGGCCAGGTCAACATCCTCAACGAGAAAAAAGAACCTTTCATCGAAATAACCGGTGGCTTCCCTGACTTGATCGAGCATCGCTCGCCGGTAGAATGCCGCTGCAGAACACGGCCCCAATATTCTTCTTACGCCTGGATGCACCGCCGTCGCCGGCTTGCCCCGATTGATGTCATGAAAGCGCCGCCAGAGAGAAAGCTGAACACCCTGTGAATAGATACGGCCCCCGTCTTCATCGAGGATATTGGTCTGAACCATCCCGATATTAGCCTGAAATCCCTTTTCCACCAACAGAAATTCCTGAAGAAAGCCAGGCGCCAGCACCACATCACTGTCGAGGGACATGATCCATGCCCCCTGCGCCAGCGCCACCCCCTGATTCCGTGCCTTGCTGGCACCCATATTAAGCTGATTGGGCACGACGAGGACATCGGGATATTCATCGCGGATAATGGTCACCGTCGTGTCGGTTGACCCGTTATCCACCACAATGATCTCAAGGCCGCTCACCCCCGACGCAGTCACTGCCGATAAACAAGCCCGGATATGGCCCGCACTATTAAATGTTAACACAACCAGGGATATCATGACAAAACTGCTCCATTGAAAAATGCGGGTTAAAGATCTTTCAAAAGGCCTGCCAACTGCCCGCCGAGTATTTTAAGTGAATAGGCGGCTTCAATGGTTTGCCTGGCACACTGCCCCATCGTCAGCCGCAACGCCGGATTATCAATGAGTAACTGCATGCCTGCCTGGAATTCAGGCTGATCACGGGCTAGCAAACCGGTCTTCCCCTGTTGCAGAATATGCCCGGCTTCACCCGTTATACTAGCAACTGTCGGCAAGCCCATGGCCATATATTCAAATAATTTTGTCGGGCTTTTGGAAAGATTGAATTTTGTAGGTTGAATGAGGGGTAAAAGCCCGGCATCAACACCCGCGAGATAGCCGGGCATGGCATCGGCCGTGATCCAGGGATCCACCTTGATGCGCGCGGCATGGCGGTGTTGGCTGACCTTAACGCGAAACTGTTCAAAATATTTTCCTTCGCCGGCCAAATTCAGCTTAATGTGCGCGTAACGATCGGCTAAGGATCCAAAACATGCCAATAGAAAATCAAGGTTATCTCCCATATCAGCGTGATAGGCCGTCCCGACCCAGGAGAATACAACATCATCTCGCTGATGCCCTGAACAAGGGCAAAACTTCTGCGTGTCAACTCCTGTTGGCACATAAGCGGTGCGCGGGTTGAATGGTTTTAAATATTCCTGAAGATAATGGCTTGCGGCAAGGCAAAGCACCGACTTCCCGGCGACACAACGCGTTAAATATTCCATCTTGGAACTCGGATAAAACCCGAAATGATAAACAGGATTTTCCCTGATATTCCAATCATCACAATCAAAGACCACACGATTCTTCTTAATCCCGGCGGCTAACAATGGTGCCAGGGCATGATAGTTGAACCGTTGTAAAATAAAAACTGTGCCTGGATCTTCTTTCAGAAATGTTTTCAATGCTAAGATATTCAACCAAACCTTATAAGGCAAAGACATCCCGAATTCTTTTTCGCCATAAAGAGCCCCGAATTGATCCGCGAAGGAAAAGACACGGGCATCGATGCCATGAATGCGGAGTTCCCGTGCAAAGTTATGGCAACGCACCCTGGCGCCGGACAGTTCATACCCTTCGCGTGTTATAAAGACGACTTTCATAGGCTGATTTATCACCTTATGACATGCTCATCAGGATTAAGCGCAGGGATAGATGATATTCTATAGATCAAATATCTGGCATCAAGTCCCGTCTTCTGCTCAAAGACCACTTTAAGATTAACATCGTGAAATACAAATTCTTTTTGATCCAGGTCAAATTTCAGCAACCCTTGAACAAGTCCTTTGGAATGCAGTACAAGATATTCAAACTTGCCGCCTTTGATCTCATTGATCAAAACATCAGGATCTATTGAATTTATCGACGGTGATGTGGCCGTTCGATGAGCATTCAAAAAAGGGCTCGGGCCTTCAATAATACTGAAATTACTGAAAGCGATACCACTTTGAAGCATGATGTTTTGCGGATAAATATCATACGGATCGGAGGTCAAAATAATCTTATTCTTAGCTGAACTGTTATGGCGCAACCATTCCCCTATGGACTGCGCTTCGTAAAAAATATGATCGCTGGTCAACATGCACGGCATAGCTGACGATGGTGCACACTTAATATGCCATATATCGATCATGGAAAATATCAAAAGCATCAAAAAGAATAATAAATTTTTTATTTTAAAGAAGATCGCGATGCGGTACATGAAGTATACCGCGTAGGGGATCAGCAATAATCCCGACATTATGCTGTAACGCTCATGATGCCACATTCGTCCGACATAGGCATTAACCGTTAGTGTGACAAAACCTATCAAGAAAAATACAGCAAGGAAAGAATTCTTTCTTGACCAAATACTTAGAACAATACCTGACAATCCCCCTATAACAATAGTAAGACCAAAACTTTTATATAAAACAAATAACCAACTGAATAACCTGGGATCATACGGAACGCTCCCAAGTAAGATTTGTGCGCGGGCAGTCAGGACTGGGGTTTGAAATGTAACCCAAGCATTGTGATGATATGCTTGATTTAAGCATAACCACAAACAGGGGGCAATTAATAAAAGGATACAATAAATATAAGAGGCCGTTTTATTTCTGATCCAAACAGCAACAAACAAAAATGGTATAAATATCCACGCTTCGAACCGTAATAGCGCGGCGACATTAAACCATAAAGCCGAAAGCAACAAATTAGAGAACCTGAAATGCGCGCGCGTGTTACAGGATAAATAGTAAAACACCATAAAAATAAAAAAATAATAAACAGCATCTGACGATACGGTACTGCTTTGAACAATATGGATGGGACAAATAACAAGAAGCAAACTGGAGTAAAATGCTATCCGTTGATTGAAATAATTTTTTATTGTTCCATAAAAAGGGATTACCAATAATACACCGAATATTAGCGTAAAAAACTTTGGTGCCATCAACGGATCACGCCAAAAGAATAAAACACCGGCCAGCGCATAATTATATAAAACAGAACAGTTGGGATCAAAATTAGGGAGAAATGCCGGTTGTTGAAGGATCTGCAAAGCCTGTACGACATTCCTCGCAGAATTCCCTGTTAAAGTCTGATGTTTAAATAAGAAAAAGATGCGAGGAACTGCGGCAACAAAAACCAGAATAACAAGTTGTATTCTTTGATCTTTCAACCATTTTGAAAAAAAAGACATAAACTTCTGTCCAAATATTTTTAAGGAAGACTATTTCAGTCCAGGATCGTTTGGCGCGTCTTTTTATGCAAACAGTATCAACCATAATAGACGTCTCAGGTACAAACTAAACCCGTTTCATTAAAAACTTTAACACAAAAAATATATGAACTAAAAATTAAATAAAAAGAATTATAAGCGTTCAGGATGATGTTTCACCACCTCGGCATTGACCATATAGATGACATCTTCCGCAATATAGGTCGCATGGTCACAAACGCGTTCGAGGAATCTTGCTATCAAGAGCAACTGGACGGCGCGCGGGGTTGTGGAAGGATCCTTGATCATGTATTCCTCGACAAGTTCCTTGTGAATGGCATCGCGCAGGCTATCGGCCTCGGGGTCCAGGCGAAGGACTTGTTTGGCGATGGCGCTGTCGCGGGCGATGAAAGCATCAATGGCCATCTTGACCATTTTCTGGGCCACAGCCGTCAAGCGCGGGATATCGACCAGCGGCTTCAAGAGCGGTTCGCCGGCCATGAAAATAACACGCTCGGCGATATCAACCGCGATATCGGCAATGCGCTCCAGTTCGCCGTTAAGGCGCATCCCGGTTGTGATGAACCGAAGGTCGCTGGCCATGGGCTGGTAACGGGCGATCAGGTCCAGGCAACGCTCGTCGATCACAAGTTCCATTTCATCGACACGGGTGTCATTGTCAATGACCGCCTGTGCGGCCTTTGGATCACGGTCACGCAGGGCGGTAATGGCCTTGGCCACCGATTCTTCAACCAAGGCGTCCATCTTTAGAATATCACTGTTTAGTTGTTCCAGCTCTTCTCGGAAATGCCGTCCCATCTTCGTTCTCCTTGATTTTATTAGAGGGCAGATACATGGGTCTGCGCCTACATCAAAACAGATCAACCAAATCGACCGGTGATGTAATCCTCGGTGCGTTTTTCACGAGGACGGGTGAACATGTCCTCGGTACGACCAAATTCTACCAGTTTCCCCATATAAAAGAATCCTGTGTGATCAGAAACACGCGCGGCCTGCTGCATGTTATGCGTCACGATCACGATCGTATAATCTTTTTTCAATTCAAGAATAAGCTCTTCGACCTTGTGCGTTGAGATCGGGTCCAGCGATGCGCAAGGTTCATCGAACAGGATCACTTCCGGCTCAATGGCCAGGCATCGGGCAATGCACAGCCGCTGCTGCTGCCCGCCTGATAAACTCAAAGCACTGTCATGCAGTCGTTTTTCAACTTCCTGCCACAAGGCTGCCTTCTTGAGCGAGCTCACCACCCTGTCTTCAATGAAATGACGGTCTTTCACACCATTCACTTCAAGCCCATAAGCAACATTCTCAAAAATGCTTTTGGGGAAAGGATTGGGTTTTTGAAAAACCATCCCGACTTTCCGGCGGATCTCCACCGGATCAACATCGGCAGACGTGATGCTCTTGCCGTCTAAGGTTATCTCCCCTTTGAGCCTAGCACTCGGGACAAGTTCATGCATGCGATTTAAAAGGCGAATGAACGTTGATTTGCCGCATCCTGACGGGCCGATGATCGCGGTCACATTATTTTCAAAAATATCCAGGTCGATCCCGTGCAGGATCTGCGTTGTCCCGTAAAAGAATTCAACTTTCCTGGCTTTCATCCTGATCTTTTTATCCATGCGCATTTCCTTTTTTCCTCAGACGATAACGGATGATGACCGCTACCAGGTTCATCAAAAAAACAAGCACGATCAACACCAGTGCCGTCCCGTAAGCGATCGGCCTGACCAACGCGATATTATGGTGCTGGGTCGACATGATATATAAATGATAGGGCAAAGCCATGAACTGGCTCAAGATCGAATTAGGGACATCGGGCAGAAAGAAGGCCGCCCCTGTGAACAGGATCGGTGCTGTCTCGCCCGCCGCACGGGAAAGGCCCAGGATCATCCCTGTCAATATCCCCGGAATAGCCAAAGGCAACACATTATAACGTATCGCCTGCCATTTCGTCGCTCCGAGTGCCAGCGCCCCTTCGCGGTATGAGCGCGGTACGGTTTTAAGTGCTTCTTCACTGGCCGTGATCGTCAGCGGTAATGTCATAAGCCCGAGCGTCGCCCCTGCCGACAGGATCGATGTTCCAAAATGACACGCATCCACAAAAAGCGCCACACCAAAAAGGCCGAAGACAATGGACGGTACACCCGAAAGATTGCGGATCGAAAGGCGGATGAACCGTGTTAGCCCGTCATCACGGGCGTATTCATTCAAATAAATGGCACACCCCATGCCCAGCGGCACCGCCAATACCGCCGTCATGAGCGTCACAAAGAAAGTCCCCAAAATGGCAGGGAAAATACCGCCCTTGGTCATGCCGTCAACCGGAGGTTTGGTCAGGAAATCCCAGGAAATGACCCCCGAACCCTTGGACACAATGTCATACACAATAACGGCCAGGATCATCAGGACACACAGCATGCACACATGCAGGACGCCAAACCCAAGGATCTCCTTGATGCGTTTGACCTTGATCTTCATGCCAGCCCCCGTGTATGCCGGTGAAAGATCATGTCCGCGCACAAGTTGATAATAAATGTGATAATAAAGAGCATCAGACCGACGGCAAACAGCATATGGAAATGAGTTGTATAATACGCCACTTCTCCCAGTTCAATGGCGATCGTTGACGTCATGGTCTTGACCGGGCCAAGAAAACTGCGCGGGAATTCCGCTGCATTGCCGGTGGCCATTAAAACTGTCATGGTCTCTCCAATGGCACGCCCCATCCCAAGCATGCAGGCGGCCAGGATCCCTGAGGCCGCCGCCGGGATCTTGACGCGCAGCACTGTTTCCCACCGGTTGGCTCCGAGCGCGAGGGACGCTTCTTCATACGCGCGTGGCACACTGGCCAAAGCATCTTCGGAAAGGCTGATGATCGTAGGCAGTGCCATTACCGCCAACAAGATCGAACCATTGAGTGCGTTGAGCCCGTTGTAAGAGCCCGTCAATTTCGAAATGACCGGTCCCAGAAGGACGATCCCGAGAAAGCCGACGACAACCGATGGAATACCTGCCAGTATCTCGACCACCGGCTTGGCGATCTCACGCACCCGCGGACTGGCCACATCAGATAAATACGCCGCCGTACCGACACCTAATGGGATCGCCACAACCAGAGAACCCAATGTCACCATCAGGGTAGAAACCAGCATGGGCAGGAGCCCGTAGGTTGCCTGGTCATACGCATCAGGATTCCAGATAGGCTTGGTCAAGAAATGAACCACGCTGACTTCTTTGAAAGCCGGAAGGGCATTCTTTAACAGCAAAAGGAATATCCCGGCAAGGACCAGCACAACAAGGACCCCGTTGAAAAGGAATATCAGTTCGATCAATTTTTCTTTATGTCTTCTTTGCATAAGATGTTAGTAGAGGGAAGGCCGTAACATATCGACCTTCCCTCTACTAAAAGTAAGGGTTACCTGTGATTATAATCCACTCTTAGCGTTCTGGACCTTATATTCTTCAGCAATCGTATAGAACCCCTCTTCTTCGACGATCTTCTGACCTTCATCGCTCAACTCGAACTGCAGGAGCTTCTTGGATTCACCCGAGGGCGTCCCATTAACATACTGATACAACGGACGCGCGATCGGATACGTTCCCGCTTCGACGGCCTGCTTGTCTAAGGGGCTTTTGTACGTCCCATTAGCCGTAAAAGCCACTTCAACCACATTGATCCCGATCGCACTCTTCACATAACCGACACCCACATATCCAATGCCCGAAGGATCCGCCTTGACCGCTTCAACGATCTGGGAACTGCCGTTCATGCTGTTCATTTTAGAAGAATATTCTCCTTTGAGAACAACTTCTCTGAAAAATCCGTATGTCCCGGAATTAGACTGCCGGCCATACAGATTGATCGGCATATCCGCGCCGCCCACTTCAGACCAGTTCTTGACGTCACCACGGTATATCTTGCCGATCTGCTCGACGGTGAGCTTGTTAACCGTATTGCCAGCATTGACAACAACACTTAACCCATCAATGGCGATAACAATGCGCGTTGGCGATACACCTGCGGTCGTGGCACTTTCCATTTCCTTGGCATTGATCGCCCTGGAAGAATTAGCAATGCTGCATTTCTTGTTGATGAGCGCCGCGATCCCCGTGCCCGACCCGCCACCAGTAACAGAAATCTTGACACCCGGATTTTGTTGCATGTAAATCTCCGCCAGTTTCTGGGAGAGATTGATCGTTGTATCCGACCCCTTGATCTGGATCATTTCCGCTGACGCCGCACCGGCCATCACCACAAGGCCCGACAGGACCATGGTCAACTGCGATATCAATTTCATATTTTCTCCTTCAAATTTTATTAGAAGAATATGCCGGGGCAGCCTCACAGAACCACCCCGGCATGCCTGCTTAGAACTTCATGTTGATATCAGCCTGAAAAACACTTTCCGGCAACTTTGTCCCTCTCAGGACATCTGAACGGTAATAATCCAGCCCCAGCGAAACATTCTTCGCAAGCCCGATATCAAGGAGCAATTCATTGCCCTTGATGTTCGTATTGCCGCTGTAACGGTCGGAATCCGGCAAAGAATCATACCAGGCATCTTTGGCCAACTGCACATACTGATACTTGAACTGCCAATCGCCTTTTACAGCCACTTTGGGATAACCAAACTTGACCCCGGCGGCATAACCAGCCTTGTCTTTGGATGGATCCGTATTAAGAACATAATCACCAAACACCCCGGCCATTTTGATCGGAGATGATGTTTCTGCCGGGAAACTATAAATAGCTTCGGCAGAACCTGCAAGGATTTTACCAAAATCATAGGCATATTTATAGGGACTTAGCACGGTGCCAGCGCCAGTGATGGTATTACCCGAAGCGCGACCGCTCAATAACGTCCCTGTATCATCATTGATGAAACTGTAAAATGTACCGGCAAGTTTGATCTGCACGGGATCTGGCGAGAAAACCATACCTGCCTGACCATAATACATCCCCAGATCTGATGCTGCCGTACTGGATTCGCCGAGCACCCAGTAACCTGAATTGAAGAAAACATCGCCAGCGAGCACATCTTTCAAATCCACATGCGCCGAAGCACCTTCCTGATTGATGTCAGAATCCCACATCATGTCCGTTGTATACCACAAATAATCCTTGGACAACCCGTTATACTTACCGCCGATCAAGCGAAGCTCGCTGTTAGGCTTATACTCGGCATAAGCATAATCCAGACGGATCGGGCCGCGGTCAAAAGTATTCATCATGGTTGTATTGGTAGAACGGGCATCATCAACCGTGGAGCTCTTTTCCGCACCGGAAAGTCCCGCGCCGACCAAAACCTGGTCATTGGGTTTGGTTTCGAAGCCCAGGCGGTAACGGATACGCCCGCGATTGCGCGTTGTGCCCGCTTCACGCTGTTGTGTTTGATAGCGAAGCCGTACATCACCCTTGATCTTTGTGGTCTGAACCCAGGCCGGAAGCGCATCATTGGTGCCCTTGGCGTTCTGTTTGGCAACATCCTGCTTGGTCTCATCAAGCAAAATTTGCCCCTCATTGGAGGAAAGGACACCCTTCTCGACGAGTTTCTGCACAAGAAGATCAACCTCTCCGGCATGAACCACGGGCATCCCGCCGATCAATGCCACTCCCAACAACACCATACTTGCCCATAATCCTTTTCTCATACGTTCTCCTTGTTTTCTGGCTTGATCAGACCCCCATGGGCCTTTTGTTTCTATGATAGTTAATAAATATGTCAGGACGATGACAGCAATGTTACATCCGTGTGAACTTTTGCAACACCCCTCTTTACCTTACCGACCGAACGCTTGCTGGGCCCATGAACCTTCTGCCAGGCATCAGCATATAACGCAAGCCATTCGCAACTGGCCCTGTCCATGCCGATATCACGCCCGAACTTCTCGCTCTCGATCCACTTGTAACGCTCGATCTCCCGGCGGACCTTACTGTTATTTAACAGCTCCATATCCATTTTTTTCATTGCCATCCTCACCGAGGGCCTTTTTATTTGTAAAGCGTCGTCATAAAATCGACCACGCCCGCGCGGCGCCTCCATTTCAAAAAATCTGTTGATCCTGTTTTTGATCATCCTGTTTGTACTCATAGCCAACTCCTTTCTATCAAAGAGTCTAAACCATGGCTATGAACAACGTGTGGCGTGGATGTGAACTTCTTGTAAATAAGGTTGGAAATGACTAAAAACCCAGGAAAACACGCGGATCTGTCAAAGTCTCTGATGCTGTAATACTAAAATCAAAACCACGGAATAACTGAAGGAATTGTAAAGACCGGCTCGGGTCAGCGGCCGGCAAGCCTGGCAACGTCGAGGGCATGCGTTCTTTATATTCAATATGTTCCTGCGTCATCGTGAAATCCAATCCGCCATCGATGGCAGAATCAGCTTTGTTCTTTGGCGCAAGATCTGGTGTTGCTGAGGATAGCGCCCATGGCTTTAAGGCTAATAACGCTTTGATCCTTGAGACGTCATCAGACGTCCTGATATGCCATACCTCAGCCGCCCCCGGATACGCCATGATGGGGCTGAAATGAAGCCCGGCGGGCACATCTTCTTTGGCCCGGGCAAATATAGTATAGAAACGCTTGAAAAGCAGCCGCGCATCGTCGTGATCTGCCATCGCGTATTGATCTTCGATATCTGGCAGGTTGATCCGCTTATCAACATAATCTTTCATGCCATCTGAAGATTTTAAAAGATTATTAAGGATATCCGTCGTCAAATGCAAATATTTCAACTGCTTCCACAATCCGGGATCGGCCTCCAATTGAACCAGGACACTTTCCAGGACACGCACTGTCCTGGGGCTAAAGACCATGCCCTCGGTTAACGCCGGGAATTGCTTTAAAGAATGTTGCGGCAATTTGTAATGATCTTCCAGATACTTCAATACCTTATTTCGATAAGTTGGATCTCCATCACCATCTTTCTGTAAAGCGGATATATTCAACTTCTCCAGGACTTCATGTATCTCGATCTTATTTTCAGAAGTTAGATTTGTGATGAAGAGCCCCAGGGTTTCCAAATCCACCTGGTTGACCCAATCGCCCCATAAGGCAACATCATCAAAATTCTGTTGCGCCAATGGCCGAAAAGAAACGTCCCGGCTGTACCGGATGATGTGCCCGCCGTGTGTCATGCGCTGGCCATCAGGCAATGTTGTCCCTTCTTTGGCACGCATAGCACCGGCAGAGCGGTAGCCATTCACAATGGTCCAATCAAGGATACTGTCATCCTGGATCTTATTATCGCCGTGAAAAACAAACAATATCCGTACATCCTGCACCGACCGCCCCTTAAGTCCCGGATTTTGC
The DNA here is from genome assembly GCA_903860135.1 of Candidatus Omnitrophota bacterium. Lineage (GTDB taxonomy): Bacteria > Omnitrophota > Gorgyraeia > Zapsychrales > Fredricksoniimonadaceae > Fredricksoniimonas > Fredricksoniimonas aquilentivivens. The sequence continues at coordinate 7,570 of CAIOPG010000009.1, read as the reverse complement.
TCGAGGAACTCCTGATCGCGCAGTCTGTTTTGAACCAGCTGAAGCGCCTCAAAATATATATTGGCACTGCCTTTTCTTTGTGGCGCCAGCACTTCAACCGGGACATCTTTTCTGATAATGGTTCCCCGGCGTTGACGGACATATTCCTTTAAACTGCCGGCATAAGAAGGCTCTTCAGGAATGATCACGATCATATCGAGACTGGACTGTTGTGCCGCCAGTTCTTTCTTCAATTCATCGGCCCCTTCATCAAGCGCCAAACGCACAAGGGCTTGCTCGTCGATATCCGTCGCGCCTAATGACATACGCAACTGCGCATCCAGCTTCTCTGTCACAGCCTCCATGGCCGCGCGCCATGGCATTTGCATGGTATTGGTATGCGGCACCCAATAAATCAGAAACCCGACCAAGACACCCCAGACCGCCATCAATGGGATCTGGACGCTGCCCAAACCAAGGAAGGTCATGGAAAGAACAAAACCAAGAATAAGCGGCACCGACATCAGGCGCAAACGGCTGACAAAACTGCGCATTTTATGTGTGTAACCTATCCCTTTGCTCAAAGGAGACGTCAGATTATCCGCGCGTTGGATCATTTGTGTTAAAGCCGTCTCGCTGCGCTCAACAACAGCCTTAAAATACCCGGCGTCGGCTGACCCATACAACCCCGGCATCAGCGCATTGCCTTTGCTTAACAGCCCCGGCAAGCCAATCAGCAATTTCTTCTTAGATGCTTTCAAAAGATACGTGTACAACAAAAACCAACGGATAGACGGATACAGCCCTGAACGCTCGGTCCAATGATGATCCGGGAACTTATAACCCATCACCTTGTCAATCACCCCCCGGCATTCAAGAATAACCAGATACTCCATGAAATACTTGTTCATTTCAACCAAGACACCAACATCCCGTGATAAAAGCGCACGTTGCCGCTGATCAATATTGGTGCCTTCAAGAAGATCAGAAAGAGTATCGAGCGTATCGATCACTAATAAATTAAAATAGGTGAACGTGGCCCGATACCGGTCATTGAGGAGTATCCCCTCATCACCTTTATCTATAAGTTCCGGCGTATACGGTGTCGCGCGAAGGATATAAAAAGCATTATTGAGGATATCATTTAATCCGTTAATGATGCCCTGTCCATCCGGCGGGGCGTTGCCTTTTCTCCAGCCATGCACCATAGACTGCCATCCCTGGAAATAATTTGACGTGCCATTGAACAGCCCCCTTCTAGGGATAACGACAACAGCCTGATTTTTCTTCGTTGATGAAGAACCCCAGGGCATGGCCGCCAGAAATGCATCCTTGAAACCGGGCGTATTGCCCTGGATCACGCCTTGCACATCGATGCTGTCAACCAGAAATGTCCGGCGGAGTTTCAGGATCAACTTGCTGACACTCGCTTTGCCAAGAGCTGTTTTCTTTCTTAAGCGAAGATAGGCCAAAGCAGACAAGAATAAGCCCGACCCCCAAAGGATCAATTTATTTATAAACGGGATCGATGACGGGCTTTGACCTTCAGCCAGAAATTTATTTTTCCAGTGCTCAATATCTTCCCCGATCGCTTGCTTATTTGTGTCGCCAGACAATTTCAAGGCATTGACGTACGCCATCACTTCTTCAGGATCTCCGGCAGTGATCTTGTTTACTAACGCAGCAGCAATAAATGAAAGTTCATCTGATATATACGGCCTTTTCCCAATAAACAAACTGGGAGGATTAGCCAACATTTCTTTCATCAGATCCAGGGCTTGCTGTATGGCCCGTGATTCTTTTTCGGCTGACACCTTACGTCGACCGCGCGGGTCATCCGCATGCTCAAGTTCTGCTGGTGTTAATGCCTTCAGCCGAATATTCAACATCCATTCTTTCCCCCACGGCCTGTTATACATCTTGGCCATAGCCTGATGAATAACCTTCAATGAAACCGGATCATTGATATCCTGAATATCCTTCCTTAAAAGATCCTCCCAATCAGCTTTGGCTTCGACCAGCGCAAGCAGATCCTCATCGTCGGCGTGGGCATAAACCTGCAGTGCCAGGATACGCCCCCGGGGTGTTGCCATCAATCGATCGAGTGCTTTACTTCTTAAAGGTGTGACTACATGAAAGATGCGTGCCAATTCATCGATATTTGTAGACTGAACTAAATAAGCGGCTTGTGCCACAGGATCAAGCGCAAAAAGATACTCCGGCACAGAGGCTTCTGCTAACCCTCTCGGGGGCACATCATACAGTACCGGCATCCCCATGTGCGATGCCACAGGCAACGCCAAACGTTGTTCTGCCGCCCCAACGGCCTTTGCCAATAACCAGCGCGGCATATTTCCCCGCAGATCCACATAGGCCGTGCGTACCAGCGGGTCATGCAGCGCCTTCAGCCCTTTTGTCGCCAAATAATAATTATAAATATCTTCCTGGGTAGAAAAGACAGACGGCTTCTCATTGGCTGGCATAGACTCAATGACCCTCAAAGCTTCCCGCCGGAGAATTTCATTATACACATCTAATTTGAGCCGTTCAGCCATAGCCCCCCGGGCCGCATTCAACGCACGGTGGATATGCGTCAATTGATCTATATTCCAGTATTCACTGCGTAATAAGTGTCCTCGGGCGATCGAATCATCTGACCACGCTAAGAATGTCAATAACACCCTTCGGGTGACGTCACGAGAAATCACAGGTGAAGACGGCCTTGGTTGATCCATGGCCAGAAGTTGATTGAGTGGAGATTGCCCTTTGCCAAGAATGTCAGCCAGTCCCTGCAACTCCATATCGACGAGAGTTGAAGCTTTATGTTCGTGTAATGATTTATCAATAAGTTGTATAAAGAAACGCAGATCACCGCCGTTCTTAGATACCATATGCAACAGCAGTGCCTGAACGACATGCATATAAGGTGAATTCAAAATGATGGTTTGAACAACAGGCGTGAATTGCGGATCAGTTTGGTCGTTTTGAAGTAAGTAATTTAACATAGCCGTTCTGGCTTGGACATTGGGATCCTGTATTAAGGTGCGCACGATCTGATCCATACCATATTTAAAATCCTGATCATCCGGTGGATTAGGGCCTGATCCAGCAGCAACGACGCTTGAGGAGAAAGTCTTTATATTATCCCTCAGAACATCCTTGTCGGACGCTTTCCCTGGATTAACAGCACGGATCACTGCGGTTAGCGTGTCTTTTACAACAGACAGTGGCCCCGGCGCTTGCACCGCTCCTTTTACCCCGGTTTTAAGCGTCATGGTCTTCAATGACATGACACGTTCGAGCGCACCGCGCGTTTGCGGTCCGAACTGCCCGTCTTGCGGAAGCCCCAGCTTAGCCTGCAGGGCAATAACCATGGTTTCCTGCGACCAATTCATCGATGAGTACGTAAAGATCTTGTCCCAATGTGATGCTATAAATCCTGTATCCAATATGTACAGCTTCCCTGTCAACGGATTGGGCTTTCCTTGAATATTTTTAACATCCTCGATGGTCAGAAAGTCTTTCATAAATGAAAAATATTTTTTATCTGACTCAGGGATCATATCTCCATGTCCGATAATTTTCTTCGACACAATATCCACTCCCGCGACAACTTCTATACGCGGCGACGGTGCCTTGTTGCCACCGTGAGCTGCTGTCTGGTTAATGGGGCCTGATCCTGGAGACACAAGCATTCCCGCCGCCAGAAGCAGTGTGAGGAGGCTTTTCTTCGACATCCCTTTAGGGATGAGAGACGTTGTCAGTCTGAAGATGTTCTTGCCAAAACCACGCATGACGTGCTTGCGTTCACTGGCGGAATCAGGTAATGACGCAAAGTCTATCTTTGAGGAAGTTCTTTCAAATGTTAACCCGCCGGAGAAATATCGGCGCGGGGTCGTGCCCTGCTGATCCGGATCAGCTTCTTCACGGATAACATCGTACACACCCTTCCTGAGGGCTGACATATACCGGGCATAAACTTTTTGACTGATCTTCCGGTCTTTGATCTGGATACCGGATGTTTTCTTCTTGTCGGTATAAATCAAATTGACAATATTGTCTTTGAGTTTACGCTTGAACCAGATAGCCAGGATCAGTGCGTTGAACATCTGGCGTAAAGGCGCAAAATACTGCCCTTGGTTCACTTCCCGTTCAAGCTCCGGGATAATGATCTCCCGGGCGATCGCAAGGTACATGCTGTCTAGCCCGGGGGCACCATTCATTTTTGAATGATTGCCGTTCGTCTTTTTTGTTTGGGTCATATAATCTTCATCGAACATGACCTTCAACCGGCTTTCGGCAATAAACGCTATCCCCTTCTCTTCATAAACAAGCGCTTTCTCCGGTACCACCCAAACCTTGCTGAACGTATCTAAGGGGAGGTCAATATCCCCGTACTGTTTTTGGATCCTGCTGCGGATCTTCGCCCAGAACGCTTTGCCGGGATCCTGATCCGGAAAAGTCATGGAAGCCGCCAACTGTTTTAAAAGATAATCCTCTTTGAGCATATCTTCGCCCACAGCCGTCCGGCCGAGCGCACGATTGATAATACGTTCCGGCTCCAACGGGGAAAGGTTAACCCAAAGATCTTTTTCAGGTATGGTGAGAAAAGTCAGGAAATATTGGACCAGGCGGGTCGAAGCTTTTTCATCAGCCTTCAGATGATCCCCGGCATCGACCAGAAAATCTATCTTTAAAGGGTCAGCAGGATCTATGGCAATGGCTTTAAGAAGAGGCAGCGATCCTGCTTGCGAGGCTGGCACCAACACCCCCGGACGGGGTGCCATAACCACGCTTTGCGCGTATGCTTCGCGGGTCCTGATCCAATCCATCCCGATCAGATCACTGGTATACGCCAGCAAAAGGATCGCGCTTGTCAGGCGAAACCATGCCGGCTTCTTTAAACTAAAAAAACTCCCTGGAAACACCGATCGCCCCATACTTCCCTTTCAGATATAGCCTAGACCAACAATCATGTTGATCGAAGTATAAGCTATGCCCGTGTCATGGAAGTGTCTGGGGTGTGAATTCCTTGTTAATTAACAAAACGTCCCGAAACGTTTCAAGCTTCGCGCCAAAGGATGTCGTAATGCACACTCCGTCCGCCACCTGAGGCTTGCCGCAACAAGCCTTTTTCGACCATATCCGAGATCTCACGGAACGCGGTCGCCCTGCTCGTGCTCCCAAGGCTCACATATTTACGGGTCGTCAAACCGCCGACAAATTCACCCGGCCCAACGTCGAGCATCCGATTAAGGATCTTCTTTTGACGCTCATTGAGCTGAACCTGCGCGTGCTCTGCCCAAAAATCCGCCTTCAAAATGACCTTGCCCATGATCTTTTCCGACTTCCCGATGGCGCGCTGATAACACCCAAGGAACCACGAGAGCCAGGCCGTGAGGTTCAGATCAGCCGTCTTCGAGTTCTTCTCAAGGATCTTGTAATAGTCATCCCGCTCTTCCATGATCTGAGATGAAAAGCTGTAGTATCTCACCTTGAGTTTCTCGTCCTGCGCAAGTGCCATATCAGTAAGGCTCCGGGCCATACGCCCATTGCCGTCCTCAAAAGGATGGATCGTCAGAAAATAAAAATGCGCCACCCCCGCGCGCAGAAGCCCGTCCACACGGCCGTGGCTTTCCTTCCACCACTGAAGGAATCTTTTCATTTCACCATCGACCACGTCCCCGGGAGGCGCCTCAAAATGGATACGTTCACGCCCCACAGGCCCCGAAACAACGCGCATAGGGTCGTCGTTGCCTCTCCATTGGGCGACGCGAATCTTATGAAGTCCCGAGTACCCTGTCGGAAAGAGAGCGCCATGCCATCCAAAAAGCCTCTGCTTATTCAAAGCAATATCGAATTTCCGGGTCGCATCCAGAACAACCTCAACGAGCCCATCAACAGACCTGGATGAACGACCAAGTCCCGCTGTGGGAAGCCCTAGGTGCCTTGCCACCGAGGAGCGCACCATCTGCAAATTCAAAAGCTCACCCTCGATCTCGGATGTTTTGATGACTTCCTCGGTCAGGATGTTCGCCTGGGCCTCTTCTTCAAGCTTGAGGCCTAGCCGTTTAACACGGCCCAGAAGGTCGCCCTGAGCCAGTCTGGCCTGCCCTAGAACAGGTAACAGGACCATGCTGTCCCAGGTGAACTGCGGCCACAACTTATGTTGCCAGATATATTTCATAAAGAAACCTCCCAAACCCCCAAGGACCGTGAAGCAAATAAGCCCTATAATCGCTTCATATTATGAAGCAATTATACCATCCCATCGCTTCAAGAGCAAGCCTTCCTGTTACTCCAGTCCGCCTTCTTCTTTTTAGGTTTTGGCTCAGGAAGCGCGTCAGCGGTGATCCTTTGATCAGCAATAAATTCCACAAACGACAGATCCGATGCCATATTTATTTCTCCGTCGCCCACATCAGCTTCATGTCTTCAGCAGACCGCTTATATTCTTTTTAATCGTCATCATCTTTCCCATAACGAAGAATCTTTTCTTTACGATCGATTCAATTTCCAAACATGGAGATTAAGAACTCCGGCGAAGCTAACCCACAAAAAATATGGCAAGAAAAGGAGCCCTGTCAGCCAATAAATATTCCAGAAACTGATCATCGTCAGAAGGATGCTCACCCATAAGAAGATCAGCTCCAGAAAAGCCCAACCTGGCTTCCGAAGGCCAAAGAAGAGCGCTGACCATCCCGCGTTCAGGATCAGTTGAACCACAAACAACACCATGGGCAGGCAGAGTATATTCCCCGGCAGTCTCTCCCAGGCCATCCATCCTGCCACCGCCATCATCAAATATAGAACAGTCCAAACCGGAGCAAATACCTTGTCTGGAGGATTCCATGCCGGCTTCCTGATCGTTGGGTACCAACTTTTCACGGAAGCCACCGTAAAGACAGACCCCACGGCCGCCGCCCCGAAACATAAAACAAGAAAGAATATCAACGACATTAACTCACCTGTAACGTATTCCACTCATTATCCAACCTGTTCGGCAAACCCAAGATATATCATTTTGCTGACGTCAGCAAAATGGTCCTGAATGTTACGCGCCATCCAGAAATTAACACCATTCTCAACACGCGCCGACCCTTCAAAATCCTTATTCAACTGCACAATGATCTCTTGTTTGTAGAATGACGGCTATTGAATATTAGTGTCATGAATATTAGTAGAATATTAGTGTCAAGGAATATTAGTGTCAGAATATTAGTGTCAAAGAATATTAGTGTCAAAAGAATATTAGTGTCAAAAGAATATTAGTGTCAAGAATATTAGTGTCAAAGAATATTAGTGTCAGGTCTCCCCAAAACCATATCTCTTAATAGGTTACGTCGTAATTACCTTCCGGGGTCTGCCCGGTTTTCGTTTTATCGGCAACAATGACTTCATCTGTTCCCGAAACTTTACGGATACATATCCTCCGCCACCAGTAATGCTTTTTCTGATCATCCGGTTCTAGAAACACAGCTTGTCGATTATTACCTCGATTAACGACGTGAAACACTAACCCCGGACAATGAACTCGAATCTCTCTCCCCATAAATTACCAACACCGATTCTACTCGTCAACATCGCCGGG